>NZ_SDOY01000100.1 GCF_004117935.1 Streptomyces roseicoloratus | reverse complement strand
CCCCGGCCCCGCCCCCGTACAGCCGCAGCCGCACGCCCCGGCCCCCGCGCCCGTACGGCCGCAGCCGCCGGCGCAGCAGGCGCCCGCCCCGGCGCACAGCCCGCACACGCCGCACGACCCGCAGACCTCGCAGGCGCCGCCCCCGGTCGCGCCCGAGGACGACGTGCCGGAGGAGGACGACCCGGACCTCGTGGACTCCGCGCTGTCCGGGCACGAGCTGATCGTGCGCGAGCTCGGCGCCACCGTCCTGGAGGAATACACGAACGAGTAGGGGCGTCTCGCTCAGCGGCCCGCACAAAGATCACGGGCGGCCGCGGGCTACCCTGGCTGGCGTGAAGGTCCTCGTCATCGGCGGCGGCGCCCGCGAACACGCCCTGTGCCGCTCCCTCTCCCTCGATCCCGACGTCACCGCTCTGCACTGTGCGCCCGGCAACGCCGGAATCGCCGAGGTCGCCGAGCTCCACCCCGTCGACCAGCTCGACGGCGCGGCCGTCACCGCGCTCGCGACCGAGCTCGGTGCCGAGCTCGTCGTCGTCGGCCCGGAGGCCCCGCTCGTCGCGGGCGTCTCCGACGCCGTCCGCGCGGCCGGCATCCCGGTCTTCGGACCCTCCCAGGAGGCCGCCCTGCTGGAGGGCTCCAAGGCCTTCGCCAAGGACGTCATGGCCGCGGCCGGCGTGCCCACCGCCCGCAGCTACGTCTGCACCACCCCGGAGGAGATCGACGAGGCGCTCGACGCCTTCGGCGCTCCGTACGTCGTCAAGGACGACGGTCTCGCGGCCGGCAAGGGCGTCGTGGTGACCGACGACCTGGAGCAGGCCCGGGCGCACGCCCTCGCCTGCGACCGCGTCGTGATCGAGGAGTACCTGGACGGCCCCGAGGTCTCCCTCTTCGCCATCACCGACGGCGTGACCGTCCTCCCGCTGCAGCCCGCGCAGGACTTCAAGCGCGCGCTCGACGGCGACGAGGGCCCGAACACCGGCGGCATGGGCGCCTACTCGCCGCTGCCGTGGGCCGACCCCAAGCTGGTCGACGAGGTCCTGGAGAGCGTCCTCCTGCCGACGGTCGACGAGCTGCGCCGCCGGGGCACCCCGTTCTCCGGCCTGCTCTACGCGGGTCTGGCGCTGACCAGCCGCGGCGTCCGGGTCATCGAGTTCAACGCGCGCTTCGGCGACCCGGAGACCCAGGTCGTCCTGGCCCGCCTCAGGACGCCGCTGGCCGGCGTCCTGCTGAACGCGGCCAAGGGCACCCTCGCCGACCAGGCCCCGCTCGCCTGGCGCGACGAGGCGGCCGTCACCGTGGTCGTCGCCTCCCACAACTACCCGGGCACCCCGCGCACCGGCGACCCGATCGAGGGTCTGGCCGAGGTCGCGGAGCAGGACGCGCCGCACGCGTACGTGCTCCACGCCGGTACGAAGCGGGACGGCGACGCCGTCCTCAGCGCGGGCGGCCGGGTCCTCTCGGTCACCGCCACCGGAACGGACCTGGCCCAGGCCCGCGAGCGTGCCTACGCGGCGGTCGGCCGCATCCGTCTTGATGGTTCGCAGCACCGTACGGACATCGCCCTGAAGGCCTCCGAGGTCTGACCAACGCTTGAGCAAGGCCCCGAGCAAGGCCTGAGCAAGGCCTGAGCAAGGCTTGAACGAGGCCTGAACGAGGCCGCATCCGGCCGAACGAGGCGCGGCCGTGCAGTGAACCGCACGGCCGCGCCTTCGTCATCACCATTGCCCAAAGCCATTCCATCGGGTGACGACTCGCCCATCTGGATGACGCCCGCCGAAGCCCCAACTAGGGTGCGGCGAAAGCGTTCCGGCACTTGGCCCACCGACATTGCGATGTCAGTGACGGGTGCCACAGTGGGGGAGTGACCAACACCGCCACGGGCAGTCCCGGCCGGGGAAGTCCCGGCCGGGTCGGTCCCCACCAGGGCAGTCCCGACCAGGGCAGGAGGGGGTGATGTCGGCGTGACCGGTACGGGTTCAGCGGCCGGCGACGAGCTCGGCGCGCGCGCCGCGCGCGCCCGGGCCCTCGCGGTGCTCCGCGTGCGCGGCAGGGCACTCGGCCTCGCGGTGCTTCCCGCCGCCGTCGCCGTCGTCCTGTACGCGGGCGGGGTCACCGGCCACATGACCGGCCCCGGCTGGGACACCGCCCGCTGGGTGATCACCGTCCTCGCCGTGGTCGTCCTGCTCGTCGCGGCGGCCGTGGCACTGGTGGTGGCCCGCTCGGAGCCGGCCGTCACACCGACGGTCGAGCTCGCCGAGAGCGCGGCCCCCGATCTGTACCGGCTGGTGCGCGACCTCGCCGACCGCCTCGGCGTCCCCGAGCCCTCCGCGATAGCGCTCACGCCCGACTGCGACAGCTGGCTCGAGGACCGCTCCCATCCCGCGCACCGCCGGCACGCGGCCGGCGAGGCGCCCGTCCTCGTCATCGGCTCGCCGTTCCTCTGGTGGATGCGGGTCGGCGAGCTGCGCGCGGTCCTCGCGCCGGTCGTCGCGGGCACCGGACCGGCGGCACACCCCGACATAGCCGCCGCCCGCCGCTTCGTCCGCGGCCTCGACGCGGCCGTCGCCGTGCCCCGGCGCCCCGGCCTCGACCCGGTCCGCAGGCTCGGCGCGCTGGGCGTCGGACGGCTGGCCGGGATCATGCTGAAGGGCTGCCGCGGCCATGCCGCCGAGATGGAGCGCGGCGTCGCCGCGGCCGGCTCCGAGCGCGCCCAGGCCGTGGACTACGGCGTACGGATCGTCGCCCAGGAACAGGTCGGCCTCGCCTACGCGGGTTGGGACCGGCTGCTCACCCGGGTCGCGCTGCCCGCCTGGCGCATGGGCCGCTGGCCCGCGCGCCTCGACGCGGGCGTGGTCTCCGCCCTCACCGAACTGTCCCGCCGCGACCGGCTCGCCGACAGCTTCGCCTCGCGGCTCGGCGAGCGCCCCGCCTGCGACCTCCTGGAGGAACCGGGCGCGGTCGACGAGGCCGCCTCGCTCCTCGCCGCCCGCCTCTTCCACGGCGTCCCGGCCGAACCGAGCCCGGACTGGGCCCCGGTGGAGTGGAGCGAGTACGCGGAGGAGGTCGTCGACCGCACATGGCGCGCCGACGCGGCCCGTCTCCACCAGGTTCTGGACCGCCTGGGCCTGGGCACCCCGCAGAGCCCCACCGCGCCGTCGGGCGCCGCAGGGAACACCCCGACGCTGGCCCGGATCATGGCCCACCTGACGACGAGCCCGAGCGGCACGGCCCCGTCCACGGCTACCGAGACCGCCGGCACCGAGACCGCCGTCACCGAGGCTGCCGCGACCGAGACCGCCGTCTCCGAGGCTGCCGTCCCCGAGGCCCCTGTTACCGAGGCCCCCGCCACCCCCGACCCCGCCACCGAGGCCCCCGCCACCGAGGCCCCCGCCACCGAGACCGCCGTCACCCCCGCCCTCGTCACCGAGGCCGCCGACGCCCTCGCCGCCGCGCTCACCGCGCAGACGGCCCGTGAGGAGGGGCTGCGACCGGTCGTGCCGACCGCCGAGGGGCCCGACGGGCCGCTGCCGCTGTTCCCGCTCCAGCCGCCCCGCACCGGTCGCGACCTGCTCGCCGACCACGTCGCCGCGATGGTCTGCTGCGCCGCCGTCGACTCGGCGGACGCGGCTCCGGGCCTCGACTGGCTGGACGGCCCGGCTTTGTTCGTACGGGGCGAGCGGAGCACCGACCTCACGCCGGCCGTGCTGTGCCTGGTCGAGGACGGAGACCCGCGGCCCCTGCGTGCCTGGCTGACGAAGACCGGCGTCCGGCCGGAGAAGCCCGTCCGCCTCGTCTGACGCCGCCGGCTCCCGGCCGTCCCGGCAGCCGTTCCGGAGGGGTGTCTTCCACTCTCGTCAATTCACGACGAACGGTGACGGAGTGGGTGCGTTATGTGATGTGCTGGAGACCGGCACTGACAGAGGCACCACCAACAGGCAGACACCAGGGGCACTGACCAGCCGACCACCCGAGCGGTCGACCACCCGACCGCCCGAGCAGTCGGCCCAGCGCAAGCAACGAAGCGAAGCAGCCAAGCCAAGCAACGAAACCAAGCAGCCAAGCAACCAAGCAGCCGAACAGCCGAACAGCCGACCGGGGGAGCCGAGGGAGGGCGCGACATGGGGGCGGAGCAGATCAGGCGGTGGGAGTCGGGCGCGCTCGCCCACGCCGTCTCGGATCCCTTCGGCCAGGGGCCGCTGCCCTGGCTGCGCGGTTCCGAGAACTACTTCGACGACACCGGCCAGATGGTGCCGTGGTACGCGGACGAGACCCTGGCCCGCGGCGGTGTCGGCGGCCCCCGCACCGCCGACGACGTGCGCGGCCAGATCAAGGGCTTCGCGTCCGACGGGGCGGTGGCGCCGGGCGAGGCGATCGATTTCCACATCACCGTGGACCCGCCGCAGCAGTTCTCGGTCGACGTCTACCGCATCGGGCACTACGGCGGCGACGGGGCCGCCAAGATCACCACGAGCCCCCGGCTCTCCGGCATCGTCCAGCCGGCCCCGCTGACCGCCGACCGGACCGTCTCCTGCCACCACTGGTGGCAGTCCTGGCGCCTGCAGATCCCGTCGTACTGGTCGATCGGCGCGTACGTCGCCGTGCTGACCACCGCCGACGGCTACCGCTCCCACATCCCGTTCACGGTGCGCGACGGGCACCCGGCGGACCTGCTGCTCGTGCTGCCGGACGTGACCTGGCAGGCGTACAACCTCTATCCCGAGGACGGCCGCACGGGCGCCAGCCTCTACCACGCGTGGGACGAGGAGGGCCGGCTGCTCGGCGAGGAGGAGGCGGCCGTCACCGTCTCCTTCGACCGCCCGTACGCGGGCGCCGGACTGCCGCTGCACGTCGGGCACGCGTACGACTTCATCCGCTGGGCCGAGCGCTACGGCTACGACCTGGCGTACGCGGAGACCCGCGACCTGCACGCGGGCCGGGTGGACCCAAGCCGCTACCGGGGCCTGGTCTTCCCCGGCCACGACGAGTACTGGTCGGTGCCGATGCGCAGGACCGTCGAGCTGGCCCGCGACGTGGGCACCTCGCTCGTCTTCCTGTCGGCGAACACCATGTACTGGCAGGTGGAGCTGGCGCCCTCGCCGTCCGGCGCTCCCGACCGGCTCCTCACCTGCCGCAAGCGCCGCGGCCCGGGCCGCCCCGCGCTGTGGCGCGAGGTCGACCGTGCCGAGCAGCAGCTGCTCGGCATCCAGTACGCGGGCCGGGTGCCCGAACCGCACCCGCTGGTCGTACGGAACGCCGACCACTGGCTCTGGGAGGCCACCGGAGCCGGCGAGGGCGACGAGATCCCGGGCCTGGTCGCGGGCGAGGCCGACCGCTACTTCCCGCGCACCGCGCTGCCCGAGCACCAGGGCCGCATCCTGCTCGCCCACTCGCCGTACCGGGACGGCGAGGGCGTGCGGCGGCACCAGGAGACGAGCCTCTACCGGGCCCCGTCCGGCGCCTGGGTCTTCGCGTCCGGCACGTTCGCCTGGTCGCCTGCGCTCGACCGGCCCGGCCACGTGGACGCCCGCGTCCAGCGCGCCACCGCGAACCTGCTCGACCGCATCTGCAAGCGGGACTGAGCGGGGGGTCACAGGGCCCGGCGGTCCGGGGCGTCGGGATGTGCGAGAGAATCGGGCACGCTCCTGGATCAACCTACGCGGAGGAACCGTGTCCGGATTCGTAGAAAAGCCCGAACCCGTCCAGGTCCCGGGCCTCACCCATCTCCACACGGGCAAGGTCCGCGACCTGTACCGCAACGAGGCGGGCGACCTCGTCATGGTGGCGAGCGACCGCCTGTCCGCGTACGACTGGGTGCTTCCCACCGAGATCCCCGACAAGGGGCGGGTGCTCACCCAGCTCTCGCTGTGGTGGTTCGAGCGGCTCGCCGACCTGGTCCCCCACCACGTCCTGTCGACCGAGCTTCCCGCCGGCGCCCCGGCGGACTGGGCCGGCCGCACGCTGATCTGCGCGTCCCTGAACATGGTCCCGGTCGAGTGCGTGGCCCGCGGCTACCTCACCGGTTCCGGCCTCGTCGAGTACGAGGAGTCCCGCACCGTCTGCGGTCTCGCGCTGCCCGAGGGCCTCACCGACGGCTCCGAGCTGCCCGCGCCGATCTTCACCCCGGCGACGAAGGCCGCCGTCGGCGACCACGACGAGAACGTCTCGTACGAGGAGGTGGCCCGCCAGGTCGGCGCGGAGACGGCCGCCCTGCTGCGCCAGACGACCCTCGCCGTCTACGGCCGGGCCCGGGACATCGCCCGCGAGCGCGGGATCATCCTGGCGGACACGAAGTTCGAGTTCGGCTTCGAGTCCACGGAGGAGGGCGACCGTCTGGTCCTCGCCGACGAGGTCCTCACCCCGGACTCCTCCCGCTTCTGGCCGGCCGACCAGTGGCAGCCGGGCCGCGCGCAGCCCTCGTACGACAAGCAGTTCGTGCGCGACTGGCTGACCTCGCCGGCCTCCGGCTGGGACCGCAAGAGCGAGCAGCCGCCGCCGGCGCTGCCGCAGGAGGTCGTGGAGCGGACGCGCGCGAAGTACGTGGAGGCGTACGAGCTCCTCACCGGCAACCGCTGGTCCTGAGGAACGGGAAAACCCCCGGTCGGATCGACCGGGGGCTTTCTCATGGAGCGGACGACGAGATTCGAACTCGCGACCCTCACCTTGGCAAGGTGATGCTCTACCAACTGAGCCACGTCCGCATGCGCCGTAGCGCGCTGCTAACTATACACAGGATCGCGGCGGCGAAGGGCAGGGTTTCCCGGCCCGCGACCTGTGGGCGTCACCACATCCCGCGGAGAAGGGGAGCGAACGCAGGGAAGCGGATGCGCGGAGGCGGATGCGTGGAGGCGGAAGTGCGGATGCGCGGCAGCGCGGATGCGGAAGTGCGGGTGCGCGGAAGCAGACGTACGAAGGAGGCAGAAGCAGAAGCAGAAGCAGAAGCAGAAGCAGAAGCAGAAGCGGAAGCGGAAGCAGACGTACGACGTAAGCAGACGTACGACGGAAGCAGAGGCGCGGCTGCACGACGAAGGCCCCGGTTCCTGAGAACCGGGGCCTTCGCTCCCTGAGCGGACGACGAGATTCGAACTCGCGACCCTCACCTTGGCAAGGTGATGCTCTACCAACTGAGCCACGTCCGCATGCCTCCGACCGGCTTTCACCGGGCGGTGCGAGCACCACTTTACCTGATCGACCGGAGTGGTCGGTAACCGGTATCCGTGGTGCAGAGCGGGTGACAGGGATCGCACACTGCGCCTTCCCCCTGGAAGGGGGCTGTTCTGCTACTGAACTACACCCGCACGCTGCGTGGGACTCGGCTGCGCGGCCTCGCCCCTCGGCGTGATCCAGACTCTAGCGGATCATGGGGGGTGCAACGCAAATCCGGTTCCGGATCGCGGGGCCGGCGGCCGGGAGCGCGGCTCGGTCCGCAGTTCCGCCCGCGACTCGGCCCGCGTCCCCGCCGACGGCTCCCCGCTCCGCTCCGGTCCGTTCAGCTCGCCGCCCGGAAGGCCTCGTAGACCCGCTTCGGGATGCGGCCCCTGGCCGGCACGTCCAGCTTGTTGGACTGGGCCCAGGCGCGGACCGCGGCGGGATCCGGCTCGAGGGTGGTGTGCCTGTAGCCGCCGTCGCCCGGCTTGCCCGACTTTCTGTGACCTGCCGCACTCACCTTCCGCCCCGCGGCCAGGTAGGGGGCGAGGACCTTGCGCAGTTTCTTTGCATTGGCGGGATTCAGGTCGATCTCGTACATCTTCCCGTCCAGGCCGAACGCGACCGTTTCCGCCGCTTCTCCGCCGTCGATGTCGTCGAAGAGAGTGACCACTACTCGCTGAGCCACGGATATCGGTCCTTTCCTGCGGATCGCCGTGTCATCTGAGGGGTTGACATCGCCCTGACCTGCTGCGATGTCGATGTGACGGCCACCCGGGGGCAATATTGCGTTCCTCTGCATTCCTTTGTACAGCGACGGGTGTCGCAGGGGGAAGCCCAGGCAATTGTTTCCGCGTGTCACGGGTGACGGGCAGAGGTCGGCGGTATTCCACTGGAATTCACCCGGAGTGGCGTTTCGTTGCCCTTTGGAGGATCCTTCAGGTCTCTACCCGCGTAGATTTTGGAGGGAGGTACGCTGAGGGAACCGCCCACGCAACACACCACCGGGAGTGCCAGTGGCACGCGTCGTAGTCGACGTCATGCTCAAGCCGGAGATCCTCGACCCGCAGGGACAGGCGGTGCAGCGTGCACTGCCCCGCCTCGGATTCGACGGGATCGCCGACGTCCGCCAGGGGAAGCGCTTCGAGCTGGAGGTGGAGGGACCGGTCGACGACGCCGCTCTCGCCCGCATCCACGAGATGGCCGAAACCTTCCTTGCCAACACCGTGATCGAGGACTTCACCGTCAGGGTCGAGTCCACGGAAACCGCCGGGGCCTCGTCGTGACCGCACGCATCGGCGTCGTCACGTTCCCCGGAACGCTCGACGACCGGGACGCGCTGCGCGCCGCCCGTCTGGCGGGCGCCGAGCCCGTCTCGCTGTGGCACCGCGACAAGGACCTCAAGCAGGTCGACGCCGTGGTCCTCGCGGGCGGCTTCTCGTACGGCGACTACCTGCGGGCCGGAGCCATCTCCCGCTTCTCGCCGGTGATGGAGACGATCATCGAGCAGGCGAAGGCGGGCATGCCCGTCCTCGGCATCTGCAACGGCTTCCAGATCCTCACCGAGGCCCACCTGCTGCCGGGCGCCATGCTGCGCAACAACCACCTCCACTTCATCTGCCGCGACCAGAAGCTGCGGGTGGAGAACGCGGAGACCGCCTGGACCTCGGACTACACCCGGGGCCAGGAGATCGAGGTCCCGCTCAAGAACATGGACGGCCGGTACGTCGCCGACGAGCGCACGCTCGACGAGCTGGAGGCCGAGGGGCGGGTGGCCTTCCGCTACCTGGACGTCAACCCCAACGGCTCGCTGCGCGACATCGCGGGCATCACCAACGCCGCGGGCAACGTGGTCGGCCTCATGCCGCACCCCGAGCACGCCGTCGAGCCGCTGATCGGCACCGGCAAGACGGACGGTCTCGGTTTCTTCACCTCGATCCTCAAGAAGCTGGTCAACGCCTGATGCTGCCTTCTTCCGGGGGGCGACCCCCGTACCCCCGAGCTTTCGACACCGTCAAGCACGCGAGCGAGACGCCGGACAGCGAGCAGCCCTGGAAGGAGCTCGGCCTCAAGGAGGACGAGTACGCGCGCATCCGCGAGATCCTCGGCCGCCGGCCCACCGGCGCCGAGCTCGCCATGTACTCCGTCATGTGGTCCGAGCACTGCTCGTACAAGAGCAGCAAGGTCCACCTGAAGCAGTTCGGCGAGAAGACCCCCGAGAACGACGCCATGCTCGTCGGCATCGGCGAGAACGCGGGCGTCGTCGACGTCGGCCAGGGTTACGCGGTCACCTTCAAGGTCGAGTCGCACAACCACCCGAGCTACATCGAGCCCTACCAGGGCGCGGCCACCGGCGTCGGCGGCATCGTCCGCGACATCCTCGCCATGGGTGCCCGCCCGGTCGCCGTGGTCGACCCGCTGCGCTTCGGCGCCGCCGACCACCCCGACACCAAGCGCGTGCTGCCCGGTGTCGTCGCCGGCATCGGCGGCTACGGCAACTGCCTGGGCCTGCCCAACATCGGCGGCGAGGTCGTCTTCGACTCCTGCTACCAGGGCAACCCGCTGGTCAACGCCGGCTGCATCGGCGTCATGAAGCACGAGGACATCCACCTCGCCAAGGCCTCCGGCCCCGGCAACAAGGTCATCCTCTACGGCGCCCGCACCGGCGGCGACGGCATCGGCGGCGTCTCGGTCCTCGCGTCCGAGACCTTCGACGACACGAAGCCGACCAAGCGCCCCGCCGTCCAGGTCGGCGACCCGTTCCAGGAGAAGCTCCTCATCGAGTGCACCCTGGAGATCTTCCAGGAGAAGCTGGTCGCGGGAATCCAGGACCTCGGCGGTGCCGGCCTGTCCTGCGCCACCTCCGAGCTGGCCTCCGCCGGCACCGGCGGCATGCGGGTCGACCTGGAGAAGGTGCACCTGCGCGACGCGACGCTCTCGCCCGAGGAGATCCTCATGAGCGAGTCGCAGGAGCGCATGTGCGCGATCGTCGAGCCGCAGCACGTCGACCGCTTCCTCGAGATCTGCGAGAAGTGGGACGTCATCGCGGTCGTCATCGGTGAGGTGACGGACGGCGAGCGTCTGGAGATCTTCTGGCACGGCGAGCAGATCGTCGACGTCCCGCCGCGCACCGTCGCCCACGAGGGCCCGGTCTACCACCGGCCGTTCGCCCGCCCGGAGTGGCAGGACGCCCTGCAGGCCGACGACGCCGGCAAGCTGCCCCGCCCGCAGGGCGGCGCCGAGCTGAAGGACCAGGTCCTGAAGCTGGTCGGCTCCCCGAACCAGGCCTCCAAGGCGTGGATCACGGACCAGTACGACCGCTTCGTGCAGGGCAACACGGTCCTCGCGCAGCCCGAGGACGCCGGCATGGTCCGGATCGACGAGGAGACCAACCTCGGCGTGGCCATGGCGACCGACGGCAACGGCCGGTACGCCAAGCTCGACCCGTACACGGGCGCGCAGCTCGCGCTGGCGGAGGCGTACCGCAACGTCGCCGCCTCCGGCGCCAAGCCGCTGGCGATCTCGGACTGCCTGAACTTCGGTTCGCCCGAGGACCCGGCCGTGATGTGGCAGTTCGCCGAGGCCACCCGTGGTCTCGCGGACGGCTGCCTCCAGCTGGGGACCCCGGTCACCGGCGGCAACGTGTCGCTGTACAACCAGACCGGTGAGGTCGCGATCCACCCGACGCCCGTCGTGGCCGTCCTCGGTGTGATCGACGACGTCGACCGCCGCACCCCGATCGCCTTCGCGGAAGAGGGCCAGCTCCTCTACCTGCTCGGCGACACCAAGGAGGAGTTCGGCGGTTCGGCCTGGTCCGAGGTGATCCACCAGCACCTCGGCGGCATGCCGCCGGCCGTGGACCTCGACCGGGAGAAGCTGCTCGGCGAGATCCTGATCTCGGCCTCCCGTGACGGCATGATCGACGCGGCCCACGACCTGTCCGACGGCGGACTCGTCCAGGCGGTCGTCGAGTCCTGCCTGCGCGGCGGCAACGGCGCGCGTCTGGTCGTCCCGGACGGCCTGGACGCGTTCACCTTCCTCTTCAGCGAGTCGGCCGGCCGTGCGGTCGTCGCCGTCCCGCGCAGCGAGGAGCTCCGCTTCACCGACATGTGCGGTGCGCGAGGTCTGCCGGCCACCCGGATCGGTGTCGTCGACGGCGACGCGGTCGAGGTGCAGGGCGAGTTCAGCGCCTCCCTGGAGGAGCTGCGCGCCGCGCACGAGGCGACGATCCCGGGCCTCCTGGCCTGACGTCACGCGCTACAGAAGGGGCCCCTGCCGGAAGGCGGGGGCCCCTTCGCGTTCCCCGCGGGCGGGATCCGTGCGGCCTTCCTGGCGCGGGGGGCCGTCGCCGGGCACGGTGCTGGGCGCTGCGGCCTCGATGTTGCACGCTGCTACGTGATTACGTAATCTCGTATTCGTGGAGATCGAAGAGCGCGTCGCCGCACTCGAGCGGCGTATGGCGGCACTGGAGAGCACCGGCCGTCCGGAACACACCCCGGCCGACGGGGACTTCTGGGCACTCGACGGCCTGAAGGCGCAGCTCGCCGAGGTGGCGGCGGACGACGGCGGCGTGCTGTACGCCGGTGCGGTCCGGCTGCCGACGGGCGAGCGGTACGAGTGGCAGTCCGGTGGCCTCGCCGAGGACCTGCTGGACCGGGACTGGTCCGAGGCCGCCGATGCGTTCGCCGCGCTCGGTCATCCGGTACGGCTCCGGCTGCTGCGCGAGATCCTGGGCGGCCGGCGCACGGCCGCCGAGCTGGCGGACCTGGAGGAGATCGGCACGACCGGCCAGATCTACCACCACCTGCGGCAGCTCACCGCCGCGGGCTGGCTCCACACCACCGGACGCGGCCGCCACGAGGTCCCCGGGGGGCGGGTCGTCCCGCTGCTCGTTCTCCTCACCGGCGCCCGTCCCTGACACGACACCGGCCCACGTCGTCACGACTCCGACGTGCCGACGTGCCGACGTGCCGACGTGACGCCCGCGCACGTCCCGGGCGATGCCGACCACGCGCCCGGGGCGGGCACCGAGCGCATGACCGACCAGGGGGAAACGTTCATGTCCGTACGAAGGAGTCCGAGGCGCGTACGCCGGATCGCGGGGCTCGTACACCGCGCGCTCTGGCTGCTGTTCCTCGTCCAGACGCTCGTCTCGTTCGCCGTCGACCTGCCGTACCCGTACGTGGTCGGCTGGCTGCCCGCCGCGGCCGCCGGCGTCCTCGGCCTCGGCCTCGGCCTGACCAGGCGCAAGCAGATCCGGGCCCTGCCCGAGCGGGCACCGGTCGAGGTGCTGCCCCCGGTCACCGGCCGCTGGTCGGCGCTGAACAGCCCCGCCGACCGCGTCCCCAGCCACGGCACCCACCAGTACGCGCAGACCCACGCGATCGACATCACCGCCGAGTCCGACGAGCGGCCGCGCCCCGCGCCGGCCCTGATCTGGCCGCTCGTGCGGCGCGGCACCGCCTTCCCCGCGTTCGGGGCGCCGGTGCGCGCGGTCGCGGCCGGCACGGTGACGAGCGCCGAGGACGGCCTGCGCGACCACCTCAGCCGCACCTCGCTGCCTGCCGTGCTGTACATGCTGTTCGTCGAGTCGGGCGTACGCGCCCTCTTCGGCGCCCGCCTCGTGACCGGCAACCACCTGGTCCTGGACCTCGGCGACGGGACGTACGCGATGTACGGCCACCTCCGGCGGGGCTCGCTGACCGTGCGCCCGGGCGACCGGGTCACCGCCGGGCAGGTGCTGGCCGACTGCGGCAACTCCGGCAGCTCCTCCGAGCCGCACGTCCACTTCCAGCTGATGGACGGCCCGGACGCGGACACGGCTCTCGGCGTCCCGTTCACCTGGAGCGGGGTGGGCGTGCCGAGGAACGGGGAGACGTTCGAGGTGCCGTTGCCGGGCGCGGAGGGGGTCGCCACGACTGCCGGCGGCCGAAGCGCCCGCCTGACGGCCTGACGGCCTGACGGCCTGACGGCCTGACGGCCTGACGGCCTGACGGCCTGACGGCCTGACGGCCTGACGGCCTGACGGCCTGACGGCCTGACGGCCTGACGGCGTGACGACGTGACGGCGGCCCGGCGGTCGAAGCGCCGCCTTACGGCCGCCTGACGACCGCCTGACGGCGGGGCCCGCGCCGTGGCCCCGGCCACCGGGCCTGTCCCTGACGCCGGGCCTGTCCCTGACGCCGGGTCTGCCCTTGGCCACCGGGCCTGCCCCTGACGCCCGGTCTGCCGGCAACCGGGCCTGCCGCGGGCTCACGGCCGGTTACTCGGCCTGGCCCCAGAAGGCGTCCGACTCGGCGATGTCGGCCACGCACTCGTCGAGGTCGGAGACCTTCTCGCCGATGATCGTGAGGAAGAGGCCGCCCTCCATCTCGATGCCCCGGTCGCCCCGGTCGGCGTGCCACTTGTGGACGCACATGACGTGGCCCCTGCCGTCCGGGTAGACTCCCTTCAGCTCGACGCGGAAGGTGCCGTCGGTCAGTTCCATGAGCTTGCCGTAGTGGGCGAGGACGTTGTCCCGGCCCTTGAAGTGCCCGGACATCTGGCTCTCGCCGGGCGAGTGATGGGCGCAGTCGCCGGTCAGGAGGGAGGCCAGCGTCTCCATGTCGCCGCTGCTGAACGCTTCGTAGCCCCTGCGCGCCAGAGCCGCATCGGGGTGCTCGTGATGGGTCATGGCCCCGCCACTGCCTTTCGTGAGCGGACGTCCCCCTCCCTCAAGTCTCGGGGCTAGCCTCTGCCCATGCCACCTGCCAAGAAGCGCACCCGCCGGTACGACTCCGCCAAGGTCCGGGCCGCCGTGCTCGCCCAGTTCGGGCACGTCGCCGACGCCGTGACCGGGCTCGCGCCCGACCGGCTCGACCGGCCGACGGGCCTGGGCGCGTGGACGGTGTCCGACCTCGCCGCGCACGTCGCGTGGATCGCGGACTCGCTGGCCGGCTCGCTCGACCGCCCGCCGGCCGCTCAGCTCCCCGCCAAGGGCGCGCTCCTTCCGCACCAGTGGCCCTTCACCACCGTCGAACTGTCCGGGCGGATCGCCGACGCGGCGCGCGAGACGCTCGGAGGAGCGCCGCTGCCCGAGCTGTACGAGCGGGCCGGCCGCCGGCTCGCGGAGGCGCTCGCCGCGCACGACGACGACCGGGTGCTCGACCTGTGGATCGGCCCCATGCGCCTCGGTGACTTCCTGGTCACCCGTACCGTCGAACTCGTCGTCCACACCGACGACCTGAACAGGGCCGCGGGGCTGGACGTGCCCCTGGACCGGCAGGCGCTCGCCGCCTGCACCCGGCTGCTCGCCGACGCCCTCGCCGAGAAGGCGCCGGGCGGGGCGGTGGAGATGCGGGTGCCGCCGTTCGCGGTCGTGCAGTGCGTCGAGGGCCCGCGGCACACCCGCGGCACCCCGCCGAACGTGGTCGAGACGGACCCGCTGACCTGGATCCGGCTCGCGACCGGCCGGACCGACTGGGCGACGGAGCGGGACGCGGCCCGGGTCAGCGCGAGCGGGGAACGGGCCGACCTGTCCGCGCTGCTGCCGCTGATGGCCTGACGGCTTGGCGGTTTGACGGCCGGACGGCCGGACGGCCGGACGGCTTGGCGGCGGCGCGGTCAGGGCCGCCGGGGCCGGGGTCGCCGGGGCCGCCGGGGCCGCCAGGGTCGCCGGGGCCGCCAGGGTTGCCGGGGCCGGGCGACGGCGCACCGGCCGCGGCCGGGTGGCGCCGCCGCGGCCGGTGGCGCTGCCACGGCCGGGTGAGGCGGCCCTCGTCCGGCGGAACCGTCCCGACCGGGCGCCCGTCCCATCGGCATGCTGCAGACGTCGCGCGCACTCGCCGCCACCACCGCCGTCACCGCTCTTGTCGCCCTTCTCGCCGCGTGCGGCGCGGAGGGCGGCACCGGGTCAGGGGCGGGTGCCGCCCCGGGCGCCCCCGATCTCCCCGTCGCCGACAGCAACTGGACCATCGCCGCGGTCACCGTCGACGGCACCCGGTCCGTGGCCCCGCCCGGCGCGCGCCTGGAGATCGAGGGGAACGGCCGCGCCCAGGGCCACAGCGGCTGCAACGGCTTCGGCGCCGACGTCGCCGTGAAGGGCGACACCCTCACCGTCTCCACCCACGAGGTCACCTCGATCGGCTGTCCCGGCGACCGCGAGCGCTTCGAGCGGACCCTGCTGCAGGCCTTCAGCGGCGAGCTCAAGGGCAAGGCCGTGGCGAAGGGACTCACGCTGACCTCGCCCGACGGCCGCCGGAGCCTGGAGCTGACCGCCGAGTCGGCCGCCCCGCTGGTCGGCACGGCCTGGACGGTGGACGCCCTGCTCGACGGAGGGACCGCGGCCTCGCTCCCGGCGGGTTCCGAGGGCAAGGCGAAGCTCACGTTCGGGAAGGACGGCCGGCTCACCGGCAGCCTCGGCTGCAACCGGATCACCGCCCCGGCGGAGATCTCGGGGAAGACCATCACGCTGGGCGCGATCGGGACGACCCGGATGATCTGCACGGGCCCGGAGATGGACCTGGAGACCAAGCTGTACGACGCCCTCGACGGCCCGCTGACCTACGAGCTCGACCACCGCACCCTGACGATCACCGACGGGGACGGCCAGGGCTTCACGGCCCGCGCGGAACCGGCGCCGGCGAAGGCCGAGGGATAGGCGGAGGGTCCGGCCGAGGGGCAGGCCGAGGCATAGGCGGAGGGGCCGGTCGAGGTGCGGGCCGACGCCGCGTCGGCACCAGGCCGAGGAATAGGCCGAGGGGCAGGCCCAAGCCGGGTCGGCGTCAGGCCGGGAAGGAGCAGGGGGCCGCGCCGACCAGGGGCGGAGGCAGGTCAGGCGGGGCCCGAGCGGGTGCCGGGAGGCCGTAGGTCTGCGACCTCCGTCACATCCCGGTCGGCCCGCCCTCGCCGTACGAGCGTCCGCTCGGATCACCCGACCGGGCGGTATCCCTTACCCCGCCTGCTTTGTGGGCTCCGACAAGCCACAGACGATCAGATTGTGTGATCGTACAGCCCCGTATCACGCCTCCGTGCGAATTCGGACCGGTGGTCGATCTCGCCTACACTCGGTGGCGTGCCACGCGGAGACGGTCGACTCAATCACGATCTGCTCCCCGGTGAGAAAGGCCCCCAGGACGCTTGTGGCGTCTTCGGTGTCTGGGCTCCGGGTGAAGAGGTCGCAAAGCTCACGTACTTCGGGCTCTACGCCCTCCAGCATCGGGGCCAGGAATCCGCGGGAATCGCGGTAAGCAACGGCTCCCAGATCCTCGTCTTCAAGGACATGGGCCTCGTGTCCCAGGTCTTCGACGAAACTTCTCTCGGTTCCCTCCAGGGTCACATCGCGGTCGGTCACGCCCGCTATTCGACCACTGGCGCGTCCGTGTGGGAGAACGCGCAGCCGACGTTCCGGGCGACCGCCCACGGCTCCATCGCGCTCGGCCACAACGGCAACCTGGTGAACACGGCCCAGCTCGCCGAGATGGTCGCCGACCTCCCGAAGAAGGAGGGCCGCACCAGCCGGGTCGCGGCCACCAACGACACCGACCTGGTCACCGCGCTGCTCGCGGGCCAGGTGACCGAGGACGGCACGCCGCTCACGATCGAGCAGGCGGCCGCCAAGGTCCTGCCGGACGTCAAGGGCGCCTTCTCGCTCGTCTTCATGAACGAGCACACCCTCTACGCGGCCCGTGACCCGCAGGGCATCCGCCCGCTGGTGCTCGGCCGTCTCGAGCGCGGCTGGGTCGTCGCCTCCGAGAGCGCCGCCCTCGACATCTGCGGTGCGACCTTCGTCCGCGAGGTCGAGCCGGGCGAGCTGATCGCCATCGACGAGAACGGCATCCGCACCTCTCGATTCGCGGAAGCGAAGCCCAAGGGCTGTGTCTTCGAGTACGTGTACCTGGCCCGCCCGGACACCGACATCGCCGGCCGGAACGTGTACCTCTCCCGCGTGGAGATGGGCCGCCGGCTCGCCAAGGAGGCCCCGGTCGAGGCCGACCTGGTGATAGCGACCCCGGAGTCCGGCACCCCGGCCGCGATCGGCTACGCGGAGGCCTCCGGCATCCCGTTCGGCGCCGGCCTGGTCAAGAACGCCTACGTCGGCCGGACCTTCATCCAGCCCTCGCAGACCATCCGCCAGCTGGGCATCCGGCTGAAGCTGAACCCGCTCAAGGAAGTCATCAAGGGCAAGCGCCTGGTGGTCGTCGACGACTCGATCGTCCGCGGCAACACCCAGCGCGCACTGGTCCGGATGCTCCGCGAGGCCGGCGCCGCCGAGGTCCACATCAGGATCTCGTCCCCGCCGGTGAAGTGGCCCTGCTTCTTCGGCATCGACTTCGCCACCCGCGCGGAGCTGATCGCCAACGGCATGTCGGTCGAGGAGATCGGCAAGTCGCTCGGTGCGGACTCGCTCTCGTACATCTCGCTCGACGGGATGATCGAGGCGACCACCATCCAGAAGCCCAACCTGTGCCGCGCCTGCTTTGACGGCGAGTACCCGATGGAGCTTCCGGACCCGGAGCTGCTCGGCAAGCAGCTCCTGGAGACGGAGCTGGCCGCCGGCCCCGCCGCCACCGCGGCCGCCGACGCCCTGCGCCGCCCGTGAGACCACGCTGCACCCCCGCAGTGACGCAGTAAACGACACGAAAGCTCTGAACCCCATGTCTCAGACCGTGAGTGCCGCAGGCGGCGCCAGCTACGCCTCTGCGGGCGTCGACATCGAAGCGGGCGACCGCGCCGTCGAGCTCATGAAGGAGTGGGTGAAGAAGACGCGGCGCCCCGAGGTCCTCGGCGGCCTCGGCGGCTTCGCCGGCCTCTTCGACGCCTCCGCCCTCAAGCGCTACGAGCGCCCGCTGCTCGCCTCGGCCACCGACGGCGTCGGCACGAAGGTCGACATCGCCCGCCAGATGGGCGTGTACGACACCATCGGCCACGACCTGGTCGCCATGGTCATGGACGACATCGTCGTCTGCGGCGCCGAGCCGCTCTTCATGACCGACTACATCTGCGTCGGCAAGGTCCACCCCGAGCGGGTCGCCGCCATCGTCAAGGGCATCGCCGAGGGCTGCGTCCTGGCCGGCTGCGCCCTCGTCGGCGGCGAGACCGCGGAGCACCCGGGCCTGCTCGGCCCGGACGACTTCGACGTCGCCGGCGCGGGCACCGGCGTCGTGGAGCACGACCGGCTGCTCGGCGCGGATCGCATCCGTACGGGTGACGCCGTGATCGCCATGGCGTCCTCGGGTCTTCACTCCAACGGGTACTCGCTCGTCCGGCACGTGCTCTTCGACCGGGCCGGCATGAACCTCGACCAGCAGGTCGAGGAGTTCGGCCGGACGCTGGGCGAGGAGCTCCTGGAGCCCACCAAGATCTACTCGCTGGACTGCCTGGCGCTCACCCGGACCACCGACGTGCACGCCTTCAGCCACATCACCGGCGGCGGCCTCGCCGCCAACCTCGCCCGGGTGATCCCGGACGGCCTGCACGCCGTCGTCGACCGGTCGACGTGGGCGCCCGGCGCGGTCTTCGACCTCGTCGGCAAGGCGGGCCGGGTGGAGCGCCTGGAGCTGGAGAAGACCCTGAACATGGGCGTCGGCATGATGGCCGTGGTGCCCGCCGACTCGGTGGACGTGGCCCTGGCGACGCTCGCCGACCGCGGTGTCGAGTCCTGGGTCGCCGGCGAGATCACCGAGCGCGGCGAGCGGACGACCGGCGCGGAGCTGATCGGCGACTACGCCACCCGGTAAACCGGCTGAACCCACGAAGGAGCGCCCCCGTCCGGGGTGCTCCTTCGTCGTTTCCGCCGAAGGCGCTCGTCGGGGGCGGCCGGTGAGCCGTCGTGAGGGCTCTGGGCGGGCCGGGACAGCGCAGAAACCCGGTCCGGGTACCCCGGACCGGGTTTCGATGTTCAGAAGGTCAAGCGCGACGCCGAGAGGACGCCGGACCGGACTCGTCGTCCTCGTCCTCGTCGTCGGTGTTGTAGAGATCCGCGTACTGCGCGTACGGGTCGTCTTCCTCGTCGTCGTCCTCGAACGGCTCGCCATTCGGCGGCTGGCTCGAAGTCGATGCGCCCAGCTCGCTGGCCAGACGCGCAAGGTCAGTCCCGCCGCTGCTGTACTTCAGCTGGCGGGCGACCTTGGTCTGCTTGGCCTTTGCCCGGCCGCGCCCCATGGCTCGACCCCCTCGGTGACGGAGCTCTCTGGCCCCAGAGTCTTGACACGCGTTCATGATCCGGAACGGACTCTCGGAGAGAGACCGGTCCGTAGGGCTTCAACGGTACCTGTTTCCGTCGGTCTACGGTACGCCGCGCGCATCACATACCCCGGTACAGAACCATCGAGGTGCCCTGTCCTCGCTGGTCAGTCGCGATTTTAACCTCTTCTTGCGGTCCGACCCGCCGATCGGCGTGAGCGAAGTCTCGCGAATCGCTCGCCGACCGGCGGGCCGCCCCACCGGATTCAGGCCCGACGTGCCTCGGCCATGCGCTGCTCGGCGATCCGGTCGGCCGCCGCGGCCGGCGGAATGCCGTCGGCCTTCGCACGTGCGAAGATCTCGAGGGTGGTGTCGAAGATCTTCGTCGCCTTGGCCTTGCAGCGGTCGAAGTCGAAGCCGTGGAGCTCGTCGGCGACCTGGATCACCCCGCCGGCGTTGACCACGTAATCGGGCGCGTACAGGATGCCGCGCTCCACGAGGTCCTTCTCGATGCCGGGGTGGGCCAGCTGGTTGTTGGCCGCGCCGCAGACGACGGCCGCGGTGAGGAACGGCACGGTCTGCTCGCTCAGCGCGCCGCCCAGGGCGCACGGGGCGTAGACGTCCAGGCCCTCGGTGCGGATCAGGGCGTCGGTGTCCGCGGCGACGGTGACCTGCGGGAACTTCTCGGTGATCCGGCGCACCGACTCCTCGCGGACGTCGGTGACGACGACCTCGGCGCCGTCGGAGATCAGGTGCTCGACCAGGTAGTGGCCGACCTTGCCGACGCCGGCGACGCCGACCTTGCGGCCGCGCAGCGTCGGGTCGCCCCACAGGTGCTGCGCGGAGGCGCGCATGCCCTGGAAGACGCCGAAGGCGGTGAGGACGGAGGAGTCGCCGGCGCCGCCGTTCTCGGGCGAGCGGCCGGTGGTCCACTGGTTGGTCCGGGCGACGACGTCCATGTCGGCGACGTAGGTGCCGACGTCGCAGGCGGTGACGTAGCGACCGCCGAGGGAGGCCACGAAGCGGCCGTAGGCGAGGAGCAGCTCCTCGGTCTTGATCTTCTCGGGGTCGCCGATGATGACGGCCTTGCCGCCGCCGTGGTCGAGGCCGGCCATGGCGTTCTTGTACGACATGCCGCGGGAGAGGTTCAGCGCGTCGGCGATCGCCTCGGCCTCGGTGGCGTACGGGTAGAAGCGGGTGCCGCCGAGGGCCGGGCCCAGGGCGGTGTTGTGAAGGGCGATGACGGCCTTGAGGCCGGTGGCGCGGTCCTGGCACAGCACGATCTGCTCGTGGCCGCCCTGTTCCGAGTGGAACAGGGTGTGCAGTACATCAGGAACGCCGGTCACATCGGTCACGGTGGTGACTCCCAAAACGAAGCGGCGGAAGGTCCCCCCTGCGGGTGGGGGTGGGACCAGGTCGGGAGCAGGGTAAGTCCTACCTGGCCGTAGCAGGGAAGCAGTGCCGAGGATCACCCTCTCGCGGAGTACGGCCGTGGAAGGATTTGCGACATGTCGGTCCCCTCCTCGGTGCTCGTGCCCTATGCCGCGTACCTGCGGGTGTACGAGCCGCTGGTCGCGTTCCCCGAGCCGGAGCGGGGCCACTGGGCCCGCTACGCGCGCCGTGCGGACCTCCCGGGCGCGCAGGACGAACTGCGGCGGGCGCTGGCGGACTTGGTGCCGGTGCCGCCGGTACCGGTGCCCGTGCACGAGAGCGCGGACGCGTTCGTGACGACGGTGGACGGGACGGTCCTGGTCTGTCCGTGGCGGACCCGGCTGCGGGCCTGGCTGGCGATGGGGGAGCTGACGGGCGGGACGCTGCCCGCTCCGGTCCTGGACGCGATGCTGCCGCCGGTGGTGCGGGCCCAGGCGGCGGCGGACCACGAGCGGTGGCTGGAGCGGAACCCGGACGCGCGGCCGTGGATCCGGGGCGCGGTGTGGCGGGTGCCGTTGAGCTGGTTCGCGGTGTTCTCGGACGAGGAGCGGGAGTACGCGCCGGGGGACCGGGCGGCGGGCGAGGCGCCGGTCCTGCGCTACCGGACGCCGATGGCGCAGGCGCGGCGGCGGCTGGCGCGGGCGCTGAAGGCGCTGCGGGGCGCGATCGCGGAGGGCCCGATGACCGAGAGCCTGGTCGGGGTGGGGCGCTGGCTGGAGGAGTTCCATCCGCGGGCGCTGGTGGAGCTGGACTACGGCGGTCTGGTGCACGCGGTGGGCGCGGAGGCGCTGGCGGCGGACCGGTCGGCGGCGGACGTGGCCGCGGGCATCGCGGCGTTGCGGGACGGCGACGGCGCGGGCGCGGAGGAGGCCTACGGGCGGCTCGCGGAGCGGTGGCGGGCGATCCGGGACCTGCAGTTCGCCAACTGACGGCGAAATAGATGATCTTCATTACTGGACACCGGACCGGGTCTTTGGTGTGCTCCTGTGGGGCCCTTGGGGCGGGTGGGGCAGGACGTAGGTCCCGATCCGGGCCTTTGGCTCAAGCGTGACGGACAGCACTAAAGGCACCCTTGCGCCCATCACCTACCCTCGTGCCAAAATAGGACAAGGAGTCCGGGGAGGGTTCCTTCCGTCCAAGTAAGGACGGAAAGCTCGACATTGCACTCTATGGGGGGTCTGAGGACTCCTGATCGCTCTGTGACTGATCGTCACAGTGGCGTGACTGTCCGTTATGGCATGGTCCATCGACTTCCGCCGCTGATGAACACCTGCGAGGGCAATTCCATCGGTTTGGCCGACGTGGCTGGACGGATGGTGTAGTTGTAGTGCCGAGGACAAGCCGTTCGTCCTATAACCGACTCGACCCGCTTCTGCCATTTCGGGCAAGGCGGGTCAAGGTGCAGAATTTAGAGGAAAGAACCGAGAAGGTTCGGTTCTCCCGAGGAGGCCGCTCATGACCGCTCGCACCCCTGATGCCGAGCCGCTGCTGACCCCTGCCGAGGTTGCCACGATGTTCCGCGTGGACCCGAAGACGGTGACCCGTTGGGCCAAGGCCGGCAAGCTCACGTCCATCCGCACCCTGGGTGGACACCGCCGGTACCGCGAGGCCGAGGTCCGCGCTCTGCTGGCGGGCATTCCCCAGCAGCGCAGCGAGGCCTGAGGCGCCCGCGACGCACGCGACACCCCGTAACACCGGGCACTTTCCGGGTCCCCCAACCCGGTTCGCCCCACCCCAAAGCTCTGCCGACGCGTGACCTGCCCCAACAGGTTCCCCGTCTTCGATCGCGCTGGACTCCGCCGGGTCCAGCGCGATCTTTTTGTGTCTGCGGGTGTCTGCGGGTGTCCGCGGGTGTCCGCGGGTGCCTGTGAGCCCCTGTGGGTGTGCCTGCCGGGGGCCGGCTGCGGGGCAACTGCCTGTCGGCTGCGGGCGGGCGGCGGGCGGGCAGTGGGCGGGCGGCGGACCCGCGTAGACCTGGTGCAATTGCACATATTAAATCGGGGCCATGTAGGAAGGGTGTAAGTGAGACAGTTCCTGAAACCGATTCAGTGACTCCCGTCACATCGCGGAACCCTTGCCCCCGAACAGCCTTCCACCCCCCGAGAGTTCACCAACCCGCCGTTGGTCACCCGTTGGTGGGACCTTCGTCCCTCGTTCGAGGGAACGCAAGAAGGCCCGCACCGAACGGTGCGGGCCTTCTTCGCGGCGATCCTGACGGGACTTGAACCCGCGACCTCCACCTTGACAGGGTGGCGAGCTAACCAACTGCTCCACAGGACCTTCGCAGCCTCTGAAGCGTGGCTGCGAGGAAAACTGTACAGCAGGTCAGCGGTCTGGTCGAACCGGGTCCGGCGGGCCCTCCGGCGGGCCCGGACAGGCTCCGCGCACCGGCCCGCCGGAGGCGCTCTGCCGGGCCGGTGCTGGACGCCCTACCGGGCCGGCTGGGGCACGGCCGCGTCGATCGCCTTCACGATCCGCTTGTCCGAGACCGGGTACGCCGTGCCCAGCGCGTGCGCGAAGTAGCTGACGCGCAGCTCCTCCACCATCCAGCGGATGTCCGTGACCGAGGACGGCACCGGACGGCCCTTCGGGAGCTGTTCGAGCAGCCACGCGTACTCGTCCAGCATCTCGTGCACCTTCTCCATGCGGGTGGTGTCCCGCTGCACGCCCGTCGGCATCTGCTGCAGCCGCCGGTCCACCGCCACCAGGTAGCGCATCAGGTCCGGCAGCCGCTTCAGGCCGGTACGCGTGACGAAGCCGGCCGGCACCAGCCAGGACAGCTGCTCCCGCACGTCCTGGAGGTTCGGCAGCAGCGCCGGGCTGCTCGTCGCCTTCAGCCGCCGCTCGCAGGCCTGCCAGGCCGCCAGCACCTGCTGCACCTGGCCCACCGTCCGTACGGTCAGCTCGACCAGGTCGGCGCGCACCTTGTCGTACAGCTTCCGGAACGACTCCTCGTCCCAGGCGGGGCCGCCGTGGTCGGCGATCAGCTTGTCGGCGGCGGCGGTCGCGCAGTCGTCGAACAGGGCCTGGATCGAGCCGTGCGGGTTCGCGGAGAGGGCCAGCTTCTGCTGGTTGGTCAGCCGGTCCGAGGCGAACTTCGCCGGGTTCACCGGGATGTTCAGCATGATCAGCTTCCGGGTGCCCCGCCACATCGCCTGCGCCTGCTCGGCCTCCGAGTCGAAGAGCCGCACGGCGACGCTGTCGCCCTCGTCCACCAGCGCCGGGAACGCCTTGACCGGCTGGCCCGCCCGCTTGGTCTCGAAGACCTTCACGAGCGTGCCGATCGTCCAGTCCTTCAGCCCCGCGCGCTCCAGGGAAGGCCCGGAGCCGTCCGGGCCCGCCGTGGCCGCCTTGGCCGCCTTGGAGAGCGCCTGGCGGGCCTTGGGACGCAGCCGGAGCCTGAGCGTCTCCAGGTCCTTGTCCTCGG
Source organism: Streptomyces roseicoloratus (assembly GCF_004117935.1). Lineage (GTDB taxonomy): Bacteria > Actinomycetota > Actinomycetes > Streptomycetales > Streptomycetaceae > Streptomyces > Streptomyces roseicoloratus. Next base: position 33,582 of record NZ_SDOY01000100.1, on the reverse strand, counting down.
CCAGCTTGCGGCGCCGCTCGTCGACGATCCGGAAGGTGATCTTGAGGTGCTCGGGCACCTTCGCCCAGTCGAAGTCCTCGGCCGTCACCGGGACACCGACCATCCGCTGGAGTTCGCGGGCGAGCGCGGTGGTCAGCGGCTCCTGCACCGGCACGACCGAGTCCAGGAAGCGACCCGCGAAGTTCGGCGCGGGCACGTAGTGACGGCGGATCGGCTTGGGCAGCGAGCGGATCAGCTCCGTCACGACCTCCTCGCGCAGACCCGGGATCTGCCAGTCGAAGCCCTCGTCCGTCACCTGGTTCAGCACCTGGAGCGGCACGTGGACGGTGACGCCGTCCGCGTCCGCGCCCGGCTCGAACTGGTACGTCACCCGGAACTTCAGCGCGCCCTGCCGCCACGAGTCCGGATAGTCGTCCTTGGTGACCGCACCCGCCTTCTCGTTGATGAGCATCTCGCGCTCGAAGTCGAGGAACTCCGGCTCCTCGCGGCGCTTGTGCTTCCACCACGAGTCGAAGTGGGCGCCGGACACGACGTGTTCGGGCACCCGCTTGTCGTAGAAGTCGAACAGGGTCTCGTCGTCCACGAGGATGTCGCGGCGCCGGGCCCGGTGCTCCAGTTCCTCGACCTCGGTGAGCAGCTTGCGGTTGTCGGCGAAGAACTTGTGGTGGGTGCGCCAGTCGCCCTCGACGAGCGCGTTGCGGATGAACAGCTCGCGGGAGACCTCGGGGTCGACCCGGCCGTAGTTCACCTTGCGGTCGGCGACGATCGGCACGCCGTACAGCGTCACCTTCTCGTACGCCATCACGGCCGCCTGGTCCTTCTCCCAGTGCGGCTCGCTGTACGTCTTCTTCACCAGGTGCTGGGCCAGCGGCTCGATCCACTCGGGCTCGATCCGCGCGTTCACCCGGGCCCACAGCCGCGAGGTCTCCACCAGCTCGGCGGACATCACCATGCGCGGCGGCTTCTTGAAGAGCGCGGAGCCCGGGAAGATCGCGAACTTGGCGTTGCGGGCGCCGAGGTACTCGTTCCGGCTGCCCTCCCGCTTCTGGTCCCGGCCCTCCTTGGACTCCTTCACGTCCTTGAGGCCGATGTGGGAAAGCAGGCCGGCGAGCAGGGAGACGTGCACGGACTGCTCGGGGGCGGCAGCGTCCGCCGAGGGCTCCTCGAGGTGGAGCCCCATCTGCTTGGCGACCGCGCGCAGCTGCGCGTAGATGTCCTGCCACTCGCGGATGCGCAGGAAGTTCAGGTACTCCTGCTTGCACATCCGGCGGAACGACGACGATCCGCGCTCCTTCTGCTGCTCGCGGACGTAGCGCCAGAGGTTGAGGAAGGCGAGGAAGTCGCTGGTCTCGTCCTTGAAGCGGGCGTGCAGCTGGTCGGCCTGCGCCTGCTTCTCGGCCGGCCGCTCGCGCGGGTCCTGGATGGACAGCGCCGCGGCGATGACCATGACCTCCCGTACGCAGCCGTTCCTGTCGGCCTCCAGGACCATGCGGGCGAGCCGCGGGTCGACGGGCAGCTGGGACAGCTTCCGGCCCTGCTCCGTCAGCCGCTTCTTCGGGTCCTTCTGCGTCGGGTCGAGCGCGCCCAGCTCCTGGAGGAGCTGCTCGCCGTCCCGGATGTTGCGGTGGTCCGGCGGGTCGATGAACGGGAACTTCTCGATGTCGCCGAGACCTGCCGCGGTCATCTGGAGGATGACGGAGGCGAGGTTGGTGCGGAGGATCTCCGCGTCCGTGAACTCGGGGCGGGTGAGGAAGTCGTCCTCCGAGTACAGCCGGATGCAGATGCCGTCCGAGGTACGGCCGCAGCGGCCCTTGCGCTGGTTGGCGCTGGCCTGGCTGATCGGCTCGATCGGCAGCCGCTGCACCTTGGTGCGGTGCGAGTAGCGCGAGATGCGGGCGGTGCCCGGATCGATCACGTACTTGATGCCGGGGACGGTGAGGGAGGTCTCGGCGACGTTCGTCGCGAGGACGATCCGGCGGCCGGCGTGGGCCTGGAAGACCCGGTGCTGCTCGGCGTGCGAGAGCCGCGCGTAGAGGGGGAGGATCTCGGTGTCGGGGAGCCTCCTCTTGCCGAGCGCGTCCGCCGTGTCGCGGATCTCCCGCTCGCCGGAGAGGAAGACCAGGACGTCGCCCGGTCCTTCCTTGCGGAGCTCGTCGACGGCGTCGCAGATCGCGGTGATCTGGTCGCGGTCGGCCTCGTCGGAGTCCTCCTCCAGGAGGGGCCGGTAGCGCACCTCGACCGGATACGTCCGTCCGCTGACCTCGACGATCGGCGCGTCGCCGAAGTGACGGGAGAAGCGCTCCGGATCGATGGTCGCGGAGGTGATCACGACCTTGAGGTCGGGGCGCTTCGGCAGCAGCTGGGCCAGATAGCCGAGCAGGAAGTCGATGTTGAGGGACCGCTCGTGGGCCTCGTCGATGATGATCGTGTCGTACGCGCGCAGCTCGCGGTCCGTCTGGATCTCGGCGAGCAGGATGCCGTCCGTCATCAGCTTGACGAAGGTCTCGTCCTGGTTCACCTGGTCGGTGAACCGGACCTTCCAGCCGACCGCCTCGCCGAGCGGCGTTCTCAGCTCCTCGGCGACGCGCTCGGCGACCGTACGGGCGGCGATCCGGCGCGGCTGGGTGTGCCCGATCATGCCCCGGACGCCCCGGCCGAGCTCCAGGCAGATCTTCGGGATCTGCGTGGTCTTTCCGGAACCGGTCTCACCGGCGACGATCACGACCTGGTGGTCGCGTATCGCCTCGGCGATCTCGTCCTTCTTCTGGGAGACGGGCAGCTGTTCGGGGTACGAGACGGCGGGCACCCGCGCGGCGCGCGCGTCGACCCGGTCCTTGGCCTTGCCGGCCTCGGCGGCGATCTCGTCCAGGACGGCCTGGCGGGCTTCGGGCTTGCGGATGCGGCGGGCGCCTTCGAGACGGCGGCCGAGCCGGTGGGAGTCCCGCAGCGAGACCTCGGCCAGGACGGACTGGAGGGCGGCGAAGGAAGTAGACATACGGGATCCAGGATCGCACCTGCGGCCGAGAAGCGGCGAACCCATTTACGAGCGGCTCGAGGGCGGGCGCGGTGTCGCTGCGTAGTATTTCGGGCACAACGCCTGACACCGTCCGACTCCGCCCCGTTTCCACCCCCTGAAAGGTTTCTCCATGACCTCCGGCACCGGCAGCCCGCGTGCGACGCCGGCCGCTGCCGTCGCCGCGCTGGTGGGTCTGGTGGTGGGACTGCTGCTGTTCTGCGGGGCGGGAGCCGGCGCCGCCGCCGCTCCGGCGGGGCAGCCGCGGGAGGTCGCCGTGGCCGCGGCGCCGGGAGAGGCCGCCGTAGCCGCCGTCTCGGGCCCGGCAGGCCCGGGCTGCGGGCAGGACCACGGCGGCGACCAGGGGGCCGCGACCCCCGCCGTACCGCCGCGCTCGCACGCCCTCGGCGAGCTGCTGCCCGCGCCGGCGGGGGAGCGCACGCCGTGCGGCGGCTGGGGCGCGGACCAGGACGAGGCGGCCACGGTGCCGGGCCCGGAGCCGCCGGAGCTGGTACCGCCGACGCACGTGGAGCTGTCGGTCCTGAGGGTCTAGGGGGTCTGGAGGGCCTCGGGGGCCTCGGGGCCTGGAGGGGCACGCGTACCCGCCCCCTCCCTCCTTTGGCTGTTCCCTTTCCTCCCTTCCCCATCCTTCTTTCCCTTCCCTCTCCGTCCTCAGGAGCGCTTCAGCATGCCCAAGCCCAGGTCCAAGCCCGCGTCGGTCTCCGCGGCGAAGCCCAGGCCCGCGTCGGTCTCCGCGGCGAAGCCCAGGCCCGCGTCGGTCTCCGCGACGAAGTCCACGTCCGCGTCCAAGGGTGGCGCCGCCTCCCGGTCCAAGCCCGTCGTCATCGTCGCCGGCGTGGCCCTGGCCGCCACGCTGCTCGGTGTCGTCTCGTACGCGACCACCAAGCCGTCCTCGCCGTCCGGGGGCGCCGGTACCTCCGTGGCGGAGGTCACCGCCGACCCGGCCGCCGGCGTCTACCCCGAGCTGGAGGCCTACGCCCGCCGCGACGCCTCCGACGGACTGGCCCTGGGCCGGGCCGACGCGCCCGTCGTCCTGATCGAGTACGCCGACTTCAAGTGCGGCTTCTGCGGGAAGTTCGCGCGGGACACCGAGCCCGAGCTGGTGAAGAAGTACGTGGACGCCGGCACCCTGCGCATCGAGTGGCGCAACTTCCCGATCTTCGGCGAGGAGTCGGAGGCGGCGGCCCGGGCCTCGTGGGCGGCCGGGCAGCAGGGCCGCTTCTGGGAGTTCCACAAGGCCGCGTACGCACCGGGCGCGAAGGAGAAGGGCTTCGGCGAGGAGCGCCTGACGGCCCTCGCGAAGGAGGCGGGCGTCGCCGACCTCGCGCGCTTCACGCGGGACGCGGACAGTGCGGCGGCCCGCGAGGCGGTGAGCAAGGACCAGGAGCAGGGCTACTCGCTCGGCGCGACGTCCACGCCGTCCTTCCTGGTCAACGGTCGCCCGATCGCCGGAGCCCAGCCGATGGAGACGTTCACGGAGGCCATCGAGGCGGCGGCGAAGGCGGCGAAGTCACGGAAGCCGGCGACGACCGGCGGGGCGGCGACGTCGGGGAAGCCGGCGACGTCGGGGCAAGCGGCGACGTCAGGGGCGTCGGACTCGGGGTCGGGGTCGGGGTCGGGGGCGGAGTCGGGGAAGGCGCCGGCGGCCGGCGGGGCCGGGCAGTGACCTCGGGCATCGGCTACTTCGCGGCCTTCCTCGGCGGGCTGCTCGCCCTCCTCAGCCCGTGCAGCGCCCTGCTGCTGCCCGCCTTCTTCGCGTACTCGATGGAGACCCGGGCGAAGCTCGTGGCCAGGACCGGGATCTTCTACGCGGGCCTGGCCACCACCCTCGTCCCGCTGGGCGCGGCCGGCTCCTTCGCCGGGCGGCTCTTCTACGGCCACCGGGACCTGCTGGTCGCCCTCGGCGGCTGGACGATCGTGGCCCTGGGCGTGCTGCAGATCCTCGGCCTGGGCTTCGCCTCCCGCCGGATGAGCGAGGCGAGCGGCCGGATCCGGCCCACGACCGCGCTCTCCGTCTACGCCCTCGGCCTGGTCTACGGCCTGGCCGGCTTCTGCGCGGGCCCCATCCTGGGCAGCGTCCTGACGGTGGCCGCGCTCAGCGGCAGCCCGGCCTACGGCGGCCTGCTCCTCGCGGTGTACGCGCTGGGCATGGCGGTGCCGCTGTTCGTGCTCGCGCTGCTCTGGGAGCGGTACGAGCTGGGGCGCAGGCGCTGGCTGCGCGGCCGCCCGGTCCGCGTCGGCCGCTTCGAGGCCCACTCGACCTCGCTGCTCTCGGGCCTCTTCTTCGTCGTCCTCGGCACGCTGTTCCTGGTCTTCGACGGGACGACCGCGCTGCCGGGCCTGCTGTCCGTCGACGACTCCTTCGCGGTGGAGGAGCGGGTGGCCGCATGGGGCCGCGCGGTCCCGGACTGGGCCCTGCTCGTCGCGGTGGTGGCCGTGGTGGCGCTGGTGCTCGCGCTGCGGGCCCGTAAGGGAGACCGGGAGGACCGGACCGCGGAGTGATGTCGCCCCGGACCTCCCCTACGGGTGGGGTCCGGGACCCAGCGGCGTGAGGTCCGGGCGGGACGGGTCCGGGCGGGAAGGGTCCGGGGGCGTGGAGGCGTGGAGGCGTGGAGGCGTGCGGACCGCGCGGGAGGGCGTGCGGACCGCACGGAGAAACGAAGAAGGCCCCATTCTCTCGAACGGGGCCTTCACTCTGTGGCTGGGGCCGGGGTCGAACCGGCGACCTATCGCTTTTCAGGCGATCGCTCGTACCAACTGAGCTACCCAGCCACGAAGCTGTTTCCAGCTCCAGCGATCCTGACGGGACTTGAACCCGCGACCTCCACCTTGACAGGGTGGCGAGCTAACCAACTGCTCCACAGGACCTTGCAGCGTGCGAGAACAAGTCTCGCACACGGTTGTGCGTGCCCCCAACGGGATTCGAACCCGTGCTACCGCCTTGAAAGGGCGGCGTCCTGGGCCACTAGACGATGAGGGCTAAGGGCCCACCTGGGCGCTTCTCAGCGCGTCGGGGACGTGAGAAGCATATGGGATGGCGGGCGGTATCGCCAAAACGGTTTCCCCGGGAGGGAGAATGGGCGCGTGCTGGAGATGACGCGCGAGGAGTTCGAGGAACTCGTCGCCGAAGCCCTGGACCGCATCCCGCCGGAACTCACCCGGCTGATGGACAACGTCGCCGTGTTCGTCGAGGACGAGCCGGCCGCCGACGATCCCGAGCTGCTCGGGCTCTACGAGGGGACGCCGCTGACCGACCGGGGCGAGTGGTACGCCGGGGTGCTCCCGGACCGGGTCACCATCTACCGGGGGCCGACGCTGCGGATGTGCGAGTCGCGCGAGGACGTGGTCGCGGAGACCGAGATCACCGTGGTGCATGAGATCGCCCACCACTTCGGCATCGACGACGAACGGCTGCACGCCCTCGGGTACGGCTGAGCCGCTGGGCGCAACGCGCACGGAGGCAGCCGGGCTGGGGCGCCGTCGAGCGGAGGCGGAGGCGGAGGCGGAGACAAAGGCGGAGGCGGAGCTGCTGAGCCGCACTGAGCCGCACTGAGCCGCAGGACATCCGGCTCCCTTGGCAGGCCTCCCGGGCCCCCTGGCGGGCATCCCGGCTCCCCCTGGCAGGCATCCCGGGCGGTCTCCCCGGTTCCCGGGCGTGTCCCTTGTGGTGCCAAGGGAGTTGGGCAGGGCAACGCGTTCGAACCGCGTCCGTTTCCCTTCCTGCCTGTCGTCGTGTCCTGGAGGTGCCTCCGTGCGCCATTTGCCCAACCCCGTGAGATGGGCCGCCACCGCGTTGGCGGTCGCCGCCTGCGCGGGCCTGAGCGGCTGTATGAGTGTGAGCGACGACGGGGCGAAGCCGGCACCCAGCACCTCGGCCGGCGAGCGCGGCGCGGCGGCCGGTGCCGTCGACGACGCCGGGGTGACCGGCGGGCACGCGGGGAGCGGCTACGACCGTACGGGCCGCAGCGGGCCCGACCCGGACGGCGAGGGCACGGAGACGCCCGTGCCGAGCGACTCGCCGACGGCCTCGGCCGAGCCGTCCGAGGCGGTCGGCCCGGTGGGCCCGGGCAGCTCGCCGAAGCCGCAGCAGCCGCCGGGCGGCGAGCCGGCCGACGGGGGTGGCGCGGGTGGCGGTTCCGGTGCGCCGGGCGGTGGCGAGACCACGCCACCGGTGGACCCGACGCCCGAGCCGAGCCAGGAGCCGAGCCCGTCGCAGGAGCCGACGGTCGAACCGACGGTCACCGAAACGCCGACGACGACGCCCGGCGCGGACACCCACATGGGGGCCATGCGGGCCGCCGAGCGGCGCGGCGGGCCGGCCGAGCCGGACGCATCGCCGCAGGCAGGGCCGGTGTGACGCAGCGCGGTTTGCCTTGGGTGGGGGAGAGTGCGTATGGTGGTAGATCGTTTGATCCCATTTGCCCGGCGCCAAGACCGAAGAGCGCCGTGACTGGCGCGTACTCTCCCTTGCCGTGGCTGACCGCATTGAGGCGGTCGTAGTGCGAAACACGGAGTTGACGGGCGCGTGCCGAGACTCCGGAAGGTTTCGCATTTCGCATGTCCATTTTCAGTTCTGATCACGCCGTCCTGCCCGAGAACGACGAGATCCTCGACGTCGTCGAGGTCGTCGAGGCCGACGTCATGACGACCAGCGTCGAGCCCTTCGAGGCCGACGGCGCGTCCTCCGACGAGACGTCCGCCGACGAGGCCCCCGAGACCCCCGAGCTCACCTTCGGTGACCTGGGTCTCCCCGAGGGCATCGTGCGCAAGCTCGCCCAGAACGGCGTGACCACGCCCTTCCCGATCCAGGCCGCGACCATCCCGGACGCCCTGGCCGGCAAGGACATCCTCGGCCGTGGCCGTACCGGCTCCGGCAAGACCCTCTCCTTCGGCCTCCCGCTGCTCGCCACCCTGGCCGGCGGCGAGACCGAGAAGAAGAAGCCCCGCGGCGTCATCCTCACCCCGACCCGTGAGCTCGCGATGCAGGTCGCGGACGCCCTCCAGCCGTACGGCGACGTGCTCGGCCTCCGCATGAAGGTCGTGTGCGGCGGTACGTCGATGGGCAACCAGATCTACGCCCTGGAGCGCGGCGTCGACATCCTCGTCGCCACCCCGGGCCGACTGCGCGACGTCATCAACCGCGGCGCCTGCTCCCTGGAGCAGGTCCAGGTCGCCGTCCTCGACGAGGCCGACCAGATGGCCGACCTGGGCTTCCTGCCCGAGGTCACCGAGCTCCTCGACCAGGTCCCGACGGGCGGTCAGCGCCTGCTGTTCTCGGCCACCCTCGAGAACGAGATCGACACCCTGGTCAAGCGCTACCTGGTGAACCCGATCACGCACGAGGTCGACCCGTCCGCCGGCGCCGTCACGACGATGACCCACCACGTCCTGGTCGTGAAGCCGAAGGACAAGGCCCCGGTCACCGCCGCGATCGCCGCCCGCAAGGGCCGCACGATCATCTTCGTCCGCACCCAGCTGGGCGCGGACCGCGTCGCCGAGCAGCTGCGCGACGCCGGCGTGAAGGCCGACGCGCTGCACGGCGGCATGACCCAGGGCGCCCGTACGCGCACCCTGGCCGACTTCAAGGACGGTTACGTCAACGTCCTCGTCGCCACCGACGTCGCCGCCCGCGGCATCCACGTCGACGGCATCGACCTGGTCCTCAACGTGGACCCGGCCGGTGACCACAAGGACTACCTGCACCGCTCGGGCCGTACCGCCCGTGCCGGCCGCTCCGGTGTCGTGGTCTCCCTGGCCCTGCCGCACCAGCGCCGCCAGATCTTCCGCCTGATGGAGGACGCGGGCGTGGACGCCTCGCGCCATATCGTCGGCGGTGCGGGCGCGTTCGACCCCGAGGTCGCCGAGATCACCGGCGCCCGTTCGCTGACCGAGGTCCAGGCCGACTCCGCGAACAACGCCGCCAAGCAGGCCGAGCGCGAGGTCGCCGACCTGACCAAGCAGCTGGAGCGCCTGCAGCGTCGTGCCGTCGAGCTGCGCGAGGAGGCCGACCGCCTGGTGGCCCGCGCCGCCCGCGAGCGCGGTGAGGACCCGGAGGCCGCCGTCGCCGAGGTGACCGAGGCCGCCGAGGCCGAGCTCGCCGCCGCCGCTGCCGCCGCCGAGGCGGAGCGGGCCCGTGAGGAGCGCCGCGCGGCCGAGCGCCGCGAGGACCGCCGCGACGACCGTCCGTTCAACCGCGACCGCCGCGACGACCGCGGTGGTGACCGTGGTGGTGACCGTGGTGGCTTCCGCCGTGACAACGACCGTCCGTCGTTCCGTCGCGACGACCGCCGTGACGACCGCGGTGACCGTGGTGGCGACCGTGGTGGCTTCCGCCGCGACGACCGCCGTGACAACGACCGTCCGTTCAACCGCGACCGTCGTGACGACCGTGGCGGCTTCGAGCGCCGTGACGACCGCGGCGGCGACCGTGGCGGTGACCGTGGTGGCTTCCGCCGCGACGACCGCCGTGACAACGACCGTCCGTTCAACCGCGACCGTCGTGACGACCGTGGCGGCTTCGAGCGCCGTGACGACCGCGGCGGCGACCGCGGCGGTGACCGTGGCGGCTTCCGCCGCGACAACGACCGTCCGTCGTTCCGCCGTGACGAGCGCCGTGACGACCGTGGCGGCTTCCGCCGCGACGACCGCCCCTCCGGCGGCCACCGTGGCAGCGACCGTCCCTTCAACCGCGACCGTCGCGACGACCGCCCGTCGGGTGGCTTCCGCCGCGACGACCACCGCCCCTCGGGCGGCGGCTTCCGCCGTGACGACCACCGCCCGTCCGGCGGCGGCTTCCGCCGCGACGACAAGCCGCGCTGGAAGCGCAACGGCTGACACCGCATCGGCTGACCCCGGTCCGCCACAGTGACGCCCGCATCCCCTGCACGGGGGATGCGGGCGTTCCGCTGTACGACCGCCCTGCGCCCGGCCCCGGCACGCCCAAGGTGTGCCGGGGCCGATACCCGATCGGTTTCACAGAGCTCTCGGGCTATGCTGCACGGGTGTGCTTGTGCCACGGGCCGTTAGCTCAATTGGCAGAGCAGCGGACTTTTAATCCGTTGGTTGTGGGTTCGAGTCCCACACGGCCTACCGAGAAGCCCCCGCCTCGTCCGAGGCCGGGGGCTTCGGCATGAGCGGACGGCGCGGGCGGGGCCGGGTGCGAGAGGCTCTGGCGGGTGGCCACCCGTGCCCGTGCGACACGGCCCGCGCGCCTTCCTGAGCGGGCGTCAGCGCACTCCCAGTGCCGCCAGTCGCTCCGGGTCCGCCACGATGTCGATGCGGACGATGCGGACGATGCGGGTGTCGGTGATCGTGAAGGCCATCAGGCCCACCGGGGTGCCGTTCACGAGGGAGACGAGGCCCGCGGCGCCGTTGACGGTGACGTTGCGGGAGTCGTGGCGGAACTTCGCGAAGGTGAGGGCCTGGGCGGTGACCGCCTCGGCGCCGCGGACCAGCTTGGAGGCGGCCGCGGCGAGGTCGCCGCCGTCGACGCGGAGCAGCACGTCGGGGTCCAGGACGGCGAGCAGGCCCTCGAAGTCGCCGGCCTGGGAGGCGGCGAGGAACGCGTCGACGACCTGGCGCTGCCGGGCCGCGTCCGGCGCCGGTGCCGGGGCCGCGCCCTGGACGCGCCGGCGGGCCCGGCTGGCGAGCTGACGGGTGGCGGCGGGCGTGCGGTCGACGATCGGCGCGATCTCGTCGAAGGACACCGAGAACATGTCGTGGAGCACGAAGGCGAGCCGCTCCGCCGGGCTCAGGGTCTCCAGGACGACGAGCAGGGCCAGGCCCACGGAGTCCGCGAGCAGGGCCTCCTGTTCGGGGTCGGCAGCGCCCTCCTCCCGTACGACCGGGTCGGGCAGGGCGTACTCCAGCGGGTCCTCGCGCCGGGAGGCGCGCGAGCGCAGCATGTCGAGGCAGACCCGGCCCACGACGGTCGTCAGCCAGCCGCTGAGGTTGCGCACGTCACCGACGTCGGAGCGGTTCAGCTTGATCCAGGTCTCCTGGACGGCGTCCTCCGCCTCGCTCAGCGAGCCGAGCATCCGGTACGCGACCGCCCGCAGGTGGCCTCGGTCGGCCTGGAAACGTTCCGCCAGGAGTTCCTTGTCCATCGTTCCTTCTCATCCCTTCGCGCCCGCGTCGCCGTCACCGCTTTGACGGATGGGGGAGCGGAAAGGTGACGCGTCCCGTCGCGCCGGAACGTGAGCGTCCCGTCGCGCGGGAACGTGAGCGTCCCGTCCCGGTGTGTGAGATCCCCGCCGTACGACGCCCCACGCGCGGGAATCCCCGGCCGTACCCCCGACAAGCCGTGGATCACCACTTCAGCGCGGTGAACGCCGTCCCTAGATTGATCACCATGACGACGACAACGCAGCAGGTCAACCCCGCAATCCCGGCCGCCCCCGCCACCGCCGCCAACCCCGTCAACGCCGTTCTCCGGACGCCTCCCGCCTCCCCGGCTGCCGCCGCGGCCTACTTCTCCGCCAGCCTCGCCTTCCACGCCGACGTCTCCGACGTGGCCTCCGCCCTGGCCGACGCGCGGGCCACCGGCGGCGACCCCGGCTTCGTCGTGATCGACTCCCGGTCGACCGCCTCCTGGGACCAGGGGCACGTCCCCGGCGCCGTACACCTGCCGACCGCACTCGTCCCCGAGCAGGCCGAGCAGCTCCTCGACAAGAGCGTCCCGGTCGTCACGTACTGCTGGGGCCCCGGCTGCAACGGCGCCACGCGCGCCGCGCTGGCCCTCGCCGAGCTGGGCTTCCAGGTGAAGGAGATGCTGGGCGGCTTCGAGTACTGGGTGCGCGAGGGCTTCGCGTACGAGACCTGGGAAGGGCCCGCCCGGAAGGAGGCGGACCCGCTCACGGCGCCCGTCGACGACGAGGACTGCGGCTGCTGAGCGAGGGAAGACCGTGCCGGAAGGCAGGGCGGGTGGCGAGGCGGGAGGCGAGGCGGAGGGCGGGCTGGAGTGTCCGCCGGGGGCCCTGCCGGTAATGGATTTCGTGACCTGGGCATTCATGCCGTAAGGTGGTGTTCACCGACGCGGGGTGGAGCAGCTCGGTAGCTCGCTGGGCTCATAACCCAGAGGTCGCAGGTTCAAATCCTGTCCCCGCTACTCAGTAGCACGAAGGCCCGGATCGTTTCGACGATCCGGGCCTTCGTCGTCTCCGGCGTTCCCGGCGTTCCCGGCGTTCCCGGCGATGCCGGAGACCACCTCCTCGTGGACGTTCGGCCACCGCTTCGTGCCGGGTTCCTCCCGCTTGACCTTTACGTAACGTCAAGTTCTACCGTTCTCGGCATGGAGTGGTCGATCCAGGAGATCGCCAGGAAGGCCGGCACCACCAGCCGCACGCTGCGCCACTACGGCGAGCTGGGGCTGCTGGAGCCGAGCCGGGTCGGCGCGAACGGTTACCGGTACTACGACCAGGCGGCGCTCGTGCGGCTGCAGCGGATCCTGCTGCTGCGCGAGCTGGGGCTCTCGCTCGCCGCCATCGCCGAGGTCCTCGAAGGCCAGCGGGACCCCTCGGCCGCCCTGCGCACGCATCTGGCCCTCCTGGAACAGGAGCGCGAGCGCATCGGGCGGCAGATCGAGGCCGTGCGCACCACCCTCCACAAGACCGAGAGAGGAGAACAGCTCATGGCCGAGGAAGTCTTCGACGGCTTCGACCACACGAGGTACGAGGCCGAGGTGACCGAGCGCTGGGGCCGCGAGGCGTACGAGAAGGGCGACCGCTGGTGGCGGTCGCTCGGCGACGCGGAGAAGAAGGCGTTCCTGGAACAGCAGGCCGCCATCGCCCGCGACTACGGCGCGGCCGCCGCGCGCGGGCTCGCGCCCGACAGCGACGAGGTGCAGGCGATCACGCGGCGCCACTACGAGTGGCTGTCGATCACGACGACGCCCGGCAGGGAGTACTTCGTCGGGCTCGGGCGGATGTACGTCGACGACCCGCGCTTCACGAAGAACTACGACAGACACGGCGCCGGCACGGCCGTCCTCGTCCGGGACGCCATGGCCGTCTTCGCCGAGCGGAACCTGTAGCGCCCGGACGGCGACCCGCCCTCCCGTACGTCGACGGGCCAGCTCCCCGTACGCCAACCGGCCGAGGAGGAGTCGCCGAGGGGTACGGGCCGGCGGCACCCTGGGGTGGGCGCGGTGCGGTCCACCGCCCTGGACGTACGGACGGACGGACCGTACGCACGGCCGTACGGGCACGCGGGCGGACGGACGGCCGACCGGCCTACCGACCGGGCAGGAGAGCACAGGTGCGGCGAGGAGCGGCGGCCGGCGGTGCCGGCGGTGCGGGACAGTACCGCGGGGCCCGGCGTTTCCTGCGGGCCCTGCCCCCGCTGCTGATCGCCGGCGGCGTGGCGTACGACCTGGCCACGCCGCCCGCCTACACGGCGGCCCCGATGTACGCGGCGGCGCCGCTGATCGCGGCACCGTTCTTCTCCACGCTGACGACGCTGCTCACGGGGCTCGCCGCGGTCCTCGCGAGCGTCGGCATGCAGCTCTACAACGGGACCGCCGACGGGATCCCGGCTCTCACGGAGGCGCTGACCGTCGTCACCGTCTCGGCGTTCGCCGTGCTGATCAACCGGGTGGCGCGGCGCAGCGGGGAGCGGCTCGCGTCCGCGCGGGTGATCGCCGAGACGGCGCAGAAGGCGGTGCTGCCCACGCCTCCCGAGCGGATCGGCGGGCTGCAGGTGGCGGCGCGGTACGAGGCGGCGCAGGCGGACGCGTTCATCGGCGGCGACCTGTTCGCGGTGCAGGACACCCCGTACGGGGTGCGGCTCGTGGTGGGCGACGTGCGGGGCAAGGGGCTCGACGCGGTCGAGGCGGTGGCGGTGGTCATCGGCGCGTTCCGGGAGGCGGCCGAGCAGGAGTCGACACTGGAGGGCGTGGCGGCGCGGCTGGAGCGGGCACTGGCCCGGGAGGCGGCGCGGCGCGCGGGTCTGGACGCGTTCGAGGGCTTCACGACGGCGGTGCTCGCCGAGATCCCGGGCGGTGACCGGGTCGTACGGGTGGTCAACCGGGGCCACCCCGAGCCGCTGCTGCTGCACGCGGACGGCGGTGTGCAGCCGCTGCGGTCGAGCGAGGCGGCGCTGCCGCTGGGCATGGGGGACCTGGGCGTGTGGCCGGACCGGGCGGACGTGACGCCGTATCCACGGGGCGCGACGCTGCTGTTCTACACGGACGGCCTGTCGGAGGCGCGGGACGCGGCGGGGGTGTTCTACGACCCGGGGGCGCGCCTCGCGGGGCGGATCTTCCCGGGGCCCGAGGAGATGCTCGACGCGCTGGTGGCGGACGTGCGCCGGCACACGGACGGGGGCGCGACCGACGACATGGCGCTGCTCGCGGTGTCCCGTCCGGCGGCGGGACAGCCGGAGCGGCGGCGGACGATGCCGGTGGTGCCGCCGGACGGGCCGGGGGATGGGCCCGCGGGCGGGGGCGCGGACGGGGGCGGTGCGCGGGGATCCCGGGGCCGCTCGCGGAGGCGTCGGGCGGGTCGTGACCGGTCGTAGTCGAAGGGTGTCCCTCCGATAACAATTGACGTAACGTCAGATCCCGGGTTTGCTCCTGACGTTTATCTGAGTGGGGGTCAAATCGGACCATGCCCCCTCAATTCAGCTAATGATCAAGGGGAACGGCTTGGAATCGGGAGGTCGTGTCTATTAACGTTCGATAACGCAGCGCGGTCGTCACAGCCGTCGCAAGAGACGGCACCGTGCGCGCGCCGAATCCCGCAAGGGAACCGGGGAACCACCACTTGGGGTGAATCGGGCCCCCACCGCACTCGTCCGACTCGTGCGACCTGTGCGGTACGGCCCGTAGGAGACCTTCCTGCTCCGAACCCGTCAGCTAACCCGGTAGGCGAGAAGGAAGGAAAGGAGAGCGCCTCCGTGGCGTCCAACACCCCGGCTCCGCAAGCCCCCTTCGACTACTTCGACGCCCCCGGACCGGCGGGCACCACGGGCGCGGACGGGGAGGAGTGGAACCCCACCGAGGACTCCCTGCGGGACCGGAACCGCTCCGGCGGACGCCACCGCGTCGTCAAGCAGCGCTCCAACTTCGCCCGTTCCTCCACCGTGCTCGGTGTCGGCGTGATCGCCGCCGTCGGCGCGGGCGGCCTGGCCACCGCCCAGCAGAAGCCGCCGGTCTCGATAGCGCTGCCGGACCTCGACCTGCCCGACGCCTCCGAACTGCCGGGCGTCGGCGACCTGATCGGCTCGGACGTCGACGCCAAGGGCACCGCGGACGCCGCCGGCAACAACGCCCAGCCGCTCACCGCGCTCACCTACACCACGCCCGCGGACGAGGGCGCCGGCACCGACGCGCCCGCCGAGACCAGGACGTCGACCGACGCGGGCGAGGCGCTGCGCGCCCGCATCCTCCAGCAGGCCGAGCAGCAGCAGGCCGCCGCCGACTCCGCGGCCAAGGAGGCGGCGGAGAAGGAAGCGGCCGAGACGGCGGCGGCGGAGGCCGCGGCCAAGGCCGAGGCGGCGGAGAAGGCGGCCGCCGAGGCGAAGCGGAAGGCCGAGGAGGAGGCCGCGGCGAAGGCCGAGGCCGAACGCCTCGCCAAGCTTGCCGCCGCCTACGCGCTGCCGACGTCCTCGTACACGATCACCTCGACCTACGGCCAGGCCGGCTCGATGTGGTCCTCCGGCTACCACACCGGCCTGGACTTCGCCGCTCCCACCGGCACCCCGGTCAAGGCCGTCCACGGCGGCACCGTGCAGTCCGCCGGCTGGTCCGGCGCGTACGGCTACCGCATCGTGCTGCAGCTGGAGGACGGCACCGAGATCTGGTACTGCCACCTCTCGTCGATGACCGTCGGCGTCGGCCAGACCGTCGGCACCGGCGAGACCATCGGCCGTGTCGGCGCCACCGGCAACGTGACCGGCCCGCACCTCCACCTCGAGGTGCACACCCCGTCCGGCGGCGGCATCGACCCGGCGGCCTGGCTGAACTCCAAGGGCCTGAGCGTCTGACCCACGGCCGGCCGGCCCTCACTCACCGCCTGATCCGCCGCGCGGACCGACGGGTCGGCGGGTCGGCGGACCGACGGGTCGGCGGGCCGGGCGGATCCGAACGGGACGCGCCGGCCGCGCTAGCCGCGGTACGGGTTGTAGCCGCCGTAGTCCAGGTACTGCGGCGGCACCCACACCCGGCCCGTCGCCCGGGCCGCGTACGTCAGCGCGGGCGAGGCCACCCGGCGGCGCTGCCACAGGTGGTGCAGCAGCTCCTGCTCGCGGGCCGCGAAGTCCGGCGCGACCTGCCCGCGCCGCGCCCGGTGGCGCAGGAACGCCAGGGTCGTCGCGAACGCCTCGTACTCGCCGACGGCCCGCGAGCCCGGCTTGCCGAAGGTCCGGGCCGCATAGCCGCGGGCCATCGAGCGGGCTCGCATCGAGGAGAGCGCGAGCGGTTCGTCGTGCGCCAGCCAGCCGGCCGTCGCGTAGGCCGGGAGCTCGCCGGATATCGTGCGCAGCTCCTTCTGCCGGCTCCATATCGCGAGCCAGGTGAGCAGTCCGAAGACCGGCACCATGAACATCCCGTAGACGAGGACGAACGCCAGCGGGTGGAAGGTCGCCGAGCCGTTCCACAGGGCGTGCAGGCCCATGGCGAGGAGCAGGCCGGCGGTCGGCAGCAGCCACAGCCGGGTGCGCCGGAACCGGGCGCCGGCCGGCAGCAGCGCGACGAAGCCCAGGCCGAGGCCGGTGAGCGACGTGAACAGCGGGTGCGCGAACGGGGACATGATGACCCGGGCGAAGAACGTGGCCACGGTGACCGAGCCGAGGCCTTCGGCGCCGAACTCCTGGTCCTCGCCGAAGGCGTGGCCCAGATAGAGGATGTTCTCGGTGAAGGCGAAGCCCGTGGCCGTGAATCCCGCGTAGACCAGACCGTCGACCGGCCCCGTGAAGGACCCGCGGCGGAAGAGGAAGAGCAGCAGGATCGCGGCGCCCTTGGCGGTCTCCTCCACGACGGGCGCGACGACGGTGGCGCCGAGGGACTCGGCGGAGCCGGGGTCGGCGGTGACGCTGCTGATCCACTTCACGGCGAAGGAATTGGCGAAGATCGCGATCAGGGTGGAGGCGAACGCGCCCCAGGCGAGCGCGAACAGCAGGTTCTTCCACGGAGCCGGCTCGACCCGGTCGAGCCAGCGGAACGCGGCCAGGAGCAGTGGCACCGGCAGCACGGCGAGGGCGAGGCCCACGAGGAAGCCCTCGGTGCCGGTCTCCTTGCGCACGATCGCCAGGATCGCGAGCGCGCAGATCGCGAGCGCGGCGATCACGACGCCGGCCCGGACCAGTCGGCTGCGCCAGAACGCCTTGCGCGGTTTGTAACGCCACTTGGACCGCTCCGGCACGGCACCGAAGTCCGGCTGGTCGCTCTCGAGCGCGGGCACGGGAGCGGCCGCGTGCAGGGGCGCGGGCCCGGCGGCGACCGGTTCCGCGACGGGGCCGGCGGCGACCGGTTCCGTGGCGGGGCCGGTGGCCGGTTCCGCGGCCGGTCCTGCGACCGGCCCGGCCGTGGGGACGACCGCCTGGGCGGGGTCCGCCGCCTGCGCGGGGACGACCGCCTGTGCGGGTGGGGAGCCGGGCTCGGTTGAGGGTTCGGCTCCGACAAGGGGATTCGACGACACGCAACGACCCTAACCACCGTCACCGACAGCGGCGAGGGAGTTCCGGACAGCCTGTGGAAAACTCGCCGGAACCCACCGGAATCCGCCGGGATCAACCGGGGCCGGACGGGACCAGCCGGGGCCGGACGGGACCTGTCGGGGCAGGACGGGGCCGGTCGGCGCCAGGGACCAGTCGGCGTCAGGGGCCGGTCGGACCACGGGCCGGCGGTGACCCGCCGGGGAGTCAGCGCCTGTGGAAAAGAAGGTCGTGGACCACGTGGCCCTTGTCCAGGCCCTGGCCCTCGAAGCGGGTCAGCGGCCGGAACGCGGGCCGGGGTGCGTAACCGCCGTCGGCCTGACTGTTCTCGAAGTCGGGGTGCGCGTTCAGCACCTCCAGCATCTGTTCCGCGTACGGCTCCCAGTCCGTGGCGCAGTGCAGCAGGCCGCCCTTCTCCAGCCGGGGCGCGAGCAGGCTCAGGAACTCGGGCTGGATCAGCCGCCGCTTGTGGTGGCGCTTCTTGGGCCAGGGGTCAGGGAAGTAGACGCGGCAGCCGGCGAGCGACTCCGGCGGGAGCATCTCGCGCAGCAGGATGATCGCGTCGCCGTTGGCGACCCGGACGTTGGTGAGTCCGTTGCGGTCGGCCAGCCCGAGCAGATTGCCCTGGCCCGGTGTGTGGACGTCGACGGCGAGGATGCCGGTGCCGGGGTCGGCGGCGGCCATCTGCGCGGTGGCCTCGCCCATGCCGAAGCCGATCTCCATGACGACCGGCAGCCCGCCGAACATCTCGTCCAGGTCGAGCACCCGCGTGCCGTCGATGTCGAGGCCCCAGTCGGGCCACCGCTTCAGCATGGCCTCGGCCTGCCCGGCGGTGACGCGGCTGCGACGCGGCTGGAAGCTGCGGATCCGCCGCTCGAAGTGGGCGCCCGCCGGATCCGGCGAGGGTCCCTCGCCCGGCGCGAACATCCGGCTGCCGCGCCGCGCGACGGGCCGGTCGTCCGAGGCGACAGCGCCGCCGGCGGTGCTGTCGGCGCCGCGGCCGTCGGTGCCGGGGCCGGCGAGGCCGTCGGGGCCGTCGGGGAGGGGGTGCGGGGTGTTCTCAGGCTGCTCAGACACAATGCCCCGATTCTACGGCGCGGGGCACGGCGGTCGGCGGGGCGCGGCGCCCGGGCGGGGGCCGAGGGCCTTCGGCCGGCCGCACGGCTACAGCAGCGCCAAAGCCCGGCCCGCGACCTCACGTCCGATCGGGAGGGAGGCCGTCGCCGCCGGTGACGGCGCGTTCAGGACGTGCACCGTCCGCACCGACTCGCGGATCAGGAAGTCGTCGACCAGCGTGCCGTCCCTGAGCACCGCCTGCGCCCGCACGCCCGGAGCCGCGCGCCGCAGGTCGCGCTCCTCCACGAGCGGCAGCATGCGCCGTACGGCCTCGGTGAAGGCCCGCTTCGACAGCGAGCGGTGCAGCTCGCCCGCTCCGTAGCGCCAGTGGGCGCGGGCGATGGCCCAGCTGCCGGGCCAGGCGAGGGTGCCGGCGAGCTCGCGCGGGCGCACGACCGACCAGCCGTAGCCCTCGCGGGCGAGCGCCGGGACCGCGTTCGGCCCGACGTGGACGCCGCCGTCGATGCCGCGGGTGAGGTGGACGCCGAGGAACGGGAAGGCCGGGTCGGGCACCGGATAGACCAGGCCGCGCACCAGCGAGGGGTCGGCCAGCTCGTAGTACTCCCCACGGAACGGGACGATCCGCATCTCCGGGTCGTCGCCCGCGAGCCGGGCGACCCGGTCGCAGTGCAACCCCGCGCAGTTCACCAGGACCCGGCCGCGCACCACGCGCCCGGCGGCCGTGCGCACGGCGACGCCCCAGGGCCGCCGGTCGATCGTCGTCACCGCGGAGCCGTACAGGATCCGCGCCCCGGACGCGTCGGCGAGCCGGGCCGCCACCGCGCCGTAGTCGACGATCCCGGTCGAGCCCACGTGGATCGCGGCCAGGCCGCGCACCCGGGGCTCGTACTCGCTGATCTGCGCCGGGCCGAGCTCGCGCACCGGGATCCCGTTCTCCCGGCCGCGCTGCACGAGCGCGTGCAGCCGGGGCAGCTCCTCGCGCCCGGTGGCGACGATCAGCTTGCCGGTGACCTCGTGGGGGATGCCGTACTCGGCGCAGAACTTGACCATCTCGGCCGCGCCCTCGACCGCGAAGCGGGCCTTGAGCGAGCCGGGCCGGTAGTAGATACCGCTGTGGATCACTCCGCTGTTCCGCCCGGTCTGGTGGCGCGCCGGGGCGTGCTCCTTCTCCAGGACCGTGACCCGGGTGCCCGGCGCGGCGCGCGTGATCGCGTACGCGGTCGACAGACCGACGATCCCGCCGCCGATCACGAGCACGTCACAGTCGTAGCGGTCCGACACGGACACCAGCGCCACCTCCCACCCCTGATAGTGCACTGGCCCACTGACATCCCGGCTAAACCGACCGCACCATGGGACGAGTGTCACGCCGTACCGAGCCGTCTCACGCCGGGGCCACGAGCAGCGGGCGGGCCCGTTCGCGCAGCTCGATGACCCGGGGCTCGTCGCCGTACGGCTCCAGGCGGTGCAGCAGGTCCCGTACGTACTCGGTGGTCCGGGCGGAGGAGATCCGTCCGGCGACCTCCACCGCGCGCGTGCCGGCGGCGCAGGCCGCGTCCAGGTTGCCGGACTCCAGCTCGGCCACGGCCGACACGACGAGCCGCAGCCCGTGGGAGCGGACGTACTCCTCCGTGGGCCGGGACAGCGCCTGCTCGGTGAAGCGGCGCACCTGCCGGGGCAGTTTCAGGTCGCGGTAGCACTCGGCGGCGTCGGCACAGAACCGGTCGTACGAGTAGAAGCCGAGCCAGGACGGGTCGGGGTCGCCCTCGCGGGAGCGCTCGAGCCAGCCCTCGGCCGCCTTGAGCGCGGCGGCGGCGGCCGTCCCGTCGCCCGCCTTGGCGTGCGCCCGGGCCTCGACGAGCCGGAAGAAGGACATGGTGCGGGCGGTGGCGAGGCCCCGGTTGCGTTCGAGGGCGGCCTGGGCGAGGTCGACGCCCTCGTCGGCGAAGCCCCGGTAGGTCGCCTGGAGCGACATGGAGGCGAGGACGTAGCCGCCCAGGGGCACGTCGGCGGCGGCGCGGGCGAGCCGCAGTGCCTGGATGTAGTAGCGCTGGGCGGCCTCCTGCTGGCCGGTATCGAAGGCCATCCAGCCGGCCAGCCGGGTCAGTTCGGCGGTCGCGCCGAACAGGGCGCGGCCGACCTCGTCGGAGTACGAGCCGAGCAGCAGCGGCGCGGCGTCGACCCTTAAGCACTCGGGGACCATGGAGGAACGCCAGTCGCCGCCGCCGTACTTGGAGTCCCAGCGGCGGGCGTCCTCGGCGGCCTCGCGCAGCTTGGCCACGTCGCTGTGCCCCACGCGCGCGTGCTCGACGATCTCGGCGGCGGGGCCCGCGGCGACTGCCGCGGTCACGGCGGTCACGGCGGTCACGGCGCTTCCGGCGCCTGAGGCGCCGGCGGGAGCTGCGGGGCCTGCGGAGTCCGAGACGCCCGCGGCACCCGCGGCACCTCCGGGGCCCGAAGCGGCTGCCGGACCCGCCGGACCCGCTGGACCTGCCGGACCCGTGGCACCCGCCCCCGTGAAGCCCGGCGGACCCGCCGTGCCCGTGCCGCCCCCGCCCGGCACCCGACGTTCCACCGACGGGTCGGCCGGCGTGATCAGCCAGCGGGAGGCCGGGGTCGCGTAGGCGCTGACGGAGAAGGAGCCGGCGAGCGACTGCCATATGCCGCCGCCCCGCCGTCCGGCGAGATCGAGCCGGTAGAGGTCGGTCGCGGCGCGGACCGCCTCTCCCACGTCGCGCGGGAAGGCGAGACCCACCTCGGGCGCGGGGTCGGCGTCGGCGAGCCCGATCTCGTGCAGCGGCACCGGCCGGCCGAGCTTCTGGCCGATGGCGGCGGCGATCAGATGCGGTGCGGCGCCCTGCGGCACCATGCCCTTGGACACCCACCGGGCCACCGACGTCTTGTCGTAACGAAGCGTCAGTCCCCGTTGGGCACCGAGGTCGTTGACGCGCCGGGCGAGCCCGGCGTTGCTGATTCCCGCGAGGGCGAGAACCGTGCCGAGCTTTTCGTTCGGCCCGCGTTGCTCCCTGGACATGACGCCACCCCTCGACACGACACCCAGACGGCCGCCGCACGCCGGGCACAACGCCGGGCATAGGCGTGCGGCATTCGTAAGCACAGCGTAGTTCGCCGGATCCTGACCGTTAAGGGGTGGTGTTCCGTATGGCGAGATTGTTGTGGGATGGAATGAGTGACCCCCCGGGGTCCGCTTCCCGTGCTCCGGCCGTGTGGCCGTGCGCCCGGCCGTGCGCTCTCGCCGGGGCGGTGCGGGAACGGTTCCATGAGTGCTGCGTGGGTCGGCCCACTTGGCCGAGGACCGATGTCCCGGAAGGGTGGGCTGGGGGACACCGTCGCCCCATTCCCCGCGGGCGGCGGACGGCTCCGGGAGGCGAACGCCTCCCGGGCTGCCGAGGAAAACCCCGTTCCGCCGGGCAGTTGAGAATGGCCGAAACGTGATGGTTCGGCGGGACTTTCGACTGGCCCATGCCAGGGGCGCATTCGCGTTGTCGCGAAGCCTCCCGTGACACCTCCCGCGCGCCGTTGTCATGGCAGCATGTCCTCCACTCGACCTTTGTGGAGGCGGCGATGCGGTGGCTGGTGGGCTGGAGCAGTGTCGCCGCGCGCTTCGGCGCCCCCCACACGGCGGCGCCCGGCTCGGCCGGCGCCGTGGGCGACCCCGCCGAAGGGCGCACGGTGCATCCGGTGGGCGCGCAACTCCTGTGGGGCGACCCCGATCCGCTGTGGGCGGTCGGCGACTGGCGGCCCGACGAGGTGCGCCTGATCGACGTGGACCCGCAGACCCGGCTCGCCGTGCTCGGCTGCTGCGCCGCGAGCGACGAGGAACTGCGACGCGGCCTGCTGACCGCGCGCGGGGGCGCACTGCGGCATCTGACCGCGTGGCCGGGCAGCTACACCGCCGTCGTGAAGGCCGGCCGCCGCATCACCGTGACCGGTGACCTCGCGGGCGCCCGGCCGGTGTTCCACACCCCGTGGGCGGGCGGCACGGCCTACGGCACCGCCGCCCTGCCGCTCGCCGACCTCACCGAGGCCCAGCTCGACATCGGGCACCTGGCGGCGCTCCTCGCCTGTCCGGAGACGCCCGAGGCGCTGCGGGACTCCACGCCGTACGAGGGAGTGCGCCGGGTGCCGCCCGGGCACGCGCTGATCCTGCGCGAGGGCTCCCGCGAGATCGCCGGCTACGAGGCGGTCGCCTCGCTCGCCGTGGCGGCGCCCGAGGCGGATCCGCGGCAGGCCGTGGAGGCCGTACGGGACGCGCTGGTCGAGGCGGTACGGGCCCGGCTCACCGCGCCCCGGCACGCGCCCGAGGTGCCGCTGCCCGACCCGGGGCCGGTGCCCGGCATGGGGCCCGCCGACCGGCGCGCGGCCCGGGGCGCCGCCCCTGCGCCCGGGATCGGCGCGGACCTGTCGGGCGGCAGCGCATCCGGCACCCTGGCGCTGCTCGCGGCCGGACTGCCCGGGGTGCCGGGCACGATCCTCGGCCACGGCACGGGGGCCGGCGAGCGGCTCCTCGCCGTCACCTTCAACGACCTGACCGGTCCCGGCAGCCAGGAGGAACTGGCCCGGGCCCGTGAGATCGCCGCGAACCCGCGGCTGCACCACGTGGTCGTCGCCGCCGGCGAGGAGGCACTGCCGTACGCGGAACTCGACGGGCCGCTGACCGACGAACCGGGCCCGTCTCTGGTGGCGGCCGAGCGCCACCGCCGACGGCTCGCCGGCGGCAGCGCCGACCACTTCACCGGCTTCGGCGCCCGCCAGGTCCTCGACGCGCATCCGGCGCGCCTCGCCGACCTGCTGATGGACCGCCGGCGCCGCTTCCTGGTGCGCCCGGTGACCGCGCTCGCGAAGGCCACCGGGCCCTCGGCCGGCGCCCTCCTCGTGCCCCTCCAGGTGTACCGGGCGGCGCGCCGGCTGGCCCGTACGCCGTACCGCACGGGTCTGGAGGCGGCCGCCACCCGCGTCCTGGAGGCCAACCGGGCGCCCGCCGGGTCCTACGGGCCCCTGGAGGCCTCGCTCGCGGCGCTCGCCTGGTCCCGGCCGGGGCCCGCGGCGCGCTGGCTGACGGGTGAGGCGCTGGCCGAAGTATCGGTTCGCCTGAACCGGGCGGCGACCCTGCCGACCTCCGTCCAGCGGCCGGGCGAGGCACGCGCGCGTGCCGCCCTCGCCCGCGCGGCAGCCGACCACCGGGTCCTGGAGCAGGCCGCGGAGATCCGCAGCCAGCGTCTGCACGCCCCGTTCCTCGACAACCAGGTCGTACGGGCCTGCCGCGAGCTGCCCGAGTCGCTGCGGGTCCAGCCCGACGCCCGCGCGAACGTCCTGCGGACCGTCCTCGCGGGCTCCGGCATCCACGACCTCCCGGAGGGCTGGGGCGCCCCGCACCCGGCGGTCCCGGCCGCCGCCACGCGCGCGGGGCTGCGCACGGCCCTGCCCGAACTGACGGCGCTGTTCGACGCCCCGCTGCTCGCCGACGCGGGCCTGATCGAGGCCCGGGTGGTCCGCCGCGCCCTGCGCGCCGCCGCCGACGGCGACCGCGTCCCGCTCGACGGCCTCGCCGACCTGGTCTCCACCGAACTCTGGCTCCGCCGCCTCCTCGCCCGCCGCGGCTCCTGCTGGACGGGCACGGCCGCCCCGCGGCACCGCGCGGTCCCGGGCCCCCTGATCCCGACGGCCCGGTCCCTGCCGGCCTGACGGCCCGCCCCGGTCACACCACCGACCCGGGCCCCGCGTCCGCCCGCTTCCCCGGCCTGCTGTGGCCGGGCGACGGGGAGACGGGCGTCTCGCTGATCTCCGCGCGAGCCCTCCGCGGGGCGGGTCAGGAGCAGGTGATCCGGGAGTCCGCCCAGTCGGCGACCGCGGCCGTGCCGAACGGCGTGTGCTCCTCGACCACCAGGCGGAGCGTGCGGCGGCCGCCGAGGTCGACATGGACGGGGACCGGTGCGTCGCCGCGGCGCATCACCGGTGAACGCCACAGCCGTTCACCGTCGCCGTAGACGGAGAAGCGGACGCCGCCCGGCCCGATCGGCACGGTGATGTCGTCGACGCCGACGAGCGCGTCGTATCCGGTGCACTGCCGGTTGAGGTCGATGAGCAGCGAGGACGGGGCGTACACGGTCACGCCGTGGGCGTAGCGGGTGCCGCCCATGGTCAGGCCGGAGCGCTGCCACATCCAGCTGCTCTGCGCGAGGTTCACCTCCGGCCCGGTGCCGTCTCCGAACACGCCGTACTGCAGCCGGTTGACCTGGTAGACGGCGGGCCCGGGCGTCGGCGTCGGGGACGGCTTCGGCGGGGTGGGCCGGGGAGGCGGAGGAGTGACCTTCGGCTTCGGGGTGGGCTTCGGGCTCGGCGCCGCGCTCCTCGTGGGAGTGGGCGTGGGGCTCGGCGACGGCGGTGGGGCCTGTACGGGCGGAGGCGTCGGCTTCGGGGTGGGCTTCGGGCTCGGCTTCGGTGCGGGCGGCGGCGTCTCGACGGGGGCGACCGCCGGCGGAGTGGCGGCGGGCTGGGCGACCGGCTGGGGCTCGGAGCCGGTCAGCGCCCACACCAGGCCTGCGGTCGCGGCGACGGCGGCGACCGCCGCGAGGCCCGCCTTGGCGGGAATGCCGAGGCCCTCGGCAGCGGCGGCGGACGAGGCTCCGGCGGTCGTGCCGCCGGTCGTCCCCGTGGCGGCCGCCGCGGCCCCGGCCGCGCCCGCCCCGGCCACGCCGCCTGCGGCGATGCCGGCGGCCTTGAGCGCGTACCCGGCGGCGAACCAGCCGATGACGGCGACCGGCAGCAGCGCCGGGATCCCGGCGTTCACATGCGCCAGTTCCCCGGCGGCGAGCCGGCACTTGGCGCACTCGTCGAGGTGCTTGCGCAGCCCCCGCTCGGCCCGCATCCGCAGCCCGCCGCGCGCGAACGCGCCGAGCCGGTCGGCATAGCGGGCGCAGTCGCCGCCCGCGGTGAGCGACTGGCTCACATGGGCCTGCAGATAGGCCTGCTTGAGGCCTTCGCGGGCACGGCTGGCGAGCACGGCGGTCGCGTTCGCGGTCAGCCCGAACAGCGGGGCGACCTCGCTCGGGGACTCCTCCTCGACCGTGGTGTGCCACAGCACGGCCTGCCAGCGCTCGGGCAGTGAACGGAACGCCTGCATGGCGAGGGACTGCTCGGCCTCGTGCATGGCGAGGACGTCGGCACCCAGGTCGAGGCCGGCGCCGAAGGTCGCGCTCTGGTCGGAGGACTCGGCGGCCCGGGCGGCTTCCTCGGCGAACACCGCGAAGTCCTCGACCAGATGCTCGCGCTTCTGCGTCCTGATCCAGGTCGCGGCGACCCGACGGACCGACGTCAGCAGATACGCCCGCACGGCCTGCTCGGGCCCGGCCCCGCGCCGCACCGCCTGCAGCGTGCGGGCGAACACCTCGGCCGTCAGGTCGTCGGCGGTGTCCGCGTCCCGGCAGCAGCTGCGGGCGTAGCGGCGGACGGCGGCGGAGTGCCGGCGGAACAGCTCCTCGTACGCGCCGTCGTCACCCTCCCGCATCCGCTGCACCAGCTCGGCGTCGGACGGCGGCAGATCGAGCGGCGGCGGCAGGACGGAACCGGCATCGGCGGCGTCCGCGGCATGCTGCGGCCCCCACCCGCCCCCGTCGCGCTGCTGCGGCACGCCGGCCTCGGCGAGCCCGGCACCGCCGACGGCCTCGACACCGTCGGCCCCACCGGGAGCGGCACCGTCACCGGGAGCGGCACCGTCACCGGGAGCCGACGCGGGAGCCGGATACGAGGCCGGGTCCACGCCCAACACGCCCTGGCTCGGGACCTGTCCGGCGGGCAGGCCGCCGGACTCCGCGGTGCCGGCGGCGGCCGGCGTCTCGTCCCGACTGTCACCGCTCATCGCGGAAGCCCCCGTAGTGCACGCTCGGACCCGAACACCGGCCAAGCCTGCCACAGAGCGCGGGCATGCCGAACCCTCGCGTCCACTTACCACTCGTCCGGGGCGACTTCCCGTCTCCGGGCGTAACCGCTCAACCGTTCGTGTCATGCTCGGCCGTCCGTCCGGACCACTCCGGCCGGACCACCGAGAACCGCGCGTCCCTCAGCGGCGCACTACCGCGAGCGCAGCCCCTCCAGAAGGATGTCCAGGAGCCGGGCCGACGCCGCCGCCTGCTGGGCCGCGTCCGGCAGCGCCGGCGCGGCCGTGGCTATCACCAGCAGCACGTCGGCCACCGTGACGTCGGTGCGCAGCTCGCCCGCCTCCCGCGCCCGGTCCACCAGCCTGCCCACGACCTCCAGGAGCTCCGCGGCCCCCGCGTCGTCCTGCTCCGCCGCCGGCACCGCGCGCGGCCCGACCACCCGCTGACCGTCCTGCTCCCCGAATCCCACGGAACCGCCGGGCCCCGCCGGGACGGACGCCCGCTGGTGCGGCACCCGCGCCGCCTCGTCCGGCGCACCGGACGGCAGCACCACGTCGTCGACACCGACCCGCAGCACCTGCGGCGGCAGCAGCCGGCCGGCGCCCGAGGCGACCGACGTGCGCAGGAACCGGGACAGCGCCGACCACGGCTCGTCCTCCTGGCCGAGGGCCGTGCGCGCCTGCTCCGTGAGCCGCGCCGTCTCCTCCTCGGCTATGCGCCGCACCAGCACGTCCTTGCTGGGGAAGCGGCGGTAGACCGTGCCGACGCCGACCCGGGCGCGGCGGGCCACGTCCTCCATCGGCGCCCCGTACCCGAGCTCGCCGAACACCTCGCGCGCCGCCCGCAGCACATGCTCCAGGTTCCGCTGCGCGTCCACGCGCAGCGGCGCGGAACGCCCGTTCGCGACCGGCTGCGCCGTGCGGATCTGGCCGTACGAATCCTGAACCTGCATAAGCGTTCCCCCGCTCATGATGTCTCCCCCCGGAGACTCCCCGCCCTGACACGGGGGTCCGAACCTGCCGCGCTTCCGGTCCGCGCACGACGATCGGGCTCCCCGATGAAGTACGAACATAGTTGAGTCGGGGTCAATTCAGAAGGGGCAGTTCCGTACGGTGCGCCCCCCGATCGGAGCAAGGACCCGGACCCTCCCGATTCCGGCCCCGTACCGCCCCCGGCACGCCCACCCTGACCTGCGGACTTCCCCGCGCACCGGGCCCAATCGCCACCCCGCGCCTCCGTACCCCTCCGGTCACACAATTTGCCGGGCCTGTGGACAAACCCCGGACGGCGTTGCGTCATGGGACAGTGACCGAACCTGTGCGCATCCTCGTCGTCGGCGGCGGCTACGTCGGTATGTACACCGCGCTGCGCCTGCAGCGGCAGCTCAAGGCCGAGCTGCGCGACCGCACGGCCGAGATCACGGTGGTCACCCCAGAGCCGTACATGACGTACCAGCCGTTCCTGCCCGAGGCCGCGGCCGGCTCCATCTCGCCGCGCCACGTCGTCGTCCCGCTCCGACGGGTCCTCGACCGCTGCCGCATCGTCATCGGCGAGGTCCACTCCCTCGACCACGCCAAACGGACCGCGACCCTCTCCACCCTCGCCACGGAGGAGGAGGGCACCGGCCACGTCCGGCTCGCCTACGACGAGCTCGTCATCGCACCCGGCTCGGTCTCCCGCACCCTCCCGGTCCCCGGCCTCGCCGACCACGCCATCGGCTTCAAGACCGTCGAGGAGGCCATCGGCCTGCGCAACCACGTCATCGAGCAGATGGACATCGCGTCCTCCACCCGCGACCCGGCCATCCGCGACGCCGCCCTCACCTTCGTCTTCGTCGGCGGCGGCTACGCGGGCGTCGAGGCCCTCGCCGAACTCGAGGACATGGCCCGCTACACCGCGCGGTACTACCACAACCTCAAGCCCGAGGACCTGCGCTGGGTCCTCGTCGAGGCCACCGACCGGATCCTGCCCGAGGTCGGCGAGGAGATGGGCCGCTACGCCATCCGCGAGCTGCGCGGACGGAACATCGACGTCCGCCTCGGCACCCGCCTCGAGTCCTGCGAGAACCGCGTCGCCGTGCTCAGCGACGGCACCCGGCTGCCCACCCGCACCGTCGTGTGGACCGCCGGCGTCCGACCCGCGCCGCTCGTCGCCGCCACCGGTCTGCCCCGCGACGAACGCGGCCGGATCGTCTGCACCGCGCGGCTCACCGTCGACGGGGTCGACCACGCCTGGGCCGCCGGCGACGCCGCCGCCGTCCCCGACGTGACCGCAGGCGAACCCGGCACCACCTGCGCCCCCAACGCCCAGCACGCCGTCCGCCAGACCAAGGTGCTCGCCGAGAACATCGCCGCCTCCCTGCGCGGACAGCCGCTGAAGGACTACGCGCACTCCTACGCCGGATCCGTCGCGTCCCTCGGCCTCCACAAGGGCGTCGCCCACGTCTACGGCCGCAAACTCAAGGGCTATCCGGCCTGGTTCATGCACCGCGCCTACCACCTCAGCCGGGTCCCCACGTTCAACCGCAAGGCCCGCGTCCTGGCCGAATGGACCCTGTCCGGCCTGTTCAAACGCGAGATCGTCTCCCTCGGCTCCCTCGAACACCCACGTGCGGAGTTCGAACTCGCCGCCGCCCCACCACCCGCGCCGAAGGACCCGTCCCCTCCCGACGGAACCCCGGGCGAGCCCGCGGGCTGACTTCACTGTCAGTGCACCCGGCCACACTGGACGTGTGACCATAGGTGGGCTCACACCTGCACAGAGTGACTCTGCACGGCAACGACACCACGAGGCATACAGATCCGTGAACTTCACCCGTTGGAGCGCCCGGCTCCCCGGTACGCAGCGCCGCGCGGCGGCCCGCGGGACCGAGGGCTCCGTGCCCGCGGCCCGCGGTGAGTACGGGCCCCGGCCGGACCAGCCCGCCGACGCGGCCGGAGCGCCCGCCGATGCCGCCGAGGGCCCCACCCTCGAGGACTTCACCGTGCGGGAGATCGTCGGCCGCCTCCCCGGCCTGGTCGCGCTCGTGCACGGCCCGGAGCACCGCATCGCCTACGTCAACGACGCGTACGCCGCCGCGTTCGGCCCCCGCACCACCGGGGCCACCGTCGCCGACAGCTGCCCCGAGGCGGAGGAGCTCGGCCTGCTCCCGCTCCTCGACCAGGTGCTCCGCAGCGGCAAGCCACGCACCGTGAAGTCCCGCCGCACCCAGGACGGCGGCTCCTACACCGTCACCTGCCTGCCCGTGGACAGCCCGCACCTCGCCGACGGCGGCGTCCTCGTCCACGCCGCCGACGTCACCGACCACGCCGAGGCCGCCGAACGGCTCCGCGCCAGCGAGCGCCGCCACCGCGAGACCGCCGTCACCCTCCAGCGCTCCCTGCTCCCGCAGGAGCTGGAGCAGCCCGACGACCTGCGCATCGCCGCCACCTACCAGCCCGGCGGCACCGACGCCGCCGTCGGCGGAGACTGGTACGACGTCATCACCCTCGGCGCCGGCCGCACCGCCCTCGTCATCGGCGACGTCATGGGCCGCGGCGTGCGCGCCGCAGCCGTCATGGGCCAGCTGCGCACCGCCGTCCGCGCCTACGCGCGCCTCGACCTGCCGCCGCACGAGGTGCTCCAGCTGCTCGACGGCCTCGCCGCCGAGATCGACGCCAGCCAGATCGCCACCTGCGTCTACGCGGTCCACGACCCCAACGAGGGCCGGCTCGTCTACGCCTCCGCGGGCCACCTCCCGATCCTCGTACGGGACGAGGACGGCACCGTCCGCCGCGCCGCCGACCCCACAGGACCGCCGCTCGGCACCGGAGGCTGGCTCCACACCTCCGGCAGCATCGCCCTGCCGCCCGGCTCCACCGCCGTCCTCTACACCGACGGCCTCGTCGAGCGGCGCCGCGAGGACATCGACGAGGGCGTCAGCGCCCTGGAGCGCGCCCTCGCCGGAGCCACCGGGACCCCGCAGGTCGTCTGCGACCGGCTGCTCCGCTCCCTCGGCGTCACCGCCGAGCACGACGACGACGTGGCCGTCCTCGTCGTCCAGCACCCCGCCCGCAAGGGAGCCGACGCCGAGCTCTTCCACAACGCGGCCCTGGAGCTCCTCGGCGGCGTCGAAGCCGCGCCACGCGCGCGTGCCTTCGCCTCCGGCGTCCTCGCCAGCTGGCGCTTCCCGGTCGAGCTGCGCGACCTGGGCGTCCTCGCGACCAGTGAGCTGGTGGGCAACTCCCTCCAGCACGGCACCCCGCCCATGCGGCTGCGGCTGCGCCGCACCGACCGCCGGCTGATCATCGAGGTCACGGACGGGGACGACCACCTCCCGCGCCGCCGCCGCGCCGAGTCGGAGGACGAGGCCGGCCGAGGAATCTCGATCATCGCGACGATCGCTTCGTCCTGGGGGAGCCGCCGCACTCCCGGCGGCGGCAAAGCGGTGTGGTGCGAGTTCGCCCTGCCGGACTGAGCCGCGCCGGACTGAGCCGCGCCAGGTTCGTACGGCCCTGTCGTACCGCGTGCCTGACGCGAAACGGGCCCGCTGGGGAAGCGGGCCCGTACGGGGGCAGGAGGAGCGGGCGGGGGTCAGGCGGCGGCGGGCTCCTTCGCGGGCTGGTGCTGAGCCACCACCCGCGAGGCCTTCACAGCGAGCGCCGGCTGGTTCTGCACCGGCGTGAGCCGCCTGCCGAGCCGGACCGCCAGGAACGTGATGCCCAGCGAGAACAGCACGAAGGTCACGATGTACGGCCCGTGCAGCGAGGCGCCCATCGGCCCGCCGACCGCCGGACCCACCGCGAGGGCCAGCTGCTTCACCAGGGCGAAGGCCGAGTTGTACGTGCCGACCATCGACTCCGGCGCCAGGTCGGCCACCAGCGGCGCGACCGTCGGCGACAGCATCGCCTCGCCGAGACCGAACAGGGCGTACGTGGAGACGAACGCCGCCGTCGCCATCGCCTGGCTGCCGTGGCCGAGGCCCGCGTATCCGGCGCACAGCCAGGCCACGGTCCAGATCAGACCCACCGCGGCGATGACCCGGGTCCGCTTGCGGCGCTCGACGAACTTCAGCACCAGGAACTGCGCGGCCACGATCACCGCGGTGTTCGCGGCCAGGGCGACGCCGAGCGTCGACGGGGCGATCCCGGCGGCCTCCGTTCCGTACGCGGCGAGGCCCGACTCGAACTGGCCGTAGCAGGCGAAGAACAGCACGAAGCCCAGCACGCACAGCTGCACCATCGCCTTGTGCCGGAGCAGCGCCCGCACGCCGCCGCCGTTGCCGCCGGCCGGCCGGGCACCCGGCAGGACCGCGGACCCGGGCATCCGCACGGTGAGCACGATGCCCGCGAGGACCAGGAACATCGCCGACTGGACCGAGAACAGCAGCAGGAAGCTGCCGGGCCGGCTCACGTCGACCAGCTGGCCGCCGATCAGACCGCCGACACCGAGTCCCAGGTTCTGCAGGAAGAACTGCCAGGCGAAGGAGCGCGTACGGGTCGTCGGCGTCGAGGACCAGACGATCATCGTCGCGAGCGCCGGCTGCATCACTGCCGTACCGGCACCGAGCAGCGCCGCGGAGCCGACCGCCGCGGGCACGGAGGAGGCGACGCCCATCCCGAGCGAGCCGAGCGCGGCCAGCAGCGAGGCCGCCAGCAGCACGGGAACCGGCCCGCGCCGGTCGATGGCGCGTCCGCTGAAGGGCAGGACCAGGAGTGCGGCCATGGCGAAGACGGCCAGCACGACACCCGCGGTACCGGCGCCCAGATCCCGCACCTGAGCGACGTACACATAGAGGTACGGCACCGTGAAGCCGAGCCCGAACGCGCTCAGCGCGCTGCCTGCCTGAATCCGGCGCATCGCGGCGCCCATCGCCTTGGTCACACTCACCCACTTCGGTCGCGGGTTCAGTGCTGTAGCCCTGAACCCTGAAGACTTCGATCCTAAAGTTCGATGCTTAAAGATACACATGGAAGGACTTCAACGCCAACGAGCCGCGTGGGATACTCGCCGCATGTCCGACACCCCCGAGCCGTCCGGCCCTCAGGCCTCCCAGGAGCCGAGCCTCGACGAGCAGATCGCCGCCTACCAGCGCGAGTTCCGCGACCTCGACCCCCAGGTCGAGAAGGTGGTCTCCGCCCTGGGCCGGCTGAACCGCCGGATGAACGTGGCGTACGGCCGCCAGGTCGCCGACCTCGGCATCAGCAACGCCGAGTGGGAGGTCCTGAAGACCCTGGTCCTCTCGGGCGCCCCGTACCGCCTGGGCCCCGGCGAGCTCGCGAAGCGCCTCGGCCTCACGCCGGCCGCCATGACCCACCGCATCGACCGCATGGCCGGCGAGGGCCTGGTCACGCGCGACCGCGACGAGAACAACCGGGTGCGCGTGATCGTCGAGCTGACGGACGAGGGCCGCCAGAAGTGGCTGGAGGCCATGCGCATGGCGACGGCCTTCGAGGAGGAGCTCCTCCAGGACCTCTCCGCGGAGGAGCGCGGCAGCCTGGGCGAGATGCTGATCCGCCTGCTCCGCCGCGTGGAGCTGACCCAGCCGGACGCCGGCGGTCGCCTGACGGACCTGGACTGAAGCCGACCGGCAGGCGCCTCCCAGGGGGCCCTTGACACGCCCCTCGGGGATGCGTAGTGTTCTCCGAGTTGTCACGGAGCCGGAACGGTTCTTCGACAGCCATCCCGCCGCAGTAGCGGCACCTCAACTCCGCACGATCTCCCTACCGGGACGAATTTCGGCATGCCGAAATTCATTTCGATTGGCTCGATTATGAGCCGCCGGGGAAATCCGCTAGAGTTTGAGACGTCGGAACGGCCCAACAGCCGGGAAGGCAACCCCCTCTGACAGGGAATCAGACCCCGAAAGGATCTGATAGAGTCGGAAACGCCGGAAGGGCCCGGAGCGAAAGCGAAAGGGACCGGAAAGCACCGAGGAAATCGGAT
>NZ_SDOY01000099.1 GCF_004117935.1 Streptomyces roseicoloratus | reverse complement strand
TGAAGCTTCCCCTTGATCGTGGACACCTGGAGACTGGGATCTGAGGTTCCAGAGGAAGTAGCACCAGGTGGGAAGCAAGTACACGAAGCGGTACACCGAGGAGTTCAAGCGGGACGCGATCGCGCTCGTCGACTCCTCGGGCAAGACGGTCACCGCCGTCGCCCGGGAACTCGGCATCAGCTCCGAGTCCCTGCGCGGCTGGTACCGCCGGGCCAAGGCCGACCAGGGCGAGGGCGTCCCGGGCGAGCTGACCAGCGCGGAGCGTGAGGAACTCAAGCGGCTGCGGCGGGAGAACCGCGAACAGCAGCAGACGATCGAGATCCTGAAAAAAGCGACGGCCTTCTTCGTGAAGGAGAGCGACCGGTGACCATGTTGTACCGGTTGATCCATGCGGAGAAGGCGAACTACCCGATCGTGCTGTTGTGCCGGGTGCTGCACGTGACCCGCTCCTCCTACTACGCCTGGCGCGAGGGCGAGGCCGCCCGCCGAGAGCGCCAGGCCACCGACGACGCGCTCGCCCACGAGATCACCGTGCTCCACATCGCCTCCCGTCGCACCTACGGCGTCCCGCGCATCCACGCCGAGCTGCGGCGTCTGGGGCGGCGGGTGAACCGCAAGCGCATCGCCCGCGTCATGCGCGAGCGCGACATCCGCGGCGTCACCCGCCGCAAGCACCGCTCACTGACCCGGCCGGACAAGAAGGCGAAGCCGGCCCCGGACCTGATCGGCCGCGACTTCCACGCCGCGCGTCCCGGGATCAAGCTGGTCGGCGACATCACCTACCTGCCGACGGCCGAGGGCTGGCTCTACCTCGCCTGCTGGCTGGACCTGGCCACCCGCGAGGTCGTCGGCTACGCCATGGCCGACCACCACCGCGCCGAGCTCGTCGTCGACGCCCTCGACATGGCCTACGGCCGAGGCGGCCTGGAGCCGGGATGCGTGATCCACAGCGATCGCGGCAGCGAGTACACATCGACGCAATTCAGAGATCGAATACGGGAGTTGGGGCTGCGACAGAGCTGCGGACGCACCGGATCATGTTTCGACAACGCCGCGGCGGAGAGTTTCTGGGCCCTGCTCAAGGAAGAGATCGGAACCCGGACCTGGCCCGACCGGGCCACCGCCCGCGCCGAGGTCTTCACCTTCATCGAGACCTTCTACAACCGCCGCCGCCTACGCAAGCACAAGATCTTCGGCTACCTCACCCCGGCCGAGACCAGACAGCGGCACCAACACGCCCTCGCGGCATAACGAACGAGTGTCCGAGATCACGGGGAAACTTCACCGTAGCCGTTCCCCCATACCACCCCCTTCGAGCCGCTTCCGCCCCCGTGCGGAAGCGGCTCGCCGTTCCCAGCGCCGCCCTCGGCTCCCCGACCCGTCGGCGGTATGCCCGCGGCGACAGCCCAGGCGCGTCGCCGCCGTCTCCTCCGTCAGGCCCGTCCGCAGCACCTCCAGGACCGGGTGGAGTTGGGGTGGTAGGGCCGGCTGCGCAGGGAGAACCGCGAGGAGCGGCAGACGATCGAGATCCTGAAAAGGGCGACGGCCTTCTTCGTGAGGGAGAGTGACCGGTGACCATGTGGTACCGGTTGGTCCACGCGGAGAGGGCGAACTACCCGATCGTGTTGCTGTGCCGGATGCTGCACGTGACCCGCTCCTTCTCCTGTGCCTGGCGCGAGGGCGAAGTCGCCCGCCGGGCCCGCAGGAGGCCGACGACGCGCTCGCTCACGAGATCACCGTGCTCCGCATCGCCTCCCGCCGCACCTATGGCGTCCCGCGCATCCACGCCGCACTCGGCGTCCGGGGCACCAGGTCAACCGCAAGTGCGTCGCCCGCGTCATGCGTGAGCACGACATCCACGGCGTCACCCGCCGCAAGCACCGCTCGCCGACCCGGGCGGATACCTTCAGGGCGGGCCGGGGCGGCAGGGAACGTCAGTCCGCCATCCGCAGCACCGGAAAGCTACCCGTCGTCGTCGGGGCGTGTTCCGGGAGCCAGAGGACGGCGATCGCGCCGCCCTCGCCCTCCGGGGTGCCTTCCGGGGCCGCGTTGCGGAAGGTGAGGCGGGCGCCGAGGACGCGGGCCTGGCCCGTCGCGATCGTCAGGCCCAGGCCGTGGCCCTGGCCCGCGCGGTCGCTGCTGCCCGTACGGAAGCGGCTCGGGCCCTCCTTGAGCAGGGCCTCCGGGAAGCCGGGGCCGTGGTCCCTGACCCGTACCACCCGGCCCTCGACCGTGACCTCGACCGGGCCCTTGCCGTGTTTGGCCGCGTTGGCGAGCAGGTTGCCCAGGATGCGTTCCAGCCGGCGCGGGTCGGTGTTGACCCAGGACTCGTGCACCACGTGGACCCGCACGTCCGGGTCGAGTGCCCGCACCCGGCGCTCCACGAACTCGCCGAGCGTCAGCTCCTGGAGCTCGGCGCGCTCCGACGCGCTGTCGAGCCTGGCCACCTCCAGGACGTCCTCCACCAGCGTCCGCATGGCCTGCGCCCGGTCCCGTACCAGCTCGGTCGGACGGCCCGGCGGCAGCAGTTCGGCCGCCGTGAGCAGTCCCGTCACGGGTGTGCGCAGCTCGTGCGCGATGTCCGCCGTGACCCGGCGTTCTGCCTCGATCCGCTCGTGCAGGGCGTCGGTCAGCGCGTCGATGGCGCGCGCCAGCTCGTCGGTCTCGTCGCGTACGACGCCGCCGATGGCGTCCCGGACCCGGACGTCCGTGTTGCCCTGCGCGACCCGGCCGGCCGCCGCCGCGGCCTTCCGCAGCCGGCGCGACAGCTGGCCGCCGATGAGCACGCCGAGCGCGCAGCCGCCGAAGACCACCGACACCGAGCCGATGATCAGGGCCCGGTCGAGGTCCTTCATGATCGTGGCGCTGCGGTCGGCGAAGGGCACGTGCAGCGAGAGCACGTCGCCGTTGGCGAGCGGCACGGCGGCCCACACGTCCGGCGGACCGCTGGCGTGCTCCTGGACGTACGTGCCGCGCCGGCCGTCGCGCATCAGCTGGTCGAGCTGGGGCGGCAGCGCCGGGTCGTTGATCTTGGTGCCGAAGCGCGGCTCCTTCGGCTTCGAGGTCTCGTAGACGCGCTGCGCGAAGACCAGCCGCCACATCTGGGCGTCCCGGGCGTTGTCCAGCATCGAGACCCGGGCCGCGTTGTGCACGACCAGGCTGAGCGTGACCGCGATGAGCGCGCCGACCGCCGCGATCGCGACGGCGATCTTCCAGCGGACCCCCGTACGGAGGCGCACGCCCGCCGGTCTCATGCGCCGGCCCCTCATGCGCAGGCTCATCCCTTGAGCTTGTAGCCGAAGCCGCGGACCGTCTCGATCCGGTCCTGGCCGATCTTGGTGCGCAGCCGCTGCACGTGGACGTCCACGACCCGGGTGTCGCCGCCCCAGCCGTAGTCCCAGACCCGCTCCAGGAGCTTGTCGCGGGACAGCACGGTGCCGGGCGCCGACGAGAACTCGAGCAGCAGGCGCATCTCGGTCGGGGTGAGCGCGACCGGCGCCCCGGCCCTGCGGACCTCCATGCCCTCGGTGTCGACCTCCAGGTCGCCGAAGGCCAGCACCCCGCCCGAGGCGGCCTCCGCGCCGCCGTCGCCCCCGCCCGCCGCGCCGCTCGCGTTGTCGAAGCGGCGCAGTACGGCCCGGATCCGGGCCATCAGGACGGAGCCGTCGAAGGGCTTGGTGACGTAGTCGTCGGCACCGGCCTCCAGGCCGAGGACGACGTCGATGGAGTCGGCCCGCGCGGACAGCATGATCACCGGGACGGTCGACTCGTCGCGGATGCGCCGGCACAGGCTCACGCCGTCCATGCCGGGCAGCATGACGTCCAGGAGCGCGATGTCGGGCCGGTCCGCGCGGAAGGCCTCCAGGCCCGACAGCCCGTCGGGCATGGCGGTCACCGTGAAGCCGTCGCGCTCCAGGGCGAGCTGCGTGGCCTCACGGATGACGTCGTCGTCCTCGACGAACAGGACATGGGTCTCGGCCATGGTGCGTGCGCCTTCTGCCTTCGGGGTCTCTGCGAAGCTTCTCGGGGACGGGGTCTCGGCTCAGTTCGAGGGAGGATCGCTCGGGACGGGCTGGGCGCCGTCGATGCCCCCGTCGCCGACCACCTTGCTGTAGTCGTTGTGCACCCAGTCGTGCTGGGTGAACTTGTTCCCGGTCCAGCGGTAGGTGATCACGTCCTCGCCCGAGGGGTAGGCGACCGGGTCGCCCTTCGCGTACACCTGCTTGGTGACGATCAGGTCCCCCCGGTCGATCGTCCCGTACACCGCCGCGTCCTCGGCCGTGAAGACGTTCGTGTACCGGTTGTTCTCCTCGCGGTACACGTACGTGCCGATGCCGACGGCGTCGCCGCAGGTCATCAGGTTGACGACGACGTCCGGCGCGGTGGAGTTCGTCAGGTTCCCGTACGAGGTGTCCACCGGGTAGGCGTCCGCCGCGCACGGCTTCAGATCGGCCTTCACGCGCTCGCCGATCTTCGGATCGTTCTTGATCAGCGCGATCGGGTCCACCCGCTTGGTGACCGTCCCGTCCTCGCCGAGCGAGGCGGAAGGCGTCGGCGTGGCCGGTGCCGTCGAGGCGACCTCGTCGGACCGGGCGGCGCCCTCGTCGCGCGAGCCGGTGCCTCCGGTGGAACACGCGGACACGAGCACGCCGACGGCGGCGAGCCCGGCCATCGCCGTGATGCTCGCCGCCCGTTCCCTGACAGTCCAGGCCGGTCTCAGGCCGCCCACCGTTCCTGCTTCCGCTCGTCGCCTCGTACGGTCGTCGTCGCCCGCTCCAGGACGCGGGCGTCCAGGGCCCGGGAGTCGCCTTCGGCGGCCCGGTTCTCCAGTTCCTGACGGAGTCGGGCCAGGGCGCGGTGGAGCGTGCTCTTCACCGTACCGGTCGACATGCCCAGCGCGGCGGCCGTCTCCTCGGTGCTCATCTGCTCCCAGTGGCGCAGCACCACGACGCTGCGCTGCTTGGGCGCGAGCACCTTCAGGATGTCCATCAGGAGGGCCCGGTCGGCGTGCTGCTCGGTGGCGTCCTCGACGCGGGCGTCGGGCAGCTGCTCGGTGGGCACCTCCTCGAGCTTGCGGGCCCGCCACCACTCGGTCCGGGTGTTGATCATGACCCGGCGGAGGTACGCGTCGGCCAGCGACTTGTCGGCGATGCCGTCCCAGCGGCCGTACGTGCGGACGAGCGCGGTCTGCAGCAGGTCCTGGGCGTCCACCGGGTCGGGCACGAGACGGCGTGCGCTGCGCAGCAGCGCGTCCTGCCGCGTCCGTACGTACTCCTCGAAATCGAGCACCTCGCCGTGCGCCATCCCGAACCGCCTCCATCCCCGTGACCAGCCTGACCAGCCCGACCGGCGTGACCAGCCGTGTTTCCTTGATGTCGACGACGCTACGGAGCGCTTGTCACGGGGCTGTGCGGAGCAGCCGTCGGCGGATGCACGGCTGTCCATCGGTTGTGTAACAGCGGATCCAAAGGTTCCGGATCCTTCGGATCGAAGGCAGGGGAGGAAACGGACCTCTGGGACTACGGCTGCGGGCGGGGCACGCCCGAGAGGTGTGCGGGGCGCGGGCCGGGAGCTGCGCGCGCCGCGGTCGGGCCAGAGGAGGGCGCCCGACCTGGGTGGTCGGCTCGCGGGAGGGCGGTGGCGGCCGTTCTCCCGCCCGGGTGGTCGGCTCGGGGGACGGCGGTGCCGGTCGCCCCCAGGCCCTGGCGGTCAGCCCAGGGGGAGGCGGTAGCGGCCGTCCTCCAAAGGCTCCACCAGGCCGTCGGCGACCAGGCCGTCCAGGGCCCGGGCGCGTTGGACCGGCTCGTCCCAGACCGCGTCCAGGGCGGCCTGGTCCACCGGGTCCACCGCCTCCCGCAGGACGGCGAGCAGCTTGCCCCGCACCTGGCGGTCCGTGCCCGCGTAGGTCTGGCCGCGTCGCGCCGGCCCGTCGTGGGCCGGCTTCCCGGCCCGCAGCCACGCGCACCGGTCGGCCAGCGGGCACCGCCCGCAGTCCTCGTTCCGCGCCGTGCACACGAGGGCGCCCAGTTCCATGGAGGCGGCGGCCCAGCGGGCCGCCGTCGCCTCGTCCTCCGGCAGCAGCGCCCGCGCGAGCCGGCGCTCGGCGGCCGTCGTGGCGTTCGGCGGGTACTGCACACCGGTCGCCGCCCGGGCGAAGACCCTGCGCACGTTCGTGTCGAGCACCGCGTGCCGCTGCCCGTACGCGAAGGAGGCCACCGCCGCGGCCGTGTACTCGCCGATCCCCGGCAGCGCGAGCAGCTGTCCGTGGTCGCTCGGCACGTCACCGCCGTGCCGCTCCTTTATCGCCACGGCCGCGGCGTGCAGCCGCAGCGCCCTGCGCGGATAGCCGAGCCGGCCCCAGGCCCGTACGGCCTCGCCCGGCGCCTCGGCGGCCAGGTCGGCGGGCCGCGGCCAGCGCGCCAGCCACTGC
The DNA here is from genome assembly GCF_004117935.1 of Streptomyces roseicoloratus. Lineage (GTDB taxonomy): Bacteria > Actinomycetota > Actinomycetes > Streptomycetales > Streptomycetaceae > Streptomyces > Streptomyces roseicoloratus. The sequence continues at coordinate 22,722 of NZ_SDOY01000099.1, read as the reverse complement.
TCGTACACGGGCAGCACCCGGACGACCGGCGTCTGCTGGAGCATGAACTCGCTGACCATCACGCCCCACGCACCCGCTTCGGGACGTCGCCACGGCAGGTCGCGGGCGTGCCGGTCGAACCAGGCGAGGACGGGGCCGTGCAGCGAGGAGGGCGACACGCTGTCGGGCGCGGCGTGCCCGGCCGAGGTGCCCGAGGCGGTGAGCGCACCGGTCGTGCCCGAGGCGGTGAGCGCACCGGTCGTGCCCGAGGTGATGGGCGTACGGGTTGCGCCCGAGGCGATGGGCGCACCGGTCGCGCCGGAGGCGGAAGCGGGGGCGGAGGCGGAAGCTGAGGCGGCGGTGGGGGAGGAGGTGGCGGAGGCGCCGGAGGAGGTGTCGATGGAAGTCATGGCACCTCCGATCCTGGCATGCCCCGCCGACGATCAGCGCGCGCCGTGGCGCACGCCCTCGGGGCGCGCGGAGGCGTGTGAGGGCATCCCGCGCCCCACGCACCACACCACCGCGCCGTTCCGGCTCGACCGGGCCGTCTCGACCAGGTTGTGGACCGGGCGCCGGGCGGACTTCATCACGATCAGCGCGACCACGCCGCCGACCAGCAGGCCGACCGTCACGTCGTGCGGGTAGTGGACGCCGACGAAGACCCGGGAGAAGGCCATGAGGAGGGCCATCGGCGCGGTCAGCCAGACGAGGCCGCGCCAGGACAGGGCGAGCGCGACGGCCGCGGCGCCCGCGATCGCCGAGTGGTTGCTGGGGAAGGACCAGTCGCCGTGCGGCGGGCAGGCGACGAGCGAGGCGGGTGCACCGGCCACCGCCCGGCACGGGCGCTCCTCGTCGATCAGCGACTTCAGGCCCTCGCTCACCACGTAACCGAAGGCCGTCGCGAGCGGCGCGAGCAGCGCGAGGGCCATGCCGTCCGCCGATCCGCGGCGCATCCGCCACCATCCGGCCACGAACAGCACGCCGAAGAGCAGCAGCCCGAGCTCGGTCCAGACCTCCGCGAGTCTCTGGAACCAGTGCGGAGTGGAACGGGCGAACTCGAGGATGTCGAGGTACAGGCCCTCGGTGAGGGTGGGCAGGTTGTCCATGGGCAAAGACGGTAACCGGCCTCCGGAGTGCTCCGCTCCGGCCGGAGGACGACATCGGTGCCCGACCGGAGGATGACGGAAGCGAAAGTTCCCGTTCCGGTACGGATGTGATCATCGGCAAAACTTGGTGCCTGGAGCGGCATGGGGGGCGGGAGTTGGCCGTGATCTCTCGTAAGGTTCGTGGCGTGGGATCTCTGCGCAATCCGGTCGGGCCGCTTCCCTCCTCCATCTACTGGCGTCGGAGGGCCGTGGCGCTGTGCCTGGTTGCCCTGCTGGCGCTGGTCGCCGTGTGGGTCCTCGCCTCCGGCGGCGACGGTGGCGGGAAGGCCAACGACCCCGCCAACGGCTCCTCGCCCGCGCCCGCGATCACTCCCGGACCCTCCAGCAGCGGGCCGGCGTTCAGCCAACGGCCCGGCGGCCGCGACGAGTCGGGCGACGAGGACACCGCGGGCGGCGACGGAAGCGGCGGCGGTACGGACGCGGGTGCGGGCACCGACGGCACGGACTCCGGTGCGTCCGCCGGGACTTCGGCCGGGAAGAACGGCGACACGGACGGCGCGGGCGGCGACGGCGGCGCGGGCACCGGCGCCGGACAGCAGGTTCCGGCCGATTCCCCACTGCCCAACTGCCTTGCGGGCTCCCTGAAGTTGACCTTCCGCAGTGCCGAACTCGCCTTCGGTCCCGGTGAGAAGGTCCGCTTCCTGCTGACCGTCACCAACACCGCCGCCGCCGACTGCAAGGTCGATCTCGGTCCGAAGAGCGCGGTGCTGACGGTCCGTGACACCAAGGGCGTGCTGTGGTCCTCGAAGGACTGCCCGCGCGTGGCGCCCCCGGTCTACCTCAAGGTTCCGGCGCACAGGACGATCACGCACACCGTCGCATGGGACCGGCACCGCAGCACCGCCCAGTGCGCCAGTGTCCCGCCGGGCGAGGTGGGCCCGGGCAACTACCTGGTCGAGGCAACGGTCCCCGGCCTGACGGTGTCGCCGGTGGCGTTCCGCCTGGACAAGGACTGAACGGAGCGGGAAGCCCGAGCGGCCTCGGCGGAGCGAACGGCCTCGGCAATCGAGCGGCCCGAGCGGCTTCAGCGGCCCGGCCGGCCCGAAACGTCCGGCCGGCCGAAACGTCCGAGCGGCCCGAAGGCTCCGAGCGGCCCGACAGCTCCGCTCGGTCCGGGAGGACCGAGCCGGCCGGCACCGCGCCCGGAGCGGCTCGGAGCCGCCGGCCGGGCAGCGCGCCGGGGGCGGCTCAGACGTAACGTTCCAGGATCGACGACTCCGCGAGGCGCGACAGGCCCTCGCGGACGCTGCGCGCGCGGGCCTCGCCGACGCCGTCCACGGTCTGGAGGTCGTCCACGCTCGCCGCGAGCAGCTTCTGCAGTCCGCCGAAGTGCTCCACGAGCCGCTCGATGATCGCGCCGGGCAGCCGCGGCACCTTGGCGAGCAGCCGGTAGCCGCGCGGGGAGACGGCCGAGTCCAGCGTCTCGGGGGAGCCGGTGTAGCCGAGGGCACGGGCCACTATCGGGAGTTCGAGCAGCTCGGCGTGGGTCAGCGCGTCCAGCTCGGTGAGCGCCTCCGGGACCGTACGGGAGCGCTTGGCCGTGGGCTCCGGCACGTAGTCGCGGATCACCAGCTCGCGCTCCGGCTCCACGCCCGCGATCAGCTCGTCGAGCTGGAGCGAGAGGAGACGGCCGTCGGTGCCGAGCTCCACCACGTACTCGGCGATCTCGGTGGCGATCCGGCGCACCATCTCCAGGCGCTGGGCCACGGCCGTGACGTCCCGGACCGTCACCAGGTCCTCGATCTCCAGGGCGGAGAGCGTGCCGGCCACCTCGTCGAGGCGGAGCTTGTAGCGCTCCAGGGTCGCGAGGGCCTGGTTGGCGCGGGACAGGATGGCCCCGGACTCCTCCAGGACGCGGCGCTCGCCGTTCACGTACAGGGCGATCAGGCGCATCGACTGGGAGACGGACACGACGGGGAATCCGCACTGCTTGGAGACCCGGTCCGCCGTACGGTGCCGGGTGCCGGTCTCCTCGGTGGGGATGGACGCGTCGGGGACCAGCTGCACGCCGGCCCGCAGGATCTTGGAGATGTCCTTGTCGAGGACGATCGCCCCGTCGAGCTTGCACAGCTCACGCAGCCGGGTCGAGGTGAAGTCGACGTCGATGACGAAACCGCCGGTGCACATCGACTCGACGGTCTTGTCCATGCCGAGCACGATCAGACCGCCGGTGTTGCCGCGGAGGATCCGTTCGAGCCCGTCGCGGAGGGCGGTGCCGGGGGCGACGGCGCTGAGCGACGCACGCATCAGTGCCTCGTTGTCCTTGGCTGCCACTAGACTCCTCCGGCTCGTACGGATGGGCGAGACCAGGGCAAAGTCTAGCGACACCGCCCCGCCACCCCCGGCCCCGCGCCGCGGACCCCCACCGGCGCAAGGTCGCCGGCCACCGGCCGGCCGCGCCCCGCACGCCCCGCGAGCCGCCTCCGCGGCCCGCCCCCGGACCCGCTTCCAGGCCGTTTCCCACGGATCTGCGTCGCGGACCCGGCCCTAGACCCGCTCCTCCGTCTCCTTCTCCGCCCGCGGCCGCCGTCCGCGCGGCAGGACCCGCAGGGCGTCGCCCATGTCCGCGACCTCGATGACCTTCATGCCCGCCGGGACCTTGCCCGGGTCGGTCGGGACCAGGGCGTGGGTGAAGCCCAGCCGGTGGGCCTCCGCGAGGCGGCGCTGGACGCCCGTCACCCGGCGGACCTCGCCCGCGAGGCCGACCTCGCCGATCGCGACCAGGTTCTTCGGCAGCGGGGTGTCGCTGGCGGCGGAGGCCAGCGCCAGGGCGATGGCCAGGTCGGCGGCCGGTTCGGAGAGCTTCACGCCGCCGACCGTCGCGCTGTAGATGTCCCGCTTGCCGAGCGCGCTGATCCGGCCGCGCTGCTCCAGCACGGCCAGCATCATCGAGACGCGGGAGGTCTCCAGGCCGGAGGTGGTGCGGCGCGGCGACGGGATCTGCGAGTCCACCGTCAGCGCCTGCACCTCGGCCACCAGCGGCCTGCGGCCCTCCAGCGTCACCGTCAGACAGGTGCCGGGGACGGCCACGTCGCGCCGGGTCAGGAAGAGGCCCGACGGGTCGGCGAGCCCGGTGATGCCCTCGTCGTGCAGTTCGAAGCAGCCGACCTCGTCCGTCGCCCCGTACCGGTTCTTCACGCCGCGGACCAGCCGCAGCCGCGCGTGCCGGTCGCCCTCGAAGTGCAGCACCACGTCGACCAGGTGCTCCAGGAGCCGGGGTCCCGCGATGGCGCCGTCCTTCGTGACGTGGCCGACGAGCAGCGTCGACATGCCCCGCTCCTTGGAGGCGCGGATCAGCGCCCCGGCCACCTCGCGGACCTGCGCCATGCCGCCGGGCGCGCCGTCGATCTCCGGGGAGGCGACGGTCTGCACCGAGTCCAGGATCAGCAGCGAGGGCTTCACCTCGTCGAGGTGCGCGAGGACGGCGGACAGGTCCGTCTCCGCCGCGAGGTAGAGGTGGTCGCTGAGCGCGTTGATCCGGTCGGCGCGCAGCCTGACCTGGCTCGCGGACTCCTCGCCCGTCACATAGAGGGTGCGGTGCTCGTCGCTCGCGGCCTTGGCGGCCACGTCGAGCAGCAGCGTCGACTTGCCGACGCCCGGCTCGCCCGCGATCAGCACGACCGCGCCGGGCACCAGACCGCCGCCCAGCACCCGGTCGAGCTCGTCGACGCCCGTGCCCCGCGCGGTCGCCTGCCGGCCGTCGACCTGGCCGATCGGCAGCGCGGCCGAGGACACCCGGCCGGCGGCCGTGGTGCGCACGGCGGGCGCGCCGTACTCCTCGACCGTCCCCCAGGCCTGGCACTCCGGGCAGCGGCCGAGCCACTTGGCGGTCTGCCAGCCGCACTCGGTGCAGCGGTAGGACGGCCGGTCCTTGGCGGATTTGGTACGAGCAGCCATGACGGACACCGTAGCCGCCGCCACTGACAACCGGACCGGGACCCGGAACCCCGGCCCTCCGATCTCGTCTCTCCCCCGCCCCTCCCGGCCGGGACCACGCCCCCCGTGTCCCCCTCCGTGTCCCCCCGTGTCCCGCTCCGTGTCCCCTCCCGTGTCCCCCTCCGTGTCCCCTCCCGTGTCCCCCTCCGTGTCCCCCTTCGGGCGATACCTTCACCCGTACGGATTAAAAGAGTGCAAGGGCTGAGAAGTGCCCCCGCGCTCCCGCCTACGGTCGCCCGGTGACGAGCAGCAGTCTGGAACGACCCACGCGAAGCACCGGCGGTCCCCGCACCCTCGGCCGGCGGCCCCCCGCGCGCTACGAGGAGTACCTCGACGGCCTGTTCACCTACTGCCTCTCGGTGCTCTGCGACCACGACACCGCCACCGCCGTCCTCGGCGACGTCCTCGCCATCGCCGAGCGCCACCACGGCCGCTGCCCGGCCGACGAGAGCGGCCGCAGGGCCTGGCTGTACGCGCTGGCCCGCTGGGCCTGTCTGCGCAGCCTCGGGGAGCAGCGCCGCCGGCGCCCCGGCGCCCACACCGGCCGGCCCGCCGCCGCGCCCGAGCCGGCCCGCGTCCCGCCCGAGGTCGCCGAGCGCCGCCGGGCCGAGCTCGCCGCGCTCGCCTGGCCCGAGGCCGCCGGCACCACCCCGGAACAGCGCGAGGCCCTGGAACTCGCCGTCCGGCACGGGCTCGGACAGCGCGAGGTCGCGGCCGTGCTCTCGCTCGACCCGGTCGCCGCCCGCGAACTCCTCGCCTCCGCCGGCTGCGAGGTCGAGCGCACCCGCGCCGCGCTCGCCGTCGTCGAGACCGGCGACTGCCCCACCGTCGCCCGGCTCACCGGCGACCACCAGGTGCTGCTGTCCGCCGCCCTGCGCGCCGAGCTCGTCCGGCACGTCGACGACTGCCCGCGCTGCCGCCGGGCCGCCGAACGGGCCGGTGCGGCCGGGCCCTGGCCGGGCGCCGCCGCCGTACCGGCCGGGCGGCTGCCGGTCGTCGAGGCGCCGCGGGCCGCCGCGTACGTGGCGATGATGCACGTGCCGCGGGCCCGCGCCGGCGCGCCCCGCTTCGGGCCCACGGGCTTCCCGATGGACCCGAAGGACCACGCGGCGCGCCGCGACCGGATGCGGGCCCGGGCGGTCACCACGACCGTCGTCGCCGCCGTCGTCGCCGCCCCGGTCCTCGCCCTGTGGGCCTCGTACCGCGGCACCCCGGCCGACGGCGAGGGCCAGGACGCGGCCCGGATCAGCGCGCGCGAGGCGGACGGGCCGGACGACGCGCAGGGCGGCTCCGACGGTCACCCCTACGAGCGCTACGAGAACGCGGGCAACGCCCGCGCCACGGCCGATCCGCGCCTCACCGGCGGCGCCCGCTCACCGGACGTCTCCGTCGCCGTGATCAGCCCCGGCGCGCCCGCGGGCCCGGCGCTGCCGGGGCAGGCCGCGCCCGCCCGGCTCACCGTGTCCGCGCGCGGCAGCGGCGCGACGACCCTGCTCACCCTCACCAACGAGGGCGGCTCGCCCGCCGCCTGGTCGCTGTGGTCGGACGCGCCCTGGCTGTACGTGAGCCAGGCCTCCGGCACGCTGGGCGCGGGGGAGTCCGTCACCGTGCGGATCTTCGTGGACCGCGCCCACGAACCGGCCGGCGCCTGGAGCGCCCGGGTCGGCGTGAACCCCTCGGGCGCGGTGGTGCGCATCGACGGCTACGGGGCGACCGCGCCGCCCACCTCCACGACGCGCCCGACCACCCCGCCGCCGAGCGGCACGGACGGGCCGACGACCCCGCCGCCCACCAGCGAGCCGCCGACCTCGCCGCCGCCGACGACGGGCGAGCCCACCACGGAGCCCCCGACGACCGAGCCGACCGGCGAACCGACGACCGAACCCACGCCCTCGCCGACGGAGTCGGCGACGACCGACGCCCCGAGCACGGACCCGGCGCCCGCTCCGTAGGACGTACGGACCCGGTGCGGCCGTCGGGCCTGTGGCGGGACCGGTGGGGCCGTCGGGCTTGTGGCGGGACCGGTCGGAGCCACGGCGAGACCTGTGGGCCCCACGGCCGGACCACAGGTCGGGCCTACGGCGAGGCCGGTCGGAGCCACGGCAAGTCCTGTGGGCCCCACGGCAGGACCGGTCGGGCCTACGGCGAGGCCGGTCGGCCTACGGCGCCGGGTCCGCCGGGTGCGGGGCCACCAGCGGGAGCTGCGAGGCGAGCCGTGCCTCGCACAGTCCGACCAGGACCTCGTACGCCGCCCGGCCCATCATCTCGACCAGCTCGGGCCGGTACGAGACGTACACCGGATCCTTGCCCACGTGGGCCGAGCTCGCGGTGCTGCAGTACCAGTGCAGGTCGTGGCCGCCCGGGCCCCAGCCGCGTCGGTCGTACTCGCCGATCGACACCTGGAGGACCTTGGTGTCGTCCGGGCGCTCGATCCAGTCGTAGGTGCGCCGCACCGGCAGCTGCCAGCACACGTCCGGCTTGGTCTCCAGCGGTTCCCGGCCCTCCTGCACGGCCAGGATGTGCAGCGAGCAGCCCGCGCCGCCCGCGAAGCCGGGGCGGTTCTGGAAGATGCAGGAACCCTGCCAGCGGCGGGTCTGCCGGTCGCCGTCCTCGTCGACCTGCACCCAGCCCGTCTCCGTGCCGACGTCGTGGAACTGCCACAGCTCCGGCGTCAGGCGCGCCACGTGCTCCGCGACCCGCTTCTCGTCGTCGTCGTCGGAGAAGTGCGCGCCGAGCGTGCAGCAGCCGTCGTCGGCGCGGCCTTCCCGGATGCCCTGGCAGCCGTTGCCGAAGATGCAGGTCCAGCGGGAGGTGAGCCAGGTCAGGTCGCAGCGGTAGACCTGCTCCTCGTCGTCCGGGTCGGCGAACTCGACCCAGGCGCGCGGGAAGTCCAGGCCCTTCTCGTCGGGCTCGGCGTCCTTCGCCTTTCCGCCGCCCTTGGCGGCCTTGCCCGTCTTCACGGCCTTCACCGCCTTGGCGGCGTGGGAGACGCGTGCGGCCCTGGCCGCGTCCTCGGCCTTCACGGCCCCGGCGGTGTTCTCGCTGGCGCGCTCGCCGGCACTGCCTTTGCCCGGCTTCGCCTTTTTCGTCTTTGGCACAACGCCAAGCGTATGCGGGCGGGCGCAGTAGCGTTTCCGTCCATGAGACTCGGAGTCCTCGACGTCGGTTCGAACACGGTGCACCTGCTCGTGGTGGACGCCCACCCCGGCGCGCGTCCGCTGCCCGCCCACTCCCACAAGGCGGAGCTGCGCCTGGCCGAGCTGCTCGACGAGCGCGGGGCCATCGCCGAGGCGGGCGTCGACCGGCTCGTCGGCACCGTGCGCGAGGCGCTGACGGCCGCCGAGGACAAGGGCTGCGAGGAGGTCCTGCCGTTCGCGACCTCGGCGGTGCGGGAGGCCGGCAACGCCGACGAGGTCCTCGCCCGCGTCTACGCCGAGACCGGCATCGCGCTCCAGGTCCTCACCGGCGAGGAGGAGGCCCGGCTCACCTTCCTCGCCGCCCGGCGCTGGTTCGGCTGGTCCGCGGGCCAGCTGTTCCTGCTCGACATCGGCGGCGGCTCGCTGGAGGTCGCCTTCGGCATCGACGAGGAGCCGGACGCCGCCGTCTCCCTTCCGCTGGGCGCGGGCCGGCTCACCAAGGGCTGGCTGCCGGGCGACCCGCCCGCCACCGACGACGTGAAGGCGCTGCGCCGTCACGTCCGGGCGCAGATCGCCCGTACCGTCGGGGAGTTCAGCCGCTTCGGCCGGCCCGACCACGTGGTGGCCACCTCCAAGACCTTCAAGCAGCTCGCCCGCATCGCCGGCGCTCCCGGCTCCGGCGAGGGCCTGTACGTCGAGCGGATCCTGTCCCGGGCGTCCCTGGAGGAGTGGGTGCCGCGGCTCGCCGCCATGTCCTCGTCGGAACGCGCCCTGCTCCCGGGCGTCTCCGAGGGCCGCGCGGCCCAGCTGCTGGCCGGCGCGCTGGTCGCCGAGGGCGCGATGGACCTCTTCGGCGTCGACCGGCTGGAGATCTGCCCCTGGGCCCTGCGCGAGGGCGTCATCCTGCGCCGCCTGGACCATCTGCCGTAGGCCGTTCCCCGTTCCCTTCGGATCCGGCCGGGTCCGAAGGAAGCGGCCTCTGCCGGGCGCACGCACGGCGTCCGGCAGGCCCTGCCCGGCCTCGCCCGGGCGAGCACGGTCCCCCGAGGACGACCAGATGCGTCCGAGGGGACGACTCCGGGCGTCCGCGAGGACGACCGCATGCGTCGGAGGGTGACCGGAACCACCCTCACGGCGCCCTGGCCGCCCCGTACCCTGTCTCCGTGGCAGAACCAGCGGTGCGCGTCCCGGATGCGAAGGTCGCCCTGTCGACGGCCTCGGTCTATCCGGAGTCGACGGCGACGGCCTTCGAGGTCGCCGCGCGCCTCGGCTACGACGGTGTCGAGATCATGGTGTGGACCGATCCGGTCAGCCAGGACATCGAGGCGCTGCGCCGCCTCTCCGACTACCACCAGGTGCCGATCCTCGCCGTCCACGCGCCCTGTCTGCTGATCACCCAGCGGGTCTGGTCGACCGACCCGTGGGTCAAGCTCCAGCGGGCCCGCGCCGCCGCCGAGAAGCTGGGCGCGTCGACGGTGGTCGTGCACCCGCCGTTCCGCTGGCAGCGCCAGTACGCCCGGGACTTCGTCACCGGCATCTGGCGGATGGCCGAGGAGACGGACGTCCGCTTCGCCGTCGAGAACATGTATCCGTGGCGCTACAAGGACCGCGAGATGCTCGCGTACGCCCCCGAGTGGGACGTCACCAAGGACGACTACCGCCACTACACCCTGGACCTGTCGCACACCGCGACCGCCCGCACCGACACCCTCGCCATGGTCGACCGCATGGGCGACCGCCTCGGCCACGTCCACCTCGCCGACGGGCGGGGCTCCGCCAAGGACGAGCACCTGGTGCCGGGCCGCGGCACCCAGCCGTGCGCCGAGCTCCTCGAACGCCTGGCCCTGAGCGGCTACGACGGCCACGTCGTCATCGAGGTCAACACCCGGCGCGCGATGTCCTCCGCCGAACGCGAGGCCGACCTCGCCGAGGCCCTCGCCTTCACCCGGCTCCACCTGGCCGCCGCCTCGCGGGGCACGCGCGCGTGAACGACGGTCCCACCGGCGCGGCGCCCCGGCGGCGCGGCCGCCCCTCCCGTACGGCCGCGGAGGAGAGCGGACGAGGCGCGCGCGAGCGGATCCTGGACGCGGCGCGCGAACAGTTCGCCGAGCGCGGCTACGACAAGACGTCCATGCGCGGCATCGCCAAGGCGGCGGGCGTGGACGCGGCGCTCGTGCACCACTACTTCGGGACGAAGGACGAGGTCTTCGCCGCGGCGATCGAGGTCTCCTTCGAGCCCACGGCCGTCGTCCCGGCCATCATCGGCGGCCCGCGCGAAGCGATCGGCGAGCGGCTCGCGCGCTTCTTCATCGGCGTCTGGGAGAACCCGGCGACGCGGGCCCCGCTGCTCGCGATCATCCGTTCCGCGCTGACGCACGAGGCGGCGGCGAAGGTGCTGCGCGGCTTCGTGCTGCGGCGGCTCCTGGAGCGGATCGCCGCCGACCTGGACGTACCGGAGCCGAAGTTCCGCGCGGAGCTGGCCGCCTCGCACATGATCGGGATCGCGATCCTGCGGTACGTGATCCAGGTGGAGCCGCTGGCCTCGGCCGACCCCGAGGAGATCGTGGCCCAGGTGGCCCCGACCCTCCAGCGCTATCTGACACAGCCCTGAGGAGCTCCCCGGTGCAGGTGCTGTCGTCCTGAGAGGCTTCCCCGGTGCAGGCCGCCGTCCTGACAGGCGTCCCCGGTGCAGGTCCCGCCGCTCTGAGAGGCTTCCCCGTGCAGGTCCCGCCGTCCTGACCGGCTCCGGGCGCGCCCTGACCGAAGGGCGAGCCGGATGTCCGGGATGCGGACGCCCTTGTCCAGATCTTGGAGTCGAAGCGTACGCTCGACTCCAGACACACCCATCACGAGGAGCGAGCGACGATGCCCGAGCTGAGGTCCCGCACAGTCACCCACGGCCGCAACATGGCGGGCGCCCGCGCCCTTATGCGCGCCTCCGGTGTACCGGGCGCGGACATCGGGCGGAAGCCGATCATCGCCGTGGCGAACTCCTTCACCGAGTTCGTCCCCGGCCACACCCACCTCCAGCCGGTCGGCCGGATCGTCTCCGAGGCGATCACCGCCGCCGGCGGCATCGCCCGCGAGTTCAACACGATCGCCGTCGACGACGGCATCGCCATGGGCCACGGCGGCATGCTCTACAGCCTGCCCTCACGCGACCTGATCGCCGACAGCGTGGAGTACATGGTCGAGGCGCACTGCGCCGACGCCCTGATCTGCATCTCCAACTGCGACAAGATCACCCCCGGCATGCTGATGGCCGCCCTGCGCCTGAACATCCCGACGGTGTTCGTCTCGGGCGGCCCCATGGAGTCCGGCCGGGCCACGCTCGTCGACGGCACCGTCCGCACCCTCGACCTGGTCGACGCGATCTCCGAGGCCGTCAACGACAAGGTCTCCGACGAGGACATCCTCCGCATCGAGGAGAACGCCTGCCCGACCTGCGGGTCCTGTTCCGGCATGTTCACCGCCAACTCGATGAACTGCCTCACCGAGGCCATCGGCCTCTCCCTGCCCGGCAACGGCTCCGTCCTCGCCACCCACACCGCCCGGCGCGCCCTGTACGAGAACGCCGCCCGCACCGTCGTCGACATCACCCGGCGCCACTACGACGAGGACGACGCCTCCGTCCTGCCGCGCAGCATCGCGACCAAGGCCGCCTTCGAGAACGCCATGGCCCTCGACATCGCCATGGGCGGCTCCACCAACACGATCCTGCACCTGCTCGCCGCCGCGCAGGAGGCCGAGCTCGACTACGGCCTGAGCGACATGGACGAGATCTCGCGCCGCGTGCCCTGCCTGGCCAAGGTCGCCCCGAACGTCGCCCCGCGCGGCACGTACTACATGGAGGACGTGCACCGGGCCGGCGGCATCCCCGCCATCCTGGGCGAGCTGCACCGCGCCGGGTTGCTCAACGAGGACGTCCACTCCGTCCACAGCCCCTCCCTCGCGGAGTGGCTGAAGAACTGGGACGTGCGCGGCGGCTCCCCGTCCGAGGAGGCCGTCGAGCTGTGGCACGCGGCCCCCGGCTGCGTCCGCTCCGCCGAGGCCTTCTCCCAGTCCGAGCGCTGGGACACCCTCGACACGGACGCGGCGGCCGGCTGCATCCGCTCCGCCGAGCACGCCTACTCCAAGGACGGCGGCCTGGCGGTGCTCCGCGGCAACCTCGCCGTCGACGGCTGCGTGGTGAAGACCGCCGGCGTCGACGAGTCGATCTGGACCTTCGAGGGCCCGGCCGTCGTCTGCGAGTCGCAGGACGAGGCCGTCGAGAAGATCCTCAACAAGCAGGTCAAGGACGGCGACGTGGTCGTCATCCGCTACGAGGGCCCCAAGGGCGGACCCGGCATGCAGGAGATGCTCTACCCGACCTCCTTCCTCAAGGGCCGCGGCCTGGGCAAGACCTGTGCCCTGGTCACCGACGGCCGCTTCTCCGGCGGCACCTCGGGCCTCTCCATCGGCCACGCCTCCCCGGAGGCCGCCTCGGGCGGCACGATCGCCCTCGTCGAGGACGGCGACCGCATCCGCATCGACATCCCGTCCCGCGCGATCGAGCTCCTCGTCGACGACGCGACCCTGGCCGCCCGCCGCGAGGCACTCGGCGGGGTCTACGCCCCGAAGAACCGCGACCGCAAGGTCTCGGCGGCCCTGCGGGCGTACGCGGCGATGGCCACGAGCGCGGACAAGGGCGCGGTCCGCGACGTGACGAAGCTGGGCTGAGCCGGGACGACCGACCCGGCGAACCGGAAACGGCGGTGCGCGCCCTCGGGGGCACGCACCGCCGTTTCGCGTGCGCGGTCAGAGGCGCTCGAGCCGCCGGCCCCCGGGCCCGGTAAGGGCTCGCGCAGCCGCTCCCGGTAGCCGGTCAGGGCCCGGGTCGCCGCCGGTCCGCGCGCTCACCAGCTGTCCGGCGCGTTTCCGTCCACCGCGAAGACGGAGCCGTCCGGGGCCGTGCCGTAGACGCGCCCGCCGGCGGCGACCGGGGCCGGGACGGAGGTCACGTAGCCGAGGCGGCCCGCGGGAAGCCGCGGGGCGGTCTGGGCGAGGAGGGTGCCGCGCGCGGTGTCGACGGCGAGGAGGCGGCCGTCGGAAGCGGAGAGGTAGAGCCGGTCCCCGGGCCCGGGCGTGAGCGCCGAGACGTTGCCGCTGCCGGTCTCCAGCTCCCAGCGCACCCGGCCCGCCGCGGGCCCGGCGGAGAGGTCGACGGCGGTCAGCCGGCCGAGCGCGTCGAGGAGGTACGCGGTCGAGCCGCGCACGGCGATCGACGGGCTCGCGACGCGGTACGGGAGCGGGACGCGCCGTGCCTCGCGCCGGGCGGGGTCGTAGCGGACCAGGGCCTCGGTCCGGATCTCGCGGTGGGTCGCGGCCAGGACGAGGGTCCCGCCGGTGCCGTGCGCGACGGGCACGAGGTTGCCGTCGAGGCGGTGCTGCCAGGCGACCGCGCCGGTGTCCGGTCGCACCGCGCTGAGCACCGTCCGGGTGCCGTCGGCGGTCGGCTCGTACACGGTGAGCAGGCCGGTGGCGGTGTCGTACGGGCCGAGCTGCGGCGCACCGTGGCCGGGCAGCGCGTGCCGCCAGACCTGGCGTCCGGTGGCGCCGTCGACCGCGCGCAGCCGGCGCGAGCCGTCGCCGAGGACGACCACGGCGCCGGCCGGGCGGTTGCGTTCGGCGGCGGCCGGCCGGGTCCGCCAGCCGGGCGTGCCGTCCTTCGCCGCGTAGGTCCGCAGCTCGCCGGTGGGACCGGTCACGGCGACGATGCCGCCGGGCAGCACGACCGGCGCCGTCGGCCGCTCGGCACCGGAGGCGGCGCCGCTCGCGCCGCCGGCGCTCACACCGCCCGCGCCCGTGCCGCCGCCGTTCCCGGGGGATCGTGACCAGACGACGCGCCCGGTCGTGGCGTCCAGCCGGGCGGCGTCCACGCCCGGCGCTGAGCAGTAGACGGCACCCTCGGCGAAGGCACAGGCGGGCGCGGCGGAGGCGACACCGCTCCCGCTCCCGCCGCCGCTTCCGGCTCCGCTCGCGTCCGTCGTGCCGAGCGCGGTCCGCCAGCCGGCGAAGGACGTGGCGGCCCGTGCCGGGTCCTGCGAGGTGACGGGCGGGCGGCCGTCCCGTGCGGCGAGCACGGCGACGGTGCCGCCCGCCGCGACGGCGAGCAGCACGCCGAGCGCGACCGGCACCCGCCCGCCGCCCCGCCGCCCGGTGCGCCGCGTGGTCCCGCCGCGCTGCCCGGGGCCGCCGCGCAGGATGCGCCCACCGCGTCCGGTGCGCGGCACCTCGGCCCGTACCGGTGTGTCCGCGTCCCACGCCCCGGCGGGCGCCGGCACCTCGCGCACCGCGTCCGTGCCGCCGGAGCCGGGGGTCGGCCGCCGCTGTGCCGGGATGAAGGCGGCCGCCTCGTACGAGGGCGGCAGCAGCGCCGCCATGACCTCGGCGGGCGTCGGCCGCTCGCCCGGATCCTTCGCCAGACAGCGGGCCACGAGCGGCGCCAGCTCCTCCGGAACGCCCGTCAGGTCCGGTTCGTCGTGCACCACTTGGTACGCGACGACGTACGGGCTGTCCGAGTCGAAGGGGCCGTGCCCGGTCGCCGCGTGCACGAGCACCGAGCCGAGCGCGAACACGTCGGCGGCGGGCCCGACCTCCTTCGGCCGCTGGAACTGCTCGGGCGCCATGAACGGCGGCGAGCCGATCAACTTCCCGGTCTCCGTGTGGAGATCGCTGTCCAGGGGCCGGGAGATCCCGAAGTCGATGACCTTCGGACCGGAGTCGGTGAGGAGCACGTTGCTGGGCTTGAGGTCGCGGTGCACGACACCCGCCCGGTGGATGTCGCGCAGCGCCTCCGCCAGCCCGGCGGTGAGCCGGCGCACCTCGGCGGGGGACAGCGGGCCGCTCCGTCTCACCTGGTCGGCGAGGGTGGGGCCGGGGACGTAGAGGGTGGCCATCCAGGGGCGTTCGGCGTCCGGATCGGCGTCCACGACGGGCGCGGTGAAGGCGCCGCTGACCCGCCGCGCGGCGGCGACCTCCTGACGGAAGCGGGCCCTGAACTCGGGGTCCTCCGCGTACTGCGCGTGCACCACCTTGACCGCGAGCCGCAGCCCGGAGGGGGAGGTGGCGAGGTGGACGACGCCCATCCCGCCGGCGCCGAGGACGGCCTGGAGCCGGTACTCGCCCGCATAGTCGGGCTCTTCCGCTTCCCGGCCGGCACCGGTCCTGCGCAACGGCGGCATCGCCGACCCCCGTGGTTCCCCGTCGTGTTCGCGCGCCTGCGCGACGCACGGAGCCTAGTCGATGGTGCGGCCGATGTCGGTGGGGCTTGCTAGCCTGCGCGTCGCGGAGGGTGAATTCCTCCGCAGGGCTTCTGGCATGCGCTCGCGCGCACCGGACGGGGGAGTGGGACATGGGCAGCGAGAACGAGTCGACGACAACCACGGCCACGGCTGCCGCCACGGTTGAGGCCGCGGCTGAGGTCGCGGCCGGCGAAGGCGTCGTGAGCACGGCGGGCGAGGTCCCCGCCTACCCGGTCGCCCCCGGCTACCGGCTCAACGTCCGCTCGGGTCCCGGCACCAAGTACCCGATCGTCCGCGTCCTCACGCTGGGCGCCTGGGTGCAGATCTACTGCCAGACTCCGGGCGAGTGGGTCAGCGGCCCGTACGGCACCAGCAACATCTGGGACAACATCGCTCCCGGCCAGTTCGTCGCCGACGCGTACGTGAAGACGGGCAGCGACGGCTACGTGGCCCGCCGCTGCGGCTGACGGCCGCTGATCACGGGCGCGGGCACCCGGCGGCAGCCGGCTGCCGCCGATCGCGTCCCCGGCCGGGGATAATCGATCCCGTGAGCGAGGACAAGCAGAGCAAGACCGGCGCGAGGACGGGCAGCACCCCCGCCGGGCCGCAGCCCGAGGAGCTCCGCTTCTTCGGCACCACGTGGGTGGACCACGACGGCGGCTACGGCCCGCGCCGCGTCGCCGTGGCCGTCGGCTCGCTCGTCGCGGCGGTCGCCGGCGCCTTCGTGCTGCGCTTCGCGTACCAGGGCCTGGAGATCGCGAAGGTCGGCGGTTTCGTCAACACGCTCCTGGTCGTGATGTTCGCGGTCTGCAGTGCGATCGCCTTCCGCAAGACCTGGGAGGGCTTCGTCCGGCGCCCCTCCGACCCGGCCCGCGAGGACGCCCTGCGCAGCCTGAAGGCCATCGGCTTCATCGGCTCGCTGCTCGCCTACTTCTGCCGCAGCCTCGTCGAGGCGCCCGGCGAGAAGCTCCTGCGTACGGAGTACGAGGAGGCCGTCACCCGCTTCGAGAAGCGCCGCGCGCACCGCACGGGCAACCCGTCGGGCCGCAGGAAGCCCAAGCGCCGGGTGTAGACCCGCGGCGTTGCCGGCGCGGCCCAGGGGCCCGCGCCGGCCCGAGCACCCCCAAGGACCCCCAAGGACCCCCGGACATCGTCCGGGGGTCCTTGACGTGTCGCACCCCCGGGCCCACTATTCATCGCATGATGAATAAAGCCGGTGAGGCCGGCCCGGGAGCCGCCGACGGGGCCGTCCCCCCGGCCGCCCTGACCACCCCGACCACCTCCGCCACTCCAGCCACGTCCGACACTCCAGCCCCCCTGGCCGCCTCCGACGCCCCGGCCACCTCCCACACTCCGGCCGCCTCCGACACCCCGGCCATCGCCGCCACCGCCCTCACGGTCGTCCGCGGCGACCGCACCGTCCTGCGCGGCCTCGACTTCACCGTCCCCCGCGGCCGCATCACCGGCCTCCTCGGCCCCTCCGGCTGCGGCAAGACCACCCTCATGCGCGCGATCGTCGGCACCCAGGCCCAGGTCACCGGCACTCTCGACGTCCTCAGCCGCCCCGCAGGCCACCCCGCCCTGCGCTCCCGCATCGGCTACGTCACCCAGGCGCCGTCCGTCTACGACGACCTCACCGTCCGCCAGAACCTCGACTACTTCGCCGCCGTCCTCCTGCCCGGCCGCGCCCAGCGCGACGAACGCCGCACCGCCGTCGCCCGGGCCCTCGCGGACGTCGACCTCACCACCCACGCCGACGCCCTCGCCGGCCGGCTCTCCGGCGGCCAGCGCAGCCGCGTCTCGCTCGCCGTCGCCCTCCTCGGCACCCCCGAGCTCCTCGTCCTCGACGAGCCCACCGTCGGCCTCGACCCCGTCCTGCGCCGCGACCTGTGGGACCTCTTCCACCGCATCGCCGCCGACCGGGACACCACGATCCTGGTCTCCTCCCACGTGATGGACGAGGCCGAGCGCTGTCACCGGCTGCTCCTGCTGCGCGAGGGCGAACTCCTCGCCGAGGACACCCCCGAAGACCTGCGCCGCCGCAACGACACCGCCACCGTCGAGGACGCCTTCCTCCACCTCGTCGACGCCGCCGCGGCCCGCGCCCGCGCCCGTACCGAGACCGGCGCCCGTACCGAGACCGAGACTGGCGCCCGCACCGAGACCCGCACCCGTACCCGTACCGAGGAGACCCCGTCATGAACGGCGCCCGCACCCTCGCCACCGCCGCCCGGGTCCTGCGCCAGCTGCGCCACGACCCGCGGTCCATCGCCCTGATGCTCCTCGTGCCCTGCCTGATGCTCGTCCTGCTCCGCTACGTCTTCGACGGAAGCCCGCAGACCTTCGACGGCATCGGCGCCTCGCTCCTCGGCATCTTCCCGCTCATCACCATGTTCCTGGTGACCTCCATCGCGACCCTCCGCGAACGCACCTCCGGCACCCTCGAGCGCCTCCTCGCCATGCCCCTCGGCAAGGCCGACCTCATCGCCGGCTACGCCCTCGCCTTCGGCCTGGTCGCCGTCGTCCAGTCGCTCCTCGCCACCGGCCTCGCCCTGTGGTTCCTCGGCCTCGACGTCATCGGCAGCCCCTGGCTGCTGCTCCTCGTCGCCCTGCTGGACGCCCTGCTCGGCACCGCGCTCGGCCTCTTCGTCTCGGCCTTCGCCGCCTCCGAGTTCCAGGCCGTCCAGTTCATGCCGGCCGTGATCTTCCCCCAGCTGCTGCTCTGTGGCCTGTTCACCCCGCGCGACCGGATGGCCCCCGCCCTGGAGGCCCTCTCCGACGTCCTGCCCATGTCGTACGCCGTCGACGGCATGAACCAGGTCCTCCGCCACACCGACGTCACCGCCGACTTCCTCCGCGACTCCCTCGTCGTCGCCGGCTGCGCCGTCCTCGTCCTCGCCCTCGGCGCCGCCACCCTCCGCCGCCGCACCGCGTGACCGCGGGCGCGGACGGGGCCGACCGCGACGCACGCCGTGACCGCCCCTCGGACACACGGCGCACCGGGCGGCCCCACGGTGCAAGGATGTCCGTGCGGACGGACGGGACGTCCCTCCGCACGGACAGGCGCAGGCCCCTCCCGGCGAGGTGAAAGACCCCATGACCCAGACCGTCGCAGTCCTCGGCACCGGCAAGATCGGTGAGGCGCTCCTCAGCGGCATGATCCGCGCCGGCTGGCGCCCCGCCCACCTCCTCGTCACCGCCCGCCGCGCCGAACGTGCCGAGGAACTCCGCGCCCGCTACGGCGTCGAGACCGTCACCAACGCCGACGCCGCCAAGCGCGCCGACACCCTCATCCTCGCCGTGAAGCCCCAGGACATGGGCCGGCTCCTCGACGAACTCGCCCCGCACGTCACCGCCGACCGCCTGGTCATCAGTGCCGCCGCCGGCATCCCCACCTCCTTCATCGAGGACCGCCTGACCGCCGGCACGCCCGTCGTCCGCGTCATGCCCAACACGCCCGTCCTCGTCGACGAAGGCATGTCGGTCATCTCCGGCGGCAGCCACGCCACCCCCGAGCACCTCGCACACGCCGAGGAGATCTTCGGCGGCGTCGGCAAGACCCTGCGCGTCCCCGAGTCCCAGCAGGACGCCGCCACCGCCCTCTCCGGCTCCGGCCCCGCGTACTTCTACTACCTCGTCGAGGCCATGACCGACGCCGGCATCCTCCTCGGCCTGCCCCGCGCCCAGGCCCACGACCTCATCGTCCAGGCCGCCATCGGCGCCGCCGTCATGCTCCGCGACAGCGGCGAGCACCCGGTCAAGCTCCGCGAGGCCGTCACCAGCCCCGCCGGCACCACGATCTCCGCCATCCGCGAGCTCGAGAACCACGGCGTACGGGCCGCCCTCATCGCCGCCCTGGAAGCCGCCCGCGACCGCAGCCGCGAGCTCGCCTCCGGCAACGGCTGACCCCAGCCGTCGCCTCCGCCCCGGACCCGACACCAACGCCCTAAGCCACGGCCTTCAGCACGTCCTCCGTGCGGACCACCCGGGCGAACCTCCCGCCGTGCAGCGACACCGCGGTCGCCCGGGACAGCTCCTCCGCCGACTGCCGCCATCCGAAGGGGCCGGTCAGGTCGAAGGTGTGCATCGCGTCGAGCGGGAACAGCACGTCGTACCCGAGGTTCCCGCCCATCCGGGCGGTCGTCTCGTTGCACATGTTCGTCTGGATCCCGACGATCACGAGCTGGCCGGTCCCGGCCCCCTTCAGCCAGGCGTCCAGGTCGGGCTCCCCGTAGAACGCCGAGTTCACCGTCTTCGTGACGAACAGCTCCGGTCCGTTCCCCTTCCCCCGCCGCTCCTCGACGAAGTCCTTGAGCGCGTTGCCCCCGGTCCCCGGCGCCAGCGGCGAGCCGGCGTGCGGCGAGTCGTGCCGTACGAACACGACCGGACGCCCGGTCTGCTGCCAGCGGTCGATCAGCGCCGCCATGTTCCGCTCGGCGTCCGGGTTGTCCCGGCGCCCCCAGAAGCCCTCGTCGTCGAAGCCCTTCTGCACGTCGACGACGACGAGCGCCGCGTCGTCCTGGACCGTGATGTTCTCCGTGATCTCCATACCGACGATCCTGCCGCCGCACGACCGCCCGCCCCAGAGGCAGAAACGACGACGATCGATGGTTTACTGCCAGGCATGTCGGCAGACCGCACGAACCGCCAGCGCATCGCCCTCCTCGCCTTCCCCGGCATCCGCGCCTTCGACGTCTCCGTCATCACCGAGGTCTGGGGCACCGACCGCACCCGCCGCGGCGTCCCACCCTTCGACCTCCGCCGCGCCGCCGCCGACCCCGACACCCCCGTCGCCCTCCGCGGCGGCCTCAGCCTCACCCCCGACCGCCCCCTCGACTGGCTCGACGGCCTCACCCCCGCCGACCTCGTCCTCGTCCCCGGCATCGAGAACCCCGAAGCCGACCTCCCCGCACCCGTCCTCGACGCCCTGCGCCGCGCCCACACCGCCGGCATCCCCGTCGCCGCCCTGTGCGCGGGCGCCTTCGTCCTCGCCCGGGCCGGACTCCTCGACGGCCGCCGCGCCGTCACCCACTGGCTGCTCGCCCCGGACCTCGCCGCGCGTCACCCCCTGGTGAAGGTCGAACCCGAGGCCCTGTTCGTCGAGGACACCGGCATCTGGACCTCCGCCGGCACCGCCGCCGGCATCGACCTGTGCCTCCACCTCGTCCGCACCGCCCACGGCGCCGAGACCGCCGCCACCATCGCCCGCTCCATGGTCACCGCCCCGTTCCGCACCGGCACCCAGGCCCAGTTCATCGAACAGCCCATCCCGCGCGCCGACCGCGACGACGACGCCCTCGCCGCCGTACGCGCCCACGCCCTGGCCCACCTCGACGAGCCCCACACCGTCGCGAGCCTCGCCGCCCGCGCCGGCATGTCCCCCCGCTCCTTCGCCCGCCACTTCCAGGCCACCACCGGCACCAGCCCCCTCCACTGGCTGATCACCCAGCGCGTCGCCGCCGCCCGGAAACTCCTCGAACGCACCGACCACCCCCTCCCCGAAGTGGCCCGCCGCGCGGGCTTCGGCAGCGAGGTCACCATGCGCCAGCACTTCGCCGCACACCTCGCCACCAGCCCGCGCGCCTACCGCGCCGCCTTCCGCCAGACCGGCGGACCCCGCCGCCCCGGTCAGAGCGCCGGCATCAGGCCGACCGCCCGATAGGCCCGGTCCACCACCGGCCGCGCCATCCCGCGGGCCCGCTCGGCACCCAGCCGCAGCACCTCGTCGACGTGCCCCGGATCCGCCGCCAGCTCGGCATGCCGCTCCCGCACCGGCCGCAGCAGCTCCACCACCGCCTCCGCCGTGTCCTTCTTCAAGGCGCCGTACGAGGCGTACCCACCGGCCAGCGCGGCCGGGTCCCCGCCCGTCGCCGCCGCCAGCAGATCGAGCAGGTTCGCCACCCCGGGACTGGCCGCCCGGTCGTGGACGACCTCCCGCCCGCTGTCCGTCACCGCCCGCATGACCTTCCGCCGTACGGCGTCCGCGTCGTCGAGCAGATAGACGATGCCGGCCCCGTTCTCGTGCGACTTCCCCATCTTCGACGTCGGGTCCTGCAGATCCATGACCCGCGCCGCCACCTCCGGATGCGTCGCCTTCGGCACGGTGAAGACGTGCCCGTACCGCTGGTTGAAGCGCACGGCCAGGTCCCGCGTCAGCTCCACGTGCTGCGTCTGGTCCTCGCCCACCGGCACCTCGTCCGTCCCGTACGCGAGGATGTCCGCGGCCATGAGCGCCGGATACGTCAGCAACGACAGCCGCACGCTCTGCCCCGACGCCTGCGCCCGGCCGCTCTTCTCCCTGTACTGGATCATCCGCCGCATCTCGCCGTCCGTGGCCACGCACTCCATCAGGTACGACAGCCGCGCGTGCTCGTCCACATGGCTCTGCACGAACACCGTGCACCGCTCCGGATCGAGCCCCGCGGCCAGCAGCAGCGTCGCCGCCTGCCGGCTCAGCCGCCGTACCCGGGCCGGATCGTGCTCCACGGTCAGCGCGTGCAGGTCCACCACGCTGAACAGCGCGTCCGCACGGTGCTGGTCCACCTCGACCCACCGCCGTACGGCCCCGAGGTAGTTGCCCAGCGTCAGATGCCCGGTCGGCTTGATCCCACTGAAGATCCGCTTCATCGCGCTCGTCGTCCCTCTCTCCGGTCACCCGGCCGCCCTGGCCGGGTGCTCTCTGCCCGAGGACCGCCGACCCGTCGGCCGGCCTCCCGGAGGGGGAAACGCGAACGGCCGCCGAGGCGGCGGCCGTGTCTGCATGCGTACGTACGGGCCGCCGGTCAGGCGGCCCACCACTGGGTGGTGTGCGCATGCGTCGTCATACGCACAGGGTACGCACCAGGCCCGGGGTTGACACGGGATTACCCGATCCGTAGTGTTCTCCGGGTTGTCCGACGTGAGCACCGACTCCGGTCGGCCCCGGACAGCCATTCCGCAAGAACCACCAACGCCTGATGGTGTCGATTCGTCGTGCCGTCCTGTGTTCCCGTGCGTTTATGCGAAATGAGGAATCCGCGTTCGAAGGTTTGGACGCAGGGCCCGATTAGCGTCGGGGCCGGGGAATCCGCTAAAGTCTCACTCGTCGGAACGGCCCAACAGCCGGGAAGGCAGCCCCCTCTGACGGGGAATCAGACGCCGAAAGGATCTGATAGAGTCGGAAACGCCGGAAGGGCCCGGAGCGAAAGCGAAAGGGACCGGAAAGCACCGAGGAAATCGGAT
>NZ_SDOY01000098.1 GCF_004117935.1 Streptomyces roseicoloratus | reverse complement strand
TCTCGTGACTGCGTGCCTTTTGAAGAATGAGCCTGCGAGTTTGCGGTGTGTTGCGAGGTTAACCCGTGTGGGGAAGCCGTAGCGAAAGCGAGTCCGAATAGGGCGGTTGAGTAGCACGCTCAAGACCCGAAGCGGAGTGATCTAGCCATGGGCAGGTTGAAGCGGAGGTAAGACTTCGTGGAGGACCGAACCCACCAGGGTTGAAAACCTGGGGGATGACCTGTGGTTAGGGGTGAAAGGCCAATCAAACTCCGTGATAGCTGGTTCTCCCCGAAATGCATTTAGGTGCAGCGTCGTGTGTTTCTTGCCGGAGGTAGAGCACTGGATAGGCGATGGGCCCTACCGGGTTACTGACCTTAGCCAAACTCCGAATGCCGGTAAGTGAGAGCACGGCAGTGAGACTGTGGGGGATAAGCTCCATGGTCGAGAGGGAAACAGCCCAGAGCATCGACTAAGGCCCCTAAGCGTACGCTAAGTGGGAAAGGATGTGGAGTCGCAGAGACAACCAGGAGGTTGGCTTAGAAGCAGCCACCCTTGAAAGAGTGCGTAATAGCTCACTGGTCAAGTGATTCCGCGCCGACAATGTAGCGGGGCTCAAGCGTACCGCCGAAGTCGTGTCATTGCAGCATATAGGGCCAACGCCTGCTGTGATGGGTAGGGGAGCGTCGTGTGCCGGGTGAAGCAGCCGCGGAAGCGAGTTGTGGACGGTTCACGAGTGAGAATGCAGGCATGAGTAGCGATACACACGTGAGAAACGTGTGCGCCGATTGACTAAGGGTTCCTGGGTCAAGCTGATCTGCCCAGGGTAAGTCGGGACCTAAGGCGAGGCCGACAGGCGTAGTCGATGGACAACCGGTTGATATTCCGGTACCCGCTTTGAAACGCCCAATATCGAGCCCATTAATGCTAAGGCCGTGAAGCCGCCCTGGATCCTTCGGGTGAAGGGGAGTGGTGGAGCCGCTGACCCAAGGTGGTAGTAGGTAAGCGATGGGGTGACGCAGGAAGGTAGTCCAGCCCGGGCGGTGGTTGTCCCGGGGTAAGGGTGTAGGACGCACGGTAGGCAAATCCGTCGTGCACATAGTCTGAGACCTGATGCCGAGCCGATTGTGGTGAAGTGGATGATCCTATGCTGTCGAGAAAAGCCTCTAGCGAGTTTCATGGCGGCCCGTACCCTAAACCGACTCAGGTGGTCAGGTAGAGAATACCGAGGCGTTCGGGTGAACTATGGTTAAGGAACTCGGCAAAATGCCCCCGTAACTTCGGGAGAAGGGGGGCCATCACTGGTGATGACACTTGCTGTCTGAGCTGGGGGTGGCCGCAGAGACCAGCGAGAAGCGACTGTTTACTAAAAACACAGGTCCGTGCGAAGCCGTAAGGCGATGTATACGGACTGACGCCTGCCCGGTGCTGGAACGTTAAGGGGACCGGTTAGTGACCTTTCGGGGTTGCGAAGCTGAGAACTTAAGCGCCAGTAAACGGCGGTGGTAACTATAACCATCCTAAGGTAGCGAAATTCCTTGTCGGGTAAGTTCCGACCTGCACGAATGGCGTAACGACTTCTCGACTGTCTCAACCATAGGCCCGGTGAAATTGCACTACGAGTAAAGATGCTCGTTTCGCGCAGAAGGACGGAAAGACCCCGGGACCTTTACTACAGTTTGATATTGGTGTTCGGTTCGGCTTGTGTAGGATAGGTGGGAGACTGTGAAGCGGCCACGCCAGTGGTTGTGGAGTCGTCGTTGAAATACCACTCTGGTCGTGCTGGATGTCTAACCTCGGTCCGTGATCCGGATCAGGGACAGTGTCTGATGGGTAGTTTAACTGGGGCGGTTGCCTCCCAAAGGGTAACGGAGGCGCCCAAAGGTTCCCTCAGCCTGGTTGGCAATCAGGTGTTGAGTGTAAGTGCACAAGGGAGCTTGACTGTGAGACCGACGGGTCGAGCAGGGACGAAAGTCGGGACTAGTGATCCGGCGGTGGCTTGTGGAAGCGCCGTCGCTCAACGGATAAAAGGTACCCCGGGGATAACAGGCTGATCTTCCCCAAGAGTCCATATCGACGGGATGGTTTGGCACCTCGATGTCGGCTCGTCGCATCCTGGGGCTGGAGTCGGTCCCAAGGGTTGGGCTGTTCGCCCATTAAA
The DNA here is from genome assembly GCF_004117935.1 of Streptomyces roseicoloratus. Taxonomy (GTDB): domain Bacteria; phylum Actinomycetota; class Actinomycetes; order Streptomycetales; family Streptomycetaceae; genus Streptomyces; species Streptomyces roseicoloratus. The sequence goes on along the minus strand of NZ_SDOY01000098.1, from coordinate 5,546 downwards.
GCGGTACGCGAGCTGGGTTTAGAACGTCGTGAGACAGTTCGGTCCCTATCCTCTGTGCGCGTAGGAATATTGAGAAGGGCTGTCCCTAGTACGAGAGGACCGGGACGGACGAACCTCTGGTGTGCCAGTTGTCCTGCCAAGGGCATGGCTGGTTGGCTACGTTCGGGAGGGATAACCGCTGAAAGCATCTAAGCGGGAAGCCTGCTTCGAGATGAGTATTCCCACCTCCTTGAGAGGGTAAGGCTCCCAGTAGACGACTGGGTTGATAGGCCGGATGTGGAAGCCCAGTAATGGGTGGAGCTGACCGGTACTAATAGGCCGAGGGCTTGTCCTCAGTTGCTCGCGTCCACTGTGTTAGTTCTGAAGTAACGAACACGCCCCCCGGTTGAGGGTGCGCGGCGGTTCAACTTCATAGTGTTTCGGTGGTCATAGCGTTAGGGAAACGCCCGGTTACATTCCGAACCCGGAAGCTAAGCCTTTCAGCGCCGATGGTACTGCAGGGGGGACCCTGTGGGAGAGTAGGACGCCGCCGAACAACCCGCCCTTTTAGCTCAGTCGGTAGAGCGTCTCCATGGTAAGGAGAAGGTCAACGGTTCGATTCCGTTAAAGGGCTCAGAGAAAAGGCCCCCGCCTGATGGCGGGGGCCTTTTTGCGTTCCCTCGTCCTGCGTCCGACATCACGAGGGCCGGCCCCGCAGGAGCCGGCCCTTTTCGTTTGCCGTGCCGTCACGTCATGCCGTCACGCGTGGTGCGGCTCCGGGATGCGGAGGGCCAGGATGGCCATGTCGTCGGACGCCGGTTCCTGCGCGAAGCGTTCGACCGCGCGCAGGACGCGCGAGGTGATCGCACCGGCCGTCAGGCCCGTACAGGACCTGAGGACCTCAGTGAGGCCGTCGTCGCCCAGCATCCGGGTGCCCTCGCGGCGTTCGGTCACGCCGTCCGTGACGCACAGCAGGACGTCACCTGGGTTCAGGGTGACCGTCTGCTCGTAGAGCTCCAGGTCGTCCATGACGCCGAGCAGCGGCTGCGGGTCCGCGGCCGGCCGGACCGTGCCGTCCTGGCTGAGCCGCAGCGGCAGCGGATGGCCGGCGCAGACGACCTTCAGGACCGCCGAGCCGTCCTCCTGCGGGCGCAGCTCGCCGTACAGCAGGGTGAGGAAGCGGCTGCGGGCGCCCTCGTCGAGGATCGCCGCGTTCAGCCGCTCCAGGACGGCGGGGCCGCCGAAGCCCTCCCGCGCGAGGAGGCGCAGGGCGTGGCGGGCGAGGCCCGTGACGGCGGCGGCCTCCGGGCCCGTACCGCAGACGTCGCCGATGGCGAAGCCGTACGAGCCGTCGCGGATGGGGAAGAGGTCGTAGAAGTCGCCGCCGACCTCGTTGCCCTCGCCGGCGGCGCGGTAGATGACGTCGACCTCGACTCCGGGGACGTCCGGGAGGCCGGGCGGCAGCAGGCTGCGCTGGAGCGAGCGGCTGATGGCCGTGCGCTCGGAGTAGAGGCGGGCGTTGTCGAGGGCCAGGGCGGCTCGGCGGGAGAGGTCCTCGGCGAGCTCCAGGATCTCCTGGCGGAAGTGGTCGTCGGTGGGCCTGCCCAGGGTGAGCATGCCGATGACGCGGTTGCGGGCGACGAGCGGGAGGACCACGGTCTCGCCGCCGACGGCGCCCGCGGTGGCGAGCGCGCCGTCGATGCCGGAGGAGACCGGGCTTCCGGGACCGTCGAGTTCGCGCATGGAGGCGCTGAGCGCGGCCCGGTGGGCGGCGTCGCCGGGAGCGGTCCAGACGCGGGCCCCGGGAGTCGGCACCGGGTCCGGTGGGTCGATCGAGGCCAGCAGTGCCTTCAGGCCGTCGATGAGGTCCTCGTCCTCGTGGAGGACGTAGGAGAGGTACGGGTCGGAGGCCTGGTCGGCGATCGTGTAGACGGCGCACCAGGTGGCCAGAGTGGGGACCGTCATCTGGGCCATGAGGGCCAGGGTCTGGTCGCGGTCGAGGGTGCCGGCCAGGAGGTCGGAGGCCTCGACGAGGAAGCTGAGGGAGCCGCGGCGGAGTCGTTCGAGTTCGCCGAGGCGTGCGGACTCCACGGCGAGGGCGATGCGGTCGGCGGCGAACTGGAGGCGCAGGGCCTCCTCGTTGGAGTAGCGGTTGGCGCCTTCGGCGGCGACGCCGAGGGAGCCGGTGAGCCGGCCCTCGACCTTCAGGGGGACCGTCACGACCGAGCGCATGCCGGTGCCTTCGAGGAGCGGTACGGCGCCGGGGACGGCGGCGAGGTCCTCGTGGACGGCGGGCATGCGGGCGGAGCCGTAGCGGCTGGCGCCGGTCTCGACGGGGACGCGGGCGAAGCGCTGGCGGGCGGAGGGCAGGCCCGTGGTGGCCCGTACCTCGAGTTCGGTCTCGTCGTCGGTGGCCAGGAGGAGGAAGGCGGAGTCGCCGTCGAGCATGTCGCGGGCGCGTTCCACCGTGCGCTGGAGAAGGCCGTCGAGGTCGTCGGGGGCGGGGGAGCCGATGAAGACCTCGAACGGGTCGGCGGAGCCGCCGCGGTTGTCCGTGCCGGGTTCGGAGGCGGCGGGGCGCTGCGGCGTCTGGAGGACGGCGCGCTCGTGCTCGCGTACGAGGAGGCAGACGGTGGAGGGCTCGCCCTGGGCGTCGCGGACCCGGAGGTGCGAGGCGTAGACGGGGATCACGCGGCCGTCGGCGCAGCGGATGCCGTAGCTGCCCTCCCAGCGGGAGAGGCGGAGGGCCTCGGCGAGGCCGGTGCCGATACCGGGGGTGTGCGGCCAGGCGGCGAGGTCGCCGAGGGGTTTGCCGGTGACCTGCTCGGAGCCGTATCCGAAGAGTTCCCCGGCGTCCTCGTTCCAGGCGGAGATGGCGCCGGTGCCGTCGATCTGGACGACGGCGACGCGGATCCGGCTGTCGGTGAGCGGGAGGAGCGGGTCGGGCAGGACGGGACCGGCGGAGCGGGTGCCGACGGCGCGTTCGGGCAGGTCGAGGTGGAACCAGACGTGCTTGCGGGTGGGGCTGTAGTCGACGCCCCACCGGGTGGCGAGGGCGGCGCAGAGCAGCAGGCCCCGGCCGTTCTCGCGGTCGGGGCTGCCCATGGTGCGGGTCTGCTGGAGAGGAATCTCACGCTCGGGGTAGCGGTCGGCGACCTCGATGCGGACGCCGTCGTCGCCGCGGAGGCAGAGGACCTCGGCGGCGGTGCCGGCGTGGATGACGGCGTTGGTGACGAGTTCGCTGGTGAGGACGACGGCGTCGTCGACGACCTCGGCGTAGCCCCAGCCCTGGAGGGTGTCCCGGACGAAGGCGCGGGCGGTGGCGACGGACCGCCCTTCGGGTTCGAAACTGGCAGCCGCCCGCGCGGTGATCACTGAACTCCTCGTACGCGTCTCGACGCCCGGCTCTGCCATGGTCGGTCTGCCCCTCCCGCCGTCCGGTGCTGCTTCTCGCGCCGTCCCGCCCCCGCCGGGCGGACCGGGGCGGTTGGACAGCCGGATGCCAGGTTACTTACCTTCGCTGTCCCACCGGATGCCGGTCACGCTGATTCCGTCCCTCGGACGTGGGGACGTTGTGCGAAGCTGCCGAACTGTTATGGCCTGGTTCGGACCCGGTGAAACACTGGGCAGGCTGATAGCGAGAGACCGAGCGTACGGTCGACCCCTTCGGGAGGGACACGGTGGAGTCTGGCACGACGACGCGGCGCGGAGGCGGTTCGCGGCCGAAGGGCGGCGGCCGGTCCCGGGGCGCGGGCACGGTGCAGGTGGACGCGGCGGCGCTGGAGCGGTTGCTGGCCGCTCTGGTGTCGATGCGGGACGGGAACTTCCGCAAGCGGCTGACCGTGTCCGGCGACGGGATGATGGCCGAGATCGCGGCCGTCTTCAACGAGGTCGCGGACCGGCAGTCGCATCTGACCGGGGAGTTCGCGCGGGTGCGCCGGGTGGTGGGCCGCGAGGGCAAGCTGTCGGAGCGGCTGGAGGCCGGGGCGGCGGAGGGCTCCTGGGCGGCGACCATCGAGGCGGCGAACGCGCTGGTCGACGAGCTGGCGCGGCCGGTGTCGGAGGTCGGCCGGGTGCTGTCGGCGGTGGCCGAAGGCGATCTGGGGCAGCGGATGGAGCTGCGCTCGGAGGGCGGCGACGGGTCGACGCGGCCGTTGCGCGGGGAGTTCCTGAAGGTCGCGCGGACCGTGAACAACCTGGTCGACCAGCTGTCGGTGTTCGCGGACGAGGTGACCCGGGTCGCGTTGGAGGTGGGCACCGAGGGCATCCTGGGCGGTCAGGCTCAGGTGCGCGGTATGTCCGGTTCGTGGAAGGACCTGACGGACTCGGTCAACACCATGGCGAACCGGCTGACGGCCCAGGTGCGGGACATCGCCCTGGTCACGACGGCGGTGGCCAACGGTGACCTGTCGCAGAAGGTCACGGCGAACGTGGCCGGCGAGATGCTGGAGCTGAAGAACACCGTCAACCGGATGGTGGACCAGCTCTCCTCGTTCTCGTCCGAGGTGACCCGGGTGGCCCGCGAGGTGGGCACGGAGGGCGAGCTGGGCGGTCAGGCCGAGGTGGCCGGCGTCGCCGGTGTGTGGAAGGACCTCACGGACTCCGTCAACACGATGGCGGGAAATCTCACCAATCAGGTGAGGGGCATCGCCGAGGTCACGACGGCGGTGGCCAACGGCGACCTGTCGCAGAAGGTGCGGGTGTCGGCGCGCGGGGAGATCGCCCAGCTCGCGGACACCATCAACCAGATGACGGAGACCCTGCGGACCTTCGCGGACGAGGTGACGCGCGTCTCGGGCGAGGTCGGCGCGCAGGGTCTGCTCGGCGGTCAGGCGCAGGTGCCGGGTGCGGCGGGCACGTGGAAGGACCTGACGGACTCGGTCAACACCGTCTTCCGGAACATCACCACGCAGGTGCGGGACATCGCGCAGGTGACGACGGCGGTGGCGAACGGTGACCTGTCGCAGAAGGTCACGGTGGACGTGGCCGGCGAGATGCTGGAGCTGAAGAACACCGTCAACACGATGGTGGACCAGCTGTCGGCGTTCGGTTCCGAGGTGACCCGGGTGGCGCGGGAGGTCGGCGTCGAGGGCCGGCTCGGCGGTCAGGCGCAGGTGCCGGGCGCGGCGGGCACGTGGAAGGACCTCACCGACTCGGTGAACACGGCGTTCCGCAACCTCACCGGTCAGGTGCGGGACATCGCGCAGGTGACGACGGCGGTGGCGAACGGCGACCTGTCGCAGAAGGTCACCGTGGACGTGGCCGGCGAGATGCTGGAGCTGAAGAACACCGTCAACACGATGGTGTCGCAGCTGTCCTCGTTCGCCGACCAGGTGACGCGGATGGCCAGGGACGTGGGCACGGAGGGCCGGCTCGGCGGCCAGGCCCGGGTGGACGGTGTGTCCGGGCGCTGGCGGGAGCTCACCGACTCGGTGAACTTCATGGCCGGCAACCTGACGTCGCAGGTGCGGCAGATCGCCCAGGTGACGACGGCGGTGGCGCGGGGCGACCTGTCGCAGAAGATCGACGTGGACGCGCGCGGCGAGATCCTGGAGCTGAAGAACACC
>NZ_SDOY01000097.1 GCF_004117935.1 Streptomyces roseicoloratus | reverse complement strand
CCGTGCCTCTTGTGCTTCCCCGAGTAGTAGGGCTGGTCCGCGGCGATCCGGTCGATCGGCAGCAAGGTCCCGTCCAGCAGCACGAACGCCTTCGACGATGCGGCCCGGACCGCCTCCGCGAGAGTCGGCGCGAGAGCGGCCAGGACCTCGACGGCCTCGGTGATGTACCGGTACGCGGTCGTCGTCCCGATGCCGAACCCGGCCGCCAGCTGGGCATACGGGTGGCCGTTGCGGAGATGGGCAAGAGTGAGCAGCGCCTGCCGGCCGGCACTCAGGCGCCGCCAGCGGGTACCGAGCTCCCGGCGGCGCTGACGGAGCTTGGCGGACAGGAAGCGCAGGGCGGAGCTGGACACGTCGACGCCCGACGGGTAGACAAGCACACGAAGCCTCTGGTGGAGACGGATTTCTTAGTCGAAAACCCATCTACCAGGGGCTTCACCCGTCTGTCAGCCCAACCGCCCCTCCTGGCCGACAGGTTGGAAAGAGCTCAGTGAGCGGTTGTGTTCTTCCTGCACCACTGAGGATCGGTTCTGACCCAGATCCCAGAGGGGGAACATCTCCTGTTACGTGGCAACTTCGGCCGCAAGGTGGCTGCGCTCGGTATCGGCGCCGCCGCACTCACCAGCCTCGTGGCCGCCGCGCCGGCCCAGGCCGCGGCCACCGGTGCGAACGCGGTGTACGCGGACTGTGCCGTGGGCAGTTACGGCAAGAACAGCGACGGCGTGTGGATCTCCTGCGGCGACGTCGTGGGCGGCGAGGCCCGTGGCCGCGCTGACTGCGCCGCGGCTCCGGACATCTACACGTCCTGGGTCACCGGCTGGAAGTACTCGCAGAACGGTTTCTGTCTGTTCAAGATGCGCGGCGCCATCATGGAGACCCGCGCGTTCTGACCGGCGGTGACATCGGTGGACACCGCGGAGTGATCCGCGGAGCGACGACGAGATCGTGAGAGAGGTTGTTCCCGGAAGATGCGCACCGCGGTTTCCACCACACCTGGAGCCGGAGGACCGGATGAACCGGTCCTCCGGCTCGAAGGCGTCCACAAGGTCTACGGCACGGGCGAGACACGGCACGTGGCCCTGGACGGAGTCACGGTCGACTTCCACGCGGCGCGGCTCACCGCGCTGGTCGGCCACAGCGGGTCGGGCAAGTCCACGCTGCTGAACATCTCCGGCGGCCTGGAGCAGGCCACCTCCGGGACGATCACCCTGGCCGGACACGTACTGACGAAGATGGGACCGGCCGAGCTGACCCGCACCCGGGCGAGCCTGGTCTCCTACGTGTTCCAGGAGTACAACCTGATCCGCACCATGACGGTGCTGGAGAACGTGTGCTTACCCCTGGAGCTGTCCGGAATGGCGCGGGCCGAGGCCCGTCGCCGCGCGGCGACGGCGCTGGAGAGGACGGGAGTCCCCCGGCACACCCGCAAGTTCCCCGACCAGCTTTCCGGCGGTGAGCAGCAGCGCGTGGCCATCGCCCGTGCGATCGCCGACCAGCGCCCGCTGGTCCTGGCCGACGAGCCCACCGGGGCACTGGACTCCGCCAACGGTGAGCGCGTCATCGAGCTCCTGCGCGAGGTCACGGCGGGCGGGGTGGCCTGTGTGATCGCGACGCACAATCCCGAGGTCACCGCGGCGGCCGACCACATCGTTCGTATCCAGGACGGCCGCGTCGTGGAGGGTGGCGCGTGAACCGCAACCGCCGCCTCGCCTGGATTCTCGGCTGGCGTCTCGCGAGCCGCAGCCGCCTGCGCACGCTGCTGGTCTGCCTTGCCATCGCGCTGCCCGTCGCGGCCGGCACCGGGGTCGCGGCCGTGACCGCGACGGCCCGCGTCTCGATGCCGGAGGCCGAGGCAGGGGTGTTCGGATCGGCTGACGGACGCCTCACCACCCTGCCCGGCGAGCGGAGCGCGGACGCGACCGCCCCCGCACGGCTCGCCGAACAGCTCAAGCCCTCGCTCCCCGGCGACACGCGTCTCGCCTACGACATCGACGTCCTTGGGCTCACCATCCGGGGACCGGAGGGACGGCAGAGCACCGTCGACGGAAGGGCGGTCGACCTGGCCGATCCCCTGATCGACGGCCTCTACCGCGTCGACCAGGGGGCCCCGTCCGCTCAGGACGGCACGATCGTGCTGTCGGCCGCCCTGGCGGACGCGGTCGGGATCACCAAGACCGGCCAGAGCGTCTCCATCGGCAGCGGGCAGTTCACCGTGTCGGCCCTGGTCGCCGACCGGTTCGACCTCAAGCACCGGTTGTTCGCCCTCCCTCCAGGCGGGCCGAAGGCGACCGCGGCGCTGACCTCGGCGAAGGGCCTGGGCAGCCCCCGCTGGTTCGTCACATGGCCGCCGCACGCTGACCTGCCCACCGTGTCCGGGAAGCTGAAGAGCGCCGGATACGCGTACGTACCCAGCAGCCAGGCCGCCGCGCTCTCCGAGCAGGGCGACGCCATGGACTCCACCGCCCTGCTCGTCGGGCTGGGTCTGCTGGCCGAGACCGTCCTGTTGGTGACCGCCGCCTTCGCCGTCGTCGTACGCAGCCAGCGCCGGCACATGGGACTGCTCGCGGCTCTCGGCGCCCCCGCAAAGGTGACGGCCTCGTTTCTCCGTACGCACGCGCTGTTCGTGGCCGTGATCGGTTCCCTGGCGGGTATCGCCGTGGGGCAGGTCGTTGCGCGCGTGGCCGCGCCGGTTCTTGCCGAACGCGCGGGCGCGGACTGGGGGCCCGTGGACGGCGCGTGGACCACCTCGCTGGTACTCGCGGCCATCGCCGTGGCCGTCACGGCCCTCGCCTCCGTGCTGCCGTCGCGCGCGGCCCTGCGCGAGGATCCCACCGCCCTGCTCAAGGCCGTCCCTCCGGTCCACAGCACCCGCCGGCTCCGCCTGCGGACCGCCGCGGCCGGAACCCTGGTGGCCGCGGCCGTCGCCGGTCTCGGCGCCGTCGTGATCAACGCCGGGGCGCTCACAGCGGTCCTGGGAGTCATCGTGTTCGCCGCCGGCATCACGGCGACCGCCCTGGTGTTGTCCTCCTTCGCCACCAACAAGGCGAACACCGCCTACCTGCCGCTGCCGACCGTGCTCCGGTCGGCCGTGCGCTCCCTGCTGGCCTTCCCTGTCCGTGCGATCACGACCGTGATCGCACTCGGCGTGGTCGCCGCCGTGTCCACCACGGTTCTCATCGCCTCCGCCTCGGTGGCTCACAAGCAGCGCGAGGACTACCTGCCGGAACTGCCCGACACCTCGGCCCTGATCGTCTCCTCCCGGCCGCTGACCACGACCGAGCGGGGAGCCCTGCGCAGTTCCACCGGGGCCTCCGAGGTGTCCACCGGCTACCAGCGGGCCGCGATCGCGCGCGACGGCAAACAACTCCCCGTCTCGCCTCGTACCGACTTCCTCGACTGCATCGACGACCGGGGCCTGCTGAAGTACGGCAACAACGACTGGCAGCCCTGCTACCTGGCCTCCGAGTCCCACATCCCCTTCCCCACGGTCGGCATCGCCGACAGCGGGGGCGCCGAGGCCCTGGCCGGCACGATGACCGACGAGCAGCGACAGCGCTACGAGAGCGGCCAGGCCGCCGTGGCCGTCACACCCGTAGGACTGACGAACGAGGTCTCGCTCGTGGCCATGGGACGCAAGCCGGATGGCTTCGTCCTGGAGAACACCGCGACCCTCCCCCTCATCCACCCGAGCTCCGCCCGTGAGACCGAATACCAGCAGTTGCCCGCCGTCCTCGTCAGCCAGGCAGGAGCCCGGGAGTCGGGCATCATTCCCGTCGGCTCCCCGACATACCTGCTCAACGCCGACGGCAAGCCCGTACAGCAGGACATCCTGCGGGCGCTTCCGGTGGACGCGCAGGCGGACTCGACCGTCGCCGTCGAATCCGGACCCTCGGTCGTGGGCGCGGTGGCACGGCTCCAGCCTGCCGTGGCGGCGATCTCCGTGCTGACCACGATGCTGATCGTCGCCGCCATGGTCAGCCTCTGGACCTCGGATCTCAGAGGGGAGTACCAGATGCTCGGAGCCGTGGGGGCCACCGCCTGGTGGCGACGGCGCCTGGCCTCCTCCATGTCCGGTCTGCTGATCGTCATCAGCTGCGTCGCCGGGACCCTGTGGGGCATCGCCGCCTCGATTGCCTTCCTGACCGGCATGGACACCGGCATCGCCGTTCCCGTCGGCTGGCTGGCCATCACCGTGGTCGCCGCCGCAATCACCGCAGCCGTCATGGGCGGGGCCGTCGTTCCCCGTCACGCGCGCGCCCAACGGCAGGCGTGAGCACCGGTTCAGCGCGTGCCCCGGCCGGCTCCGGTGAGACGGCTGAAGCCCTTGCTCTCGATCCGCCGTCCCATCCGCCGGCGCCGCCGTCCGGCCTCGGCTTCAGCCCGGAACTTGGCGAACTCGGCGTGCCGCTGCTCCGCTTCCCGGTCGACCAGCATGGCCAGAGCCTCCGTCTCCGCGAGTTCCCTGCGACAGGGCCAGGCCATGAAGATCAACGCACACAGGATGCGGAGATCGATGGAGTGCTGGGCCGCAGGAACCAGCCATCCGAAGCTGCCCACCGAGCTCAGTCGCCCATCCCCGAGCGCCTCCACCAGGAGGCGCTTACACCGCGACCCCTTGGGTTCACCCGTCGCCGAGACGCACCCTTGTTCCCGAAGGCAACGGCTCGGCGGCTAGCGTGGCCCAGGGACCGCCGGCTGAGGCGAACGGTAGTTCACTCAGTCCTGATCGAACGGGGGAGACGTGTCGTTCGAGGATGAGCGGGCCGAGCTCAAGGCAGCTACCCAAGCCGTGCTTTTCGGTAACCACAGGATTTTCATCATGGGAATCCTCGGCGTCATGGCAGGGGTCGTAGGGGCCGCCGCAGGGATCACCGAAGGTGCAGGGATCCTCGAAATTCTCTCTTTTGTCGGCATTGGCGTGTTGGGGCTGACCCTCATAGTTGGCTATGTGATCTTTCGCCCCAAGGAAGTCGGGGGTTCCGGTCAGCATGCGAGCGCACGGAGCGGACGCTGACCCGCAGCTCCTTGGTGATCACCGGGCTCGCATCGCCCTGGCGATCCTCCCGGCTGCCTTGCGCCGTAACTCCTCGCGGAACTCCTGCCGTTCGACGGTCAGCCCGCCCTCTTGCGGATACCGCATGCCCCGGTGATACCGCACGGGCGACGAGCGTCAGCCCCTACGACACCACGAGTCCAACCTCAGTAGTCCGCTGCCAGGAGGCCATTTCCCGTTCCTTACGCTGGGTCTCGTGACGACATCGAGCGCCTTCACGCATCCGCGCTGGGGGCTTCAGTTCCATTGGTGGGCCGTGGACCCGTCTGGGCAGGTGGGACTGTTCCACTCCGCCTTCGGTCCTGTCCCGATCGCGGCCCATACCCACGTGGCGGCCATGGACAGCGCGACCGCCCAGGCAAGGGCGTCGCACCCCGAGTGGTTTGACTGGATCTGTCACGACGAGCCAGAGGACTGCCCGCAAACGCACTGCCCGGTCACACTCGACCGAGGGCCTTACCTGTTCACCTGGGACGAGGAAACCGACGACCGGTACACGCGCTTCGGGATCCCGGAGAAGCCGCTGCTCGCTGCCGAATTGCCACGACGGATGGCCGACGCCGCCCTGCTTGTCGAGACCGACTTCGTCTTCGAGCGGACCGTCCGGATCGATCTGAGCTATCCGGCCGGACGGGAGCTTCTGTCTGGCAGCGGCTTGCAACGGCATGGGAACACCGAACCGACCGACGACGTCCGCCCGAGCTGACCCCCTGGATACTGCGCCATTCCGTGAGACTCCCGTCTTCGGCGTCGAGGACGCATACGTGCTCGGTGTGGCCGAGTCGGGCATGGAGGTGGGCCCTCCCACCCCGTACGCGGCCGGGGCCCGGATGCTCTCCGTCGCCGGGCAGCCGGCCGGTCCCCGAGCCGTGTACGGGTAGGAATCCGGTCTTCAGGCGCCGACGTACTCCGCGAGGTGTTCGCCCGTCAGGGTCGAGCGGGCTGCCACCAGGTCGGTGGGGGTGCCTTCGAAGACGATGCGGCCGCCGTCGTGGCCGGCGCCCGGGCCGAGGTCGATGATCCAGTCAGCGTGGGCCATCACCGCCTGGTGGTGCTCGACGACGATCACCGACTTGCCCGAGTCGACCAGTCGGTCGAGGAGCCCCAGGAGCTGCTCGACGTCCGCCAGGTGGAGGCCCGCGGTCGGCTCGTCGAGCACGTACACCCCGCCCTTGTCACCCATGTGCGTCGCCAGCTTGAGGCGCTGGCGCTCGCCGCCGGACAGCGTGGTGAGCGGCTGGCCGAGGGTCAGGTAGCCCAGGCCGACGTCCGCGAGCCGCTCCAGGACGCGGTGGGCCGCGGGCGTGCGCGCCTCGCCCGCGCCGAAGAACCGCTCGGCCTCCTGCACCGGCATCGCCAGCACCTCGGCGATGTTCCGCCCGCCGAAGCGGTACTCGAGGACCGCCGCCTGGAACCGCCTTCCCTCGCACTCCTCGCAGACCGTCGCGACCCCGGCCATCATCGCCAGGTCCGTGTAGATCACGCCGGCACCGTTGCAGGTCGGGCAGGCGCCCTCCGAATTGGCGCTGAACAGGGCCGGCTTCACCCCGTTGGCCTTGGCGAAGGCCTTGCGGATCGGCTCGAGCAGCCCGGTGTACGTCGCCGGGTTGCTGCGCCGCGAGCCGCGGATCGCGCCCTGGTCCACCGAGACCACGCCCGCGCCCGCCGGGATCGACCCGTGCACCAGCGAGCTCTTGCCGGAGCCGGCGACGCCGGTGACGACGGCCAGCACGCCGAGCGGGATGTCGACGTCCACGTCCTGCAGGTTGTTCGCCTTCGCGCCGCGGATCTCCAGGGTGCCGGTGGCCGCGCGGACGGTCTTCTTGAGGGTGGCGCGGTCGCCGAAGTGCCGGCCGGTGACGGTGCCGCTCCTCCGCAGGCCCGCGACGGTCCCCTCGAAGCAGACGCTGCCGCCCGCCGTGCCCGCGCCCGGGCCCAGGTCGACGACGTGGTCGGCGACCGCGATCGTCTCCGGCTTGTGCTCCACGACCAGCACCGTGTTGCCCTTGTCGCGCAGCCGCAGCAGCAGGTCGTTCATGCGCCGGATGTCGTGCGGGTGCAGCCCGGTCGTCGGCTCGTCGAAGACGTACGTGACGTCCGTCAGCGAGGAACCCAGGTGGCGGATCATCTTCACGCGCTGCGCCTCGCCGCCCGACAGGGTGCCGGACGGGCGGTCGAGTGCCAGATAACCCAGGCCGATCTCCACGAACGAGTCCAGGGTCTGCTGGAGGGTGGCGAGCAGCGGCGCCACCGACGGGTCCGTGATGCCGCGCACCCACTCCGCGAGGTCGCTGATCTGCATCGCGCAGGCGTCCGCGATGCTCACCTTGCCGATCTTCGAGGAGCGGGCGCCCTCGTTGAGCCGGGTGCCGTCGCACTCGGGGCAGGTGGTGAACGTGACCGCGCGCTCCACGAACGCGCGGACGTGCGGCTGCAGGGAGTCGACGTCCTTCGACAGCATCGACTTCTGCAGCTTCGGGATCAGGCCCTCGTACGTGAGGTTGATGCCCTCGACCTTGATCTTGGTCGGCTCGCGGTACAGCAGGTCGTTCAGCTCGCGCTTGGTGTAGCGGCGGATCGGCTTGTCCATGTCGAAGTAGCCGCTGCCGCTGAAGATGCGGCCGTACCAGCCGTCCATCGTGTAGCCGGGGATGGTCAGCGCGCCCTCGGCCAGCGACTTGGAGTCGTCGTACAGCGCGGTCAGGTCGATGTCGGAGACCGTGCCGCGGCCCTCGCAGCGCGGACACATGCCGCCGGTGACTGTGAAGGAGCGGCGCTCCTTCACAGTCCTCCCGCCCTTCTCGTACGAGACCGCGCCGGCGCCGCTGACGGAGGCGACGTTGAAGGAGAAGGCCTTCGGGCCGCCGATGTGCGGCTTGCCGAGGCGGCTGAAGAGGATGCGCAGCATCGCGTTGGCGTCGGTGGCGGTGCCGACGGTCGAGCGCGGGTCGCCGCCCATCCGCTGCTGGTCGACCGTGATCGCCGTCGTCAGACCGTCGAGCACGTCGACGTCCGGGCGGGCCAGGGTCGGCATGAAGCCCTGCACGAACGCGCTGTACGTCTCGTTGATCAGCCGCTGCGACTCGGCGGCGATGGTGTCGAACACCAGGGAGCTCTTGCCCGAGCCCGAGACGCCCGTGAACACCGTCAGCCGGCGCTTCGGGATCTCGATGCTGACGTCCTTCAGGTTGTTCTCGCGCGCGCCGTGCACGCGGATCAGGTCGTGGCTGTCGGCGGCGTGCGGCTTGCTCATGGCGTCGTCTCTCCCGTACGGCGGTGCGGCGGCGATACGGCCCTGCCGCGGCGCGGCCCGCTGCGGTGGGCTGCTGCGGTGGGGCCTGCCGCGGTGTCGGTCCTGCTGCGGTGTCGGTCCTGCTGCGGTGGGGCCTGCTGCGGTGTCGGTCCTGTCCTCTTCCTGGGAGCCAGGCTAGGCGCGGGGCGGTCGCCGTGCTTCTCGATTCCTGCTCACCTGTGGAAAACCCGGACCGGACACCGACCCCTGTGGACAACCCGCTCCGGTGTCCGCGGGCCGTGCCATCCTGGGCACTGTGACGCCACCGAGCATCGACGACCTGGTCAGACTGCGCCGGGCCCGGGACATGATCGACCGTGACTACGCGGAGCCGCTGGACGTCCCGGCGCTGGCGCGGGCCGCCCTCATGTCGGCGGGCCACTTCCAGCGCAGTTTCCGCACCGCGTACGGGGAGACGCCGTACAGCTACCTCATGACCCGCCGCATCGAGCGGGCCAAGACGCTGCTGCGGCGCGGCGACCTGAGCGTGACGGAGGTCTGCTTCGCGGTGGGCTGTACGTCGCTGGGCTCGTTCAGCACGCGCTTCACGGAGCTGGTCGGGGAGAGCCCGAGCGCGTACCGGGCGCGGAACCACGAGGCGGGCGAGCCGATCCCGTCGTGCGTGGCGAAGTTCCTGACCCGCCCGACGCGCGGCGACTCCGCGGTCGGCAGGCCGGCCGTCGCGGAGAGCGGGACGGCCGCCGGAGGGACGGACCGCGCGACCGAACCGGTCAGGAACGGAGAAGCGGAAAGCGCCCCGACCTCGTAGCGTCGGGGCCATGAACACCACCATCAATCTCGCACAGTGCTTCATCGCCGTCGACGACCACGACAAGGCCCTCGCCTTCTACCGCGACGCCCTCGGCCTCGAGGTCCGCAACGACGTCTCCTTCGAGGGCATGCGCTGGGTGACGGTCGGTTCGCCGACCCAGCCGGACGTCGAGATCGTCCTGGAGCCCCCGCTGGCCGACCCGAACGCCCCTGCCGCCGACCGGCAGGCCGCCGCCGAGCTCCTCGCCAAGGGCATGCTGCGCGGCGTCATCTTCCGCACCGACGACGTGGACGCCACCTTCGAGCGCGTCCGCGCGGCGGGCGGCGAGGTCCTCCAGGAGCCCATGGACCAGCCGTACGGCGTCCGCGACTGCGCGTTCCGCGACCCGTCGGGCAACATGCTCCGCTTCAACCAGCCGCGCGGCTAGGCACGGCCGGGCGCCCGCGCGGCCGCCGGTGGAAGACCCCGCCCGGGTCGGCCGACCCGGGCGGCGGCCCACGCCCCACGCGGTGGGGACGGCCGAAGCCGGAGCCTGAGCCGCAGCCGCAGCCGCAGAAGGCGACGCCCCAAGGGCCGGAGGGTAGGGCAGTGAGGCCCGGCACAGTACCGAGGGCGCCCTCACCGCCCGAGCGCGGGCGGCAGCGGGGCGCGGTGCACCAGGTCGAGCCGGGACACCGCCCGCGTCAGCACCACGTACAGCCGGTGCAGGCCGCGGGGCTCGGCCGCCACGATCTCCGCGGGCTCGACGACCACGACGTGGTCGTACTCCAGGCCCTTGGCGAGGGACGCCGGCACGACGGAGACCCGCCCCGCGCGACGGCCCTCACGGCCGGGTCGGCCGGGAGCTTCCGCAACGCTCGCGCCGCCCGCCCCCTCCGCGCGCGCCACGCCGCCCTCCGCGCCGCCCGCGCCCTCCGCGCCCTCCGCGTCGCCCGCGCCCTCCGCGTCGTCGAGGTGCTCGATGCCCGACGCCCTCAGCCGGTCGACCAGTGCGTCCGCCGCGATCACGCCCACCGAGCCCTCCTCCGCGAGGGCCGCCCGTACCGCGGCCGCCGTGCCGTCCAGCAGGTTCGCGACCCGGTGCACGCCCACCGTGCCGCCCGCGCGCAGTGAGCGTCCGGCCGGCACGCCGGCGCCGAGTTCCGGCAGGAGCAGGTTGGCGAGGTCCACGACCGCGGCCGGGACCCGGTAGCCGGTGGTCAGCGGCACCACCGGCGCGTCCGGCTTGCCCAGGTGGGCCAGCTGCTCGCGCCAGTCCCGCGCCGCCCACGGCGTGGTGCCCTGCGCCAGGTCGCCCAGCACCGTCAGGGCGCCGAAGTCCGCGCGGCGCGCGATCGCCCGGCACTCCATGGGCGAGAGGTCCTGGGCCTCGTCGACGACGAGGTGCCCGTAGCCCTCGGGCCGCTCGATCAGCCCGGCCAGCTCGTCGAGCAGGACGAGGTCGGCGGCGCTCCAGCGCGCGCTGCGGTACGAACGCGGCGGCCTGGCCCAGCGGACGGCCGCCCTTTCCTCCGCCGTCAGCAGACCTCCGGCCGCTCCGGCCGCGTCCGGGTCCGTCAGGAACGCGGCGAGCACCTCCTCCGGCGTCACCTTCGGCCAGCAGGCCTCCACCGCCGCCGACACCGGCCGGGACCGTTCGATGCGGCGCAGCCACGCGGCGCCCTGCGGCCCCGCCCGCCGTTCGGCCCGGAGCTGGAGGGAGCGGACGATCCGGGCCCGCACCCGTTCGCGGCCGACGGCGTAGGGCGGGGCCTCCTCCCGTACGCCGGCGACGATCGCGGCGAGTTCGCGGGCCGGCACCCGCCAGCGGTACGCGTACGAGCCGTCCGGCACGGCCAGGTCCTCGGCCGGCGCCGGGTCGACCCGCGCGTACAGGACCCTGCGGAGCACCTCGGCCATCCGCGGGTCGTGCTTGATCCGCGCCGCGGCCTCGCCGTCCTCGGCGCGTACCTCGTGCCGGGCGATCTCCTCCGCGACCGTCGACTGGCGCACTCCGGTCTCGCCGAGCGCGGGCAGCACCTCGGAGATGTAGGAGAGGAACGTGCGGTTCGGCCCGAGGACGAGGAGTCCGGAGCGCTGGAGGCGCTGCGGGTGGGTGTAGAGGAGGTACGCGGCCCGGTGCAGGCCGACGGCGGTCTTGCCGGTGCCGGGCGCGCCCTGCACGCAGAGGGAGACGGCGGGCCCGGAGCGCACGAGGTCGTCCTGCTCGGGCTGGAGCGTCGCGGCGATGTCGCGCATGGGACCGACGCGAGGCCGCTCGATCTCCCCGGCCAGGATCGCGCTCACTCCGGCGCGCCCACCCGGCGGGCCGGCGTCCGCCGAGCCTTCGCCCCCGTCCGCCGAGCCATCGTCCGCCTGGCCTTCGCCCCCGTCCGCCGAGCACTCATCCGCCCGGCCTTCGCCCCCGTGGTCGCCGCCCGACCCGTCGCCGTACGATCCGTCGCCGTACGACCCATCGCCGTACGCCCCCTCGTCCCCCGGCCCCTCCTCCCCCCGTCCCTCGGGCGTCAGCCGCTCGTCCTCCAGCGCGGTCAGGTCCTCCGTCGCGCCGAGGCTGCCCGGTGCCCAGCCGAAGCGGCGGCGCCGGACGACGCCCTGCGGGTCCTGCGGTCCCGCCTGGTAGTACGCGCGGGAGACGGGCGCCCGCCAGTCGACGACGAGGGGCGGGGCGGACGGGTGCTCGGCGATCCGGCGGCGGCCGATGTGGTGGACCTGTCCGTCCTCGCGGTCGAGGCGGCCGAAGAACAGCGGGCCCGGCGGCATCTCGCGGAAGACCTTGGCGCGACTGCGCAGGTGGTAGCCGAGCACCTCGGCGTCGGCGCCGGACGCGGCGGTGTCCTCGCCGATGACGACCTGTTCCTCGACGTCCTGGGTCATGCGGGCGAGGGCGGCACGGCAGGCGTCGTGGTGGGCGCGTTCCTGGTCGAGGTCATGACGGAGCGACGGGGACTTCATGACCCCAGGATAGGCGAGAAACGTTACTCGGTTACATTTTTTACGCGGTCACGGCTGGGGACCTGTGGGGGTTCACCGCCGCCGTACGGCAGGCCCTCCGCCAGCCGCCGGAAGGCCTCGCGCGTCGCCGCCTCCGCCTCCGGCAACAGCTCCTCGACCTTCTCCCCCGCCGTGATCCGCCGGACGTTCTCGTGCGCGAGGACCCGCAGCACCGCCACGATCTGGGCCGCCGCGAGCCGGGCCGCCAGCAGGCCCCGCCCGCCGCCGTTCCCGCCGGCCGCCGCCTCCAGCGCGTCCGCCAGTGCCGCCTCCGAGCGGCCCTGGTACTCCGACATGCGGGCGACCAACGCCGGCGTGCCGTACAGCAGGCGCAGGAAGGCGAGCACGGCCGGTGCGTCGTTGAGGCCCGTCACCGGATCGCGCCGGGCCAGGCCCGCGAGCACGTGGTCGCGCAGCGCGTCGAGCGGCGCGACCCCGGCCTCGCGCGCGGCGGCCACCACCCGGGCCGGCTCGTCCTCGTGGTCGGCGAACCGGTACAGCACCAGGTCCTCCTTGGCGGGGAAGTAGCGGAACAGCGTCGGCTTCGACACCTCCGCCGCCGCCGCGACCTCCGCGACCGACACCGCGTCGAAGCCCTTCTCCAGGAAGAGCCCGACGGCGACGTCCGAGAGCGTCTGCCGCGTCCGCTCCTTCTTCAGCTCCCGCAGCCCGCTCACGACACCCTCCACACCACCGGGACCACACGTCAGAAGTACTCCATGCTCCACGGTCGCGGCGACGTCCGCAGCAGCAGGTCCGTCTTCGCCGCCGCCCCGGCGACGGCCTCCTCCACGCGACCGAGCGCGGCGAGCCGCACGGCCGACTCGTCGCCGAGCGCCAGCGTCGCCAGGTCCGCCACGTCCAGGACGAGTTCGGGCGCGGCCGTGGTCGGCGCGCAGTGGCCGCGCTCCGGTGTGGTCTCCAGCAGATAGCGGCCGCCCGCGTATCCGGCCGCGTCCTTCACCTCGAGCACGAGGGCGCCCTCGGTGGCGTACGTCCGCGGCTCGAAGACCTTCGGGACGTCCAGGATCCGCAGCCAGAGCATGTCCGCGTGGGTGAGGACCCGGGCGGCGCGCGGGTCGGGCAGCAGCAGCGGCAGCACGTCGTCGGGCGCGCGGTAGCCGCTCTTCACGCGGGTGACCCAGTCGACCGAGCAGACGAACCGCCACAGGGCGCGCTCGGCGGCCGGGCTGACGGCGACCAGTTCGCGCACGCTCGCCGTGTTCGCCGGCTGCTTGTTGTCGTTCCACCGGTCCTCGGTCGTGTACGTGACATAGCCCTCGGGCTCGCCCGACGCCGCGCGGTAGACGGCGTGGAACGGCTCGGTCCACGGGTCGGTGTGGTGGACGTCGCCGGTGACGACGTCCCAGTCGCGGGCCGTACGGCCGGTGATGCCGGCCCGCCGCGCGGCGAGCGCGCGGTGCAGCGCCGGGCCCACCTCACGGATCTCGGCGCCGTCGGAGAAGTCGACCCGCCCACCGCCCTCCTCGGCCGTCGGGCCCGACCAGCGGCGGTCGAAACCGGAGCGGGTGACGTCGATCTCCCACTCGGTGATCCAGGCGGCCGCGCCGAAGCCGTACCGCCCGTAGATCGGGTACTCGGCGGCGATCAGCGACGCGCACGCGTCGCCGCGCTCCTTCGCCGACGCCAGGTCGTCGGCCATCATCCGGCTGAGCAGCCCGCGCCGGCGGTGCGTGGCGGCGACCGTGACGTTGGTGACCGCGTCGGCGGCCAGATCGGCACCGCCGACCGTGCTCAGCCGCTGGTCGAACGACCGGAAGGTGGCGACGATCCGGCCCCGTTCGAAGGCGGCGCGGGTACGGGAGAGGTCGGTGTGCGGCAGCTTGTCCGCGACCTCCTCACCGGTCACCGCCATCGGGGGCCGGAGGAAGCCCACCCGCCGGGCCCGCAGCCACTCGGGGAACTCCGACTCGTCGATGGTGCGCACCTCAAGGCTCATCCTCCGAGGCTATGCGCGGGGCGGCGGCACCCGCACGCGAGTTTCCGCAACCGACTTTCCGCAGGCCGGGCGCCCGGCCGGACTGCCGACCGGGCTATCGGCTTGACTGCCTGCCTGCCTGGCTGGCTGGCTGCCTGGCTGTCGGACCATCGGCCGAGCCGTCGACCGGAGCGTCGGCGGGCGGCCCGGCCGAGCCGTCGGCCGGGCTGGCTGTCGGACCGCCGGCCGGGCCGCCCGCCGCCCCTCAGGCCAGCAGGTCGTCGACCTGTGCCTCGCCCTCGCGGTAGCGGCGGGCGATCTCCGCGCTGCAGTCGTCCGCGGTCCGCTGGAGCTGCTGGCGGCGGCGCGAGACCTGCTGCTCGTAGCCCGCCAGCCGGCCCATCGCCGCGTGCAGCTCCTCGTCCGTCCGCGCCGTCAGGTCCGACAGCTCGACCTCCGAGAGCATCTCGGTCGCCAGCCGCCGGTACTCCTCGCCGCGCGGCGTCGACAGCGTCACGTGCCGCGCCGAACGCACCGCGACCCCGGGCCGCGACGGCGTGTCCGCGAGGATCTCCGACAGCCGGTCCACGACCGGTGCCTCCGGGTCGGTACGGCGCGCCAGCTCGGCCCGCAGGATGTCGATCCGGCCCTGCAGCATCCGCCGCACGTAACTGAGGTCGGCCTCGTCTCCCTGCGCGTCACGGCGCAGCGCCCGCAGCTCGGGCAGCCGCAGGGCGGCGAGGTCCGGCTCGGGCCGGTCCGGCAGGTCGGGCTCCGCGCTCCGCTGCACGGGCGGGCGCCCGACGGCACGTCCGGCGGCTGCGCCACCGGCGCGGGTCAGCGGTACGGGACCGGACGGCGTGTGCCCGGTGCCAGGTGCACTCATGTGAATCGTCCCCTCGACCGGTGCGGAACCGCACCGCCTCCCCCGCATGGTGCCACTCCCACCCCGGCGCACGCAGGCGGTCTGCACCCGTTCGGCCCCCGATGCGCCCTTGATGCGCCCTCCGTACGTCGCCCGGTGGGAGCATCGGTAGGTTGGGCCGTATGCGAGCAGTGGTACAGCGGGTGGACGGCGCGAGCGTCGTCGTGGCAGGGGAGACCGTCGGCGAGATCGTCGGCGAGGGGCTGTGCGTCCTGGTCGGGGTGACCCACGACGACACGCCCGAGAAGGCCGCGCAATTGGCCAGAAAGCTCTGGTCCGTCCGGGTTTTGGAGGGCGAGAAGTCCTGCTCCGACGTGAACGCGCCGCTGCTCGTCATCTCCCAGTTCACCCTGTACGGGGACGCCCGAAAGGGCCGCCGCCCCACCTGGAACGCGGCCGCGCCCGGACCGGTCGCCGAACCGCTCGTCGACGAGGTCGTCGCGCAGCTGCGGCAGCTGGGCGCGCGCGTGGAGACGGGCCGGTTCGGAGCGGACATGCGCGTGTCGCTCACGAACCACGGCCCGTTCACGGTCCTCCTGGAGGTCTGAGCCACCGCGGCCGCGCCCACGGCCACACCGTCGAAGCCCCAAGGCGGGCGCCGCGGCGGATCCGGGCCCTGGCCCTGCGGCACCACGACCGGCGGCGCCGCGGCAGATCCGGGCCCTGGCCCTACGGCTCGACCACGACCTCCTGGGCCGCCGCCGTCGTGCCCGCGATCAGCTCGGCGTCCACCGGCACGTTCCGCTTCAGCAGGCCGAGGGCGATCGGGCCCAGCTCGTGGTGCCGTACCGCCGTCGTGACGAAGCCCAGCTGGCGGCCCTCCGGACCGTCCGCGGCGAGCCGCAGCGGCGTGCCGGGCCCCGGCAGCAGCACCTCGCTGCCGTCCAGGTGCAGGAAGACGAGCCGACGCGGCGGCTTGCCCAGGTTGTGGACGCGGGCGACGGTCTCCTGGCCGCGGTAGCAGCCCTTCTGGAGGTGGACGGCGCTGCCGATCAGGCCGATCTCGTGCGGGATGGTCCGGTGGTCGGTCTCGAAGCCGAGCCGCGGCCGGTGCGCCTCGACGCGCAGCGCCTCGTACGCGAGGACGCCGGCGGCCGGCCCGTGCGAGGAGGCGAACGCCTCCAGGTCGCCGCGCGGCAGGAACAGGTCGCGGCCGTACGGGGTCTCCCGTACGACGACGCCCTCGGGCACCTCGGCGATGGAACCGGCCGGCAGGTGGACGACGGCGAAGTCGTCCGTACGGTCGGCGACCTCGACCCGGTAGAAGAACTTCATCGACTCCAGGTACGCGACGAGCTCGGCCTGCGTGCCGGGCTCGACGTGCGCCCAGACCGTGGTGCCGTCGTCGACGAGGTACAGCGCGTGCTCGATGTGGCCGTTCGCGGAGAGGATCAGCGCCTCGGTGGCGAGGCCGGCCGGAAGCTCGCTGACGTGCTGGGTGAGCAGCAGGTGCAGCCAGCTCAGCCGGTCGTCACCCGTGACGGTGACGACGCCGCGGTGCGACAGGTCGACGAAACCGGTGCCGTCGGCGAGGGTCCGCTGCTCGCGGAACAGGTCGCCGTAGTGCGCGGCGACGCCTTCGTCACGGCCTTCGGCGGGGACGGCGCCGGGCAGGGACAGCAGGGGGCTCTTCATGGGAAAAGCCTACGACTCCGCGGCGGCGGCCTTCCGGGAGCAGTCCCGGCACCGGCCGAAGATGGCGAAGTGCTTCATGTCGGTCTCGAATCCGAAGGTCTCGCGCAGCTTCCCGGTGAAGTCGGCGGCCACCTCCACGTCCGCCTCGATGACCTCCGAGCAGTCCCGGCAGACCAGGTGCAGATGGTGGTGCCGGTCGGCGAGGTGGTAGGTCGGCGCGCCGTGCCCCAGGTGGGCGTGGCTGACGAGACCGAGCTCCTCCAGGAGCTCCAGGGTCCGGTAGACGGTGGAGATGTTGACGCCGGAGGCGGTCTTGCGGACCTCGACGAGGATGTCGTCCGGGGTGGCGTGCTCCAGGGCGTCCACCGCCTCGAGGACAAGCTGGCGCTGAGGCGTCAGCCGGTAACCGCGCTGCCTCAGATCGCTCTTCCAGTCGGTGCTCACCACGCCCCCCAGTGTAGGAGGGCGCGGCGTGAACACCAGGAGCGGTCAGGAGCGATCAGGAGCGTCCGGGAGCACCTCGACCGTCCGGAGCGCCCCGGCCGTCCGCGAACGCTCGGACGGTCGACGAGCGAAGTACTCGCGGCCTCCGTGAGTGCTCCGTGGGCCTTCCCTGGTCCTACTTGAAGAAGGCGATGCCGTCGTCCGGCATGTCCGGGAGGTTGCGGGCCATCTCGGCGACCTCTTCCGGGGTGACGACCTTCTTCAGGTGCGCCGACATGTACGGGCGCAGCGGCACGTCGGGGGTGGCCTTCTCGCCGACCCACATCAGGTCGCTCTTGACGTAGCCGTAGAGACGCTTGCCGCCGCTGTACGGGCCGGAGGCCTCGGTGCGGGCGACGGCGTCCGTCGCCAGGTCGATCTGCGGCTTCTGGTCGGCGAGCTCGCCGTACCAGACCTCGACGACGCCCTGGTCGCGGACCATGACGACCTCGACCTTGCGGTCCTTGTCGATCCGCCAGTAGCCGCTCTCGCTCTCGAGCGGGCGCACCTTGTTGCCCTCGGCGTCGAGGACCCAGGAGTGCGAGTGGTACTCGATGAAGTCCCGGCCGTCGTGGCTGAAGGTCACGGACTGGCCGAAGTTGCACTTCTCGGCGCCCGGGAAGTCGGAGACTCCCGCGCCCTCCCACGTACCGAGCAGGAACGCGAGGGGGACGAGTCCGGGGTTGAGATCGGACGGAATCTGGATCATGGGCAACTCAGGCGATCTGTGTGGAGGCGATCTGTGCGGGGCGGGCGGTCCGGCAGCCGGTCGGGCGACGCGGTCAGCGCTGGCCCTGGTACAGCTTCTTCACGGTCAGACCGGCGAAAGCGAGCACCGCGACGCAGACCAGCGCGAGCAGGACTTCGAAAAAGACGATCACTTGGTGCTCCTCGGTGAGCGGTGAAGGCGGACGGGCCGGCCCCCAGCTTAGTGGGCGGGGGCCGGGCCCTCACGGTGAGGTGGGCCTCAGCCGAGCAGCTGGTTCTGCAGGGTCACCGTCTGCTGGAAGGGCACCGTCGCGGCCTCGCCCTTGCGGGACTGGACGACGAGCGCGAGCGTGTCACCCGCCTGGATGTAGGCCCAGCGGGTCTGCTCGGGGCCGTACGGCTTCAGCTCGGCCGCCGCGTACACCCCCGTGTCCGTCACCCTGATGTCGTCGCCGAGCGCGTCGATCTCCGCGATCCGCACGCCGTCCAGGAGCAGCCGGTCCGAGGAGCCGGCCTTCACGGCCTCGTCCCGGAAGGTCTCCGAGAACCCGACCGACTTGAAACGCAGCAGGTAGACGGCGCTCCGGGTGCCGTCGGGCATGGTCCAGGCGCGGGCGGTGACGTGCCGCAGCGCTGAGTCGTCCAGGGCCTGCTTCAGCTCGCCGCGCTGCTCCTTCGGGTAGACGGAGAGGTACTGGTCCACCCCCACCCAGCCGCCGTCCAGCTTCGGATCGACGGTCGCGCCCGCGGGCGCGGGAAGCAGCAGCCTCCTCAGGTCGGCGTGGTGGATCTCGCCGTCGTTGCCGTCGGTGAACGGCCGCGGCGAGCCCTCGGGCAGCGGCGGCAGACTCAGCTTCGGGTACGCCCAGCGGCCGTCGCTCTCGGTCGCGAGACCGGGCACGTCGGTGCGCTCCATGGACGTGATCGCGGCAGCGGTCCCGGCGCCGAGCCCACCGCAGACGACGACGGCGGCGACCCAGCGGGCGACGGAGGCGAGGACACGACGGCGGGGACGGGCGGGAACGGCGGCGACGGTCCCCGCCTCCGGGGCGACCGGGGGCGTCGGGATCGCCGGGGTCGCCGGTGTTTCCGGGATCGCCGGGGTGGCCGGGGTCGCCGGTGTTTCCGGGGCGACCGGGGGCGTCGGGGTGGCCTCGGCGAGCTCCGGGGCCGCCGGGGCGGCCTCGGTCGGCACCGGGGCGGCCGCCTCCAGGGGCTGCGCCTCCGCGACGCGGGCCGCCTCGGTGGGTGCCGGCTCGGCGGGTGCCGGCTCGGTGGGTGCCGGCTCGGCGGGTGCCGCTTCGGTGGCGGGCTGCGCCTCCGCGGCGGGGGCCGCCTCGGCGGACGTCGTCTCACCGGGGGTGGGCTCGGTGGCGGTCATACGTACTCCCCCGGGGACTTGAGGTGGTCGAGCTGCTTCTTCACCAGCTCGGCGACGGCGGTCTTGTCGAAGTGCCGGGCGCCGGAGGCGGTGACGGTGACGTAGTACCCGGAGTCGTACGCGGAGCAGAGCATGCCGTCGAGGCTCTGCTCCCGCTCCTTCTTGTCCAGGCCCTCCGGCTTCGGCAACTCCCAGCAGGTGGCGTTCTTGTGGCCGTCGACCTTCGGCCCCTTGGAGAACTTGAAGAGGCCCACGATCTCGGAGCGCAGCTTGTGCATCTCGGTGCCGAGCCGCTTGTTCTTGAGGTGGATCACCTGGATCTCGACGACGACGCGCTCCTCGGCGTCCTCCGCGTTCACGTACGAGCGCATGGCGACGCCCTGGATGCCGACCCTGTCGATGCGCCTCTCGAACTCGCGGCGCTTCTTGCCGGCCAGGCCCTTGCCCGCCTCCTTGAGTTCGGCTCGGGCGTCGCGGGCGCTGAGCTCGCCGTCGTTGCCGTACCCGTCGATGTCGGGCCCGAGGCTGTAGCCGTCGGGCACCGGCAGCAGCAGCTTGCCGAGCGGGGTCGACGCGTTGCCCTTGCCGAGGTTCGTCGCGGCGGGGTCCTTGCTCGCGGGAGGCGGCGGCTCCCAGGCGACGGTGGGCGCGGTGCGGTCGGCCGACGAGACGGTGACGCCGGTGTAGGTGGCACCGGCGCCGACGCCGAGCACGAGGACGCCGGTGAGGACGTACGGGAAGACCCTGCGCGGCCTGCGCGGCCCGGCGGCGGGCTCCGGCCCGGGGCCGGCCTCGGGTGCGGGTGCGGTCTCGGGTGCGGGTGCGGCCTCGGGTGCGGGTGCGGCGGACGGGGCGCCGACGGGAACGTTCACCGTGGTGTTCTCCTCGTTCACAGTCGCCCCAGCTGCCGCTCGGCCAGCGAGGAGATCTCCTTCTGGCTGATCTTCTTGATGTCCGTCACGAAGATCTCGACCGCGATGTCACCGCGGTGGACGTACGCACGCGCCCGGTACATGTCCTCGTAGCCCGCCTTGCGCTTCACGGGCAGCAGGTAGGTGCGGCCGTCGGCACTGCCCTTGACCGGCTGGCTCTCGCCGGCCTCGGCGTCCATGAACCGGCGCTGCCCCTCCGAGTGCTCGGCGGCACCCTGACCGCCGTCGGACCGGAACTGCACCAGGTTGATCTCCGTGTACTTGTACCGGCCCGTGCGCCAGCCCGTCGTGACGACCCGGCGGATGCCCCCGTCCAGCAGATACGCGAGCTCGGTCGAGGGTCCGTTGAAGTCGGACGCGTACGACGCGACGCTCCGCCAGCCGTCCTCCGGAACGAACTCGGACTTCTTCGCCCCCGCCGGCTTCGGCAGCAACAGCTTGCTCAGGTCGCCCTCGGTCTTCAGGCCCCGGTCCTCGGCGACCGACAGGGCGGGCGGCTCCTGGCCCTTCGGCGCGGGCTTCGCCGGGTAGGCGAGGTCGGTCTGGTTGAGGGCCGGGAGCGGGGTGGGCTCGCGCTCGGCCTGGATGCCGTAGCCGACCGCCGTCCCGCCGACGACGCCGAGGACGGCGGCGACGGCGATCAGCGCGACCGTACGGCCCGCCCGGCGGCGCGGCGGGACCTCGGGAACCGGCACGGGCGCCGGTTCCGGGGTCGGCTCCGGCGCGGGCGCCGGGGCGTTCTGAGCGGTTACGACCGCTTCCGTCACTTCCACAACAGTCCCCCCACAAGACTAGAGGCGCGGATTCCGTTACCCGCGCGCCTAGCTGACACGCGAGTGGTGCATGAGGTTGCGACGGACCGCATTACAGTTCGGTATATGGCGAAGAAGCTCGTGATCAAGGTGACCGCAGGGGCCGACGCCCCCGAACGCTGCTCCCAGGCCTTCACGGTGGCCGCCGTCGCCGTCGCGAGCGGCGTCGAGGTCTCGCTGTGGCTGACCGGCGAGTCCTCGTGGTTCGCGCTGCCGGGCCGCGCGGCCGAGTTCGAGCTCCCGCACGCCGCCCCGCTCCCCGACCTGATCGACTCGATCCTCGCGGCCGGCCGCGTCACGCTGTGCACCCAGTGCGCCGCTCGCCGGGACATCACGGAGGACGACGTCCTGAAGGGCGTCCGCATCGCGGGCGCACAGGTCTTCGTCCAGGAGGCGACGGCGGACGACACCCAGGCACTCGTCTACTGAGGACAGCCGCCCATCGAGGGCACGACACACGTCCACTGGGGACAGCCGCCCATCGAGGGCACGGCACGCGTGCACTGGGACGGTCACCCATCGAGGGCACGGCACTCGTCCACTGAGCTGAGGACCGTCCGCCCATCGAGGGCACGACACGCGGCTTCTCCTACGGCCGGTCGCGCTTCTTGCCGTCCAGCTCGTCCCACCACTCGTCCGACTGCTTGTCCCCGCTCGGGTCGTCCCACCAGCGGTCGTCCGGGCCGCGCCGGTTCGCGATCATCGCGGCCACGGGCGGGATGACCATGGCGACCACGCACATGGCGATGGCCGCCGGCACCGACCACAGGCGCACGACGGCCCAGGCGCCCACGAAAAGCACCAGGCAGACGCCCATCATCCAGAAGTAGACGCGCCGTCGCCGTGCGTACACACCTTCAGCGTACGACCGCCGGCGGTGCGTCGGCAGCCCGTCCGCACGCCGGACGCGGACAGACCGGAGGGCCGTGCCTCAAGTCCTGGTGATGGCGTCCAACCCCCCAGGAGGCACGGCCCTCCGGCCGTTCGGTGTGCGGTGCTCAGACCGCGATGGCGACCTCGGCCAGGCCGCCCTTCTGGGCCACGACCTGGCGGTCGGCGGTGCCGCCGGGAACCAGGGCGCGAACGGTCCAGGTGCCCTCGGCCGCGTAGAAGCGGAACTGGCCGGTGGCGGAGGTCGGGACCTCGGCCGTGAACTCGCCGGTCGAGTCCAGGAGGCGGACGTAACCGGTGACGGGCTCGCCGTCCTTGGTCACGTAGCCCTGGATCGTGGTCTCACCGGGCTTGATCGTCGAGGCGTCGGGGCCGCCGGGCTGTGCTCCACACATGCTGGGAATCCTTACGGTCGAGGGGTCCGGAGAAGGAGGTCCGGGAATTACTTGGCGGCGCCGAGCTCGATCGGCACGCCGACGAGGGAGCCGTACTCGGTCCACGAGCCGTCGTAGTTCTTGACGTTCTCGACACCGAGCAGCTCGTGCAGGACGAACCAGGTGAGCGCGGAGCGCTCGCCGATGCGGCAGTAGGCGATGGAGTCCTTCGCCAGGTCGACGTTCTCCTCGGCGTAGAGGGCCTTGAGCTCCTCGTCCGACTTGAAGGTGCCGTCGTCGTTGGCGTTCTTCGACCACGGGATGTTGCGGGCGGACGGGACGTGACCCGGACGCTGCGACTGCTCCTGCGGGAGGTGGGCCGGCGCGAGGAGCTTGCCGGAGAACTCGTCGGGCGAGCGGACGTCGACGAGGTTCTGGGTGCCGATCGCGGCCACGACGTCGTCGCGGAAGGCGCGGATGGAGGTGTCCAGGGCCTTGGCCTTGTACTCGGTGGCCGGGCGGTTCGGGACCTCGGTGCCGTCGACCAGGTCGCGGGAGTCGAGCTCCCACTTCTTGCGGCCGCCGTCGAGGAGCTTGACGTCCTGGTGGCCGTAGAGCTTGAAGTACCAGTAGGCGTACGACGCGAACCAGTTGTTGTTGCCGCCGTAGAGGACGACCGTCGTGTCGTTGGCGATGCCCTTCGCCGAGAGGAGCTTCTCGAAGCCCTCCTGGTCGATGAAGTCGCGGCGGACCGGGTCCTGGAGGTCCTTCGTCCAGTCGATCCGGATGGCGTTCTTGATGTGGTTCTTGTCGTAGGCCGAGGTGTCCTCGTCCACCTCGACGATGGCGACCTGGGGGTTGTCGAGGTTGGCCTCGACCCAGTCGGCGTCGACCAGGACGTCGCTGCGAGCCATGTTGTTTCTCCTCCGGGGCAGTGTGCGGCGGTTCGTGCGTGTTGTGCGGGGTGGTGCGGGTACGCGTCGGCGGCGTGCGACGACGACGGCGTACGGCTGCGCAGGGTGGCCCCGACATCACGTCGTAGGGCCTGAGGAATACGGGACGGCGGGCGTCCCGCTCAGACGGAGCGACAGAGCATGGCGGCGATGCGGCACAGGTCTACTGCCCGCCGCTTCGTGAGTTCCGCCTGTCGCTTCATGCGGACGATCGTAGGGACGGACAGGCGGCCGTGTCACCGGCGTGTCGTATTTTGAGACGCGATCGTCCGAGATGTGGGACGAGGAGAGGGTGCGGGTCGCCACCGGAGGCCCTCCGTCCGGGCGTGGGGGCGGTGCTTCTGCGGATCGGACGGGGGTGTCTCAACATGTGATCAGAAAGGTGTCCGAAAGCGTTCGGACGGACCTGAACGGACCCGAACGGACCCGGTCGGGCCTTCGGGGGCCATGGCCGAGGTGTCCGAAAGCGTTCGGACCGCCTGGACGGGCCCGGGGGGACGGGAGACGGGAGACGGGAGACGGGAGACGGGAGACGGGAGACGGGAGACGGGAGACGGGAGACGGGAGACGGGAGACGGGAGACGCCGCAGGCGGTGCCTGCGGCGTCACGGGAGCGGAGGGAGGCGGCGGGGGTCAGCTCGCCTTCAGGGTCACGTTCTCGCCCGTGACCGTCACCACCAGGCCGTCCTCCCGTGCCTCGACCTTCGTCAGCCGCATGCCCTTCGGCAGGCCCTCGATGCGCCGGTCGAAGTCGGTGCGGGACCTGACCATCTTCTCCAGGCCCGGGATGCCCTCGCCGGGCACCTCGTCCGCCCGCACCCGAATGGTGTCGCCGTCCACCAGCGTCACCGTCGACAGCACGCTGCGCGTGAGCGTCCGGCCCAGGATCCGCACCCCGCCCGTCACCTTCAGCTTGCCGTCGCCGCCGTACGCCACCTGGGCGTCCCGGCCCGAGGCGGCGGCCAGGTCCGGGTAGGCGATCCGCGCGGTGCCGTCGGCCGAGCCCGCGCGGTCGATCCCGTAGTCCGCGTCCAGCGTGACGTCGCGCAGCGCGGCGGTCAGCTCGCCGATGCGCACCGGCCGGCCGCCGGCCCGCGCCTGGACGCCGGTCAGCCGTATCTCGACCTCGTCGAGGTTCTTGTCCGCGACCTGCGTGAGGAACGGGAAGCCCTTGATGTCGACGTCCGTGGACTCGGCCCGTACGGTCCCGATCCGCACTCCCTCGGCCGCCTCCGTCTCCGCGAACGCGGCGGCGACGCGGTCCGCGCCGACGAGGAGTCCGCCGAGCACCACGGCAAGGATCAGCACCGTCCGCAGTGCCCGCATGGTCCACATCCCCCTGATCACGTCCTGAAATGAATCCGGCCCCCGACACGAGGATCGGACACGAAGATCGACGTGTCAGGGGGCCGGTCGGTTCCCTGACCGGTTACCGGGCGGTTCGCAGGCGGGCCCCGCGCGGGGTCGGGCGGGCCTGTGGCGGGCGTCCAGCGCGGGTCCCGGCGATCGCCGGGCCGGCGTCAGGCCAGCGCGCGTCCCAGCAGGTAGACCGCGGGCACGGCCGCCGTCAGCGGCAGCGCCACGCCCGCCGTCATGTGCACGAACCGCGACGGGTAGTCGTAAGCGGCCACCCGCAGTCCGATGAGGGCGCAGACCCCGGCACCCAGGCCGAGCACCGCCCCGCCCGCGCCGCCGGGGTCCGTGAACCCGCCGGCCGCGATGCCGGCGCCCGCAGCCGCGAGCAGCGCGGCGACCGCGGAGACCGGGCCCGGCAGCGGCAGGGCCCGGGCGATCACGGCGGCGGCGACCGCGACCGCGCCGACGACCACCGCGTCCGGTTCGGCGCCGAGGTGTCCGGTGGCCAGGATCGCCAGCGCGGCGGAGACGACCGTGGCCATCAGGCCGTACATCCGCTCGTCCGGGTCCGCGTGGCTGCGCAGCTGGAGCACGAGGGTGAGCAGCACCCACACGCCGAGCGTGCCGAGGACGGCGGCGGGCGCGTGCTCCCGGCCGGCCGCCAGCAGCGCCGCGTCGGCGACGACGCCGCCGAGGAAGGCGAGGGCGATGCCCTGCCGGGCGGGCCACATGCCGTTGAGCCGGAACCAGCCGGCGGCGGTGAGCCCCTGGAGCAGCAGCAGCGGGACGAGCAGCGCGTACGGGCCGACGGCGGCGCCCACGGCGAGCAGCACGCCGAGCCCGGCCGTCAGGGCGGCGGGCTGCATGCCGGGATCGATGATCGGCGACCGCCCCTCGGCCCGGGCCCGCTGGGCGTCGGTGACGCGGGCGTTGCCGGAGGTGGTGGGCGAGGAGTAGGCGGGGCCGTCCTCGGCGAGGGGCGCCGGGGCGGAAGCGTGGGCGGACGCCGGGGCGGACGCCGGGATCGGCACCGCGTACGGGGCCTCCGGGGCCGCCTGGGTCGGCGTCGGCGGCGCGTACGACCGATCCCCGTACGTCTCGTACGGCTGCGGCTGCGGCTGCGGCTGCGGCTGCGGCTGCGGCTGCGACGACTGTGCGCCGTGAGAGCCGTGAGAGCCGTTGGTGCCATGAGTGCCGTGAGTGCCGTACGGGTCGTACCTGCCGTACGTCTCGTACGAGGCCTCCGGTGGCAGCGGGTGGCCGCCCGTCCCCGGCCCCGTGACGGGGCCCGTGGCGGGCGGCTGTCGGCCGTGGTCCTGCTGCGGGAGGTACGCCGTGTCGTACGAGACGGCGGCCTGGGTCTGCTGGGGCGTGACCGTGGGCTGGTACTGGGTGTCCCAGGTCTGGCCCTCCCACGTCTGGGTGACGTTCGGGTCGTACGGCTGACCGCCCTGCGGGCCGCCCTGACCGCCCGGGCCGCCGGCCGGCCGGCGGCCCTGCGGCTCGTACGGATACTGCTGATCACTGCTCATGCTGTGCGGTTCACCCTCCTGCGAACGGCGGGAGCACCTCGACCGTGCCGCCCTCGGCCAGCCGTACCGTCTCATGCGCGCGGGTCCCGACCGGGTCGCCGTCGACGAGGAACGAGCAGCGCTGGAGGACCCCGGTCAGCTCGCCCGGGTGCCGGTCGCGGACCGCGGCCAGCGCCTCCGCGAGGGTCTCGGCCGCGTAGGGCTCCTCGGCGACTCCCGCGGCGGCCTTCGCCGCCGCCCAGTAGCGGATGGTTCCCGCTGCCATAGCGGCACTCCCTTCGTTCGTGTGCGCGCCGCCACCCATGATGGGCTATGGCCGGGTCAGCCAGGTCCCGAGGCGGTCGAGCAGTTCGTCGGCGGCGGCGTTCTCGGCGTGGCCCATGCCGCGTTCGAGCCACAGCTCGACCGGTGTGCCGGCGGCCTCCGCGGCGGCCGTCAGCATCCGCGGGTGGTCGACGGGGAAGTACGGGTCGCGGTCGCCGTGGACGACGAGCAGCGGCGTCGGGCCGATCATCGGCACGGCCTCGTACGGCGCCAGCGGGACCGGGTCCCACGGCTTGTGGTCGATGCGGGTCCGCAGGCCGTAGCGGCCGACGAGCCGGCCAGCGGGCCGGGTGATCACCCAGTGGACCCGGCGCATGGAGGGCGTGCCCCGGTAGTACCAGCGGGCGGGGGCGCTCACGGCGGCGACGGCGTCGGTGTCCTGTCGCGGGTCCCGCTCCAGGGCGGCGTGGCGCAGGACGACCGAGCCGCCCATGGAGAAGCCGACCGTCACCACGCGCGTGTTGCCGAGCTCGCGGGCCCAGCGGACGGCCGCGGCCAGGTCGAGGACCTCCCGGTCACCGACGGTGGAGAGCCCGCCGGAGCCGCCGTGGCCGCGGAAGGAGAAGGTGACGACGTTCGCGTGCCGACGGAAGACCTGCGCGGCGCGGCGCAGCGCGGGCCGGTCGACCGAGCCGGTGAACCCGTGCGCCACGACGATCGCCGTGCCGACGGCGGCGGCAGCGGCGGCCGGGGTCTCGGTGGCGGGGCCGGAGGCGGGGCCGGAGGCGGGGCCGGTGGCGGGGCCGGTGGCGGGGCCGGCCGGGGCGTCCGCCGCCGTATCGGTGACACTTGCCAGAGAAGGTTCGTAAACCGCCTCGATCCGGACACCGTCAGCAGTACGGAGATGCGTGCGAACGGTGTCCCGCAGAGGACGGGAAGTGATCTGGGAGACATCCACGATGTGAAATCGCCCCTCTGCCTCGGAACTCATGTGGGCTATTCTGCTGCCAGAGGATCCGGGCGACGCAGCCCCCGGGTCCTTTTGTGTTTTCCGACCGTTGTTACGGATGGATGAACGAAAGCTCTCAGGGCGCGAGAGCAGCACGTGAGCACGTGAGCGTGAGACCGCAGTACAGACGTCCTCGCAGGGACCGAGGAGGAACCGACGTCATGGACGAGCGTACGAAGCACGACCGACCGACGATCACGTCGCACACCCGGGCAGGTGGGGTGCGATGAGCTCTCTGCTGCTCCTGACCAATGCCCTCCAGCCGTCGACCGAGGTGCTGCCCGCTCTCGGGCTGCTGCTGCACAACGTGCGCGTGGCACCCGCCGAGGGCCCGGCGCTGGTGGACACCCCGGGCGCGGACGTGATCCTCGTGGACGGCCGGCGCGATCTGCCGCAGGTGCGTTCGCTGTGCCAGCTGCTGCGTTCCACGGGCCCCGGCTGTCCGCTGATCCTGGTGGTCACGGAGGGCGGTCTCGCGGCCGTCACGGCCGACTGGGGCATCGACGACGTACTGCTCGACACGGCCGGCCCGGCCGAGGTGGAGGCGCGGCTGCGGCTGGCGATGGGCCGCCAGCAGATCGGCGTCGACGACTCTCCGATGGAGATCCGCAACGGCGACCTGTCGGTGGACGAGGCGACGTACAGCGCCAAGCTCAAGGGCCGGGTCCTGGACCTGACCTTCAAGGAGTTCGAGCTGCTCAAGTACCTGGCCCAGCACCCGGGCCGGGTCTTCACCCGCGCCCAGCTCCTGCAGGAGGTGTGGGGCTACGACTACTTCGGCGGCACCCGGACGGTGGACGTGCACGTACGGAGGCTTCGGGCGAAGCTCGGCCCCGAGCACGAGTCGCTGATCGGCACCGTACGCAATGTGGGCTACCGCTTCGTCACTCCGGAGAAGGTGGAGCGCGCGGCGGAGGAGGCGCGGGCGAAGCAGGAGTCCCGGGACGGGTCCGGGACGGGGACGGAGAAGCGGGAAGCCCGCGCGAAGGCGTGAGACCGGGCGGCTGGGGGCTGGGGCCGGGGGCTGAGGCCTGGGGGCTGAGGCCCGGGGGCTGAGGCCCGTGGGCTGGGGCTGAGGTCGAAAGCTGGGGCTGGGGTCTCGACCAGGACCCGGGTCCCGCGTCGGGGGCCGGGTCCTGAGTCGGGGGGCGGGTCCTGAGTCCGGGGTGATCGGGTTCCGGAGGGGGCGCGCGTCAAGGGCGCCACGCCGGAACTCACTCCGTCGGACTACGGTTGACGTGGCGGATGCCACATCGCGACCTGCCGGTAGCAAGGTCACCCCGCGTAGACTTCGCCGCGTGGCCAAGGTGACGCGGGATGACGTAGCGCGACTGGCGGGTACTTCGACCGCGGTCGTGAGTTACGTGATCAACAACGGACCCCGGCCGGTCGCCCCGGCCACGCGCGAGCGTGTCCTCGCCGCCATCAAGGAGCTGGGCTACCGGCCCGACCGGGTGGCCCAGGCGATGGCCTCCCGGCGCACCGACCTCATAGGCATGATCGTGCCGGACGCCCGGCAGCCCTTCTTCGGCGAGATGGCGCACGCGGTCGAGCAGGCGGCCGCCGAGCGCGGAAAGATGGTCCTCGTCGGCAACTCCGACTACCGGACCGAGCGCGAGATCCACTATCTGCGCGCCTTCCTCGGCATGCGGGTCTCCGGTCTGATCCTGGTCAGCCAGGGCATGAGCGAGCAGGCCGCGAGCGAGATCGAGGCGTGGGACGCGCGGGTGGTGCTGCTGCACGAGCGGCCCGAGGCGATCGACGACGTGGCCGTCGTCACCGACGACATCGGCGGCGCCCAGCTCGCCACCCGGCACCTCCTGGAGCACGGCCACCCGTACGTGGCGTGCCTCGGCGGCGTGCCGAACACCCCGGCCGTCGGCGACCCGGTCGCCGACCACGAGGAGGGCTGGCGGCGGGCCATGCTGGAGGCGGGCCGCTCGATCGAGGGCCGGCTCTTCCAGGCGCCGTACAACCGTTACGACGCCTACCAGGTGGCGCTCAAGCTGCTCTCGGGCCCGGACCGGCCGCCGGCCATCTTCTGCTCGACGGACGACCAGGCCTTCGGTGTGCTGCGGGCGGCGCGCGAGCTGCGGATCGACGTGCCGACGGAGCTGGCGGTGGCGGGCTTCGACGACGTCAAGGAGGCGGCGCTCGCGGACCCGCCGCTGACGACGGTCCACTCGGACCGTCCGGCGATGGCGCGGGCGGCGGTGGATCTGGTGCTGGACGACTCGCTGCGGGTGGCGGGGTCGCGGCGGGAGCGGGTGAGGCAGTTCCCGTCGGCGCTGATAGTCCGCCGCTCCTGCGGCTGCGCCTGACCACCCCCGACCCTCTACCCGGCTGCGGACCCCGACCCCCCTACCCGGCTGCGGGCCCGACCCCCCCCCTACCCGGCTGCGGGCCCGACCCCCTGCCTTGCTGAGGGCCTCGGCCTGCCGAGCCCCGGGCCACTGCCCTGCTGAGGGCCCCGGCCTGTCGGGGCCCCGGGCCAGTACCCGGCTGCGGGCCCTGCCCTGCTGAGGGCCCCGGCTTGTCGGGGCCCCGGGCCACTGTGGGCCCGTCCCTCCTTGACGGGCCTCGCCCCTGCCGGGCCCTACTCGGCTGCGGGCCCCGGCCTGCCAGGCCCCCGGTCCAGTACCCAGCTGCGGGCCCCGGCCCGCTACCCCGCTGCGGGCCCCGCCCCCGCAGCGCCCCGGGCCCTATGGGCCCGTCCCTCCCTTCGGCGGGCTCGACCTGCCGAGCCCGCCGGGCGGCGCCCTCCGCTGCGCTCCGCTGGTGGGAGCCCCAGGCGGCGCCCTCTGCCAGCGCTCCGCTGCGGGCCTCAGCCCTGCCGCCCCAGCCCCTACGGGCCCGCCCATCCCGTTGCGTGCCTCCGCCCGCAGGGCCGCGCCCACCGCTCCGATGCGGGTGGCGCCCACCGTTGCGCCGCGAGCCTCCGCCGCAGGCCTCGCCCGCCGTCCCGCCGTTTCGCTGTGGGCATTCGTTCCGCCGGGGCGGAACGGGTGGGCACAGCGGAACGGCGCCCCCTGCCGCGCCTAGGCCCCCTGCGCCTGAGCCGCCACCCGTACGGCGCCGCGCCGTAGTGGTGCGGCCAGGAACAAGGAGCGAAGGCGCCGCAAAGGGCGCCGCCCCGTGTGCCCACCCGTCCCGCCCTGCGGGACGAATGCCCACACGGAGGTGGGCACGACTGAGCCACCGCCCGACCGGCGCGAGCCCACACGGCGGGGGCGCGGCGCCCGCACCGCCCGACCGGACGCGAGCCCACATGGCGGGGGCGCGACCGAGGCACCGCCCTGCCGGGCGGGGGGCCACACGGAGGTGGGCACAGCTGAGCCACCGCCCGACCGGCGCGAGCCCACACAGCGAGGGCGCGGCCGAGGCACCGCCCTGCCGGGCGGGGGGCCACACGAAGGTGGGCAGCTGAGCCACCGCCCGACCAGCGCGAGCCCACACAGCGAGGGCACGACCGAGACACCGCCCTGCCAGGCGGAGGGCCACACGAAGGTCGGCACTGCTGAGCCACCGCCCGACCGGCGCGAGCCCACACGGCGGAGGCGCGACGGAGGCACCCGCCCGACCGGACGCGAGCCCACACGGCGGAGGCGCGACGCCCGCACCCGCCCGACCGGACGCGAGCCCACACGGCGGGGCCCCGGCGGCCGCACCGCCCGGCCGGGGGCGCGCCCAGGTGCGACGGGTGAAGGCTTTATATCGGGCATACGCGGTTCTGTCGGGCTTCTCAGGGTGTCCTCAGGTGGCTCTCATCTGTGGAGCCGAGAGTCATAGCCATGACGGACTACCAGCAGCCCCAGTCCCAGCCCCAGCAGCCGTACTACCCGCCCCGCCCGCCCTACGAGCCGGCGCGGCCGTTCGTCGCCGAGCCGGGGGCGACCGTCTGGCCGTCCGGGGCCGGCGGGCACGTGCCGCCGCCGGCGTCCGGGGCCGGGCACGCCGTGC
>NZ_SDOY01000096.1 GCF_004117935.1 Streptomyces roseicoloratus | reverse complement strand
GCCGTGCACCGCGCGCGCCGAGGCGGCCGTGCTCCGGACGCGGCCCCGCGGGCGCGCCGTGCCCGAGGGCGGCGCTCGGTCCGCGCCCGCGCCCGGCGCGTAACCCGAAAGTAACGCACGGGACTTGCGCTCCCCACCCGGCGGCCGCAAAGGTATGGCACCAATCCATTGGGCCCGTAGCGGGGAGCTGAGCGCTGCCATGACGCTGGAAGACACCTCAGGCACGACAGGCACTTCAGGAAAGACCACCGCCCCCGACGACTACCTCGAACGGCGCACCCTGCGCCGTGGCAGCGCGGGCTGGCTGCTGCTGACCGGGCTCGGCGTCGCGTACGTCGTCTCCGGCGACTTCTCCGGCTGGAACATCGGCCTGTCCAAGGGCGGCTTCGGCGGTCTCGCGGTCGCGACGGTCCTCATGGGCGCGATGTACGCCTGTCTGGTCTTCTCGCTCGCCGAGCTGTCCGCCATCCTGCCCACCGCCGGCGGCGGCTACGGCTTCGCCCGGCGCGCGCTCGGCACCTGGGGCGGCTTCCTCACCGGCACCGCGATCCTCATCGAGTACGTGCTCGCGCCGGCCGCCATCTCCATCTTCATCGGCGACTACGTCGAGTCCCTGGGCCTGTTCGGCCTGGAGTCGGGCTGGCCGGTCTACCTGGTCTGCTTCGCGCTCTTCATCGGCATCCACCTGTGGGGCGTGGGCGAGGCACTGCGCTTCAGCCTGATCGTCACCGCCGTCGCGGTGGCCGCGCTGCTCGTCTTCGCGCTCGGCGCGCTGAGCGACTTCCACGTCGACGGCCTGAACGACATCCCGGTCGACCCGACCGCCACCGGCGCCAACTCCTGGCTGCCGTTCGGCCTCCTGGGCATCTGGGCGGCGTTCCCGTTCGGCATGTGGTTCTTCCTGGGCGTCGAGGGCGTGCCGCTGGCCGCCGAGGAGGCCAAGGACCCGGTGCGCTCCATGCCCCGGGCGCTCGCCCTGTCCATGGGCGTCCTGGTGGTCCTCGCCGTGGTGACCTTCTTCGCGGCCACCGGCGCCCGCGGCTCGGCCGCCGTCCAGGAGGCGGGAAACCCGCTGGTGGTGGCGCTGCAGGGGGACGGGGAGCCGACCGCGCTGAGCCGTTTCGTGAACTACGCGGGCCTCGCGGGCCTGATCGCCTCCTTCTTCTCCCTCATCTACGCGGGCTCCCGCCAGCTGTTCGCGCTGTCCCGGGCCGGCTACCTGCCCCGCTTCCTGTCGCTCACCAACCGCCGCAAGTCGCCCTACCTCGGGCTGCTGATCCCGGGCGCCATCGGATTCGCGCTGGCCGCGGGGACCGGGAACGGGGCCCGGATGCTGAACATCGCGGTGTTCGGCGCCACCATCTCGTACGCCCTGATGGCGCTCTCCCACATCGTGCTGCGACGCCGCGAGCCGGGGCTCGCCCGGCCGTACCGCACGCCGGGCGGTGTGGTGACCTCCTCGACCGCCTTCGTCCTCGCCCTTTCCGCCCTCGTGGCGACCTTCCTGGTGGACAAGGACGCGGCCTTCATCGCGCTCGGCGTCTATGTGATCGCACTGGCCTACTTCGCGTTCTACAGTCGCCACCACCTGGTGGCGAGCGCGCCGGAAGAGGAGTTCGCGGCGCTCGCCGCGGCCGAGGCGGAACTCGAACGCTGACCGGTCCCCTGTCCCGACCCCGGAGGAACCCGTGCCCAAGCCGCTCATCGGTGTGACGACCTATCTGGACCAGGCCCGCTGGGGCGTGTGGGACCTGCCGGCGGCGCTGCTGCCGGCCGCGTACCCGCGGCTGATCCGGCGGAGCGGCGGGATCGCGGCCATGCTGCCGCCGGACGACCCGTCCGCGGCGGCGGAAACGGTGGCGCGCCTGGACGGACTGGTGGTCGCGGGCGGCGCCGACGTCGAGCCGGTGCGGTACGGGGCGGAGCCCGACCCGCGGACCGGCCCGCCCGCCCGGGAGCGGGACGCCTGGGAGCTCGCGCTGATCGGGGCGGCACTGGAGGCGGAGGTGCCGCTGCTGGGCATCTGCCGGGGCATGCAGCTGCTGAACGTGGCCCTGGGCGGCACCCTCGTGCAGCACCTGGACGGGCACGCGGAGGCGGTCGGCGTGATGGGCCGCCACCCCGTGTCGCCGGTGCCCGGCACCCGCTACGCCGCGCTGGTCCCGGAGCGCACCGAGGTTCCCACGTACCACCACCAGTGCGTGGAGGTCCTCGGCAAGGACCTGATCGCCTCGGCATACGCCGTGGACGGCACGGTCGAGGCGATCGAACTTCCCTCTCCGGCCTGGGCGCTGGGCGTCCAGTGGCATCCGGAGATGGGCGAGGACCTGCGGGTGACGCGGGCCCTCGTGGCGGCGGCCGTCAGGCCCTGATCCGCCCGCGCGCCGGCGGGGCGTACGGCAGCCGGGCGAGGACCACGCCCGCGGGCATGACGAGGCCGGTCGTCGCCGGCGAACCGGCCTGCGCCGGAGTGCCGACCGCCACCCACGCCGGCGGCGACGCGACGGTACGGCGAGGAGCGGGTTCCCGCCGCTCACCGTCACGGCGGGCGCCCGCCACCGCCGCCCGACCCCACACCTCACCCAGCGAACACGAGGCGGCCACCTGGTCCGGGGCCGTCGAACGGAGCTGACGGTCCTGTCGGAGCTCCCCCGTCACCCCCCGCTCCGCGTCAACGACAGCAGATCCCGGGCCGGCCCCGTGGGCCGATGCCCCGTCGGCCACACCGCGCGCAGGTCCCGCCGCAGCAGCACCCCCGCCACCGGCACGGCGACGAGCCGCCGCGAGGCCAGTTCCTCCGCCACCGCCAGCTCGCTGAGCACGGCCGGCCCGGCCCCGCTCACCGCCGCCGCCTTCACCGCCGTCGTCGACGCGAGTTCGAGCAGCGGCTGCGCCAGTCCCCCGTACCCGGCGAGCGCCGCGTCGAGGACCTGCCGCGTCCCCGACCCCCGCTCGCGCAGCACCAGCGGCGTCGCCGCGAGCTCGGCCGGATCGAGCGCCCGCCCGCGCCGCGCCCAGGGGTGCGCGGGCGAGGCGACGACGGCGAGCCGGTCGTGGGCGATGACCGCCCCGTCCAGCCCTTCGGGCACGGCGAGACCCTCCACGAACCCGAGGTCGGCCTCGCCGCCGAGGAGCCGTTCCGCGACGACGGTGGAGTTCCCGGCGAGGAGCGACACGGCGGTGTCGGGCCGCTCGGCCCGCAGCGCGATCAGCCAGCCCGGCAGCAGGTACTCGGCGATCGTCATCGAGGCGGCGACCCGCAACCGGGAGTCGCGCCGTCCGCGCAGCGCCTGCACGCCCGCGTCGAAGGCCTCGGCCGCCTCGACGATGCGCCGCGCCCAGTCCGTGACGAGCGCACCGGCGTCGGTGAGCCGGGATCCGCGGGGCGAGCGGTCGACCAGGGCCACGCCGAGCTGCCGCTCCATCGACCGGATCCGGCTGCTCGCCGCCGGCTGGGTGATGCCGACCTCACGGGCGGCCCGCCCGAGGCTGCCGTGCCGGGCGACGGCGAGCAGCAGTTCGAGCGCGCCGAGGTCGGGGACCCGGTGGGACAGAAGGCTGACGACGTCGCTCGGCTCACTGCTCATAAGGCCAGCTTATGTCCTCATAGTGCCATCACCCCTGGTGGGGGCCCTACGCCCGCGAGAAGGTCGAGGCATGGCAACGCTCGTACCTTCCCGCCCGACCGATCCGGCCCATCCGGCCGATCCGGCCCGCCCGGCTTCCCTCGCCACCACCCCCGGCGTGCGGTGGGCCCCGGTCCGTCACCTCGGCCCCAACTGGTACGCCGCGGTGATGGGCACCGCCATCGTCGCCAACGCGGGAGCCACCCTCCCGGCGGACGTGCCGGGCCTGCGCACCGCCTGCGCCGCCGTCTGGGCGCTGTCCCTCGCGCTGCTCCTGACGCTGCTGACCGCCCGCGCGCTGCACTGGACCCACCACCGCGACCAGGCCCGCGCCCATCTGCTGGACCCGGCGACGGCACCGTTCTACGGCTGCCTCGCCATGGCTCTGCTCGCGGTCGGCGGCGGAACGATGATCGTCGGCAAGGACTGGATCGGCCTGGCCGCCGCGGTGGCCGTGGCCGCCGTCCTGTTCACGGCGGGCACGGCCGTCGGCCTGGTGGCCGCCGTGGCGGTGCCGTACCTGATGGTGACCCGGCACCGGATCGAGGGCGCCTCCCCCGTGTGGCTGCTGCCGGTCGTCGCCCCCATGGTGGCGGCCGCGGTCGGCCCGCTGCTCCTGCCCCACCTGCCCTCCGGCCAGGTCCAGCAGACCTTCCTGGTGGCCTGTTACGCGATGTTCGGCGTCAGCCTGCTCGCGACCCTGGTGATGCTGCCGCTGGTCTTCGGCCGTCTCGTCACCCACGGCCCGCTGCCGCTCGCCCTCACCCCCACCCTGTTCCTGGTCCTGGGCCCGCTGGGCCAGTCGACGACCGCCGCGAACAAGTTCGCCGACGCCGCGCCGGGCGTGCTGCCCGAGCCGTACGCCCACGGCTTCGGCGCCTTCGCCGTGCTCTACGGCGTCCCCGTCATGGGCTTCGCCCTGCTGTGGCTGGCCCTGGCCGGTGCGCTGGTCGTACGGGCCCGCCGCCGGGGCATGGGCTTCGCGATGACCTTCTGGGCCTTCACCTTCCCGGTCGGCACCTGCGTGACGGGGGCGGAGGGCCTGGCGCAGCACACCGGTCTCGCCGCCTTCCGCTGGCTCGCGGCCGGCCTCTACGTCCTGCTCGTCGCCGCCTGGCTGCTCGCCGCCGGCCACACCCTGCGCGGCCTGGTCAGCGGCTCGCTGCTCGCAGGGCCCGGGCGAGTGACCGCGGAGCCTCGGCCAGCGACGGCCCGTACCAGGTGAGGTGTCGTCCGTCGACGAGCGCGGCGACGGCCCCGGGGAACGCCTCGGGGCCGTCGTCCCGCGTGAAGCGGTAGGGCTCGTCGGGCAGGACGACGACGTCGGGCGCCGCGGCGTTCAGCTCCTCGACCGGTACGCGCGGGTAGCGCTCGGGGTGCCCGGCGTAGAGGTTCCGCACGCCGAGGCGGGCGAGCAGGTCCCCGGCGAAGGTGTCGC
Organism: Streptomyces roseicoloratus; assembly: GCF_004117935.1. GTDB lineage: Bacteria > Actinomycetota > Actinomycetes > Streptomycetales > Streptomycetaceae > Streptomyces > Streptomyces roseicoloratus. The sequence goes on along the minus strand of NZ_SDOY01000096.1, from coordinate 62,484 downwards.
GTCCGAGCACCATCCAGGGGCGGCGCCAGATCGGGACGACGGCGGTACGGACCGGCTCGTCGCCCCGGGCGACGGTCTCGGCCGCGTCGGCCCAGGCGGCCTCGGCGGCGTCCAGCCATTCCGGCCGTCCGGCGACGCCGCAGGCCGTGAGCACGCGGTCGAGTTCGGCGAAGGCCTGGTCGAGGGTACGGACCTCGGTGACGAGGACGTCGAGCCCGGCGGCGCGCAGGGCGTCGAGGTCGGGGCGCCGGTTCTCCTCCTCGTTGGCGATCACCAGATCGGGCCGCAGCCGGGCGATGGCGCCGGTGTCGGGGTTCTTGGTGCCGCCGATCCGCGTGACCGTGCCGTCGAGCCCGGCGGGATGGGTGCACCAGTCGGTGGCGCCGACCAGGGCGCCCGGCGCGGACACGGCGACCGCCTCCGTCAGCGAGGGCACGAGCGAGACGACCCGCGGGCGGCGCGTCACCGGAGCCCGGGGCTCCGCCACCGCGGACCGGGGCTCCGCCGTCGCGGACCGGGGCTCCGCCGTCGCGGACCGGGGTTCCGCCGTCGCGGGCCGGGGTGCCGCCGGAAGCCCGGCTGCCGCCGAAGGCCCGGCTCCCGCCCGAGGCGAGGAGGCCGCCGGAGGAGGCTGGGGGGCCGCCGTCATCCTTCCTCGGCCTCGATGTGGTCGGCGACGGAGACGAACAGCAGCCGGGTCGCGGGCGCGGTGGCCCGCCACCGGTGGCGCACCCCGCCGGACAGGTACAGGGTGTCGCCGCTGCCCAGCCGGTACGCGCGCCCCTCGGCCTCGACCTCGACGGCGCCGTCGGCGACGTACAGCAACTCGTCGTTGCGGTGCAGGAATTCCCGTCCGGCGTCCTGCTCGCCGGTGAACTCCAGGGCCTGGAGCTGGTGTCTGCCGCGGACCAGCGGCCGTACGCCGGGCGGCATGTCCCACAGCTCCTCGTCGGAGCGGACGACGTCGACGGTGCGCGCCGCCTCGGCGGCGGCGAGGAGTTCGGCGGCCGTGGTCTCCAGGGCCTCGGCGACCAGCTGGAGGGAGCGGTCGCTGGGGCGGGCGCGCTCGTTCTCGACCTGGCTCAGGAAGGGCACGGAAAGACCGCTGCGCTGCGCGACGACGGCCAGCGTGAGCTGGAGTGCCCGTCGGCGCCTCTTGACGGCCGCGCCCACGCGCAGTGACTCCTTGTCGTCCATGTCGGCCCCCTCCCTCATGTCGCTGGCGTCGCCCGTTTCACTCACGGCGCTCGGGTCTCGTACTGGTCGGTTACCTGAACCTTACGCAGCTTTGGGCCCGGGTTTCGCGTCGTGGCGAAAAGGGGTGGTCGCCGAACGTGTTCGGCGACCACCCCTTTTCGGAGCGAATTCGGAACTATCGCAAGTCCGGATCCAGCCGGATCCAGCCGGGCTCTACTGCGGGGCGAGCCGCTCCGCGAGCCCCGGGTTCCGGTCCAGCCAGGTGCGGACGGCCTGCTGCTCCTTGCCCTTGCCGGTCTCCTGGATGACGGCCTCGAGGCCGGTGAGCTCCTTCTCGCTGAGCTTGAAGCCCTTCAGCCAGGCGCCGACCTCGGGGTTGTCGGCGGCGAAGCCCTTGCGGGCGAGGGTGTGGACGCCGTCGCCCTTACCCCAGCTGCCCTTGGGGTCCTGGAGCTTCTTCAGGTCGTAACCGGAGTAGGCCCAGTGCGGCGACCAGAGGGTGACGACGATCGGCTCCTTCTTGTCGTACGCACGCTTGAGTTCGGCCAGCATGCCGGGCGTGGAGCCGTCGACGACCTCGTACTCGCCTTCCAGGCCGTAGTCCTCGAGGACCTTGTCCTTGAGGATGCCCATCATTCCGGCGCTCGGCTCGATGCCGACGATCCGGCCCTTGAACTGCCCGGCCTTGCCCTTGAGGTCGGCGAGGCTGTTCACGTCCTTCATGTACGAGGGGACGGTGAGTTCGAGGGAGGTGGGGCCGTACCAGGAGCCGAGGTCCTCCAGCTTGTTCCGGTACTTCTCCCAGTACTGGGCGTGGGTGACGGGCAGCCAGGAGTCGGTCTGGAAGTCGATCTGCCCGCCGGCGAGACCGGTGTAGAGGGCTCCGGCCTCCAGCTGCCTGGCGTCGACCTCGTAGCCGCGGCGCTCCAGGAGCTCCTTCCAGAGGAAGGTGGAGGCGATGCCCTCGTCCCAGGGGATGTAGCCGAGGCTGATCTTCTTGCCGTGGCCGGTGTTCTTCCCCGAGGCGGTCGTGGCGGACCCGCCGCCGAGGAAGCCCATGCCGCCGGCGACGAGCGCGAGGATCACGACGCCGACGAGGGCGGTGACGGGCTGCGGCCGGTGACCCCAGATCTTCGCGCCGGTGCGGGCGACCCGCGCGGCGTGGGCCTTGGCGGCGGCGCGGCGGCCCAGCGGGGAGACCTGGCTGCCGAGGGCGCCGGTCATCCGGTCCAGGTACATGGCGAGGATGACGATGGAGATGCCGGCCTCGAAGCCGAGCCCGATGTCGACGTTGCCGATGGCGCGGTAGACGGCGCCGCCGAGTCCGCCGCCGCCGACCATGCCGGCGATGACGACCATGGACAGGCCGAGCATGATCACCTGGTTGACGCCGGCCATGATCGTGGGCAGCGCGAGCGGCAGCTGGACGCGCAGCAGGGTGTTGCGCGGGGTGGTGCCGAACGCCTCGGCGGCCTCGACGAGCTCGCCGTCGACCTGGCGGATGCCGAGTTCGGTCATGCGCACGCCGGGCGGCAGGGCGAAGACGATGGTGGCGATGATGCCGGGCACGACGCCCACGCCGAAGAAGATGATGCCGGGGATGAGGTAGACCATCGCCGGCATGGTCTGCATGAAGTCGAGTACCGGGCGCAGCACGGCGCTGACGGTCCTGGAGCGGGCCGCCCAGATGCCGAGGGGCACGGCGATCACCAGGGTGACGAGGGTGGCGACGAGCACCAGGGAGAGGGTCGACATGGCGTCGTCCCACAGCTCGATGGAGTCGACGACGGCGAAGCCCGCGAAGGCGAGCACGCCGGCGCTGAGGCCGCGCAGCCACCAGGCGACGACCGCGAGGATGCCGGCGAAGAGCAGCGGCTGGGGCGCGGACAGGACGGCGTCGATGCCGTCGTAGAGGCCGGTGACGAGGCTGGTGACGGCGTCGAACAGCCAGGAGAACTGGGCCTGGAGCCAGTCGACGGTGTTGTCGACCCACTGGCCGAGCGGAAGCCTAGGCACGGGCGGTCACCTCCTCGCCGTCGCCGGCGGACGCTTCGACGGACGCGGCGGGCCTGGGCACGCGGGGCGCGGCGGGGGCCTCGGCGGCTTCCTGGGCCGCGGGGTCTCCGGTCGGCGCGGGCGCCGCGTGGGTTCCGGGAACTGCGGTGGAAGCCGCGGCTCCGGTGGGCGTGGTGGGGCGGAGGTCGGCGTCGAGGCCGCCCATGACGCCGAGGAGGCGGTCCTGGGCGACGACGCCGAGGACCTCGCCGTCGGCGTTCTCGACGGCCACGGGATGCAGGGAACGCGCGGCGACGGTGCACAGCTCGGCCAGCGGCGTCTCCGGCAGGACGGACCGGCAGCCGCAGCCGGGCGGGCAGTCGCCGGGCTCGACGGTGCCGTCGGTCATGACGGCGGCGGCGGTGAGCACGCGGGTGCGGTCGACGTCCTGGATGAAGGAGGCGACGTAGTCGTCGGCGGGGCGGACCAGGATGTCCTCGGCGGTGCCGAGCTGGACGATCCGGCCGTCGCGCATGACGGCGACGCGGTCACCGAGGCGCATGGCCTCGTTGAGGTCGTGGGTGATGAAGACGATGGTCTTCTTCAGCTTCTGCTGGAGGACGAGCAGCTGGTCCTGCATGTCACGGCGGATCAGCGGGTCGAGCGCGCTGAACGACTCGTCCATGAGCAGCAGGTCGGCGTCGGTGGCGAGCGCGCGGGCGAGGCCGACGCGCTGCTGCATGCCGCCGGAGAGCTCGTCGGGCCAGGACTTCTCCCAGCCGGCGAGCCCGCACAGTTCGAGCGCCTCCGCGGCGCGCTTCTCGCGCTCGGCGCGCGGGACGCCCTGGACCTCCAGGCCGTACGCGGCGTTCTCGAGGACGCTGCGGTGCGGGAAGAGGGCGAAGTGCTGGAAGACCATGCTGATCTTCCGGGACCGGACCTCGCGCAGCTCGCGGTCGGAGAGCGCGGTGAGGTCACGGCCGTCGAAGAGGACCCGGCCGGCGGTGGGGGTGAGCAGGCCGTTGAGCATCCGCAGCAGGGTGGACTTGCCGGATCCCGACAGACCCATGACGACGAAGATCTGGCCCGGTTCGACGGTGAAGGACGCGTCGATCACGGCCGCCGTGGTGCCGTCGGCACGCAGGGCGTCCCGGTCGGCGCCGGATTCGGCGAGTTCGCGGACCGCTTCGTCGGGTCGTCTGCCGAACACCTTGTACAGATGGTCGGCCTGGAGCCTGGACACATACACCTCACGGGTAGCAACGAAAAACGGCCCGCCACCCCCGCAGCAGCCGGGCCGTGGAGCGGGGCGGGATCTGCCCGCGCCCGTCGCGTACGGGAATCCGTCCGGGCCCGGACCAGCGTCCGGACCGTCGGATCCCGTACCGGGTCCGCTCCGGTGCCCCGCCTGCCCCGGCTTTCCGGGGGCAAACGGGAAGGTGACGCGTGTCACGCGCACGGGGTGGTGTTGTCGGTGCGGTGCGGCATGATCGGGGTGTGACGCGACGCCTGATGCTCCTCGACACCGCCAGCCTCTACTTCCGCGCGTACTTCGGCGTGCCGGACTCGGTCCGGGCGCCGGACGGGACGCCGGTCAACGCCGTGCGCGGGCTGCTCGACTTCATCACCCGGCTCGTCCAGGACCACCGCCCGAACGACCTGGTGGCCTGCTGGGACGACGACTGGCGCCCGCAGTGGCGGGTGGACCTGATCCCCTCGTACAAGGCGCACCGGGTGGCCGAGGAGACCCCGGCGGGCCCGGACGTGGAGGAGGTCCCGGACACGCTGTCTCCGCAGGTGCCGGTGATCGTCGAGGTGCTCGAAGCGCTGGGCATCGCGCGGGTCGGGGCGGCGGGCTTCGAGGCGGACGACGTGATCGGCACGCTGACGGAGCGGGCGGCCGGCCCGGTGGACATCGTCACCGGCGACCGCGACCTGTTCCAGCTCGTGGACGACGCCCGCGGGGTGCGGGTGCTGTACCCGCGCAAGGGCGTGGGCGACTGCGATCTGGTGGACGAGAAGTTCATCCTCGCGAAGTACGGGGTGCGGGCGCAGCAGTACGCGGACATGGCGGCGCTGCGCGGCGACACCAGCGACGGGCTGCCCGGGGTGAAGGGCATCGGCGAGAAGACGGCGGCGCAGCTGATCACGGAGTACGGGGACCTGGCGGGCGTACGGGCGGCGGCGCTCGACCGTACGTCGCGGCTGACCCCGGCGAAGCGGCGCGGGATCGTCGAGGCGGCGGAGTACCTGGACGTGGCGCCCACGGTGGTCCGGGTGGCGCGGGACGCGCCGCTGCCCGAGTTCTCGGCGACCCTGCCGCCGGAGCCCCGCGACCCGGAGGCGCTGGCGGGCCTGGTGGAGCGCTGGGGCCTGGGTGGGGCGGTGGGGCGGCTGCTGCCGGTGCTGGCGCGGTGAGCGGGGGCCTGGCGCGGCGGCGCCGGCGGCTTGAAGTCGGTGGGCGTGCGGCCGGCCGGGCCGGGTTCCCCACCCCAGGGTGCTAACTTAGGTAATCCTAAGTAATCATCGGCAACGGGGAGACCGCCGTGGCAGAACAGCCCGCCCGCAAGGCACCGAAGGCACACGAGGCCCAGGTGGTGCGCACCGAGCGGATCACCCCGCACATGGTGCGCCTCGTGCTCGGCGGGGCCGGCCTGGACGCGTTCGAGATCGGCGGGCACACCGACCACTACGTGAAGCTGCTCTTCGCGCCGGAGGGCGTGAGCTACCCGGAGCCGTTCGACATGGAGCGGATCCGGGCGGAGTTCCCGCGCGAGCAGTGGCCGACGACCCGCACCTACACGGTGCGCGCCTGGGACCCGGTGCACCGTGAGCTGACCGTCGACTTCGTGGTGCACGGCGACGAGGGCCTGGCCGGGCCGTGGGCCGCGCGCGCCCAGGAGGGCGACACCATCCGTTTCCTCGGCCCCGGCGGCGGCTACGCCCCGGACACCGACGCCGGCTGGCACCTCCTCGTCGGCGACGAGAGCGCGCTCCCGGCGATCGCGGTCGCCCTGGAGCGGCTGCCGGAGGGCGCGACGGTGCACGCCTTCCTGGAGGTCGACGACGCGGCGGAGGAGCAGAAGTTCGCCACGGCGGCCGGGGTGGAGGTCACCTGGCTGCACCGCGACGGCCGCCCGGTGGGCGAGGCGCTCCTGGAGGCGGTGCGGGGCCTGGACTTCCCGTCGGGCGACGTGCACGCCTTCGTCCACGGCGAGGCCGGCTTCGTGAAGGAACTCCGCCGCCACCTCCGCCTCGAGCGCGAGGTGCCGCGCGAGCGCCTGTCCATCTCGGGGTACTGGCGCCTGGGCAAGACGGACGAGGCCTGGCGGGCGATCAAGCGCGAGTGGAACGAGCAGGTGGAGCGCGAGCAGGAGCGCTGACGCGCACGGATCCCGGGGGGTGGTGGCGGGTTCGGGGCTTTCCCCCCGGGGCGGGGGGGCGGTGAACCCCGTGGGTGGTGACGGGTTCGGGGCCTTCCCCCCGGGGCCGGGGGCGGTGAACCCCGTGGGTGGTGACGGGTTCGGAGCCTTCCCCCCGGGGCCGGGGGCGGTGAACCCCGTGGGTGGTGACGCGCGCCCGGTGCCTCCGGGTGGGGGTGTCCGGACTGCCACCTCCCCTGCGCTGCGCGCGTGGAGGAGGCCGCCACGTCCGGACACGCCCGTCCTCCGGCCCCGGCCCCCTCCCCGCCGTCCTCAGCTATCCGTGGTGGGTCGGCTGCCTTGCCCGCCCCGCCGTCGTCCGCCTCCCCTGGCCGGTGGGGTTTCTCGGGCTTGGCTCGGGTCAGGGGCAGCCCGGGCCCGTGCTCGGGTTGGTGCAGACGTCGGTACCGGGACCGCCGCTGTTGGTGTTCGTGCCCGCGCCGCCGTCGAGGGTGTCGTTGCCGGCGTCGCCGAAGAGGGCGTCGTCACCGGGGCCGCCGGTCACGATGTCGGCCCCGGGCGAGCCGTGGAGGGTGTCGTCGCCCGTGCCGCCGTCGATGCGGTCGCTGCCGGGACCGGCCGTGATCGAGTCGGCCCCGGGGCCGCCGCAGACGAGGTCGTCACCCCTGAGGGCGGTGATGGTGTCGTTGCCGCCATGGGCGAGGATGACGTCCCGCCCGGGTGTGCCGCTGATCTGGTCGTCGCCCTGGGTGCCGGTGATCGTGGGCTGTTCGCCGAAGCAGGCGACCGCGTCGACGGTGGTCGTCTCCGTCACGGTGTCGTTGCCCGGTGTCGGGTCGGAGACCGCGCCGGCCACGCTCGCGGTGTCGACGGCGACGTCCTCGACCGTGGCCGTGACGGTGATCGTCCGCGCGGCGCTCGCTCCCGCGGTGAGGGTGCCGACGCCGCAGCTGACGACGTCCGGCGCGGTGCCTGCCGTGGTGCATCCGGGGGACGCGGAGACGAACTCCATCCCCGCCGGGAGGGTGTCCTGGAGGACGACGCCTTCGGCCGTCTGCGGGCCGTTGTTCGTGGCGGTGAGCGTGTACGTGACGTTCTGGCCCTCCACGACGGGATCGGAGCCCGCGTCGGACTTCGTGACGGCGAGGTCGGCGTCGGTCAGCTGGAGGTGCCCGATGAAACCGGCGGTCTCGGCGAACCAGATGTCGTCGTCCGGCCCCTTGGCGATGCCCCAGGGGCCGCGTTCCGAGGAGGGCAGGGGGAACTCGGCGACGACGCCCGAGGTGCTGATCCGCCCGATCCGTCCGCTGTTGCGCTCGGTGAACCACAGGCTGTCGTCCGGCCCGGCGGTGATGTCCTGGGGCTGGGGCGCGAAGCCGTCCGTCGGCAGGTCGAACTGGGTGATCACTCCGGAGGGCGTGATCCGGCCGATGCGGTTGCCGCCGAACACGGTGAACCAGAGGTTTCCGTCGGGTCCGGTGGTGATGTCGGTCGGACCGCCACCGCCGGGCACCGGGAACTCGGTGACGGCGCCGGTCGTGGTCATACGGCCGATGCGGTCGGCGCCGTTCTCGGTGAACCAGAGGTTTCCGTCCGGCCCGGTGGTGATGGCGGACGGCTGACCGGAGCCGGCGGGCAGCGGGAACTCGGTGATCGCTCCCGCGGTGGTGATGCGGCCGATCCGATTGCCGTTCTGCTCGGTGAACCACATGGCGCCGTCCGGCCCGGCGGTGATGCCGGCGGGTTCGCGTTGCGGTTCGGACAGCTGGTACTCGGTGACCGTGCCGTTCGTGTCGATCTTTCCGATCTTGGAGTCGACGTGCAGCATGGTGAACCAGACGTTGCCGTCCGGCCCGGTGGTGATGTCCTGCGGACCGCTGAACTGGGGCAGTGGGTACTCGGCGATCAGCGTGCCGGCCGGGCTGATCCGGCCGATCTTGTCGGCGACCGCCTCCGTGAACCAGAGGTTGCCGTCCGGACCGCTGGTGATGCCGACCGGGGTGCTGGGGTTGGTCAAGGGGTACTCGTCGATGCCGACGGCGGCCCGGGCCTGCGGGGCCCCGGCGGCCAGGGGGAGGACGGCGGCCATCAGGACACCGGTGAGCAGCGCCGCGTGACCGCGTCGACGGCGTGGGCGCGGCGGGCGGAGCGTCCCTGACGCCGGCGCGTCGGGGTGCGTGGGAGGCATGGGCGAGTTCCTTTCGGTCGTGGCGGAACGCGCCCGTCGTACCAGAGCCCGATCGTTTCTGCGGTTGCGGCGGCACCCGCGCCGCGCCGCGTCTCCACCCGGATTTCACCCGACCAGAGCCACGCCGCCGCACCCACGGACCTCCGCGCCCCCGCCCGAAGCCCCCGCGGATGCGCAGCCCCGCAACAGCCACACCGCAGGCCGCCTCCCCCGTCCCTCCGGCATGAAGTCCTGGTCCGCAGCCGCGCACGTGGCCCCGCCCGACCCCGGCTGGGGGCGGGGCCGCCGGCCGGCGGACGGACTCGAGGCCGTTTCCACCGGGCGTCGGGAGCCCCGCGTGATCCGGAGGAGTCGGCTTAGCGGTCGAGGCCGAAGACCTGCTTCGAGGCCTCGATGTGGGCGAGGCGGCGCAGGGCGGCGAAGACCGCGTCGCCGATGACCGTGCCGACGACCACACTCGCGACGAGTTCTTCGCGGGCGACGTTCTTGGCCACGTAGTCGACGTCCACCCGGGCCACGCGTTCCGCCGCGTCCGCGTACGCCTCGAGGACCGCCTCGGGGAAGTCTCCGTGCCCGACGTTCTCCAGGGCGGCGACGGCGACCGCGAGGGCCTCCGCGGCCGGAGAGCCGGGATGGGAGTGCCAGCCCCGGCGGTCGATCAGCTCCGCGACGGTGACGCGGGCGGCGACGAGGGCGTCGCCCGGCTCGTCACCGACGCCCTCGTAGCGCGGCACCACGTAGTCGGCGGCGGCACCCAGCATCTCGTGCAACGGCCGGTCCGGGTCGTCGACCGCGGCGACGACCTCGCGGACGGCGGCGACGGACAGTCCGCCGACGTCGATCATGGCGCGGATCAGGCGGAGCCGGCGGACGTGCGACTCGTCGTAGGAGGCCTGGTTCGGGCTCGTGAGCTGTCCGGCGGGCAGCAGCCCCTCCCGTACGTAGTACTTGATCGTCGCCACGGACACCCCGGTCCTCCGACTCAACTCTCCGATACGCACCGCGTGTTCACCTTTCCGGTCGCGCCAGGGCCTTGCCGACCCCTCCCTCCATCATAGATAGTGGAACTATCAGATAGCGGTAAGCGCCACTATCCATTCTGTTCCCACGGGGGTTCCTCATGTCCTCAGCCTCAGCCTCAGCCTCAGCGGCACCTCAACTCCGCACCCTCCACCGGCCCTTGGTCTGGTTCACCGGCTCGATGGTCCTGCTCGCCCTGGTCTCGGCCGGCGGGCTCCTGCTGGACGACCGGACGCTGGTCGGCGCGCCCATCTGGGCCAAGCCGTTCAAGTTCTCCGTCTCCTTCGTGGCGTACGCGCTCACGCTCGCCTGGATGCTGTCCCTGTTGCCCGGGGCCCGCGCCCGGCGGGTCGGCTGGTGGGCCGGGACCGTGCTCGCGGCGGCGAGCGCCATCGAGATGGTCCTCATCACCGGGCAGGTGGTGCGCGGCAGGCAGAGCCACTTCAACGTCGGGACGGCCTTCGACGCCGCCGTCTTCCAGCTCATGGGCATGACGGTCGTCGTCCTCTGGGCGGCCGCGCTCGTGATCGCCGTCCTCCTCCTGCGGGCCCGCATCCTGGACCGCGCCACCGCCTGGGCCGTACGCCTCTCCTCGCTCATCGCCCTGGCCGGCGCCGCGATCGGCTTCCTCATGGTCCGGCCGACCCCGGAACAACTCGCGCAGGAGAGCCCGGCGACCAACGGCGCGCACAGCGTGGGCGTCCCCGACGGCGGCCCCGGCATTCCGCTCATCGGCTGGTCCACCACCGGTGGCGACCTGCGCATCGCCCACTTCTTCGGGATGCACGCGCTCCAGCTGGTCCCCCTGCTCCTGCTGCTGCTCGCCGCCCTCGCGCCGCGCTTCGCCCGGCTCGCCGACGACCGGGTCCGCCTCCGGCTGACGCTCACCACCGCGGGCGCGTACGCCGGCCTCTTCGTCCTGGTCACCTGGCAGGCCCTGCGCGGTCAGCCGCTGCTCTCCCCCGACGCCCTCACGCTCGCCGCGGCCGGCGCCCTCGCCGTCCTCACCGCGGCGGCCACCGCCCTGTCGCTCCGCGCCCCCCGCACCCCCGACCCCGCCGGCCGTCAGGAGCTCGCGGCATGACCGACTTCCTCTTCGAACTCACCTTCCTCCTCGCCGCGCCCGTCTGGCTGCTGATGACCCTCGCGCCGGGCCGGAGCATCACGGACCGCGTCGCCGCCTCGCCCCTGACCGTCCTCCCGGTCCTCACGGTCTACCTGGTCCTGGCGGCCCCGGTCCTCCCGGAACTCTGGACGGCCGTCAGCAGCCCGGACATCGACGCCTTCCGCGACCTGACCACGCTCGCCGACGGCGCCGGCGCGGTCTGGGCCCAGATCATCGCCTGGGACCTGCTCCTCGGTCAGTGGATCTACCGGGAGGGCCGCCGCCTCGGCCTCTCGCCCTTCCTCATGGGCCCGCTTCTCGTCCTCACGATCCTCCTCTCCCCCTTCGCCCTCCTCCTGTTCCTCCCGATCCGCGCACTCCGGTATTCCCGCACCCCCCGCCCCGCCTCCTCCGCCCGCCGGTAGCCTCGTCACATGCGACACGAGGACCGGGCCGTCGGCGCCGTACTGGGATCCGCCGTCGGGGACGCGCTCGGTGCGCCCTTCGAGTTCGGGCTTCCCGGCGTGTTCCGCGAGCGCTTCCCCGACGGTACGGGCGAGATGTGCGGGGGCGGCGGCTGGGACCCCGGGGAGGCCACGGACGACACGCAGATGGCCGTGCTCGTCGGGGAGTCGCTCCTCGAACGCGGCGGACTCGATCTGCCGGACATGTTCGACCGCTTCCGCCGCTGGGCCGCCGCCGCGCCCAAGGACATCGGCCTGCAGACGGAGGCCGTTCTCCTCGGCGGCGACCCCTGGGACCGGGCCGCGGCCCTGCACTTCCAGCTCAACGGCCGCGCCGCGGGCAACGGTTCGCTGATGCGGGCCGCGACACCGGCCGTCCGCTTCGCCTCCGCCGGCCGCGCCGCCACCATGGAAGCGGCCCGGCGGATCGCCGCGCTGACCCACGGGGACGCCGCCGCCTGGGAGGGCACGGCAGTGCTGCACGAACTGGTCCGCGTCGCCCTCCTCGGCGAGGACCCGCTGGCAGCCCTGCCCGACGTGCTCGGGAACGTCGCGGAAGCCCACCGGGACCGCTGGGCCACCGTCCTCGCCCCCGGCTGGCGGCCCGAGAACGCCACCGAGTTCAACGGCGCCGTCTGGCCCTGCCTCGGCTCCGCCGTGTGGGCCCTGCGCACCACCGCCTCGTTCGAACAGGCCCTCACCGCCGCCGTCGACCTCGGCGGCGACACGGACACCGTCGCCGCCGTCACGGGCATGCTGGCCGGCGCCGTGTACGGACCGGACGCCGTCCCGGCCCGCTGGGCCGCCGCCCTGCACGTGCCCCTCCCGGGCTTCGGCGACCGGGTCCTGCGCGCCGAGGACCTGGACGCCCTGGCACGGGCCCTGGCCCGTCAGGACAGTGAGGCCGTCCTGGGCCTGTCCGGTCCCTGATCGCGCCGGACAGGCCCCGTTTCCTCAGCCGCGGGAGCGGCCCGGGCGGTCCCTGACCGTCGCGAGGACCTCGCGGTCCGGCTGGAGGGTGAGCCCCGGCATGGGGAGGATCTCCTCGGCGGTGACGTCCAGTCGGAAGCGGCGGGCCAGGACGGCCAGGATCAGGACCGCCTCCACCATGGCGAAACGGGTGCCGAGGCAGACGCGGGGGCCGCCACCGAAGGGATACCAGGCGTACTCGGGTATCTCCTCCGCCTCCTCGCCCTCTCCCGGCGTCAGCCAGCGCTCGGGGCGGAACTCCAGCGGGTCCCGGAACCAGCGGCCGTCGCGGTGGGTGGCCCACTGGCTGCTCCAGATCCGGGTGCCGGCCGGGACCGGGGCACCGCCGAGCACGGCGCCCTCCTTCGCTATCGCGGTGATCAGCCAGACCGTCGGGTAGAGCCGCAGGGTCTCCTTCACCACGGCCTGGGTGTAGGCGAGTTCGGTGTAGTCGTCGAAGCCGGGGTCGCGGTCGCCGAGCACCCGGTCGAGCTCCGCGCCCAGCGCCTCGGCCACGCGCGGGTTGCGGGAGAGGAGATACCAGGCCCAGACGAGGGTGGAACTGGTGGTCTCGTGCCCGCCGATGTAGAGCGTGACGGTCTCGTCGCGGATCTCCTTGTCGGAGAGGTGTGCGCCGGTCTCGTCCTTCGCTGCGAGCAGCCGGCTGAGGAGGTCCGGGCGGTCGCTGTCGCCGTCGCGGTGGCGGGCGACGATCCGGGAGACCTCGGCGTCGATGACAGCCGTCGCACGCTTGACCCGGGCTCGTCCGGGCGTGGGCACCCAGTCGGGCAGCATCGCGCCGATGCCGCTGAACTCGGCGCCGATCTCCTTCTGGGCGACGTCCATGGCGCGGCCGATCGCCTCGGCGTCGGCGGCGGTGTCGACGCCGAAGATGGTGCGGACGGCGATGAGTTGGGTGAGGGCGGCCATCTCCTTCTTGATGTCGACGCGCTGCCCGTCGTTCCACCGCTCGGCGAGGTCCACGGCGCACTCGGCCATCGTCGCGGCGTAGGACTTGACCTGACGGGGCCGCACCGAGGGCTGGACGAGGGAGCGCTTGCGCCGCCAGTCGGCGCCTCTGGAGACGACGACGCCGTCTCCGAGCAGCGTGCGGAAGGCGATGCCCAGTTCTGCCTGGTCGAAGGTCCGCTCGACCTCGGTGAGGAGCTCACCAATGGTCTCGGGGTGGGCGATGAACAGCGAGTTGGTGCGGCCGAAGCGCCAGCGGACGAAGTCGCCGCGTCCACGGAGCTGTTCGAAGAAGGCGAGCGGGTCCTTGCCGAACTCCGGCAGGTTCCCGAGGAACGGAACGCCCCGGGGGCCCGGGGCTGTCTTGCGTCCGTCCGCGGTCACGCCGGTGACGGCGGCGGCGGACGGACCGGCGTGCGTGGTCAAGTGCGGTTCCCCCCTGCGGAATTGCTTTCACGATCTCGTTCTGCTGTACGAGTTCATGGAAGCGGAAGGAACCGACACTCCGCCACCCCTGTGGATAACCCTTGTCAGCTCACGGTCAGCACACCGAACCGGAAGTCGTCGGCTCAGCCCACCGAGCTGTAGGCGACCACGCCCCTGAGCAGCGAATCCACGGCCTTCCGGGCGTTCTTGGCGACCGTGCTGTTCTCCTTCGGCGCGGCCGCCGCGATCTGCCCGAGCACGTCGATGACCTGCTTGCACCATCGGACGAAGTCGCCCGCGGGCATCTCCGCCTCGCGCAGCACCTCGTCGAGCCCCTTGTCTGAGGCCCACTGGTAGGCGGCCCAGGCGAAGCCGAGGTCGGGCTCGCGCTGACCGACGCCCTCCGCCTGGTGGAGCTTGAACTCCTCCTCCAGCGCGTCGAGCCGGCCCCAGATCCGCACCATCTCGCCGAGCGCGGCCTTGGCCCTGCCGGTCGGCAGCTTGGGCGCGACGGCGTCGTCGGACTGCCGGGCCTCGTAGACGAGCGCGGAGACGCACGCGGCCAGCTCGGCCGGGTCGAGTCCCTCCCACACGCCGTCGCGCAGGCATTCGCTGGCGAGGAGGTCGAGCTCGCCGTAGAGCCGGGCGAGCCGCTTGCCGTTGCCGGTGACCTCGTCGCCGCGCAGGTAGTCGAGCTCCGTCAGGAGCGCGACGATCCGGTCGAAGGTGCGGGCGATCGTGTTGGTGCGGCCCTCGATCCGCCGTTCCAGCTGCTTGGTGTCGCGCTGCAGCCGGTGGTAGCGCTCGGCCCAGCGGGCGTGGTCCTCGCGTTCGTCGCAGCCGTGGCAGGGGTGGGCCCGGATCTCGGTGCGCAGCCGTGCGATCTCGCGGTCGTCGGCGGCGGCCGAGCGCTGCTTGCGGTGCCGCTCCGGGTTGATGTGGCCGGCCTTGCTGCGCAGCGCGGAGGCGAGGTCGCGGCGGGACTGCGGGGACCGCGGGTTGAAGGAACGCGGGATCCGCATCCGCTCCAGCGGTTCCACCGGCACCGGGAAGTCGATGGAGGCGAGGCGCTTGACCTGCCGCTCCGCGGTCAGGACCAGCGGCCGCGGCCCGTCGTGGTGCTCGAAGCCGCGGTGCCCGTTGGTACGGCCCGCGGGGACGCCCGGGTCGAGGACGAGCGCGAGGCCGGCGAACTTGCCCGTCGGCACGTGGATGACGTCGCCCGGCTTGAGCCGCTCCAGGGACGCCGCGGCCTGGGCGCGGCGCTGTGCGGCGCCCTGCCGGGCCAGTTCGGTCTCGCGGTCCTTGAGTTCGCGGCGGAGCCGCGCGTACTCCTCGAAGTCGCCGAGGTGGCAGGTCATGCCCTCCCGGTAGCCCTGGAGGCCTTCCTCGTTCCGCTGGACCTGGCGGGAGATCCCGACGACCGAGCGGTCGGCCTGGAACTGGGCGAAGGAGGTCTCCAGCAGTTCGCGCGAGCGGTGCCGGCCGAACTGGTCGACGAGGTTGACCGCCATGTTGTACGAGGGCTTGAAGCTGGAGCGCAGCGGATAGGTGCGCGTGCCGGCGAGTCCGGCCAGGTGGCCGGGGTCCATGCCGCGCTGCCACAGCACGACGGCGTGTCCCTCGACGTCGATGCCGCGGCGCCCGGCCCGGCCGGTGAGCTGGGTGTACTCGCCCGGCGTGATGTCGGCGTGCTGTTCGCCGTTCCACTTGACGAGCTTCTCCAGGACCACGGAGCGGGCCGGCATGTTGATGCCGAGGGCCAGGGTCTCGGTGGCGAAGACGGCCTTGACGAGGCCGCGGACGAAGAGTTCCTCGACGACCTCCTTGAAGGTGGGGAGCATGCCGGCGTGGTGGGCGGCGATGCCCCGCTCCAGGGCTTCCAGCCACTCGTAGTAGCCGAGGACGTGCAGGTCCTCGGTCGGAATCACGGCGGTGCGCTCCTCGACGATCTCGCGGACGCGGGCGCGGCCCTCGTCGTCGTTGAGCCGGAGGCCCGCGTAGAGGCACTGCTGGACGGCGGACTCGCACCCGGCCCGGCTGAAGATGAAGGTGATCGCGGGCAGCAGGCCCTCGGCGTCGAGTCGCTCGATGACCTCGGGCCGGCCGGGGGTCCAGATGCGGGAGCGCTGGCGGCGCTCGCGCTCGCGGTCGGCCTCGCGGATCATCTTGCCGCGGCGGCGGTCGCGCGGGTTGTACGTGCGCGAGTTCTCGGTGCGGGCCAGGCGCAGCAGGTCGGGGTTGACCTCGCGGCGGGAGGCGCCGCGGCCGCCGTGGTCGGTCTCCTCCTCGAAGAGGTCGTACATCCGGCGGCCGGCCAGGACGTGCTGCCACAGTGGCACGGGCCGGCTCTCGGAGACGATCACCTCGGTGTCGCCGCGGACGGTGTCGAGCCAGTCGCCGAACTCCTCGGCGTTCGACACGGTCGCGGAGAGCGACACCAGCGTCACCGATTCGGGGAGGTGGATGATCACTTCCTCCCAGACGGCGCCGCGGAAGCGGTCCGAGAGGTAGTGGACCTCGTCCATGACGACGTAGCCGAGGCCGGACAGCGCCTGCGACCCCGCGTACAGCATGTTGCGGAGGACCTCGGTGGTCATGACGACGATCGGGGCGTCACCGTTGACGCTGTTGTCGCCGGTGAGCAGGCCGACCTTCTCGTGGCCGTACCGCTTCACGAGGTCGGCGTACTTCTGGTTGGAGAGTGCCTTGATCGGCGTGGTGTAGAAGCACTTGCGGCCCTGCCGGAGGGCGAGGTGGACGGCGAACTCGCCGACGATGGTCTTGCCGGAGCCCGTGGGTGCGGCGACGAGCACGCCCTTGCCCGCTTCGAGAGCCTGGCACGCCTCGATCTGGAACGGGTCGAGACCGAAGTCGTACATCTCGCGGAAGGGGGCCAGCGCCGTGGCCTGCTCCGCGTTGCGGGCGCGGGCGGCTGCGTACGCTTCGGCTGGTGTGAGGTCCTCTGTCATCTTGTTGTCGAGCCTACCCGCCCCCTCCGACAGTGACGCGATCTTTATCGAGGGACTGCCGGCGGACGGGAAACGCGCAGGTCCCCCCGGACGGCGTCCGGAGGGACCTGGAGGATCGCGTGAGGGTTCACGGGACCGGGTGACGGGCCCGGGGTGGCAGATCCGGTGGCCGGTCAGGTGATGTCGTCGTAGCCGTTCAGCCGGTGCGACCTGGCGCCCTCGGACTCCCCGGTGGCCTGCTCGGGCAGGGCCCGGGCGGCGGTGACGGGCTCGACCTCGCCGACGGCCTCGGGCGTCAGGTCGAGGTGGGAGGCCTCGTCGTCGCCGAGTGCGGCGTCGGGGTTCCGGCGGCCGCGGCGCTTGTCGTTGAGGAGGGAGAAACCGACCGCCGCCAGGTAGAGGAGGGTGATCGGGCCGGCCAGGGCGAGCATGCCGACGGGGTCGGTGGTCGGGGTGATGACGGCGCCGAAGACGAAGACACCCATGATCACGCCGCGCCACCAGCGAGCCATCCGCCGGCCGCTGAGCACTCCGGTGAGGTTCAGCATCACCAGGACGAGCGGCAGCTCGAAGGCGAGGCCGAAGACGAGCACCATGCGCAGGGTGAAGTCGAGGACGTCGGCCAGCGAGAGGATGTTGGCGGAGCCCTCGGGCGTGAGGCTGATGAGCACCTTCACGCTGATGGGGAGGATGAGGTACGCGAGGTAGGCGCCGGCCGAGAACAGCGGGACCGCGGCGGCGACGAAGGCGTACGTGTACTTCTTCTCGTGCTTGTGCAGTCCGGGCGCGATGAAGGCCCAGAGCTGGTACAGCCAGACCGGGCTCGCGACGACGAGGCCGGTCACGAGGCTGACCTGGATGGTGGTGCTGAAGGGGGCGATCAGCGTGTTGAAGGAGACGACGGCGCAGTTGCCGCCGTCGCCCATCGTCCCCTCGGGGCACTTGGGCACCGATTTCGTCAGGAACACCATCAGCTCCTCGCTGTACACGAGGGCGACGACGGTCACCGCCGCGATGGCCAGCAGGCCCTTGGCGAGGCGGTTGCGAAGTTCACGCAGGTGTTCCACGAGGGGCATCCGGCCCTCGGGATCCCTTTCCTGCTTGCGGGCAGACTTGAGCAACCCACGTCCTCATCTCGTGCGGCGACCGCCGCCCGCGGCGGCGGTCGCGGCGGACCGGGTCAGCGCTTGGTGGTGTCGGTGGGCTCGGCCACCGGACGCGAGCTGGTCACGTCACCGGGCGCGGCCTGGATGGTGCGCGGCGCGGCCTGGTCCTGGGGAGCGGGGTGCGGCGGGTCGGCCGGGGCGCTCTGCTGGTCGTCGGACTTCATCGCCTTGGCCTCGCTCTTGAGGATGCGGGCGGACTTGCCCAGCGAACGGGCCATGTCGGGGAGCTTCTTGGCACCGAACAGCAGGATGATCACGACGAGGATCAGAATGATCTCGGTGGGGCCGAGCTTACCCATAGCTGTTTACCTTCTTCACCGAGGCGACATTGGAGTGCGTGCCCGGCCCGTCGGACATGCGTCCGGCCACCGCGCTGAAAGCGATCGTAACCCGCAGGAGTAAACGGGCGGCAATGACCGTGCATACTCCCCATCGCGCACCGCACGGCTTCGGGAGCGGCTTTCCGCGCAGCGTACGGGGCGAATTCAGCGCAGTGTCTCGCCCGTTCGCGCCAGGTCGACGGCGGCCTTCTCGAGGTCCTCGGCGGCCTGGTGGATGCGCTGTGTGGTGCGGGCCACTTGACGGCCGAGGCGCTGGGCCTCCAGGAACACCTTGATGCCGAGGACGCCGAGGACGGCGATGCCGAGGAAGCCGAGGGCGATGGCGAGCATGGACCAGAACATGTGCCGAGCCTAGGGCCTCTCCGGCCGCGGCCGCCGCGCAGGCCCGGGACACCGCCGGAGGCCCGGGCGTCAGCCGGTGGTGTGCAGGCGCAGGGTGTTCACGCCGCCGCCGGTGAGGAGCTCGACGATCCGCTCACCGGCCGGCTTGCGGACGGCGCTGCCGCACTCGGGGCAGGTGAAGGAGTAGAAGGTGGTGCGGCGGCTCGCACCGATGGCGAGCCGCAGGGCGCCCGCGGAGAGTTCGAAGCGGGCGCGGCAGTCGGGGCACGCGGCCTTGAAGGTGACCGGGGCGACGGGCACCGTAACAGCGGACATCGCGGTCATTTCCCTCAACTCTCCCCACTGCGGTACGGGTACGGGTCCCACTCGGAACGGCGTCCCGGTCCCCCGGAACGTCACGTTCCCCCTGCTGTTCAGCCCTCGTACGCGGCCAGTGCCGCCGCCGCGGCGTCCCGGGCGCTGTCCGCGAGCTCCTGCGGGGCGACGATCCGGCCGTCGCTGCCGAGCCGCAGCGCGAGGCGCCGCAGCGAGGCGGGCGCCGGCGTGCGCAGCGTGATCCGCAGCCCGCCGTCGGGCAGTTCCTCGGCCCGGTCGTGCGGGTAGTACTCGGCGACCCAGCGGCCGCCGGGCCCGACCTCCACCACGACCTCCGGGTCCTCGGCGGAAGGCTGCACCAGCCCCTCGGACAGGTCGCGCAGCTCGATCTCCGGCGGCGCGGCGTGGTCGTCCAGGATCCGGATCTCGGCGACCCGGTCGAGCCGGAAGGTGCGGCGCGCCTCGGAGAGCCGGCACCACGCCTCCATGTACGTGTGACCGACGGCGAAGAGACGGATCGGGTCCACCTCGCGCTCGGTCAGCTCGTCCCGCGCGGGCGAGTAGTACCGCAGCCACAACCGGCGCCGCTCGGAGATGGCCCGGTCGACGTCGGCGAAGACCCCGCCCTCGGACTCGAAGGTCACCGAGAGCCGGGAGCTGGCGCCGGCGGCCTCGCCGGCCGCGGCCTCCAGCTTGGCGGTGGCGCGCAGCAGCGCCTCGCGGTCGCTCTCGCGCAGCCCGGGCAGGGTGGCCACCGCCCGCGCCGCCACGAGCAGGGCGGTCGCCTCGTCGGCGGCGAGCCGCAGTGGCTCGGCGACGTCGTCCGGGTTGTGCCACCAGATCCGGTCGCCGTCGGTGTCGATGTCGAGGAGGTCGCCGCCCCGGAAGCTGGTGCCGCACATCGGCAGCACGTCGAGGTCGGAGATCAGCTCGTCCTCGGTGATGCCGAAGGCGCGGGCGACGTCGGCGACGTGCGCACCCGGGCGCTCCCGGAGATAGGTGACGAGGGAGAGCATGCGCCTCGTCTGGTCGATGGCGTTGGCGGCCATGGTCGTTCCTTCCCCCTCAGCCCTTGGCGACGGCGCGCAGCCGCTCCACCACGTCGGCCCGCAGGTCCGCGGGCTCCAGGACGACCACGTCCGGCCCGAACTCCACGAGCCAGGCGTCGAGGCCGTGCCCGTACGGGATCTCCAGCTCGTCCCAGCCGCCGGCACCCTCGGTCACGGACAGGGCGCGGGCCCGCAGCGGGTAGCCGCAGCCGGCGCGCAGCCGGATCCGGGCGGAGCGCGTGGCGGTCTCGCCCGCCCAGCTCTCGACGGTCTCGCGGACGGTGACGACGTCGGGCACGGGCGCGGTGAAGGCGCCGGCCCGGGAGCGCACCTTGCCGGTGATGCGGGAGAGCCGGAAGACCCGCTCGGCGCCCCGGTCCCGGTCCCAGCCCGCGAGGTACCAGTGGCCGCGCCAGCACTCCAGGGTCCACGGCTCGACGTGCCGTGTCTCGGGGCGGGCGGCGGTGGCCTTGCGGTAGTCGAAGACGACCGGGCGGCGGTCGCGGCAGGCAAGCATCAGCGGCTCGAAGGCGGCCTCGTGCACCGGGATCCGCGGCTCCAGTGCGCTGTGCTGGGAGTCGTACGTGTCCTCCGCCTCCGGCATCCCGGCGGCGCGAAGCTTCTGCAGGGCGCCGCTGGCGGCGCCGGCGAGGCGGGCCTGCTGCCAGACCTTGGCGGCGAGGCCGAGGGCGGCGGCCTCCTCGGCGTCCAGGGTGATCGGCGGCAACCGGTTGGAGTCGCGGCGGGCCAGGTAGCCGGTCTCGCCGTCGAGGTTCTCGACCGTCTCGATGACCAGGCCGAGCTCGCGCAGATCGTCCTTGTCGCGCTCGAACATCCGGTTGAAGGCGTCGTCTCCGGCGGCCGGGCCGTTGCCGGGACCGAAGGCCTCGACGTACGCCTCGATGGAGCCGCGGAGCTCCCGCTTGCTCAGCGGACGGCGGGTTCCGAGCAGGCACAGCGCAAGATTCATCAGCCGCTCGGCCTTGGCAATCGCCATCGACGCCCCGCACCCTCTTCTGCCGGATTGACTTCTGGACGTCCGACCGTACCGCCCCGGGGTGTCCGGACAAAAGCCGGGCCCGGACCGGGACGACGCGCAGAGGGCCCCCGCCGGACGGCGGGGGCCCTCTGGTCCGGACGCAGTGGCCGGATCAGACCTTCTTCACGTCCACGAGGTCGCAGACGAAGATCAGGGTGTCGCCGGGGCCGATCTTGGCGCCGGCACCGCGGTCGCCGTAGGCGAGGTGCGCGGGGATGGTCAGCTGGCGGCGGCCGCCGACCTTCATGCCCTGGACGCCCTTGTCCCAGCCCTGGATGACCATGCCGACACCGAGCTGGAACTGCAGCGGGTTGCCGCGGTTCCAGGAGGAGTCGAACTCCTCGCCGGACTCGAACAGCACACCCACGTAGTGGACGTCGATCAGGTCACCGGCCTCGGCGACCGCTCCGTCGCCCTCCCAGATGTCCTTGATCTCCAGGTCGGCCGGCGGCTCGCCGCCCGGGAAGTCGACCTCGGGCTTCTCGATGTTCACTGCAGTGCGCTCCTCAAAAACATGTGAACCGCGCAGGTGATGACCTGCGCGACCTGGACAGTCTTACACCTTCGCCAGGATGTCGACGGCGAAGACGAGGGTGGAGTTCTTCGGGATTCCCTGCTGCTCCTGGTCGCCGAAGGCCTCGGACGGCGGGGCGACGATCAGGACCCGGCTGCCGACCTTCTTGCCGACGACACCGTCCTTGAGACCCTTCAGGGTCAGCTGGGCCAGCGGGAAGTTCACCGGCTTGCCCTGCGCGTACGTCGAGTCGAAGACCTTGCCGTCCTTCCACAGGGCGGCGACGTAGTTCACGGCGACCGTGTCCGTCGCGGCGACGGTCTCGCCCTTGGACTCCAGGACGTAGGTGGAGACCAGCTTCGTCGGCGGGTCGACCTTCGGCACGGTCAGGGACGGCTGCTTGCCGTCCGTGTTGGTGCCGACCTTCGGCAGGTCCTTGTTGTCCTGCGCCACCTCGGTGCCGGAGGCCGACTTCGGGAGGGTGACGGCCTTCAGGATGTCCACCACGAACACCAGCGTGGCGTTGCCCTTGATGTCACCCTGGCCCTGCGCGCCGTAACCGAGCTCCGGCGGGATGCCGATCTCGACGCGGCTGCCGACCTTCTGCCCCTCCAGGCCCTTCTCCCAGCCCTGGATGACCTGGCCCTGGCCGAGGGTCAGCGGGTAGGGCTGCTTCCGGTCGAAGCTGTTGTCGAAGGGTGTGGACTCGTCCCACTCCTGACCCAGGTAGTTGACCGAGAGCACGTCGCCCTTCTTGGTGACCGCGCCGTCGCCCTCACTGATGACGTTGACCTTGAGCTCCTTCGGCGGGTTGCCCACGCCCTGGGAGAGGGTCGGCTTCTCTCCGAACTTCTCCCCCGCGGTGATGGCGGGGAGCCCGTTCTTCATCGAACCGGAATCGGAGCCCTTGTCGTCGCTGCCGCATGCCGCTGTGGTGAGCAGCAGAAGCGGGACGACGAGCAGGCCGGCAAGTCGGCGCACTAGTTCCTCAGATCTCAGACGGCACAGTAGTTGTCCGGACACTCTAGGGGAGGACCCCGAGAAGCCGTCGGCCCCGCACGTGAAACGTGCGGGGCCGAGGTGTGACCGCCTGCGAGCCGTGCCGGTCTACATCCCGGCGATCAGCTTCTCCACCCGGTCGTCGACCGAACGGAACGGGTCCTTGCACAACACGGTGCGCTGCGCCTGGTCGTTGAGCTTGAGGTGGACCCAGTCGACGGTGAAGTCCCGCCGCTGCTCCTGCGCACGCCGGATGAAGTCGCCGCGGAGCCGGGCCCGGGTGGTCTGCGGGGGCACCGACTTGCCCTCGAAGATCTTCACGTCGTTGCAGACCCGCGCCGCCTGGCCGTTCTTCTGGAGCAGGTAGTACAGCCCGCGGCGGCGGTGGATGTCGTGGTACGCGAGGTCTATCTGGGCGACCCGCGGATGCGACATCGTCATGTTGTGCTTGGCCCGGTACCGCTCGATGAGCTTGTACTTCATGACCCAGTCGATCTCGGTCTCGATGCGGTCGAGCTGCTCCTGCTCGATGGCGTCGAGCGCGCGGCCCCACAGTTCGAGGACCTGCGCGACGGTGCCGCTGCGGATGCCGCGGCGGTCGACGAAGTCGGCGGCCTTCTCGTAGTACTCCCGCTGGACCTCCAGGGCGGAGGCCTCGCGGCCGCTGGCGAGGCGGACCTTGCGCTGGCCGGTGATGTCGTGGCTGACCTCGCGGATGGCCCGGATCGGGTTCTCCAGGGTGAGGTCGCGCATGACCGTGCCCGCCTCGATCATGCGCAGCACGAGGTCGGTGGCGCCGACCTTGAGCAGCATGGTCGTCTCGGACATGTTGGAGTCGCCGACGATGACGTGGAGCCGGCGGTAGCGCTCGGCGTCCGCGTGCGGCTCGTCGCGGGTGTTGATGATCGGACGCGAGCGCGTGGTGGCCGAACTGACGCCCTCCCAGATGTGCTCGGCACGCTGGGAGACGCAGTAGACGGCGCCGCGCGGGGTCTGCAGCACCTTTCCCGCACCGCAGATGAGCTGACGGGTGACGAGGAACGGAATGAGGATGTCCGCGAGCCGCGAGAACTCCCCGTGGCGGGCCACCAGATAGTTCTCGTGGCAGCCGTAGGAGTTTCCGGCGGAGTCGGTGTTGTTCTTGAAGAGATAGACGTCGCCCGCGATTCCCTCCTCGTGCAGGCGGCGTTCCGCGTCGACGAGCAGACCTTCGAGAATGCGCTCGCCCGCCTTGTCGTGGGTGACCAGTTCGACCACGTTGTCGCATTCGGGAGTTGCGTATTCCGGATGCGAACCCACGTCAAGGTACAGGCGGGCGCCGTTCCGCAGGAAGACATTGCTGCTGCGGCCCCATGACACGACACGGCGGAAGAGGTAGCGCGCCACTTCGTCAGGAGACAGTCGGCGCTGTCCCCTGAACGTGCACGTGACGCCGTACTCGTTCTCCAGCCCGAAAATGCGGCGGTCCATGTCAGAACATTACGCCTGAAGACCCGAGCTGAAACCGGGTTCGGCCGCCCCGTTCCGATCATTTTCCGATGAGTGCGTGTTCTTTTCGGCCGCCCCGGGCTCGGCCGCGTCGCCCGCGGCGCCCCCGCTGACGGCGTGTCGCGACCCCACGGTGGGGCCGAGCACCCGGCCGGTGGCGAGGAGGACCAGGAAGGCGACGAGGCCGCCGGCACCGGCCACGGCGAAACCCGCCGGAGTCCCGGCGAGTTCGACGACGGGCCCCGAGACCGCCGAGCCGAGCGCCGCACCCACGCCGAAGGTGGTCACCAGCCAGGAGAAGGCCTCGGTGACCGTCCCCCGCGGTGCGTGGCGGTCGACGACGATGAAGGCACAGGCGATGGCGGGCGCCAGGAACACCCCCGCAAGGGCCGCGAGCCCCGTCATGGCGAGCGGCCCGGGCACCAGCATCAGCGGAAGGTAGCCCAGCGCCAGCAGCAGCACCAGGACCCGAAGCCGCCGCTCGGGCGCACCGGCCCAGTGACGGGCGCCGTAGGCCACGCCGCCGATGAGCGCGCCGAGCCCCAGGGCGGCCATCAGCCAGCCGTACACCGACTCGTTGCCGCGCTCGTCCGCGTACGCGACGGCGGCCACGGTGATGGAGCCGAGGGCCAGGCCGACGAAGAAGAACGAGGCGAGCAGCGCGAGCAGCCCCGGCGAGCGCAGCGCGCCCAGCCAGTGCGCCTCGCGGGGCGCCGAGCGCCAGGCGCGGGAAGGCTCGGAGAGAACGACCGACAGGGCGCCGAGGACACCGAGCAGATTGATGACGAGCAGCGCCGAGGCGGGCGACCAGAGCGCCACCAGCAGGGTCAGCAGCAGCGGCCCGACGGTGAACATGACCTCCTGGGCGACCGCGTCCAGGGCGTACGCGCGGTGGACCCGGTCCTCACGGCCCAGGACGCTCGGCCACAGGGCCCGCAGCCCGCCCTCGAGCGGCGGGGTGAAGAGTCCGGCGACCAGGACGGCGACGTAGGCGAGGAACAGGTTCCCGATGCCGGTGACCGCCAGGGCCGCCATGCCGAGGGCGGAGATCACCGCGGCGGGGAGCTGGACGCGGGGCTGCCCCTTGAGGTCCACGGCGCGGCCCAGGAGCGGCTGGCCGACGGCGGTGGCCAGGCCGTACGCGGCGATGAGACCACCGGCCAGGCTGTAGCTGCCGCCCTCGGCGCGGGTGAAGACGGTGATGGCGACCGGGCCGGTGCCGTTGGGCAGCCGGCCGACCAGCGTGCCGGTCAGCAGGCGCGCGGCGTGCGGGGCGCGCAGGATGTCGAGATAGCCGCCGCCCGCCCTGGCCTCGCTGGCCATGATCGCTCCCCTCTCGGGGCATCCACCCGAGGTTTTACGTATAACGTCCTGCGTCATACGTACCATGACGACAGCACGCCGGTCCACCCCGCGTGCCGCCCCGCCCCCGACCCGGAGGTTCCAGTGCACACGCCGGAGCAGCCCCCCGCCACCCGGCCCACCAGCCGGGACGTCGCCCGGGCCGCCGGAGTCTCCCAGGCCACCGTCTCCCTCGTCCTCGGCGACAAATGGCGCGGACGCGTCTCCGAACGCACCGCCGCATCCGTCCGCACCGCCGCACAGACCCTCGGCTACCGGCCCAACCTCGCCGCACGCAACCTGCGCCTCGGCCGCACCCGCACCGCACTCCTCGTCGTCCCCGCACTCACCAACGAGTTCTTCGCCCACGTCTACACCGGCGCCGCCGCCGAAGCCGCCCGCCACGGCATCGGCGTCGTCCTCTACCCCTCCCCCGACGGCACCGGCCCCGCCAAGGACCCCTTCGCCTCCGCACCCGCCTCCCTCGACGGCGTCCTCGCCTCCTCCATGGCCACCGACGCCCTCAAGGCCTTCCAGGGCACCAATCTGCCCCTCGTCATGCTCGACAGCGACCCCGCCGACCCCAGCGCCGCCGCACACGTCAACCTCGACGTCGCCGACGGCATGCGCCGCGTCACCCGCCACCTGCTCGGCCTCGGCCACCGCCGCTTCCTGCACCTCGCGTCCGCGGTCCCCTCCTGGACCTTCGACGCACGCGCCACCGCCCTCGCGCAGACCCTGCCCGGAACAGCCGAACTGCGCACGGCGCGCGCACGGCTCAACGTCGCCGCCGCCTGGGAGGCCGCGAACGTGGCGCTCACCGCCCCCGGCCCCCGGCCCACCGCCGTGATCTGCGACGACGACATCCTCGCGGCCGGCGTCCTCAAAGCCGCCCGCCGCCTCGGCCTACGGGTCCCCGAGGACCTCTCGGTCACCGGCTTCGACGACATGGCCCTCTCGACCGCCCTGGAACCGGAACTCACCACCGTGCGGCTGCCCGCCGAGGAGTTCGGCGGACGGGGCATGGCCGCACTCCTCACCGCCCTCGCCGGAGCACGACCCGAACCCGTCGAACTCCCCGTCGAACTGGTCGTCCGCGGCTCCTCGGGCCCCGCCCCGACCACCTGACCCGCCCCGTCCACCTCCAGGCACGACGAAGGCCCCGACCCGCCGAAGCGGGCCAGGGCCTACGAGCCCGACACGAACGCCCGACACGAACATCCGAGCGGACGCCTGCCACGAAAACGTCCGGCGCGAACGCCTGCCACGAACACCGACGGACGTCCGCCGGCGCGGACTACTCCTCCGCGGCCTCGTCCGACGGATCGTCCGTCTTCGCCACGGCCGCGTCGTCCGCCTCGAGCAGCCGCTTCAGCTGCCGGCCGACGATCCGCTTGAACTTGCGCTGCTGCGGACGCGTACGGTCCAGGACCGCCACCTCCAGCCGCTCCGCGGGGATCTCCCGCTCACTGCCGTTGGTGTCACGCGACAGCGCCTGCACCGCCAGCTTCAGCGCCTCCGCGAGCGACATGCCGTCACGGTGCCGCTGATCCAGGAAGGAACTGATCTGCTCCGCGTTGCCACCCACCGCGACCGAGCCGTGCTCGTCGACGATCGACCCGTCGTGCGGCAGCCGGTAGATCTGGTCGCCCTCCGGCTCCACGCCGACCTCGGCCACGACCAGCTCCACCTCGTATGGCTTCTCGCCCGCACTGGAGAAGATCGTGCCCAGCGTCTGGGCGTACACATTGGCCAGACCACGAGCCGTGACGTCGTCACGGTCGTAGGTGTAACCCCGCAGATCGGCGTAGCGCACACCGCCGATCCGCAGGTTCTCGTACTCGTTGTACTTGCCGGCGGCGGCGAAGCCGATCCGGTCGTAGATCTCGCTGAACTTGTGCAGCGCGCGGGACGGGTTCTCGCCGACGAAGACGATGCCGTCGGCGTACTGGAGGACGACGAGGCTGCGGCCTCGGGCGATGCCCTTGCGGGCGTACTCGGCCCGGTCGGCCATGGCCTGCTGAGGTGAGACATAGAACGGCGTGGACACCGGCTACCGTCCCTTTCTTCCGGTCTGAAAGGCTCTGAGGGCTACTGCGGTCGACGAACGGGGCCGACGAACGGTCAGAGCAGCGCGGCGCGCGGCCCGTCGGGCTGCTCCAGACGCCGATCGGTGACCGACCGGGCCAGCTCCGAGGACTCCGCCTCCGTGAGCCTGCGGAAGCCCTCGTCGGTGATGACGGTGACGATCGGGAAGATCCTGCGGGCCAGGTCCGGGCCGCCGGTCGCCGAGTCGTCGTCCGCCGCGTCGTACAGCGCCTGGACGACCAGCGTGGTGGCCTGCTGCTCGGTCAGGTCGTCCCGGTAGAGCTTCTTCATCGACCCGCGCGCGAAGATCGAACCCGAGCCGGTGGCGGCGTACCCGTGCTCCTCGGAGCGGCCGCCGGTGACGTCGTAGGAGAAGATCCGGCCCTTCTCCTTGCCCTCGTCCCAGCCGGCGAACAGCGGGACGACGGCCAGGCCCTGCATGGCCATGCCGAGGTTGCTGCGGATCATCGTGGAGAGCCGGTTGGCCTTGCCCTCCAGGGAGAGGGTGGCGCCCTCCACCTTCTCGAAATGCTCCAGCTCCAGCTGGAACAGCTTCACCATCTCCACGGCGAGGCCGGCGGTGCCGGCGATGCCGACCGCGGAGTACTCGTCGGCCGGGAACACCTTCTCGATGTCCCGCTGCGCGATCATGTTCCCCATCGTCGCCCGCCGGTCACCGGCGAGCACGACCCCGCCGGGGAACGTCGCGGCGACGATGGTCGTCCCGTGCGGCGCCTCGACGATCCCCTCGGGGAGCTTCCGGTTGCCCGGGAGCAACTCCGGCGAGTGGTCGGCGAGGAAGTCGATGAAGGAGGACGAGCCCGGCGTCAGGAAGGCAGCGGGTAGACGCCCGGTGCTACGAGTGATGGCTTCCACGCGTTCCCTCCAGGTATGAGATGGCCCGACGTATGCGGTCGGGATCGTCTCCCAACGTGCCGATGGCCGAATGACAGTTGAAGCACAGTACGCCACGGACCCTACCCGTCTCGTGACAGTGATCCACATGTATGGCGGGAGCCGCCATACAGATCGCACAGAGACCGTCCTGCGAAGCGATCATCTCGTCGCGCTCGGCCTCCGTGATGCCGTCCTCGCGCTTGAGGCGACCTGCCCGCCCCTGGGTCTTCTTGCATTGGCTTGGATCGAGTGGCAAGGCCGTCCGAGGCGGTGGAATGGCGATGCCACTCGCTGTGCGGCTTGACCTCACCGCACCGCCGGCACGGCTTGTGCCCTGCCGGCACCTCCACCCTGCTTCGGACGACCTCGCCCTCGGCCGCCTGCCGGTTCCGGTAGCGCTCGGCGCTATAGGCCGCGACGCATTCCCGGCGCCGTGGTCGCAGCCCGTCTCCGCGATTGCAGTCCCTCGCGAATCCGGTCGGCGGGAGATCCCGCCCACAACCACGACAGTGCTTGACAGCCTTCGACATCTCCCCGCCCCTGCGACCGCACCTTCGGTTCGAAGGCTACTGGCCGCCCTTTTGCACGAAGCTTCGCACGAAATCCTCGGCGTTCTCCTCGAGTACGTCGTCGATTTCGTCCAGGACGGAGTCCACGTCGTCGCTCAGCTTCTCCTGGCGTTCCTTGAGGTCGGAGCTTGCCTCCGTGGTGGTCTCCTCGACCTCCTCGGTGGAACGCGTCGCCTTCTGCTGTCCGCCGCCGGTGTCCTTGGTCGCCATAAACCTCACCCCGCTCGAATCGGCCCGCTCGTTTGGGTCTGTACAAGATCAGACCTTACAAGCCGGGACTGACATCGGCCCCGCAGTTTCCACAACGTCCGGGCACTGATCCCATGATTCCCAGTCCCCGGGCATTTCAGCCGTGCCCGGGGTCCGGGAAAATCGCTGCCGCTAGGAGTTTCCGGACAGGACGCGGACCAGTTCCTCCGCGGTCCTGCACCGGTCCAGGAGTTCCTTGACGTGGTTCCGGGTGCCCCGGAGGGGTTCCAGGGTCGGGACGCGCTGGAGGGAGTCGCGGCCCGGCAGGTCGAAGATCACCGAGTCCCAGGAGGCGGCGGCCACGTCGTCCGCGTACTGCTCCAGGCAGCGGCCGCGGAAATAGGCCCTGGTGTCCTCCGGAGGGCTCGTCTCGGCCCGTTCCACCGTCGCCTCGTCCAGGAGTCGCTTCATGCGCCCGCGGGCGACGAGACGGTTGTACAGGCCCTTCTCGGGGCGGACGTCCGCGTACTGGAGGTCCACGAGGTGGAGCCGGGCGGCGTCCCAGTCCAGGCCGTCGCGGCGCCGGTAGCCCTCCATGAGCTCCCGCTTGGCGATCCAGTCCAGCTCGCCGGCCAGGCTCATCGGGTCGTTCTCCAGCCGGTTGAGGGTGTCCTCCCAGCGGGCCAGGACGTCCTTGGTCTGCTCGTCCGCGTCGGACCCGTAGCGCTCGTCCACGTACTTCCTGGCCAGCTCGAAGTACTCCATCTGGAGCTGTACGGCGGTGAGTGTCCGGCCGCTGCGCAGCGTGATCAGGTACTGGAGGCCGGGGTCGTGGGAGACCTGGTGGAGGGTGCGTACGGGCTGGTCGACGGCGAGGTCGACGGTGATGAAGGCGTCCTCGATCATGGAGAGGACGAGGGACGTCGTGCCGAGTTTGAGGTAGGTGGAGATCTCGGAGAGGTTGGCGTCTCCGATGATCACGTGCAGGCGCCGGTACTTCTCGGCGTCCGCGTGGGGTTCGTCGCGCGTGTTGATGATGGGGCGCTTGAGCGTGGTCTCCAGGCCGACCTCGACCTCGAAGTAGTCGGCGCGCTGACTGATCTGGAAGCCGTGCTCGCGGCCGTCCTGGCCGATGCCGACGCGGCCGGCGCCGGTGACGACCTGGCGGGACACGAAGAACGGCGTGAGGTGGCGCACGATGTCCGAGAAGGGGGTTTCCCGCTTCATCAGGTAGTTCTCGTGCGTGCCGTAGGAGGCGCCCTTGTTGTCGGTGTTGTTCTTGTAGAGGTGGATGGGCTGGGCACCGGGCAGCTGGGCGGCCCGTTCGGCGGCCTCGGCCATGATCCGTTCGCCGGCCTTGTCCCAGAGGACGGCGTCGCGCGGGTTGGTGACCTCGGGGGCGCTGTACTCGGGGTGGGCGTGGTCCACGTAGAGCCGGGCGCCGTTGGTGAGGATGACGTTGGCGAGGCCGATGTCCTCGTCGGTGAGCTGGCTGGAGTCGGCGGCCTCGCGGGCGAGGTCGAAGCCGCGGGCGTCCCGCAGCGGGTTCTCCTCCTCGAAGTCCCAGCGGGCGCGGCGCGCCCGGTGCATCGCCGCCGCGTAGGCGTTGACGATCTGGGACGAGGTGAGCATGGCATTGGCGTTGGGGTGCCCCGGGACGGAGATCCCGTACTCCGTCTCGATGCCCATAACGCGCCGTACGGTCATGCGGCCCTCCTTGCCCGGCGCCGACCCCCGCACGGTGCGTGATTCGGCGGTACCCACGAGCCTAGAGCGGCTGCGCGTGTACGGGGAGATCGAATGCGGTTCGGTGAGTGGAATGCGACGGCTGCGGATGCCCGTGTTCCGGACATCCGCAGCCGGTGCGCGTCACTACAGGTACTGACCGGTGTTGGCCACCGTGTCGATGGAGCGACCGGTGTCCGCGCCCTGCTTTCCGGTGACGAGGGTGCGGATGAAGACGATCCGCTCGCCCTTCTTTCCGGAGATGCGGGCCCAGTCGTCGGGGTTGGTGGTGTTGGGCAGGTCCTCGTTCTCCTTGAACTCGTCCACGCAGGCCTGGAGGAGGTGGGAGACGCGGATGCCCTTCTGGTCGTGGTCGAGGAAGGCCTTGATGGCCATCTTCTTGGCCCGGTCGACGATGTTCTGGATCATCGCGCCGGAGTTGAAGTCCTTGAAGTAGAGGACTTCCTTGTCGCCGTTGGCGTAGGTGACCTCGAGGAAGCGGTTCTCCTCGGATTCGGCGTACATCTGCTCGACGACGGACTGGATCATCGCGTGTGCCGCGGCTTCCTTGGATCCGCTGTGCTCGGCGAGGTCGTCGGAGTGCAGCGGGAGGGAGGCCGTGAGGTACTTGGCGAAGATGTCCTTGGCCGCTTCCGCGTCCGGGCGCTCGATCTTGATCTTGACGTCGAGCCGGCCGGGCCGCAGGATCGCGGGGTCGATCATGTCCTCGCGGTTGGAGGCGCCGATGACGATGACGTTCTCGAGGCCTTCCACGCCGTCGATCTCGGCGAGCAGCTGGGGGACGATGGTGTTCTCCACGTCCGAGCTGACGCCGGAGCCGCGGGTGCGGAAGAGGGATTCCATCTCGTCGAAGAAGACGATGACGGGGGTGCCCTCGCTGGCCTTCTCGCGGGCACGCTGGAAGACGAGGCGGATGTGCCGCTCGGTCTCGCCGACGTACTTGTTGAGGAGTTCGGGGCCCTTGATGTTCAGGAAGTACGACTTCCCGGCGGGCTGGCCGGTGACCTCGGCGACCTTCTTGGCAAGGGAGTTGGCGACGGCCTTGGCGATGAGCGTCTTGCCGCAGCCGGGCGGGCCGTAGAGCAGGATGCCCTTGGGCGGCCGGAGTTCGTGCTCCTTGAAGAGGTCGGGGTAGAGGTAGGGGAGCTCGACCGCGTCGCGGATCAGTTCGATCTGGTTGCCCAGGCCGCCGATCTTGTCGTAGTCGACGTCCGGGACCTCTTCGAGGACGAGTTCCTCGACCTCGCTCTTCGGGACGACCTCGTAGACGTATCCCGACCTGGGTTCCAGGAGCAGGGCGTCGCCGGGGCGGATGGTGATGTCGAGGAGGGGTTCGGCGAGCCGGACGACCCGCTCCTCGTCGGTGTGGCCGATGACCAGGGCTCGCTCGCCGTCCTCGAGGATCTCCTTGAGGGTGACGATGTCGCCGGCGCGCTCGAATTCCATGGCCTCGACCACGTTGAGCGCTTCGTTGAGCATGACTTCCTGGCCCCGCCTGAGCTCGTCGAGCTCGACGCTGGGGCTGACGTTCACCCGGAGCTTGCGGCCCCCGGTGAAGATGTCGCACGTGCCGTCCTCGTTGGCCTGCAGGAAGACACCGAAGCCGGCCGGCGGCTGGGCGAGCCGGTCGACCTCCTCCTTGAGGGCCACGATCTGGTCGCGGGCCTCACGGAGCGTGTTGGCGAGTCGCTCGTTCTGCGCGGACACGCCGGCCAGGTTCGTCTGCAGCTCGACGATCCGCTCCTCGAGAATCCTCGTGTGACGCGGAGAGTCGGCGAGCTTGCGGCGCAGGACGGCGATTTCCTGCTCGAGATAGGCAACCTGGCCGGCGGGGTCCTCAGACCCCCGCCCCGGCCGGATGCCGCGGTTGATGTCGTCGTCGTGGGCTGCCACGGTCCTCACCTCCTCCAAGGGGAGCTGGACGCTTCCTGACCCTACCTGGGTGGGTGATGATTGAAACCCCTAGATCAAAAAGACTGCGGGGTGTGTCCGATCTTCACCCTTGCGCTTCCCCTCACGCCAGGGGAATACCCACCGGGGGGCTCGCCAAAAGCGCCCGGTTGTATCGTCGTGGGTGGTCAACACCCGTCAGGGTTTGCCCGACTTATCGAAGCGAAGCAGAAACGGCAGGGGATATGACCGTGCAGCAGGAGGTCCCGGCGGCGGGTGCCGGCGAGGCGCTGGAGGTCTGGATCGATCAGGACCTGTGCACGGGGGACGGGATCTGCGCGCAGTACGCTCCCGAGGTCTTCGAGCTCGACATCGACGGGCTCGCTTATGTGAAGAGCGCGGACGACGAGCTGCTCCAGGAGCCGGGTGCGACGACGCCGGTGCCGTTGCCGTTGTTGCGGGACGTGGTGGACTCCGCGAAGGAGTGCCCGGGTGACTGCATCCATGTGCGGCGGGTCGGCGACGGCGTCGAGGTGTACGGGCCCGACGCGGAGTGACGGCGTGGTGACGGGCCGCGGTGTGCGGCCCGGTCCGCCGGCCGGCCGGGCGGCGCGTGTCCGGTCCGTCAGACGGACCGTGCCTGGTCCTGGGTGGTGCGGACGAAGGTTCCGCGCTGCCAGCGCCAGGTGACCTGTTCGCTCTGGTCGGGGCAGCAGCTGGGGACGCGGGGGCCGGAGTAGCCGAGCAGGGTGGCGTGGACGGCTCCGTCGCGGACGGTGAAGTCGGTGATCGTCTTCTGCTGTGTGGGGTCGACGAGGGTGGCGACGACGCGTGCCGCGGGTGTGCCGGTGCCCTTGCCGTGGGTGAGGACGTAGACGCCGCTGGGTGGGGTTCCGGAGCCGGCTTCGCAGTGTACGACTGCGACGGTCTCGGGGTTTCCGTCGCCGTCGAGGTCGCCGGTGGCCTGTCGGGCGATGGTGCTGGGGGCTCCGCCGCATTCCAGGGGGTAGGGGGCGGTGCCGGCGTCGGGGGCGGGGCGTGCGGCGGGAGCGGCGTGCGCGCCGACGGCTCCGGCGGCTCCGGCGGAGCCGGGCTGGAGGAGTCCGGCGAGGGCGACGACCGCGGCCATGGCGGTGGCGGTGGTCAGCCAGTGCACGGGACGGGCGTGGGTGTGCGCGAGGTCCGTGACGGCGGAGGGCTGCACGCGAGAAGTCTCCTGTGAGGGTGGCGCGGAGGGAGTTGCGGGCATCGTGCCACACGTCACAGGAGTGGGGAACAGGCGGGGTGGCCCGGGTGGTGGGGCGTGGGCGCGTGGGTTGCGGCTCGTTGCCGGACGCGGAGCCCGGGCCGGGATGTGAGGTCCAGGGCAGGCACGGAGACTGAGGCCGTGTGGCCGGGATGCGGTGCGCGGGCCCGTTGGTGAGTCCCCGGGCCGTGGACGGTGTGCCCCGAACACGTGGGTGCCGCCGTCGACTTCCGCGCTGTGGGGCGGGAACTCGGCGGCGGCACCGTTGCGTTGTCGGGGCGTCAGCCCCGTGAGGGCGTCAGCCCTTGTTGGGGCCCTCGTAGTCCTCGCCGTAGGCGCCCTTGGCGGGCCGGCGGCGGCGCATCGGGGGCTCGACGCCGTCCGCGAGGCGGCGGGCGGTGACGAGGAAGCCGGTGTGGCCGATCATGCGGTGGTCGGGGCGCACGGCCAGGCCCTCGACGTGCCAGTTGCGGATCATGGACTCCCAGGGCTGCGGCTCGGCGTAGCAGCCGAACTCGCGGATGGACTCCACGGTGCGGGCGAGCTGCGTGGTGGTGGCCACGTAGCAGCAGAGGATGCCGCCGGGGACGAGCGCCTTGGAGACGGCCTCGAGGCATTCCCAGGGGGCGAGCATGTCGAGGATGACGCGGTCGACGTCGGTGTCGGACAGGTTGTCCTGCAGGTCGCCGACGGTCAGCTGCCACGCGGGGTGCGGGCCGCCGAAGTAGCGCTCGACGTTGCCCTTGGCGATCTCGGCGAAGTCCTCGCGGCGCTCGTAGGAGTGCAGCATGCCGCTGTCGCCGATGGCACGCAGCAGGAAGGAGCTCAGCGAGCCCGAGCCCACGCCCGCCTCGACGACGCGGGCGCCGGGGAAGATGTCGGCGAAGGCCAGGATCTGCCCCGCGTCCTTGGGGTAGACCACGGCGGCGCCGCGGGGCATGGACAGGACGTAGTCGGGGAGCAGGGGGCGCAGCGCAAGGTAGGCGACGTTCCCCGTGGTACGGACAACACTGCCCTCGGGAGCGCCGATCAGCTCGTCGTGCGGGAAGGAACCCTTGTGGGTGTGGAAGTTCTTCCCGGCCTCGAGCGTGAACGTGTAGTGGCGTCCCTTGGGGTCGGTGAGCTGGACCTGGTCCCCGACCTTGAAGGGCCCGCGACGGCGGGCGGCACCGGTCGGTTCGGACATGTGAACAGGGTACCGGTGTTACGAGGAAGGTCGTGCCATGGCCTTGACGAAGGCCTTCTCGACATCGGTGGTGGACAGCACGCCGTAGATCTCGCCGGTTTCCTCGACGACGAGGTACTCGGTGGCGGGGCTGGCGCGGAGGTGGTCGAGGAGGGGCTGGCCGGTGAGTTCGGCGGGGACCTTCATGCCGTCGGTGAGGTCCTGGGAGAGGGTGCTGACGGCGACCCAGGGGCGGCGGTGCTGGGGGACGGCGGCGATGGCGGTCTCGCGGACGATGCCGGTGGGCGCGCCGTGGCCGTCGACGACGACGAGGGCGCGGGCTCCGGCCTCGTTGGCGCGGCGGAGGGCTTCGGAGAGCGGGGTGGCGGGCTCGACGGGGATGGCGCGGCGAGTGAGGGCGCGGGCGCGGAGTTCCGGGAGGTGTTCGCGCAGTCGGGCCATGCGGAGGCTGTTGCCGGCGCCGGTCCAGATGATCGCGGCGAGGATGGCGGCGAGCAGGGCGTCGGTGACGGTGGTGAAGCCGGAGATGTCGTCGGGTGAGTTGCCGAGCCAGCCGGTGCGGGTGAGCAGGGGCAGTCCGATGAGGACGGTGACGGCGAGGGCGCGACCGACCCAGGCGGCGGCGACGGTGCCGCTCATGGCGTTGCCGGTGATCTTCCAGACGACCGCGCGGAGCATCCGGCCGCCGTCGAGGGGCAGGCCGGGGAGCAGGTTGAAGACGGCGACGATGAGGTTGGAGATCATCAGGCCGCCGAGCAGGACGCCGGGGACGGTGCCGGGTTCGACGGCGTAGAGGCTGAGGTAGAAGAGTCCGGCGAGGACGAGGGAGAGGAGGGGGCCGACGAAGGCGAGGACGAATTCGCGGCCGGGGGTCTCGGTCTCCTTGTCGATCTCGGAGACGCCGCCGAAGAACTGGAGCTGGATGCGGCGCACGGGGAGCTTGAAGCGGAGTGCGGCGAGGGTGTGGGCCAGTTCGTGGACGAGGACGGAGGCGTAGAAGGCGATGGCGAAGAAGAGGGAGACGAGGTAGCGGGCGGCGCCGAGTTCGGGCAGGACGCGTTCGATCTGGTCGCCGAAGACCCAGGTGATGAGGGCGGCGACGAGGAACCAGCTGGGTGCGACGTAGACGGGCACGCCGAAGGGCCGGCCCATGAGGAGGCCACCGCCTGGCTCCTCGGTCCGCTGCGGCTTGGACTCGTCCTGGTTCACGGGTTCCTTTCGTCGCCGGGCCGCTCGGCCCGCGCACTCGGTCACGGTTCGATCATGCAGCGCGACGGGTCCTGCGTCGATGGTATTCCGCGCGGGCCCGTCGGGTGGATCAGGGTCGGGGAGGTACTGACTGTCGGTGGTGGGTCGTAGGGTCTGTGTCATGAGTACGAGTGAGCAGCCGTCCGTGGAGTCCGTGCAGGCGCGGCCGCCCATGTCGTTGTCGCCTTCGCGGGCGAGCGACTTCATGCAGTGCCCTCTGCTGTACCGGTTCCGGGTGATCGACCGGCTGCCGGAGAAGCCGAGTGCGGCGGCGACCCGGGGCACGCTGGTGCACGCGGTGCTCGAGCGGTTGTTCGACGCGCCGGCGGTGGAGCGTACGGTGCCGCGGGCGAAGGCGCTGATCCCGGGGCAGTGGGACCGGCTGCTCGCGTCGCGTCCGGAGCTGGCGGAGCTGTTCGAGGAGGAGGCCGGAGGTTCCGCGACCGGCTCGGACGGCTCGGACACGGATCCGACGGAGCCGCGGGCCGAGCGTCTGGCGCGGTGGCTGTCGGAGGCGGAGGCGCTGGTCGAGCGGTGGTTCACGCTGGAGGATCCGACGCGGCTCGAGCCGGCGGAGCGCGAGCTGTTCGTGGAGACGGAGCTGTCGTCGGGGCTGCGGCTGCGCGGGGTGATCGACCGGGTGGACGTGGCGCCGACGGGTGAGGTGCGGATCGTCGACTACAAGACGGGCAAGGCGCCGCGCCCCGAGTACAGCGAGGGCGCGCTGTTCCAGATGAAGTTCTACGCGCTGGTGGTCTGGCGGCTGAAGAACGTGGTGCCGCGCCGGCTGCAGCTGGTGTACCTGGGCAGCGGTGACGTCCTGACGTACGACCCGGTGGAGGCGGATCTGCTGCGGGTGGAGCGCAAGCTGCACGCGCTGTGGGAGGCGATCCGGCTGGCGACGGAGTCGGGTGACTGGCGGCCGCGGCCGACGAAGCTGTGCGGCTGGTGCGACCACCGTGCGGTGTGTCCGGAGTTCGGCGGCACTCCCCCGGTGTATCCGCTGCCGGTGGTGCCCGCGCGCCCGCCGGAGTCCGCGGAGTAGCCCCAGGGCAGAATGGACGCGGGGTGCCCGATCATGATCCGCCGGGCGTCCTGGGGTTCCGTCCATGCCGTGAAGGAGTTGTCCGTGGCTATCCGCGTCCTACTGGTCGACGACCAGCCGCTGCTGCGCACCGGTTTCCGGATGATCCTGGAGGCCGAACAGGACCTGGCGGTGGTGGGTGAGGCCGGGGACGGTCTGCAGGCGCTGGAGCAGGTGCGGGCGCTGCAGCCCGATGTGGTGCTGATGGACATCCGGATGCCGCGGATGGACGGGGTGGAGGCCACCCGGCAGATCACCGGTCCGGGCCGGGACGGTCCGGCGAAGGTGCTGGTGCTGACCACGTTCGACCTGGACGAGTACGTGGTGGAGGCGCTGCGGGCGGGGGCGAGCGGCTTCCTGCTGAAGGACGCGCCGGCGCACGAGCTGGTGCAGGCGATCCGGGTGGTGGCGGCGGGCGAGGCGATGCTGGCGCCGTCGATCACGCGCCGGCTGCTGGACAAGTACTCGGCGCACCTGCCGTCGGGCGAGGAGCAGGTGCCGGACACGCTGAACACGCTGACGGACCGCGAGGTCGAGGTGCTCAAGCTGGTGGCGCGCGGTCTGTCGAACGCGGAGATCGCGGCGGACCTGTTCGTGAGCGAGACGACGGTGAAGACGCACGTGGGTCATGTGCTGACGAAGCTGGGTCTGCGGGACCGGGTGCAGGCGGCGGTGTACGCGTACGAGAGCGGTCTGGTGCGCCCCGGGGCGCAGTGAGTCAGTGAGTCTTCGGGGCAGTACGTGAAGAGCCCGGCGCGCGGTACGTGAGCCGCCCGGGATGGGAAGAGCCCGGCGCGCGGTGCGTGAGCCGCCGGGGTACGGGGAGGGCCCGGCGCCACGAGCGTGCCGGGCCCTCCTCGTCGCGGAGCGGGTGTCAGCCCTTCTTGATCTCCCAGAAGCGGAAGACGGTGGAGGCGTCGAGGGTCCATTCGAGGCCGGTGACGCCCTCGCGGGCGACCGCGTACTGCTTGCCCTGCCACAGCGGCAGCAGCGGCAGCTCGTCGGCGACGAGGTCCTGGACCTTGGTGTAGGTGGAGCCGGTCTGGCCCCGGTCGGGGGACGCGGCGACGGCCGGCAGCAGTTCGCCGGTGATGAGGGCGTTCTGGTAGCGGTTGCCGAGGACGTTGTCGTCGCCGAAGAACGGGGAGGTGAAGTTGTCGGCGTCCGGGTAGTCGGGGACCCAGCCGCGGACGTAGACGCCGTACTTGCCGGCCGCGATGTCCTTCTCGTACTGCTCGAAGGAGACGGACTGGACCTTGGCGTCGAACAGGCCGCTCGCGTTGAGCTGGCCGGCGATCGCTTCCATCATCTGGTCGGTGGCGGGGCCGAAACGGTTCGGGGTGGACCAGAGGGTGAGCTTGACCTTGCCGGTGATCCCGTCCTTGCGCAGCGCCGTCTTGGCCTTGGCCGTGTCGGGCTCGCCGTAGGTGTCGAAGAACGAGGTGGCGTGGCCGGCGATGCCGGTGGGGACGATGGAGTACAGCGGCGTGGCGGTCGACTTGTAGACGTTCTGGACGAGCGCCTCGCGGTCGACGAGGTGGGCGATGGCCTTGCGGACGCCGATCTTGCCGACGACCGGGTCCTTGACGTTGAAGACCAGGTGCTGGACCTCGGCGCTGGAGCCCTGGACGACCTGGATGCCCTGGTTGTCCTGGGCGTTCTCCAGGGCGGCTATGTCGTCGGCGGCGAGGCCTCGGTAGGCGACGTCGATGTCGCCGGCCGAGAGGGCCTTGGCGAGGGCCTCGCGGTCGCCCTGGTAGAGCTTGAGGGTGACGCTGCCGTTCTTCCGCTTGGCGTTGCCCTGGTAGCTGTCGTTGCCGGTGAAGGTGGCCTGGCTGTCGCTGAACGACTCGAGCTTGTACGGACCGGAGCCGACGGCCTTGCCGTCGGTGCGCAGTCCGTCGGCCGGGTACTCGCGGTGGTCGACGATGGAACCGGCACCGGAGGCGATCTTGCTGGGGAAGGTGGCGTCGGGCACCTTCAGCTTGAAGACGACGGTCTTCTCGTCGGGCGTCTCGATGGAGTCGATCGAGGAGAGCAGCGGGGCGGGGCCGTTGGGGTCGGCGATCTTCAGGGCGCGCTCGAAGGAGAACTTGACGTCCTCCGAGGTGAGCGGGTTGCCGTTGGAGAACTTCAGACCGTCACGCAGGGTGCAGGTGTAGATCTTGCTGCCGCCGGAGAAGCCGCACTTGTCGGCGGCCTCGGGCTCGGGCTCGGAGGCACCCTTCGGGAAGGCGAGCAGGGACTGGAAGACGTTGTTGAACAGCAGCCAGGAGCCGGGGTCGTAGCCGGCGGCCGGGTCGGTCGCCATGATCTCGTCCGACATGCCGACGGTGACGGCGGACCCGGAGCCCCCGGAGTCGCCGCCCTTCTCGGTGCCGCAGCCGCTGAGCAGCGCGGCGGCCAGGCCCGCGGCGAGCGGGGCGGTCAGCCACTTGTTGTGTGCCTTCACAGAACTTGCCTCTTGATCTCTTGCCAGGCCGGCCGCGCAACCGCTGCGCGGCCGGTACAACGAAGGGGTCAGGCGGTGCCGCGGCCGAGCTCCCACAGGAGCAGGTCGGAGGAGGTGTTCAGCGACCACTCGACGCCGGTGATGTCGTCGCGGGCGGCGACGTACTGCTTGCCCTGCCACAGGGGCAGGACGGGGACGTCCTTGGCGACGATCTTCTGGATCTGCTCGAAGACCGGGGCCGCGGCGGTGCGGTCGGCCTCGCGGCGCGACTGCGGGATCAGCCGCTCACGGACGGACTGGTTGACGTAGGGGGTGTTGAGGAAGTTGTCGCTGTCCAGGAACGGGGCGACGTAGTTGTCCGGGTCCGGGTAGTCGGGGAACCAGCCGAGGCCGTAGACGGCGTAGTCGCCGCGCTTCTGGGCCGGGCGGAACTTGGACCATTCGGTGCCCTGGACGCGGGCGTCGAAGAGCTTGGTGGCGTTGAGCTGGGCGCGCAGGGTCTCGAACTCCTGGGCCGTCTCGGCGCCGTAGTGGTCGGTCGTGTAGTGCAGGGTGACCGGGACGGGCGTCTTGATTCCGGCGTCGCGCAGCAGCTTGGCGGCCTTGGACGCGTCGGGCTCGCCGTAGGTGTCGATGAACGAGGTGGCGTGGCCGGTGACGCTGGAGGGGATCAGGGAGTAGAGGGGCTCGGCGGTGGGGCCGTAGACCTGCTCGATGAGCTTGCCGCGGTCGACGACGGAGGCCATGGCCTGCCGGACGGCCTTCTCCTTGACGGCGGGTGCCTTGGTGTTGAAGGCGAGGTAGCGGATCTCCAGGCCGGGGACCTCGGTGAGGTCGATGCCCTCCTGGGGCTTCTCGGTGAGGTCCCTGATCTGGGGCTGCGACATGGCGCGGGCGGCCATGTCGATGTCGTCGGAGCGCAGGGCCTTGTCCATGGCGCCGGCGTCGGCGAAGGTGCGCAGTTCGACCTTGTCGTTGCGCAGGGTGATGTCGCCCTTGTAGCGGGGGTTCTTGGTGAAGACGAACTTCGTGACCGTGTCGCCGTCGCGTTCGGTCGTCATCGTGTACGGGCCGGAGCCGTCGACGTCGAAGCCCTCGCGGAGGGACCTGCCCTCGTACGTGTCCTTGCTGAGGATGCCGGCGACGGGGGTGGAGAGCTTGTACGGGAAGGTCGCGTCGGGCGTCTTCAGGTGGAAGACCACCTCGCGGTCGCCCTTGGTCTCGACGGTGTCGATGTTGGCGAGGAGGGCGGCGGTGCCGTTGTCGGACTTGATGGCGAGCACGCGCTCGACGGAGAACTTGACGTCCTCGGCGCTGACCGGGGTGCCGTCGGCGAAGGTGAGGCCCTCACGGAGCGTGCAGCGGTAGCTCTCGCTCTCCTTGTCGGAGAAGCCGCAGCTCTCGGCGGCCTCGGGGACCGGGGCGCCGCCGCCGCGCGGGACGTGCATGAGGGTCTGGACGGTCTGCCGCAGGATGTTCCAGGCGCCGGTGTCGTAGGCGAAGGCGGGGTCGAGCGGGGCGGGAGCGTCCTCGGTGGCGACGAACTGGTCCGTGGTGCCGACGACGATCGCTCTGCTCTCGTCCCCTCCACCGCAGCCGGCGAGCAGGGGGCTGAGCAGTGCGGCCGCGATCGGCAGCACCAGGGTCTTGCGGTTCATCGGGACGTTCTCCTCATCCGGCACGGGGGTGACGGCCGGCGGTGGTACAGCGGCTTCGGTCACTCCGCCGGACGCCCGTTCGGGGCGCGGCGATCGGGC
Organism: Streptomyces roseicoloratus; assembly: GCF_004117935.1. Lineage (GTDB taxonomy): Bacteria > Actinomycetota > Actinomycetes > Streptomycetales > Streptomycetaceae > Streptomyces > Streptomyces roseicoloratus. The sequence continues at coordinate 20,850 of NZ_SDOY01000096.1, read as the reverse complement.
CGGGAGGGGTGCGATCGGTCCGGTGTGCGCGGCGGCGTGGGTGGGCCGCCGGGGCACGCGGAGGTGCGGCGGAGTACGTGCGAAAGATTAGTGGGCTACACCAGTGCCGCCGGACGGGGGAACGTCGCGAAGGCGCACGGCCGGCGAGCATGAATACGGTGAGTTCGATAGTCATGCGCGGGAATGATTCGTACGCGCGGGAGCGAACCGGGACACATGGGCAGGGTGTAACCGGTGGTTTCGGGACACCACACGCGAACAGGCCACCCACCGGTCGGCACTCTGGGTGACCAATGTCACTCAGGGTTCTTTTCGGCGAGTGGCCTGAAGTTCCCGGGCGCGAACGGGACGGGCCCGTCAGTGTCCGCGGGGCGAGGCGATGAGCGTCCGGAGGAAGGGCACGTCGACCTCCTCCAGGGAGCGGACCACGACCCGGCCCGCGGAGGGTGCGATGGGGGCGACGGAGGGCACCGCGACGACCCGGCAGCCGGCCGCCTCGGCGGCGGCGACGCCGGTCGCGGTGTCCTCGACCACGGCGCAGAGCGCCGGCTCGGCCCCGACGCCGCGGGCGGCGGTCAGGTACGGCTCCGGGTGCGGCTTGGTGCGGGCCACCTCGTCGCCCGCGATGCTCAGCGCGAAGCGGTCGCGGCCGAGCGAGGCGAGCACCCGGTCGATGATCCGGCGGTGCGAGGCGGAGACCAGGGCGGTGGGGATGTCGTGCCGGGCCAGCTCGGTGAGCAGCCGGTCCGCGCCGGGCATCAGGGGCACGCCCTGGTCGATGCGCTGCTCGAACTTCTCGTTGAGGAGCACGGTGAGCTCCTCCAGCGTGATGTCGGCGCCCGTGGCCTCGATCAGGTAGCCGGCGCTGCGCGTCATGGGCCCGCCCACGACGACGTCGCGCCAGGCCTCGTCGAGCCGGTGCCCGAGGTCGGCGAAGACCTCCACCTCCGCGTCCCACCAGAAGCCCTCGGTGTCGACGAGGGTGCCGTCCATGTCGAGGAAGACCGCCTGCAGGGCGGAGCTGCCGTTGGCACGGAACAAGGACGCGGGGACCGTACTGGTCATCCGGCACACCTCCACGGAGGGACGAAGAGGCCGGCCGCCCTCCCCTTGCACGGGGGTGGACGACCGGCCTGCACTGGACCGACCAGTGTACGTCCGGATCACCTCAGGCGCAGGGATTTGCCCCCGTACCGGTCACCGGGCGTTGAAGTACTTCGCCTCCGGGTGATGGATGACGATGGCGTCCGTGGACTGCTCGGGGTGCAGCTGGAACTCCTCCGAGAGGTGGACGCCGATCCGCTCCGGCTCCAGGAGCTCGGCGATCTTCGCCCGGTCCTCCAGGTCGGGGCAGGCGCCGTAGCCGAGCGAGAAGCGGGCGCCGCGGTACTTGAGCGCGAACATGTCCTCGACGTTCTCCGGGTCCTCGCCGGCGAAGCCGAGCTCGGCGCGGACCCGGGCGTGCCAGTACTCGGCGAGGGCTTCGGCCAGCTGCACGGACAGGCCGTGCAGCTCCAGGTAGTCGCGGTAGGAGTCGGACGCGAAGAGCTTGGCCGTGGCCTCGCCGATGCGCGAGCCGACGGTGACGACCTGGAAGCCGACGACGTCGGTCTCGCCGGACTCCTCCGGGCGGAAGAAGTCCGCGAGGCACAGGCGCCGGCCGCGCCGCTGGCGCGGGAAGGTGAAGCGGGTGCGCTCGTTGCCGGCGTCGTCGAGGACGATCAGGTCGTCGCCCTTGGAGACGCAGGGGAAGTAGCCGTGGACGACGGCCGCCTCCAGGAGGTTCTCCGTGTGGAGGCGCTCCAGCCAGCCGCGCAGCCGCGGCCGGCCCTCGGTCTCGACGAGTTCCTCGTACGAGGGGCCGTCGCCGGCGCGGTTCTGCTTGAGGCCCCACTGGCCCTTGAACAGGGCGCCCTCGTCGAGCCAGCTCGCGTACTCCTTGAGCTGGATGCCCTTGACGACGCGGGTGCCCCAGAAGGGCGGGGTGGGCACCGCGTTGTCGGTGGCGACGTCGGAACGGCCGCCGGGCTCCGGCTCCTCGATCTGGAGGGTGGTGGCGCCCTTGGCGACCCGGCGCTGCTTGAGCTCGGGCAGGGCGGCGCCGGGTACGCCGCGCTTGACGGCGATGAGGGCGTCCATGAGGCGCAGGCCCTCGAAGGCGTCGCGGGCGTAGCGGACCTCGCCCTGGTAGATCTCGTGGAGGTCCTGCTCGACGTAGGCGCGGGTGAGGGCGGCGCCGCCGAGGATCACGGGGTACCTGGAGGCCAGCTCGCGCTGGTTCAGCTCCTCCAGGTTCTCCTTCATGATCACGGTGGACTTCACCAGGAGGCCGGACATGCCGATCACGTCGGCGGCGTGCTCCTCGGCGGCCTCCAGGATGGCGGAGACGGGCTGCTTGATGCCGAGGTTGACGACGTTGTAGCCGTTGTTGGACAGGATGATGTCGACGAGGTTCTTGCCGATGTCGTGGACGTCGCCGCGGACGGTGGCGAGGACGATGGTGCCCTTGCCCTCGGCGCCCTCGACCTTCTCCATGTGCGGCTCCAGGTAGGCCACCGCGGTCTTCATGACCTCGGCGGACTGGAGCACGAACGGCAGCTGCATCTGGCCGGAGCCGAACAGCTCGCCGACCACCTTCATGCCGTCGAGCAGCGTGTCGTTGACGATGTCGAGGGCGGGCCGGGTGGTCAGGGCCTCGTCGAGGTCCGCCTCCAGGCCGTTCTTCTCGCCGTCGATGATCCGGCGCTTGAGGCGCTCCTCCAGCGGCAGGGCGGCCAGTTCCTCGGCCTTGCCGGCCTTCAGGGACTTGGCGGTGGCGCCCTCGAACAGGGCCATCAGCTTCTGCAGCGGGTCGTAGCCCTCGGCCCGCCGGTCGTAGATCAGGTCTAGTGCGGTGGTGACCTGCTCCTCGTCGAAGCGGGCGATCGGGAGGATCTTCGAGGCGTGGACGATGGCCGAGTCCAGGCCGGCCTTCACGCACTCGTCCAGGAAGACGGAGTTGAGCAGGATGCGCGCGGCCGGGTTGAGGCCGAAGGAGATGTTGGACAGGCCGAGCGTGGTCTGGACGTCCGGGTGGAGGCGCTTCAGTTCGCGGATCGCCTCGATGGTGGCGATGCCGTCCTTGCGCGACTCCTCCTGGCCGGTGCAGATGGTGAAGGTCAGGGTGTCGATGAGGATGTCCGACTCGCGGATGCCCCAGTTGCCGGTGAGGTCGTCGATGAGCCGCTCGGCGATCTCGACCTTCTTCTCGACGGTGCGGGCCTGGCCCTCCTCGTCGATGGTGAGGGCGATCAGGGCGGCGCCGTGCTGCCGGGCGAGGCGGGTGACCTTGGCGAAGCGGGACTCGGGGCCGTCGCCGTCCTCGTAGTTGACGGAGTTGATGACGGCCCGTCCGCCGAGCTTCTCCAGGCCGGCCTCGATGACGTCGACCTCGGTGGAGTCGAGGACGATCGGCAGGGTGGAGGCGGTGGCGAAGCGGCCGGCGAGCTCCTTCATGTCGGCGACGCCGTCGCGGCCGACGTAGTCGACGCAGAGGTCGAGCATGTGCGCGCCCTCGCGGATCTGGTCGCGCGCCATCTCGACGCAGTCGTCCCAGCGGGCCTCCAGCATGGCCTCGCGGAACTTCTTCGAGCCGTTGGCGTTCGTCCGCTCGCCGATCGCCAGGTACGAGGTGTCCTGGCGGAAGGGGACCGTCTGGTAGAGCGACGCGGCGCCCGGCTCGGGGTGCGGCGTGCGGACGGGCGGGACGACGCCGCGGACGCGCTCGACGACCTGGCGCAGGTGCTCGGGCGTGGTGCCGCAGCAGCCGCCGATCAGGTTGAGGCCGTACTCGTGGACGAAGGTCTCGTGGGCGTCGGCGAGCTCGGCGGCCGAGAGCGGGTAGTGCGCGCCGTCCTTGGTCAGGACGGGCAGGCCGGCGTTGGGCATGCAGGAGAGCGCGACGCCCGCGTGGCGGGCGAGGTAGCGCAGGTGCTCGCTCATCTCGGCGGGGCCGGTGGCGCAGTTCATGCCGATCATGTCGATGCCGAGCGGCTCGAGCGCGGTGAGCGCGGCGCCGATCTCGGAGCCGAGCAGCATGGTGCCGGTGGTCTCGACGGTGACCGAGCAGATCAGCGGGACGGTGTAGCCGGCGGTCTCCATGGCGCGGTGGGCGGCGATGATCGCGGCCTTGGTCTGCAGCAGGTCCTGGGTGGTCTCGACGAGCAGCGCGTCGGCGCCGCCGGCGAGGAGGCCCTCGGCGTTCTGCTGGTAGGCGTCGCGGAGGGTGCCGTACTCGACGTGGCCGAGGGTGGGCAGCTTGGTTCCGGGGCCCATCGAGCCGAGGACCCAGCGCTGCTGTCCGGTCTTCTCGGTGTACGCGTCGGCGGCCTCACGGGCGATCCGGGCACCGGCCTCGGACAGCTCCTGGATGCGGTGGGCGATGTCGTACTCGCCGAGCGCGGAGAAGTTGCAGTTGAAGGTGTTGGTGCCGACGCAGTCGGTGCCGACCTCGAGGTAGGCGTCGTGGACCGCCCGGACGATGTCAGGGCGGGAGACGTTCAGGATCTCGTTGCAGCCTTCGAGCTGCTGGAAGTCCTCGAGGGAGGGGTCCTGGGCCTGGAGCATCGTGCCCATGGCGCCGTCGGAGACGACGACGCGGGAGGCGAAGGCCTCGCGCAGGGCGTCGGCCCGCCGGGCGGCGGTTGCGGGTGCGGCGGAAGGGGTCGGCGACGAGGCCATGGATGGGGCTCCCTGGGGTGCGACGGCTGTCGGCTTTGCGCCCTCGGCAGAGGGTGCACGGGCCCAGCGTAGCCGCGACGGTGCCGGGGTGGACACGGGGTTCCAGCAGGTGGACGGCATCCTGTGTCCGGGGACTCCCGGTCCGGCCCGTTCTTGTCCGACACTGTCAGGTGTGACACAAGGTCGGCATCGACCGATAGTGTTCAGCATTGTCGAACAGCATGTGAGGAGAAGGGCCGGGCGATGGCGAAGAACATCCAGTCGCTTGAACGGGCGGCGGCGATGCTGCGACTGCTCGCGGGCGGCGAGCGCCGGCTCGGCCTGTCGGACATCGCCTCCTCGCTGGGTCTCGCCAAGGGCACGGCGCACGGCATCCTGCGCACGCTCCAGGCGGAGGGCTTCGTGGAGCAGGACAGCGCGTCGGGGCGCTATCAGCTGGGCGCGGAGCTGCTGCGCCTGGGGAACAGCTATCTGGATGTGCACGAGCTGCGCGCGCGGGCGCTGGTCTGGACGGACGACCTGGCGCGCTCCAGCGGGGAGAGCGTCCATCTGGGCGTGCTGCACCAGCAGGGCGTGCTCATCGTCCACCACGTCTTCCGGCCGGACGACAGCCGGCAGGTCCTGGAGGTGGGGGCCATGCAGCCGCTGCACTCCACGGCCCTGGGCAAGGTGCTCTCGGCGTACGACCCGGTGGCGCACAGCGAGGCGGTGGAGGTCGAACGGGAGCCGTTCACGCCGCGCACGGTGACCGGGCTCGCGGACTTCGAGTCGCTGCTCGACATGACCCGGGCGCGCGGCTGGGCGGCGGACGTGGAGGAGACCTGGGAGGGCGTGGCCTCGGTGGCGGCGCCCATCCACGACCGGCGCCGGATGCCGGTGGGGGCGGTGGCCATCACGGGCGCGGTGGAGCGGGTCTGCGCGGACGGCGAGCTGCGCTCGGAGCTGGTGGCGGCCGTCCGGGACTGCGCCCGCGCGGTCTCCCGCGACCTGGGGGCGGGTCGCTTCTGACCTGGTCAGCGGCTACGCCCGGGCACGCCGGAACCCGTCGGTAACGATCGCGTTATCGGCGGGTTTTTCGCGCTCGTGACCCTTGACGGGCTGTGAAGCGTGGCGCAAAACTTCCGTTCATCGGTCGGCATTGTCGAACAGCTACCGGCAATACGCGCTAAGGTGTGACAGTGCCAAGGGCCGGCAACGCCCTCACCTGAGGGCGCGAACCACCGGAGGGACCCGTGGTTCGCCTTCCCCTGGACGAAGGACAAAGGAGTCGCGGGTGTCCAGCTCCGACATCTTCATCGGCGAGACCATCGGTACCGCCGTACTCATCCTGCTCGGCGGCGGCGTCTGCGCCGCCGTGACGCTCAAGAGCTCCAAGGCCCGCAACGCGGGCTGGCTGGCGATCACGTTCGGGTGGGGCTTCGCCGTGATGACGGCGGTCTACATGACCGCTTCCCTCTCCGGCGCCCATCTGAACCCCGCCGTCACGATCGGCATAGCCCTGAAGGACGGCGACTGGAGCAACGTGCCGGTCTACGTCGCCGGTCAGATGCTCGGCGCCATGATCGGCGCGGCGCTGGTCTGGATCGCCTACTACGGCCAGTTCCGGGCCCACCTCACGGACCCCGAGACGCTCGGCGAGAAGCCCGTCGAGGGCCCCGGCCCGGTGCTCGGCGTGTTCTCCACCGGTCCGGAGATCCGCAACACCTGGCAGAACCTGGCCACCGAGATCATCGGCACCGTGGTGCTCGTGCTCGCCGTGCTCACCCAGGGGCTCAACGACAGCGGCAAGGGCCTCGGCGTCATCGGCGCCCTGATCACCGCCTTCGTGGTGGTCTCCATCGGCCTGTCGCTCGGCGGCCCCACCGGCTACGCGATCAACCCGGCCCGTGACCTCGGCCCGCGCATCGTGCACGCCCTGCTCCCGCTGCCGAACAAGGGCGGCTCCGACTGGAGCTACGCCTGGATCCCGGTCGCCGGTCCGCTGATCGGTGGCGCCCTCGCCGCGGGTATCTACAACATCGCGTTCGCCTGAGCAGTCCTTCTTCCAGACTTCCCTTGGAGTTCACCGTGACCGACGCCCACACTGCCGGCCCGTTCATCGCCGCCATCGACCAGGGCACCACCTCGTCCCGCTGCATCGTCTTCGACAAGGACGGCCGCATCGTCTCCGTCGACCAGAAGGAGCACGAGCAGATCTTCCCGAAGCCGGGCTGGGTCGAGCACGACGCCACCGAGATCTGGACCAACGTCCAGGAGGTCGTCGCCGGCGCCATCGCCAAGGCCGGCATCACCGCGGCCGACGTCAAGGCGATCGGCATCACCAACCAGCGCGAGACCACCCTGATGTGGGACAAGAACACCGGTGAGCCGGTGCACAACGCGCTGGTCTGGCAGGACACCCGCACCGACGCCCTGTGCAAGGAACTCGGCCGCAACGTCGGCCAGGACCGCTTCCGCCGCGAGACCGGCCTGCCGCTCGCCTCGTACTTCTCCGGCCCGAAGGTCCGCTGGCTGCTCGACAACGTCGAGGGCCTGCGCGAGCGCGCCGAGCGCGGCGACATCCTCTTCGGCACCATGGACTCCTGGGTCATCTGGAACCTGACCGGCGGCGCCGAGGGCGGCGTGCACGTCACCGACGTCACCAACGCCTCCCGCACCCTCCTGATGAACCTTCACGAGATGGCCTGGGACGAGCGCATCCTCGCCTCCATCGGCATCCCGGCCGCGGTGCTGCCGGAGATCCGCTCCTCCGCCGAGGTGTACGGCACGGTCAAGGGCGGCGTCCTGGACGGCGTCCCGGTCGCCTCCGCGCTCGGCGACCAGCAGGCCGCCCTGTTCGGCCAGACCTGTTTCGCCGAGGGCGAGGCCAAGTCCACGTACGGCACCGGAACGTTCATGCTGATGAACACCGGCGACAAGATCATCAACTCCTACAGCGGCCTGCTCACCACCGTCGGCTACCAGATCGGCGACGAGAAGCCGGTCTACGCGCTCGAGGGCTCGATCGCCGTCACCGGATCCCTGGTCCAGTGGATGCGCGACCAGATGGGCCTGATCAAGTCCGCCGCCGAGATCGAGACGCTCGCCTCCTCCGTCGAGGACAACGGCGGCGCCTACTTCGTGCCGGCCTTCTCCGGCCTCTTCGCCCCGTACTGGCGCTCCGACGCCCGCGGCGTCATCGCCGGCCTCACCCGCTACGTCACCAAGGCGCACATCGCCCGTGCCGTCCTCGAGGCCACCGCCTGGCAGACCCGCGAGATCACCGACGCCATGACCAAGGACTCCGGCGTCGAGCTGACGGCCCTCAAGGTCGACGGCGGCATGACCTCCAACAACCTGCTGATGCAGACCCTCTCGGACTTCCTGGACGCGCCCGTCGTGCGCCCGATGGTCGCCGAGACCACCTGCCTCGGCGCCGCCTACGCCGCCGGCCTGGCCGTCGGCTTCTGGCCCGACACCGACGCCCTGCGCGCCAACTGGCGCCGGGCCGCCGAGTGGACCCCCCGCATGGACGCCGACAAGCGCGACAGCGAGTACAAGAACTGGCTCAAGGCCGTAGAGCGCTCCATGGGCTGGATCGAAGCAGAAGAGAACTGACGAGGAGCAAGACGCGATGACCACCCTGCAGAGCCTCCCCTCCCTGGGGACGCACCCGGCCGCCGGTTCCCTTCCGACCCGTGCCGAGACGAGGGAGCAGCTGTCCAAGGCGACGTACGACCTCCTGGTGATCGGCGGCGGCATCCTGGGCATCTCCACCGCCTGGCACGCCGCGCAGTCCGGGCTGCGGGTGGCCCTGGTGGACGCCGGCGACTTCGCCGGCGCCACCTCCTCCGCCTCCTCCAAGCTCCTCCACGGCGGTCTGCGCTACCTGCAGACCGGCGCGGTCAAGCTCGTCGCGGAGAACCACTTCGAGCGGCGCGCGGTCTCCCGCCAGGTGGCCCCCCACCTGTCCAACCCGCTCACCTTCTACCTGCCCGTCTACAAGGGCGGCCCGCACGGCGCGGCCAAGCTCGGCGCCGGCGTCTTCGCCTACAGCGCCCTGTCCGCCTTCGGCGACGGCGTCGGCCACCTGCTGAGCCCCGCCAAGGCCGCCCAGGACGTGCCGGAGCTGCGCACCGACAACCTGAAGGCCGTCGCCGTCTACGGCGACGACCAGATGAACGACGCCCGCATGGCGCTGATGACGGTCCGCGCCGCCGTCGACGCCGGCGCGGTCGTCCTCAACCACGCCGAGGTCACCGGCCTGCGCTTCACCAAGGGCCGGGTCACCGGCGCCGAGCTCAGGGACCGGCTGTCCGGCGAGGAGTTCGGCGTCACCGCCCGCCTGGTGCTCAACGCCACCGGCCCGTGGGTCGACCACCTGCGCCGGATGGAGGACCCGAACGCGGCGCCCTCCATCCGCCTCTCCAAGGGCGCCCACCTGGTGCTCAAGCGGACCTCCCCGTGGAAGGCCGCGCTGGCCACCCCGATCGACAAGTACCGGATCACCTTCGCCCTCCCCTGGGAGGACATGCTCCTGCTCGGCACGACCGACGAGGAGTACGAGGGCGACCCGGCCGAGGTCGCGGTCAACGACAAGGACATCGCCCAGATCCTGGACGAGGCCGCCTTCTCCATCCGCGACCAGCAGCTCGACCGGTCCCTGATCACCTACGCCTTCGCCGGCCTGCGGGTGCTGCCGGGCGGTCCCGGCGACACCTCCAAGGCCAAGCGGGAGACGGTCGTCACCGAGGGCCGCGGCGGGATGCTGTCGGTCGCCGGCGGCAAGTGGACCACCTTCCGCCACATCGGCCGCACCATCATGAAGAAGCTGGAGTCGCTGCCGGGCCACCCGCTCGGCGAGGACTACGAGCCGGTGTCCGCGCTGCCGAAGCGGCTGCCGCTGCCCGGCATAGCCAACCCGAACGCGGTCGCCCACCGGCTGCTCGTGGACGGCCCGGCGCCCGGCCCTCGGATGTCCGCGGACACCGCCAAGCACCTGGCCACCCACTACGGCTCGCTCGCCTTCGACATCGCGCGCATGGCGAACGAGAACCCCGAACTCGCCGAGCGCGTCCACCCCGACGCGCCGGAGATCTGGGCCCAGGTCGCCTACGCCCGCGACCTCGAGTGGGCCGAGACCGCGGACGACGTGCTGCGCCGCCGCACCACCCTGACCATCCGCGGTCTCGCCACCGACGAGATCCGCGGCAAGGTCGAGGACATGCTGCGCAAGTAGGCGTCACGCCGGGAACGGCACGCGTGCGTAAGGGGCGGTCTCCGTGGGGGACCGCCCCTTACGCGTTTTCGTGTGCGGCCCCGTTTTCCTGGGTAGTTGATCAAGGCCGACGCGGCTCGGGAAAGCCGTAAGGTTGGTCCGTACGACAGAGGAACTTCGACGAAGGAGGCGCTGGGTGATCGAGCTCGAGGGGGTTCCCGAGCTGATCGACCCGGTCATGGTGGCCGCGTTCGAGGGGTGGAACGACGCCGGTGACGCCGCCTCCGCGGCGGTCGCCCATCTGGACCGGGAGTGGAAGGGCGAGGTGTTCGCGGCGCTCGACGCCGAGGACTACTACGACTTCCAGGTCAACCGGCCCACGGTGTGGCTGGACGGCGGCGTCCGGAAGATCACCTGGCCGACGACCCGGCTCTCCGTGGTGCGGATCGGCGGCGAGAAGCCCCGCGACCTGGTCCTGGTGCGCGGGATCGAGCCGTCCATGCGCTGGCGGTCGTTCTGCAACGAGCTGCTGGGCTTCGCGCACGAGCTGGGCGTGGAGATGGTGGTGATCCTGGGCGCGCTGCTCGGCGACACCCCGCACACCCGGCCGGTACCGGTCAGCGGCGTCACCTCCGACCCCGACCTGGCCCGCACGATGGACCTGGAGGAGACCCGCTACGAGGGCCCGACGGGCATCGTGGGCATCCTCCAGGAGGCCTGCACCCACGCCGGCGTGCCGGCGGTGAGCCTGTGGGCCGCGGTGCCGCACTACGTGTCGCAGCCGCCGAACCCGAAGGCGACGCTGGCGCTGCTCAACCGCCTGGAGGACCTGATCGGCCTGCGCATCCCGCTCGGCGAACTGCCGGAGGACGCGCGGGCCTGGCAGCTGGGCGTGGACCAGCTGGCCGCCGAGGACAGCGAGGTCGCCGAGTACGTGCAGACCCTGGAGGAGGCGCGGGACACGGCGGAGCTGCCGGAGGCCTCCGGCGAGGCCATCGCCCGCGAGTTCGAGCGCTATCTGCGGCGCCGCGACCCGGGCCAGGGCCCGGGGCCGGGCCTGGCGACGGAGGGCGGCGACACCTCGTACCTGCGGGACGGCCCGGACGAGCGGACCCGCCCGCCGAAGCCGCAGCAGCCAGGCCCCGAGGCGGTCCCGGGCGCGGACCCGGCCCTGGGCGGCGGCCCGGACGCCGGGGACGCCACGGGCTCCGGCGGCCCGGACGGGGGAACCGGCCCGGACGCGCCGGGCGCCGCGGACGCGGGTGAGGAGCCGGACGGCGGCGACACCGGGGACTGACCGGCGCGGCGACACGGCCTCGCGGCCGGGGCCCGGATCGCCGGCCGTCCCTCCGTACGACGTCCCCTCCCCCGTGGCGACGAACGAACCGCCCTCGGACTTCACCAGGAAGTCCGAGGGCGGTCGCGTGTGCCGGGGTGTGCCCGAGCCGTGCCGGTCCGGGACGCGCTACAGGGCGACGCCGAGCAGCGCGTCGACGGCACGGGAGACGAGCCCGGGCGCGGACTCGTCGGTGCCGCCCTCGGCGGTCTGCGACGCGACCCAGCGGTCGACCGCGGCGAGCGCGGCCGGGGCGTCCAGGTCGTCGGCGAGTGCCTCGCGGATCTCCTCGACGAGCGCGTCGGCGGACGGGCCGTCGGGGCGCGAGACGGCGGCGCGCCAGCGGTCCAGGCGCGCGACGGCGTCCTGGAGGACCTGGTCGGTCCATTCCCAGTCGGCCCGGTAGTGGTGGGCGAGCAGGGAGAGCCGGATGGCGGCCGGGTCGACGCCGTCCCTGCGGAGCGCGGAGACGAAGACCAGGTTGCCCTTGGACTTGGACATCTTCTCGCCGTGCAGGGCGACCATGCCGGCGTGGACGTACGCCTTGGCCATGGGGAACTCGCCGGTGAGCGCCTGGGCGTGCGAGGCGCCCATCTCGTGGTGCGGGAAGATCAGGTCCGATCCGCCGCCCTGGACGTCGAAGCCCATGCCGAGGTGGTCGAGGGCGATGGCGACGCACTCGATGTGCCAGCCGGGACGGCCGGGGCCGAGGCTGGCGCCGTCCCAGCTGGGCTCGCCCTCGCGGGCGGCCATCCACAGCATCGGGTCGAGCGGGTTCTTCTTGCCCGGGCGGTCCGGGTCGCCGCCGCGCTCGGCGGAGAGGTGGCGCATCAGCGCGGTGTCGTAGTGCGAGACCTGGCCGAAGTGCGGGTCGGCCTCGACGGAGAAGTAGATGTCGCCGTCGAGCTCGTAGGCGGCGCCGGAGTCCCGCAGCCGCTCGACCAGCGGGACGATGCCCGGTATGGCCTCGACGGCTCCGACGTACTGCTGCGGCGGCAGCATGCGCAGGGCGGTCATGTCCTCGCGGAACAGGGCGGTCTCGCGCTCGGCGAGGGCGACCCAGTCGATGTCGTCGCGGAGGGCCCGCTCGAGGAGCGGGTCGTCCACGTCGGTGACGTTCTGGACGTAGTGGACCTGCCGCTTGGTGTCGAGCCACACGCGCTGAACGAGGTCGAACGCGTTGTAGGTCGCCGCGTGCCCCAGGTGGGTGGCGTCGTACGGCGTGATGCCGCAGACGTAGATGCGGGCGACGGGGCCGGGGGCGAGGGTCACTCGTCCGCCGGTCGACGTGTCGTGAATCCGGAGGTCGCGGCCCTTGCCGGGCAGGGCGGGGACCTCAGAAGCGGGCCAGGCATGCATGTCCTGAGCGTAACCGGACAGGTGTTCCGGATACGAACCGCACCCGGATCTTGACCGATTAGGCGGTCTTGCAAGTCAGAGCGGTTCGTGCATACCCCCGGGGGGTGTGACCGAGCCGACGGAGGTTGGCCGGAAAGCATCGGCCCGTTACACGCGAGTTCCCCGATGACGCCTGGTGGGGACGGTCGCTACACCGGCGGCCAGGGGATCGCGGGCCACTGCCCCGACGGTACGGGATGCCGCCCCGTCCCGCGCAGCCGGGCGACCCGCTGCCGCAGGGCGTCCACCTCTGCGGCGGTCAGCAGCGCCGCGAGCCGTTCCGCCAGGGGAGTGCCGGGCGCGAGCCGGGCGTCCAGGACGGCCAGCACGGCGAGGGCCTCCTCGGTCAGCTCCTCCCCCGCCCAGCCCCACAGCAGGGTGCGCAGCTTGTCGTCGACGTGGAAGGAGACGCCGTGGTCGATCCCGTACAGATGTCCGTCAGGTCGGGGCAGCAGATGCCCGCCCTTGCGGTCGCCGTTGTTGATGACGGCGTCCAGGACGGCCAGCCGGCGCAGCTGCGGGCTGTCGGCGTGCACGAGCAGCGCCGTGCGGTCCTCTGCCACCTGGGCGGGCCCGACGGCCTTCCAGCCCTCTCCCGGCTCCTCGTCGTCGACCAGCGCGAGCAGGGCCGCCTCCGGGTCGGTCTCGACCCACAGCTGCACCATGCCCTCGCCGTACGGCCCGTCGCGGAGCACGGTCGGCGGGACCAGGTCCCAGCCGGTGGCCTCGGACAGCTCGAAGGCGGCGACCTCGCGGCGGGCGAGGTTGCCGTCGGGGAAGTCCCACAGGGGGCGCTCCCCGGCGACCGGCTTGTAGACGCAGTCGAGCTCCTGGCCGTCATGGGCGACGGAGCAGAACAGCACCGCGTTGGACGCCTCGCGGACCCGGCCGCGGACGGTCAGCTCGCCCCGGCCGAGCAGGTCGAGGACCGCGGGCGTCGTGGGCGTCGCAGGGGCCTGATGGCTGCTCATGCGCCGCGACGGTATCCGTTCTGGCGCGGGCAGACATGGCCCTCGGGGTCGAGCGGCAGACTGCACAGCGGGCACGGCGGCCGGCCCGCGTTGACCACGTCGAGGGCGCGCTTGGCGAAGGCCCGGGCCTGGGCTCCGGTCAGTCGGACCCGCAGCATCGGCGGGCCGTTCTCCTCGTCCTGGAGCAGCCGCTCCTCGGCCTCGGCGAGGTCCTCCTCGGAGTCCGCGTCGAGCTCGACGAGCGCCTGCGCCTCGACGATCATGCGCTGCTCCTCGCCGTCCCAGGCGAGCGCCATGGTGCCGACCCGGAACTCCTCCTCGACGGGGGTGTCGAGGGGGGCGGTGTCCGTGACGTCGGCGGGGGCCACCGCGGGGACGGGAGCGTTGCCGCCGGTGCGGCGCACGACCTCGTCGAGCAGTTCGTCGATCCGCTCGGCGAGGGCCGCGACCTGGGTCTTCTCCAGGGCGACGCTGGTGACCCGGCCGGCCGCGGACGCCTGGAGGAAGAACGTACGGCGGCCAGGCAGCCCGACCGTGCCGGCCACGAAACGCTCCGGCGGGTCGTAGAGGAACACCTGACGGGACACGTTCCCGACTCCCTTGGGTCTCGGCTGTGGTGCTGCTGTCGTGGATCTCGGCTGTGGTGCTGTCGTCCACGCCCCTGCCGTGAACGCCCCTGCCCCGAACGCAGTTGCTGTGAACACTGTTGTCACGGCGCCGGCCGCGGGACGTCACTACAGCGGCGCGTCCACCCTACTGCGCGGATGGATCACGGTGCGCCCGCGCCGCCTCCCACCTCGGCCTCCCCCGCGCCGCCGGCCGGCTCGCGCGGGGCGAGGGCGGCCAGGTCGCCGGTGTCGCCGAGGCGGAGCAGGAAGGGGCGGAGGCGGGTGTAGCGGATGGCGGTGACCGAGCAGGGGTCGACCTGGATCCGCTGGAAGAGGTCCAGGTGGAGGCCGAGGGCGTCGGCGACGAGCGCCTTGATGATGTCGCCGTGCGAGCACATCACGTAGACGGCGTCCTCACCGTGCTCGGCCTCGATCCGGGCGTTCCAGTCGCGCACCGCGTCCACGGCCCTGGCCTGCATGGCGCGCAGGGACTCGCCGCCCGGGAAGGCCGCGGCCGAGGCGTGCGCCTGGACGACCTGCATCAGCGGCTCGTCCATGAGTTCGGCGAGCTTGCGGCCGGACCAGTCGCCGTAGTCGCACTCGCTGATCCGCTCCTCGGCGTGCAGCGGCAGCCCGGGGCGGGCGTCGAGGAGCGGCCGCACGGTCTCGCGGCAGCGCTGGAGCGGGCTGGTGACGACGGCGGCGAGCGGCACTCCGGCCAGCCGCCCGGGCAGCTCGGCGGCCTGCGCGGCGCCGCGCTCGTCGAGCGCGACCCCGGGCGTGCGTCCGGCGAGCACCCCGGAGGTGTTGGCGGTGGAGCGTCCGTGCCGTACGAGGATCAGGGTGGCCATGGGGGCCAGCGTAGGCGTCCCCACGCGCGCGTGGGGAACGCCGGTGGCGGACCGGTGCTCCGCGGGAGGGTGCGCTCCGGCTTCGCCCGGGGGAGAATACGGCGCGTGATCGTGGACTCAGCCATCTATCGGCGCGGGCAGCGGACGAGGAGCCCCGCCGATCTGTCGGAGGCCCTGGCGGAGGCGCGGTCGAGCGGGGACGCGTTCCTGTGGGTGGGGCTGTACGAGCCGACCGAGGCCGAGTTCAGCCATGTCTCCTCGGAGTGCGCGCTGCACCCGCTGGCCGTGGAGGACGCCCTGAAGGCGCATCAGCGGCCCAAGCTGGAGGTGTACGACGACTGCCTGTTCGTCGTCCTGAAGCCGGTGGTGTACGAGCCGGAGAGCGACCGGGTCAGCTCGGACGAGGTGATGGTCTTCGTCGGCGACTCGTTCGTGGTGACCGTACGGCACGGTGCCGGCAGCCCGCTGACGGCCGTGCGCAAGCGCATGGAGGCCACGCCGGACGTGCTGCGGCACGGGCCGACCGCGGTCCTGTACGCGATCAGCGACGCGGTCGTGGACCACTACATCGACGTCGCAGGGGAGCTCCAGATCGACCTGGAGGAGCTGGAGGCGGATGTCTTCGCGCCGTCCGGCGGCAGCCCGAAGCGGACCGCGGAGCGGATCTACACGGCGAAGCGGCAGGTCCTGGAGTTCCGCCGGGCGGCGAGCCCGCTGACCGGGCCGATGGCCCGGCTCGCGACGGGCGCGGTGCCCTTCGTGCACGACAAGGCGATGCCGTTCTTCCGTGACGTGCAGGACCATCTGCTGCGCGCCAACGAGCAGGTGGAGAGCCTGGACCGGCTGCTGTCGGACGTGCTGTCGGCGCATCTGGCGCAGATGGGCGTGCGGCAGAACGACGACATGCGCAAGATCTCGGCGTGGGCGGCGATGGCCGCGGTCCCCACGATGGTCGCGGGGATCTACGGCATGAACTTCGAGCACATGCCGGAGCTCCGCTGGGCGTGGTCGTACCCGGTGGTGCTCCTGCTGATGGCGGGGATCGTCACAGGCCTGTACCGGCTGTTCAAGCGGCGCGGCTGGCTGTGAGATCCGGCCCCGAAGGGCCTCGAGGCCCCCTGCCGCGGGACCGCGCGCAGGGGCTCCGGGCGGGTGCTCTGGGGGCGGGACCTCGGGGGCCGGGATCTCGGACGGCCCGGGCCCGGTCGTCCGTCCGGGGTGCCGGTCAGAAGGCCGGGGCCGGCGTCATGGGGCCGCCGAGGGCGTCGCGGCGCTCGGGCATCCTGAGGTCCACCATCTTGTGCCAGCCGGCGGCGCGCTCCCACACGTACATCGCGTGGATGCCGGCGGCGAGCACCGCGGACTTCGCCCGGGACCAGCCCAGGATGCGGCCCATGTGGCCCATCACGGCGAGGCCGACGTCCCGGTAGACCTCGATCTCGGCGAGCGCGGACTCCCGCAGGACGCGCTGGATGAGCCGGCCGTGCCCCTCGTGGTTGAGGCGCAGCAGTTCCTCGTGGCAGTACGCGAGGTGGTTGGTCTCGTCGTTGTCGATCATGCGGATGGCCTTGCCGAGTTCGGGATGGTCCCCGAAGTACGTGACCAGCATGATCATCTGATCGGCCGCCCGCTGTTCGGTGACCCGGCTGTGCGCCAGGTAGACGATGACGTCCCGCTCCGTCAGCGGCTCGTCGCGGCGCAGCTTGTCGTGCGCGAGGCCGATGCCGCGCTTCTCCAGCAGCATCGTGTAGTCGGTGTCGGGCGGGACGGGCACCGGGTCGAGGCCCCGCTTCTTCAGCAGGGCGTTGAAGATCCGGCCGTGTTTGTCCTCGTCGGCGCCGTGCCGGGTGATCTTGGGCACCATGTCCCGCATGCCGGGGGGAACGAGCGACGCGATCCGGCCGTTCTCCCAGCCGCCCTGGGCCTCGCCGCTGGCGGCGATGGAACAGAAGAGCCGGAACGACTCGTCGTTGTCGATGATTTCTTGGAAAAGGCCCTTGGCCGTGAGCATGGCTGCCACCTCCCGTGGTGTACGAGTCAAATGCGCCGCCCGGGGGCGGGCAACAGGAGGGGCGGGGGGCTGGGCCGAAAGGATGACGGCCCGGAACGGTGCCCGGCGGGCGTTCGGCCGGCCGGGAGCGTAACCCCGGGCGCGGCTCGCGCGTTGTGCTGCGTGACGGCCGTGGCGGGGAAGACCCCCGAGCCCCCACCACGGCCGCGGGTTCGTTCCGGGACGCGTCCCGTGGATACCGGGCCTTACGCGAGACCGGCGCGCTCCAGGGCCTCCACACCGGCGCGCAGCGCCGCGAGCCGTTCGTCGAGCGTGAAGCCGGCCGGGGCCAGCGTCAGGGTCGTCACCCCGGCCTCCGCGTAGGCCTTCATGCGGTCGGCGATGCGGTCGACGGAGCCGAGCAGGGTGGTCTGGTCGATCAGCTGGCGCGGTACCGCGGCGGCGGCTCCGGCCTTGTCGCCGGACAGGTACTTCTCCTGGATCTCGGCGGCGGCCTTCTCGTAGCCCATGCGCTGGGCGAGCTGGTTGTAGAAGTTCTGCTTGCGGCTGCCCATGCCGCCGACGTACAGCGCGGTGTACGGGCGGAAGACGTCCGCCAGCGCGTCGATGTCGTCGCCGAGGGCGAGCGGCAGGGTCGGGTGGACGTCGAAGCCGTCCATGGTGAGCCCGGCCTTCTCGCGGCCCGCCCGGAGATGGCGCAGCGCGGTCTCCTCCAGGTGCTCGGCGGCCGGGAAGATGAGCAGGGCACCGTCGGCGATCTCGCCGGTCTGCTCCAGGTTCTTGGGGCCGATGGCGGCGATGTAGAGCGGGATGTGCGGGCGGGTCGGGTGGACCGTGAGCTTGATGGGCTTGCCGGGGCCGTCGGGCAGCGGCAGCGTCCAGTGCTCGCCCTCGTAGCTGAGGCGCTCGCGGGACATGGCCCGGCGGACGATCTCCACGTACTCGCGGGTGCGGGCCAGCGGCTTGTCGAACTTGACGCCGTACCAGCCCTCGGAGACCTGGGGCCCGGAGACGCCGAGGCCGAGCCGGAAGCGGCCACCGGAGAGCGAGTCGAGGGTCGCGGCGGTCATGGCCGTCATCGCGGGCTGCCGCGCCGGGATCTGCATGATCGCGGAGCCGATGTCGATCCGCTCCGTCTTGGCGGCGACGTACGAGAGCACGGTCGGCGCGTCGGAGCCGTACGCCTCGGCGGCCCAGCAGACGTCGTAGCCGAGCCGGTCCGCCTCCTGGGCCACGGCCAGGTTGTCGCCGTCCATGCCCGCGCCCCAGTAGCCGAGGTTGATGCCGAGCCGCATGCCACGTACCCCTTACCCATCGGTAACGTCCTGTGCCGGGGACTCTAGCGCGCTCCCCCGGCATTCGTCAGGAGCCGGTCCGGGGGCTTCGAACGGACGGCCTGTGGACAGCTTGTCCACAGGGTCTCTCCGCGTGGTGCCATGGCCAGTAATCTCGCGGCCATGGAGCAGAGGCATCTCGGACGTACCGGCCTGCGCGTGTCCCGGCTCGGGCTCGGCACCCTCACCTGGGGCCGCGACACCGACGAGCACGACGCCGCCGAGCAGTTGAAGGTGTTCTGGGACGCGGGCGGCACGCTCGTGGACACGGCGGACGTGTACGGGGGCGGCGAGGCGGAGTACCTGCTCGGCCGGCTCGTGGACGAGAGGTCGGGCCTGGTCCCGCGCCGTGACCTGGTGATCTCGACCAAGGCCGGCAGCGTCCCCGACCCGGACCGGCGCACGGACGGCTCGCGCGGCCACCTGCTCGCCGCGCTCGACGCCTCGCTCGCCCGGCTCGGCACGGACCACGTGGACCTCTGGCAGCTGCACGCCTTCGATCCGTACACCCCGCTCGAGGAGTCGCTCCAGGCCCTCGACATCGCCGTGCGCAGCGGCCGCGCCCGCTACGTGGGCGTCTCCGACTTCTGCGGCTGGCAGCTGGCGAAGGCCGGTACTTGGCAGCAGAGCGGTGACCGGACCCGGTTGGCCGGGACGCAGATGGAGTACTCGCTGCTCCAGCGGGGCGTCGAGCGCGAGGTGCTGCCGGCCGCGCTCGACCTGGGCATAGGACTGCTGCCGTCCTCGCCGCTCGGCCGCGGAGTGCTCACCGGCAAGTACCGGCACGGGACCCCGGCGGACTCGCGCGGTGGTTCGGAGGCGCTCGCGCCGTTCGTCGAGCCGTATCTGGACGAGGCGGCGAGCCGGATCGTGGACGCGGTCAGCACGGCGGCCGACGGCCTCGCCACCACGCCGCTGCAGGTCGCCCTCGCCTGGGTCCGCGACCGGCCCGGCGTCACCGCCCCGATCGTCGGCGCGCGCAACGCGCAGCAGCTCGCGGCGGCTTTGTCAGTGGAGAGCCTTAGTCTTCCTGACGAGATCTGCCGGGCTCTCGACGACGTGTCGGCGCCCGTGCACCGCTACCCGGATCACGACTGGAGCACCTTGTGACCGAGCCTTCCGGCGACACCGCGCCGCCCGGGGCGACCGAGCCGACCACCGACGCCCAGGAACCCCCCGCGAGCCCGCCGGACGCGCCCGCGTCCGAGGAGCGCGAGGCCACCGAGGAGCCGGAGGAGTCCGGTGCGCCCGAGGACGCGGCCGGGGCTGAGAGTGCGGACGGGGACGGGGACACGGACGGGGACGACGCTGCGGACGCGGCGACGGGCGCGGACGAGGCTACGGACGCGGACGCGGCTACGGACGCGGACGCGGCTACGGACGCGGACGCGGCTACGGATACAGATACGGATGCGGATGCGGATGCGGCTACGGATACGGCCGGAAGTGACGCAGACGGGGCCGGGGCGTCCGCGCTGTCCGAGGCGCAGGCGGAGCTGGCCGCGCAGCGGGAGCTGCGGGCGAGGATCGAGCAGCGCAAGGCCGAGCGCGCCGCGCCCGTCGAGGCGGGCGGGAAGCTGACGGGCACGGCGGCGGACCTCCTCGCCGCGGTACGGGCGGTGGAGAGCGGCGCCCGGCCGGTCTCGGTCCCGCGCGTCGAGGCGCCCGTGCCCGCCCGGCCCGCACCGGCTGCGCCGGCCGCCGCCCCCGCCGCGACCGTGCGCCCGCCGGTGTCCCAGGCGCCGCCGGCGACCGAGGAGGCCACGGCGGCCGTGCGGCAGGTGCTGGCGCGCGGCGACGCGCCCGAGGCGCTCGCCCCGAAGGTCGCCGCGGTCCTCGGCGAGGGCGCGGCACGGGCGCTCGCGGACGATCCGTGGCAGCTGCTCGCGGTCCCGGGCGTGCGGCCCGAGCAGGCGGACGGATTCGCGCGGGCACTGCTGGGTCCGGAGTGCGGTCCCGCCGACCCGCGCCGGGCGGTGGCCCTCACGGCCTGGCTGCTCGACCAGGCGGCCCTGAAGGGTCACACCGCCCTGGAGATCGGCGCCGTACGGGACGGGCTCGCCCGGCTCTCGGTGCCGGAACCCGACAAGGCCGTCGACCTCGCCGTCTCCGAGGCCGCCGTACTGGTCTTCCAGGAGGAGGATCAGGAGGACGAGGAGCCGGAGGAGACCGGTGAGGCCGGCGGGGAGGAGCGGGAGGAGCCGCGCCCCGGGACGCCGGTGCTGCTGGGCCTGGAGCGTTTCGCGCTCGCGGAGGAGAGCCTCGCCGACGGTCTCGCCCGCCTGATCCGCACGGTCGAGCCGGCGGAGTGGGACGGCCCAGAGCTGGCCCGGGCCACCGGTGCCCACGGGCTCGTGCTGCACACCGGCGGCGAGGCCGCCCGTGCCGAGCCCGTCGCGCTCGCCGAGGCCGCCCGCGCGCGCGG
>NZ_SDOY01000095.1 GCF_004117935.1 Streptomyces roseicoloratus | reverse complement strand
TCGAAAACCCATCTACCAGGGGCTTCACCCGTCTGTCAGCCCAACCGCCCCTCCTGGCCGACAGGTTGGAAAGAGCTCAGTGGTTCTTTCCGTCCTCAGGCACAGGGGGAGGCACGTCGTCATGCGACCGAGATCAGCGATGCCCGAGTGGGTGCCGGCTCTGCACCGCGTCAGCCGGCTCAGCAGCAGGGAGCTCCAGGTGTTCCGGTTACTGGCCGACGGGGCCAGCAACGCCGAGATCGCCGACGAACTGGTGGTGACGGAGCGGACCGTACGCGCCCACACCGGCAGCATCCTCGCGAAGTTGGAGCTCCAGTCACGCCTGAAGGTGTGCCTGACTGCGTTCGCATACACGCAAAGACTGGCTCTGAGGCCAATGGCCGAGGACTCGCAAGGGGGTCAGAGTGGAGTCATCACAGCACGGGAGGAGGTGAATGGGATGAAGAAGTTCTACGAGGCCCCTGCTCTGATCGAGCGTGGCGCATTCGCGGCCGCTACGGCCGGGTTCGGCCGGCTCCTCGCCGACCAGCTGGTTGGTCGGCTGATCCCGTAACCGCGGCTCGACGAAGTAGGAAGGTACCCGGCATCCCATGGACAGTTTTGTGGTGGCACCTGACCACGATGCGGCCACGGCGGCTGTCGGGTGCCTTCCCTTCGAACCGAGGCACGTCGTGCCCCACCCTTCCGGGCGGCCCTGGATCCTGGCAGACCTGCCCTTCGCTACTCTGTCCGTAGTCCACGCAGACGGGAACATGCTCGCGCTCATTGGGCCGGGCGATGTGCCCCGGGACCAGATGGCACTTGCTCTTTCAGCGTGCGCGAGTGTTGCGGACCTGGACGGATTCATCACCTCGCTGCCTGGGGTGTTCCACGTTATCGCCCGCATTGCGGGGAGATCCCGTGTGCAGGGCACCGCGTCGGGGCTCCGGCAGGTGTCCTACACAGAACACCTCGGTCACATCTGGGCCAGCGACCGGGCCCGCACGCTCGCGCGGTTGACGGGGGCGCCGCTTGATCGGTCCTCGCTGGCGCTCCGGCTGATGGAGCCCGTGCCCCATCCCTTACCTGAGCGTGGCCTGTGGCGCGGCATCGAAACAGTGCCACCGGGGCACTGTCTCGTCCTGGGCGATGGGCGGGACAGGCGGGTCGAGCGTTGGTGGCGCCCGCCAGCACCGAGCATAACGCTGGCCGCCGGCGCAGATCGGGTACGGGAAGCCTTGAGCCTTTCGGTCCGACAGCATGCGCGGGGGCGGACGAGAATCAGCAGCGAACTGTCGGGCGGATTTGACTCCACGGCTTTGTTCTTCCTCGCCGAGCGGGAACAACCGGTCGTGGCCGTGACGGCCGCCGGCCGCGACCCCTTGGACGAGGATGCGGCCTGGGCCGCACGCGCCGTGAGCCACGCCCGCCGAGCCGACCACCGCGTGGTCCCGGCTCAGCAGCTGCCGCTGGTCTACGCGCAGCTGGACCGGGCGACCGAGCCGTTGGACGAGCCGTCCATCGCCGTCGCCAGCCGGGCACGAGTCCTGGCAATGACGGAGATTCCGCGCCGGGAGGGCGCAGACCTCCACCTCACCGGCCACGGCGGTGACCACTTGTTCGTAGGCTTGCCGACTCTGACCGCAGACCTCCTACGCAGCCGACCCTTGCTGGCCCTACGCCACATGAATGCCTATCGGGGCATGTTCGGCTGGTCGTGGAGAGACATGGCCAGACAACTGCTCAGCCCTGGCTCCTACCGGCGCTGGTTGGCGACGTCGGCGACCTCGGGTACCGGGGCTGACCCGCGGTTCCCCATCCTCACCTGGGGACTCGGAGCGACCATGCCGCCCTGGCTCACACCCTCTGCCGTGGAGACGATTCACGAGGAAGTCCGGCAGGCCGCGCAGACGGCGGCACCGCTGGCCTCCACCCCGGGACGCCATCTCGAGCTCGACGGGATTCGCGACGGAGCCCGCCTCGCGCGAGCTCTGACGGACATCACCGCCCTTGCCGGACTGCCCCTCTCCACGCCCTTCTTCGACGACCGGGTGATGGAGGCCGCACTCGCAGTGCGTATCGAGGACCGGGCCCGGCCTTTCGCCTACAAGCCGCTGCTCGCCGCTGCCATGCACGGCATCGTGCCCCCCGAGCTGCTCACAAGGACGACCAAAGGGGTAGGAAGTATGGACCTGGCAGTGGGGCTGCGCACCTACGCGCCGCATCTCAGCCAGCTCTGGTCCGACTCACGGCTTGCGGAACTCGGCCTGGTCGACGGGCAGCGCCTGGCATGCCTGTGCGCACGCCCGGACTCCGTCGAACTGGACGACGGGGCGCTGCTCACCACCGTGGCCTGTGAGCTGTGGCTCCGTAGCCTGGAACACGCATAGCACAGACAGGAGACAGTCATGGGTTTCACGCTGCATGACCACATCTCGATGGTGCCCACCGAATACGGATCGGTCCTGCTCGACGAGCGCACCGGCGCCTACTTCCAGCTGAACCCCACGGGCACGGAAGTAGTGACGGGCCTGATCGAGCAGCACGACGCGGCGCACGTCGCGAGGAAGCTCGTGGCCGAGTACGACATCGGCGAAGAGCAGGCGGCCTACGATGTCGCAGCGCTCATCGCCCAGCTGCGTGAGGCGGAGCTGGTCCGGCCGTGAGCGCCGGAATGACCATGCCCGCCCGAGAGCCGGGCGGTTTATGGCGACGGGCGAAGGTAAGGAGCGCCGTCCTGGCCGGGTTGCTCCTGGCGCTCATGGCCCCGCACCGTATCCGCTCCTTCATGCGGCGGGCGGCGGGCGGAGCCCGGCAGGCGAAGTACGAGACGGTGGAGCGTCATTACCGTGCCGTAGTCGCGGCCAGCCCCCGCTGTGCCGGGTGGCAGGGATGCCTCCCCCGCTCGATCGCGGTGGCGCTCCTGTGCCGGGCTGAGGGCAGGTGGCCGGAGTGGAACGTCGGTGTCCGCCGGACGCCGCCCTTCGCGGCCCATGCCTGGCTCGAAGCGGATGGAAGGGTCGTCGCCGAGCCGGGGACGCCGACGGCCTACGGGGTGCTCATGCACGTGGGGGTTGCTGATGTCTCCTAGCCGGGACAAGGCCAAGCCCGTGGGGATCGCGGCACTCCTTCACCTGCTCCGGCCGCACCGAGGTCTTGTCGCCGGCGCGGTCACTCTGGTGATCGCCGCCTCCGTGCTCGGTCTCGCGCAGCCGGTGCTCGCCGGCCGGATCATCGACCGCGTCCGCACGTCCGAGCCCATCGCCGGTCTTGTGCTGACCCTCGCCGCCCTCTTCGTGGCGCAGACGCTGGTCGACACCGCCGGCCGCTATCTCCTCGAGCGCAGCGGCGAGAGCGTCGTCCTCGGGATACGGCGGCTGCTGGTTCAGCGACTGATCCGCCTGCATCTGCCCGTACTCCACACCCATCGCACCGGAGACCTGATATCCCGCGCCACGGGCGACACCCAGGCACTGCGCGACAGCATCACGCGCAGTCTCGTGGAGATCGCCGTGGGAGCCCTCACCGTCGCGGGCGCGACCGTGCTCATGGCCGCCATCGACCCTGTCCTGTTCCTCGTCGTGCTGGGCGTCTTCGCCGTCGCCGCGCTGGGGGTGGCGGTCGTCCTGGACCGCATCCGACAAGCGGCGGAGCAGTCCCGAACCGCGGTGGGGGTGCTGACCGCGGATCTCGAAAGGAGCCTGTCGGCGATCAGGACCATCCGGATCCACCGGGCGGAGCAAGTGGACACGGACCGGCTCCTGGCATCGGCCGAGGCGGCCTTCGCCGCAGGGATCAGAGGCGCACGGCTCGCCGCCACCGCCCAGCCCGCGATCCAGCTCGCCGCTTCTGGCTCCTTCCTCCTCGTCCTCGTGGTGGGCGGCATGCGCGTGGCCTCCGGGGATCTCCAACTAGGCGACCTGGTCGCTGTACTGCTCTACGCCACCTACCTGGTGATGCCCCTCGGCAACCTGCTGGAAGGTCTCACCACGCTCAAGCGGGCCATGGGAGCACTTCAGCGCGTACAGGAGGCCCTGGACCTGCCCACCGAATCCGACGAAATCACATCGAGCGCGATCGCGGCAGCCGTCCCAGGCGCACCAGCGCTCGCGTTCGCCGACGTCCGCTTCTCCTATGACGACCGTCCCGCGCTGAACGGAGTCAGCTTCGAGCTCGCCCGCGGGTCGAGGACGGCGTTGGTCGGTGCCTCCGGATCCGGCAAGTCGACGATCCTCTCCTTGATCTGCCGGTTCTACGAGCCGGAGAGTGGCACCATCACCTATCTCGGCCACGACGCAGCCACTTTGACCCGCGCCCAATGTCGTCAGCTCGTGTCACTTGTCGAGCAGAGTGCCCCGGTACTCCACGGAACGATCCGGGAGAACCTGTGTATGGGCCGGCCCTCGGACGCGGCCGGCATGGACAGGGTGCTCCGCCAGGTCAACCTTCACGAATGGGTCGAGACCCTGCCCGACGGCGTCGACACCCAGGTGGGTGAGCACGGGTCTCAGCTGTCCGGCGGCGAGCGCCAACGCCTGGCGATCGCACGGGCTCTGCTGACCCGGCCCGCCCTCCTGCTTCTCGACGAGCCGACCTCCAGCCTCGATGCGGAGAACGAAAGGACGGCGATGGCCGGACTGCGCCGCATCCACGGGGACTGCGTCACCGTGTTGATCGTTGCCCACCGCCTCTCGACCGTGCGCGATGCCGACCACATCCTTGTCGTCGACGAGGGAGAGGTGGTCGCCGCAGGCAGCCACCACGAACTGGTACACACCAGCGAGCACTACCGGCTCCTGCTGGGCAGCCAGATCAGGGACGACGACCACGCCGACTTCCCGGGAGTGCAGAAGTGACCGCCGAGCTCGAGTTCGCAGAGGCTGCGAGCGGACTCGCCCCCCATCGCGCTCCGCGCTGCCGCCACTCTGCGGATGGCCGACCACATAGCCGCAGGCCACGACACCGTCCTGTCGCTGGCCGAGCGGACGGGCACCGACCCGGACCTGCTCGGTCGCGTGCTCCGGTTCCTGGCGTGCCGTGGCGTGTTCGCCGAGCCCCGCCCGGGAACGTACGCCCTCACCCCTCTATCCCTCACCCTCCTGGAGGGCCACCCCTCGGGCCTACGCGAATGGCTCGACGCTTCAGGGGCCGGGGCGCGCATGGACGCCGCTGTCGGAGACCTCCTCGGCGCATTGCGCAGCGGCGAGCCCTCCTACCCCAGGCTGCACGGGCGGCCCTTCTACGAGGACCTCGCCCTGCACAGCAGGGGCCCGGCCTTCGACGGTCTGCGCCACACGCACGCCGAGAGCTACGTCGCGGACCTGCTGGCCGCGTATCCCTGGGAGCGCGTCAGGCGCGTGGTCGACGTGGGTGGTGGCACAGGAGTCCTCGTCGAAGCCCTCATGCGCACCCACGCCACCCTGCGCACCGTGCTCGTGGACCTCCCGGGCGCGGTGGCCACCGCCACCGCCCGTATCGCAGCCGCGGGCTTCGGCAATCGTTACACCCCGGTAACCGGCAGCTTCTTCGACCCCCTTCCGGCCGGCGCGGATGTGTACACGCTTGTCAACGTCGTCCACAACTGGAACGACGAACGGGCATCCGCCCTTCTGCGCCGGTGCGCCGATGCCGGCCGAAGGGACTCCACCTTCGTCATCGTGGAGCGACTCGCGGACGACGCCGACCCCCGAGCGATCACCGCCATGGATCTGCGCATGTTCCTGTTCCTCGGCGGAAAGGAACGGACCGCGGCCCAGATCCGCGAGGTCGCAAGCGCAGCCGGCATGGCACACCAGTCGACGATCAAGACCCCATCGGGACTGCATCTACTCGTGTTCCGCAAGAAGCGTTTTGCGGCTCGGGGTCACGGGCGGCGGATGGTGACGTGAGGTCGAGCTGATCGTTCCGGTGGGGCCACGCCGAGTCCGACGAAGGAGCTTCCAGGTGATGACGGCGGGCATTCCCGGTCCACCTCGCACACCGCGTTTCCCGGCTCGTTGGCCGCACCCTCTCCGGGCTGACGTCTGCGCGGTATCGAGCCCGGGGACTGGACGGCGTTCGTGGGCTTCGCCGTCGACGAGGAGCGGTGGGGAGACCTGCTGCATCCACCTCGGACCGCCGAGGGGTTCCGCGCCTGAGCGAAGGAACAGGACGCCGTGAAGTCCGACGGAGACTCCTTCGGGTCGACCATCGAAGCTGCACTCGATGCGCGAAGTCGAGTGAATGCCGCGGCGGGTGGTGCATGTCTCGACCCTTGGCGGCCTCGGGCTGCTGTCCCGGGCCTGGGTGCAGCAAGCGTCTCAGGTCTCAGCGGGGCGGCGGGCCGGTCTGTCTGCCGGGAATCGGATGGCCGTCGACGGGGTTGGTGGGGGACGAGCCGATCATTGGAGAGTCATGCGAGCGATTCAGGTGTACGAAGTGGGCGGTCCCGAGGTGCTGCGGGAGGCCGAGGTGGACCAGCCGCGGCCGGGGCCGGGCGAGGCGGTCGTGGAGGTCGCCGTGTCCGGGGTCAACTTCCTCGACGTCTACCACCGCGAAGGCCGCTACAGCCTTCCGCTGCCGTTCACCCCGGGCGCTGAAGGCGCCGGCACGGTTGTCGAAGTGGGGCCCGGTGTCGCTGACGTCACGGTCGGGGACCGGGTCGGTTGGGTGGAGATTCCCGGCACGTACGCCGAGCGCGCCGTCGTGGACTCCTCCCGGCTGGTGCCGCTGCCCGACGACATCGACTTCGAGACGGCCGCCGCCGTGCTTCTCCAGGGCATGACCGCGCACTATCTCGTCAAGGACGCCTACCCGGTTCAGGAGGGCGACACGGTGCTCGTGCACGCGGCCGCCGGTGGCATGGGGCTGCTTCTGACCCAGCTCATCGCCCATCTCGGCGGCAGGGTGATCGGCACGACGTCGACCACGGCGAAGGCCGAGCTGGCGAAGCGTGCCGGGGCCGCCGAAGTGATCCTTTCCTCCGCGGTCGACGATCTCGCCGCCGAGGTGAGGCGGCTCAACGGCGGTCAGGGACTGCCGGTCGTCTTCGACGGCGTCGGCGCGCACACCTTCGACGCGAGCCTCGCCAGCCTGCGTCCTCGCGGCCATCTCGTGCTCTTCGGCGCGGCAAGTGGTGCCGTGCCGCCGTTCGATCCGATGCGGCTCGCCAGCGGCGGTTCGCTGACCCTGATCCGGCCCAGCCTCGGGGACTTCATCGCCGATCGGTCCGAACTGCTCCGACGGGCCGCCGATGTGTTCGCGTGGGTGCGCTCCAAGGCGCTTGAGGTCACCGTGACGGGCCGCTACGCCTTGTCCGAGGCCGCCCGGGCCCACAGCGATCTGGAGGCTCGACGTACCACCGGCAAGCTGCTCCTCATACCCGATGCGGCCGCCATGGGGCGCCGCGAGGAGACGCAGCGCTGATCGCGGGTGACGAGGGCGGGGATCTTGGTGTATCGGGGTCACACACCGTCAAGATCCCTCGGCCGGTCGGCCGGTCGGCCGGTCGGCCGGTCGCTCGGTCGGCCGGCATGCAGCAGCGAGGCGGGGGCGTGGGGTCGGGTCGCTCATGAGGGGGTGCTCCTTTCCCGGACCGAGGGACTGCGTCACCTCGGAGTTGTATTCCAACGTTTATATGGGTTCTTTCGTGTGTCCTGTCGGGAGGGGGAGAAGCGGCTGCCCGTCAGCCGCTGTGGCGGAACCCCTTGCCTGAGCGGTCGAGCGGGTCGGGCGACAGGCTCAGGAAGCGGGCGCGGAGGGTGTCCCACGCGGCGAGGCGGGTGAAGTCGGGGGTGTCGAGGATCTCTTGGCGGTCGGTGAGGAACGGGTTGGGCAGCAGGACGGTCATCATCTGCTCGTCACGGCCGTTGAACAGGCGGACGCCCCAGCTGACGGGGGAGCCGTCGGAGCCGAGGCCGCGGTAGAGCTCGGCGCGGGAGCAGCGGCGGATGCGGCCGAGTTCGGGGCCGGAGGCGGTGTGTTCGCCGATGCACAGGTGGAAGTGCCAGGCGCCGAAGTCGATGGTGGCGTAGCCGTCGTTCATGGTGATGGCGGTGGGGGCGTTCGGGGCGCCGACCTCCCAGGCGGCGCCTTCGATGAGGGGCCCGAAGTGGATGTGCTGCCAGTGGTCGGTGAAGACGGTGGTGACGAGGTCGAGGAGGGTGGGCTCGTCGACCGGCAGGGGCCAGACGTGCTGGGTGCCGCCGCCGGGGGTCTCGACGACGGTCGGCTCGGTGGTGGTCATGCGGTTTTCTCCTTGAGGTTGAGGACGCAGTCGCCGCAGGTGCCCGCGCCCGGTACGCGGTAGTACAGGCAGCAGCTGTGTCGTTGGTAGGCGAGCGGCTCGGCAGGGGTGGCGTGGTGGGTGGTGCCCGCTCCCGCCAGTGGAGGCCGGTCCAGCAGGGCCCGCACGAGGGGTACGACAGGGAGGACGGTGCGCGGCGTTCCGGCGAGAAGGACGCGGTGGGCCCCGATCAGCGCGGACGCGGCGTTGCCCCGCAGCGTGTGCGGGGACACGCCGGAGACGCGCCGTATCGCGTCGGCCCAGGGCGTCAGGTTCTCGGCGATGACCGTGTGGTGCAGGGCCGGGTGCGGTTCCCGGTCGACCTCTCGCGGGTCGGGGAGCCACAGGTCGAGAGGGCCGGACGGCGGCAGTCGCCACCACAGCCGTTCGGGCGCCAGATCGGGGACCCGGCCGGTGAGCGCGGCGCAGGCCAGGGCGATGGACCAGAGCCGGGACGCGGTGCCCAGGTGCAGGGCGGACGCGGCCACCCGGGGCTGGTCGCCGCCCAGACGCCCGGCGACGACGCGTACGCCGTCCGCGAGCACCTCGGGGTCGGTGTACAGGTCGGTCATCGGGCGAAAGCCCGGGCCGCCGGGGTGGGGGCCGGTGGCCACCGCGAAGTAGGGACCGATCGCGGAGACGCGCGCCAGGGCGCCGGAGGTGACGACCGCGGTCACCATGTCCGCACCGTCCGCG
This sequence comes from Streptomyces roseicoloratus, assembly GCF_004117935.1. Taxonomy (GTDB): domain Bacteria; phylum Actinomycetota; class Actinomycetes; order Streptomycetales; family Streptomycetaceae; genus Streptomyces; species Streptomyces roseicoloratus. The sequence continues at coordinate 50,163 of NZ_SDOY01000095.1, read as the reverse complement.
TCAGCTCGTGGAATCCGCGGACGCGGACGACCTGCCCGTCCGGACCGGTGAGGGTGAGCCGCTCGGCTCCGTCCCAGGTCACGGTCCTGCCGGCGGTCGGTCCTGCCGGGGCCGCGACGGCCAGCCCCTCGCGGGCGAGGGCGCGTTCGAGGAGCGGGAACACGTCGGCCGGCGCGTCCACCGTCACGCCGGCGCGTGCCGTGCGCCGCAGGCCGAAGGTGCCGGAGGCCGCGTCGAAGGCGAGATGGTCGGCGTCGAACGCGGCGGCGACGGCACCACTGCGGATCAGGTCCTCGGGCGCCCCGGCGTGGACGCCGGAGTCCCGGTCGACGAGCCAGACCGCGTCGGCCACCCGCAGCGCCAGCTCCAGGTCGTGGGTGCTGACCACGACGGTCAGGCCCTTGTCCCGGGCGAGGTCGCGCAGCAGTACGGTGAGCGCCACCCGCGAGGGGACGTCGAGGAAGGCGGTCGGCTCGTCGAGGAGGACGACCGCGGGCTCCTGGGCGAGGGCTCGGGCGGTCAGGACGCGCTGGCGTTCGCCGTCGGAGAGCTCGGAGGCCGGCCGGTCGGCCAGGTGTCCCGCGCCCACGGCCTTCAGCGACCATGCGACGGCCGCGTGGTCCGCGGCCGTGAGGCGGCCGGTGAATCCGGTGTGCGGGTGGCGGCCGAGCCCGGCCAGTTCCCGTACGGACAGCAGTCCGGCGTCCACGCGGTCGGTCAGGACGACCGCCAGGCGCCGGGCGAGAGCGGCCGGCGGCTGGTGTGCGAGGTCCACCCCGCCGATGTGCACCCGGCCGCCGAGCGGTGGCAGGAGCCCGCACAGGGTGCGCAGCAGCGTGGACTTGCCCGCGCCGTTGGGGCCGAGGAGCACGGTCAGCTCGCCGGCCCGCGCCTCCAGGTCGAGCCCGGACAGCACGGCCCGCGCAGCTCGGTGGCCGCGTCGCGGCGACCGGGTGCGGTAGCCGACGGCGAGTCCCTGCGTGACCAGGCCGCCGGGGCGGTCGGGCCGGCGGGCCGTGTCCGCGACGGGTTCGGTCATCGTGTCGCTCACGAGGCCACTCCTTGTACACCACGACGGCTGCGGATCAGGAACGCGATGACGACGGGGGCGCCGAACAGCGAGGTGACGGCGTTCAGCGGCAGCACGGCATCCGTGCCGGGCGGCTGGCTCAGCAGCGCGCACGCAAGCGCGAGGAACGCCCCGGCGAGCATGGACGCAGGGATGAGCGCCCGGTGGTCCGAGGTCCCCAGCGCCACCCGCGTCAGGTGCGGGACGGCCAGGCCGAGGAAGGCGATCGGCCCGCAGAACGCGGTGGCCGTGCCCGCGAGCAGCGCCGTGCCGAGCAGCGCCAGATCGCGGCTGCGCCGCACGTTCAGGCCCATGGTGCGGGCGTAGTCCTCGCCGAGCAGCAGGGCGTTGAGGCGTTTGGCGGTCAGCAGCGCGGTGAGCAGGCCGGCGCCGATGACGGGCAGCATGACGTGGAGGTCGGGCCAGGTCGTGGCGCCGAAGCTGCCCAGGCCCCACAGGACGAACTGCTGGGCGCGTTCGGGCCGGGCGTAGACGAGCATCACGCCGACCATGGCGGTGGCGGCCGAGCCGATCATGACGCCGATGACGAGCAGGGTGACGGCCGACCGCACCCATCGGGAGAGGAGCAGGACGAGGGCCAGTACGGCGGCGGCGCCGAGCGAGGCGGCGATGACGACGCCCACGCGCCCGAGGCCGGCCAGGTCTCCGGTGAAGCTGCCGGCGACCCCGCCGGTGCCGACCACCACGGCGGCGACGCCCATGCTCGCGCCCGAGCTCACCCCGAGGGAGAACGGGTCGGCCAGCGCGTTGCGGAACAGCGTCTGCATCTGTACGCCTGCCACCGCGAGCGCGGCGCCGACGGCGGCGGCGGTCAGCGCGCGCGGCAGCCGGACCTGTTCGACGATCACGGTCCACCGCGGGTCCTCGGCAGTGCCGCCGAACAGCACCCGCACCACCTCCGCGACCGGCACGGGATGGGAGCCGGTGGCGAGGGCGAGGACGAACAGCAGGGCGGTCCCGGCCGCGAGGGCGAGGACGACCACGAGGCGCCGACGCACCGGCCGCGCAGCGTCCGATGCCGGATCCGGTTCCAGTGCCGGCTCTAGTGCCGGATCCGGTGCCAGTGTCGGTTCCAGTGCCGTTTCCGGTGTCGGTGTCGGTGTCGGTGTCGGTGTCGGAGCCGATGCCGGATCCGGTTCCGGCTCCAGTGCCGTTTCCGGTGCCGTCAGGGGTGTCCTATGTGTCGTCACGCCGTGGGCACCTGCTGGTAGAAGGTGAAGGCGTGGCCCTTGGCCTGGTCCGGGTGCATCAGCGCGAAGAGGTCGGCGAGGACCAGGTCCGGGCGCAGCACACCGCGCTCGAAGTAGTCGTTGCCGCCGCCGGGGCCGAGCGCCTTCTGGTTCGTCCACACCGCTCCGCCGGAGACGGCCTTCAGCTGTCCGTACCGGCTGTCGGCCTTCACGGCGTCGGCGGTGGACTTCCACTGCTGGTCGGCGATCCAGACCGGGGCCTGGCCGGCCTTGGCGTACACGCCCTCGAAGTTCAGCTGCAGGTTGCCGGTGCCCGTCTCGCCGGCCCACGGGTAGGTGCCGCCCGCGTCCTTGATGAGCCGGGCGGCGTAGCTGCCGCCGGCGGGCATGCTCCAGGTGCCCTGGTACATCGTGCCGGGCAGGACCTCGACGGGCTTGCCCGCCTCGGCCGCCCGCGCGCCCTTCTCGGCGACCTTCCGGTAGTCGCCCTCGATGGTGTCGAAGACCTCGCCCGCCTGCCTTTCGGCGCCCGTGAGCGCGGCCATCGCCTTGACCCACTCGGCCCGCCCGAGCGGACTGGCCTCCAGCCACTCGGCGTTGGCGACCACGGCGATGCCGGCCTGACGCAGCTTCGGGTACTGGGGGTCGTCGGTGCCCTGGGTCATCAGCACGTCGGGCTTGGCCCCGATGACGGCTTCGGTGTCGAGGACGCGGTCCTTGGCGTACTCGGCGACCTTGCCGCCCTTCACCCGCTCGATCACCTCGGCGGAGGAGACGGCCGCGGCGCTCGCGACACCGGTCAGCACGTCCAGGGTGCCGGTCTCGGTCAGCAGCGGCAGGTGCGTGGTGGAGGCGGAGTACAGGCTCCTGACGGGTACGGTGACCTGCTGCGCGGACGCCAGCTCGCCGGTCAGCTTCGGCTTCGGCGCACCGCACTTGACCAGTACGTACGACTCGGGCTTCCCCTTGGGGAAGGGCTCCTTGACGGTGAGGACCTGGTAGCTCTTCTCGTACCGGAGCGTGAAGTTCTCGGCGTGCCTCACCGTCGACTTGACCGGGAAGTAGTCCTCGGCCGGGTCGAAGTCCTCGATGCACCCCTCGCCCTCGGCACGCGTCCTGGTGTCGGCTGTGGTGCCGGCGTCGCCGCCGCATGCGGTGAGCGTGAGGGCGACGGCGAGGAAGGCCGCCGCGGCGGCCTGACGGCGTCCGGGCATGACGGATCGTACGGGCAAAGGTGACTCCTGGTGGCGTGCGTGAGCATCCGCGCACGGGCATGACGGTGCGCGGATGTGGCGTACGAGAAGGAACCCGCCGAAGGCGGGGGTGGTCAGGCCCTCGGGGAACGGGCCGGTGCGTCAGGCCGGGCAGGCCGGCTCCGAAGGGACGCGGGCAGCGCGAAGCTGCCACCACACATACGCAGGCACATGGGTGCCACCGCCTCTCCTGGGGAAATCCGCCCCGTACTTCGAGGTGCGACGGCGTGAGTCTCCTGACTCGGGATCACAGCTTCTCCGGCCTTCCCGCCCCGGACGGGGCGGTGGCCATGGGCGGAGTCGCTCCCCCTACACAGTGGCGGTACCGTGCCGGAATCTCACCGGCTTCCTCGTTCCGCCGTCGCTTGACGGTCCGAAGCATCGCAGAACCGACGCCGTCCCGCCAACCCCACCGTCGGCCACGGGACTTCCCAGAGCGACCTCGACGGTGGGGCGGGCGGTGGCCGGGGCGTCCGCGTCGGGCGGCGTGAGCCGGCCACCTCCCTTCGTGCTTCAGGGGGTGAGCACGAGACGGATCGGGTCTCCGGTCTTCTTCTCCAGCCGGGCGACGGCGTCCGCGGCTTCCGCCAGCGGGATGTGGGCGCTGACGGAGGGGCCGAGGTCGATCCGTCCGGCGGCGGCCAGTCCGACGAGCTGCTCCACGTGCTCCGGCTCGGAGCCGTAGTGTCCGCGGATCTGCCGGACGTTGAAGCAGAAGTCGATGCTGTCGGCGACGGTGACCGGCTCCGGGGTGAGGCCGGCGAGCACCAGGACGCCGTTCGGGCCGAGGACGGTGCCGGCCTGGGCGCGGGCCGCTCCGACGCCGGCGAAGTCGAAGGCGACGTCGATGCCCCGGCCTGCCGTGGCCTCGCGCACCGCCTCGGCGAAGTCCGCGGCCATGGGGTCGAGGGCGTGGTCGGCGCCGAACAGGAGGGCGCGCTCGCGGGCGGAGGGCAGCGGGTCGACGGCGATGACGGGGGCGGCTCCGACCAGGCGGGCGAGCCGGATGCCGTGGGCGCCGAGGCCCCCGGCTCCCCAGATGCCGACGGCCTGGGCGGGGCGGACCGCGCCGGTGTCCACGATCGCGGCGTACGGGGTGGAGACGGCGTCGGGGATGATCGCGGCCTGGTCGAACGGGAGGTGGTCCGGGATGGGGAGCAGGGTGTCCTCCCGGGCGAGGGCGTACTGCGCCCAGCCCCCGTCGTAGTCCACTCCCCGGGTCAGGGGTTGGCGGCAGAGCATGTGGCGCAGGCAGTCGCCGCACTCGCCGCACGCCTGCCCGGCCTGGAGCACGACCCGCCGGCCGGGGGTCCAGTCGCCCTTCACGTCGGGACCGACGGTGTGGACGACGCCGGCCACCTCGTGGCCGGGGGTGATGGCGCCGGAGTCCTTGACGGCGTCGACGGGGTGGAAGGGGCTCAGGCTGCCGTCGATCAGATGGATGTCGGAGAGGCAGACGCCGGCCGCCCGCACCTCCACGAGGACCTCGCCCGGGCCGGGAACCGGGATCGGGACCTCCTCGACGACGAAGGTGCGGGTGTCCAGGCGCAGCCGTCCGGCCAGCATGGTGTTCATGCGGAAACCTCGATGTGCTCGGTGGAAGAAGCGCGCACGCAGATGATGCGCTCGACATGGTCGACTGACCATGTCGATTAACCGTGTCCAGTGACGAGGTCGTCTGTCAAGCCGCCTCGGTGGGACGTTCGGAGGGTGGACCGAGTTCCGTCGCATGACTGTGTCGTTCCATACAGTCACTCGACATGTTCACCCGACAAAGTCGCATGTAAGTTGGTGGGCGACTGCTGGAGTGCAACGAAAGGCACGCTCATGACTCAGGTGTCCGTAGGTGCGGCGCGGGCGATCCCCGAGCGCCCCCCGCTGCCCCTCGTAGGCCACGCGTTCAACGTTCCCGCGGGCGCGGACTTCCTGGCCTACCTGCTGAAGGAGTTCAGGGAATTCGGGCCCGTGTACCGGCTGCGGCTCTTCGGGAGGGACACCGTCATGGTCGGCGGCCTGGACCTCGTGACCGAGCTGTCGGACGAGAGCCGCTTCCGCAAGCACGTCCACCAGGACCTGGTCGAGGTCCGTGCCCTGGCCGGGGACGGCTTGTTCACCGCCTACAACCACGAGCCGAACTGGCGCAAGGCGCACGACATCCTGATGCCCGCGTTCTCGCTCGGCTCGATGCGCAGCTACCACGCCCCCATGCTCCAGGTCGCCCGGTCGCTGATCGGCAAGTGGGACCGGCTGGCCGGGGTGCAGTCGGTGGACGTGCCCGACGAGATGACCCGGCTGACCTTCGACACGATCGGCCTGTGCGGCTTCGGCTACGACTTCCAGTCCTTCCGCCGCGACGACCTGCACCCCTTCGTCGAGGCGATGTCCCGGGCCCTCGTCTTCGCCCAGGAGAAGGGCGAGTCCATCCCGGGCTCCGAGATCTTCAAGAGGAAGAAGGTCGAGCAGTTCCGCGCGGACATCGACCTGATGACGGACCTCGTCGACGACGTGATCCGGGAGCGCCGCGCCTCCGGCGACACCGGCACGGACGACCTGATGGGGCTGATGCTGCACACGAAGGACCCCGTCACCGGTGAGCCGCTGGACGACGTCAACATCCGGCACCAGGTGATCACCTTCCTGATCGCCGGCCATGAGACCACCAGCAGCGCGCTCTCCTTCGCCCTGTACTACCTGACCAAACACCCCGAGGTGCTCGCCCGGGCCCAGGCCGAGGTGGACGCCCTGTGGGGCGACACCGCATCCCCGGACCCGCAGTACGGCGACATCGGCAAGCTCACCTACATCCGCCAGGTGCTCAACGAGAGCCTGCGCCTGTGGCCGACGGCGCCCGCGTACGCCGTCGAACCGATCGAGGACACCGTCATCGGCGGCAAGTACCCCGTCCGCAAGGGCGAGTCGCTGATGGTGATCACCTCCGCCCTCCACCGCGACGCGGCCTGGGGGGAGAACGTCGAGCTGTTCGATCCCGAGCGCTTCACGCCCGAGCGGGAGGCGGCCCGCTCGGTCCACGCCTTCAAGCCGTTCGGCAACGGCGAACGGGCCTGCATCGGCCGCCAGTTCGCGCTGCACGAGGCCACCCTGCTGCTCGGCCTGCTGGTGCACCGCTACCGTCTGATCGACCACACCGACTACCAGCTGAAGATCAAGTCGACACTGACCATCAAGCCCGACGGGTTCAGCCTGCGGCTCGCCCGCCGTACCAGCGACGAACGACGCCTGCCCGCCGCGACGGCGGCGGACCCGGCCACGGGCCGCGCCGCGACCGTGACGCGCCGGGCGAGCGGCACCGCGCTGACCCTGCTGCACGGCTCCAACCTCGGAACCTGCGCCGGCATCGCCCGCGACCTCGGCACCGACGGCGAGGAGCACGGCTTCGCCCCGACCGTCGCCTCCCTCGACCAGTACACGGAGAGGCTGGCCGGCTCCAAGGGCCCCGTCGTCATCGTCGCCGCTTCCTACAACGGCCGTCCCACCGACGACGCCGCCGAGTTCGTCGCCTCCCTGGAGGACCTCGCCCCCGGCTCGCTCGCCGGGCTGCGCTACGCCGTCCTCGGTGTCGGCGACCGCAACTGGGCCGCCACCTACCAGCGGATCCCCACCCTGATCGACGAGCGCCTGACCGCCGCCGGCGCCGTCCCGCTCCTGGGACGCGGCAGCGCCGACGCCTCCGGCGACTTCGGCGGAGCGGTCGACCAGTGGACGGAAGAGCTGTGGAAGGCGCTCCTGGAGGAGTACGGCGAGGCGGCAGCCGGTGAAGCGGCCGCCCCCGCCCCCGCACCCGAAGCGGAGGGGGAAGGGCTGTACGAGCTGGAGGACACCTCGGAGTCGGTCCTCGGCGGACTCGCCGCGCGCCACGGCGTCCAGCCGATGGAGGTCCTCGAGGCGTACGAACTCGTCGACACCGACCACGAACTGGGCCGCTCCAAGCGCTTCCTGCGACTCCGGCTGCCCGAGGGCGTCACCTACCGCACCGCCGACCACCTGGCCGTCCTCCCGAGCAACCCCGAGGACCTCGTCCGGCGCGTCGCCGACCGCTTCGGCCTCGACCTGGACCGCACCGTCCGGCTGCGCGCCCGCCGCCGGAGCCGGGGCGCCCTGCCCGTCGACCGGCCGCTGACCCTGCGCCGCCTCCTCACCGACTTCGTCGAGCTCCAGGACGCGGCCACCCGGGAGCAGGTCGCCGTGCTCGCCGAGCACACCGCCTGCCCGCCGGAGAAGCAGCCGCTCACCGCCCTCGCCGGCGCCGATCCCGAGGCCTTCCGGGAGCGGGTGACCGGCGCGGGGCTCAGCGTCCTGGACCTCCTGGAGCGCCACCGCGCGTGCGAGCTGCCCTTCGAGCGCTTCCTGGAACTGCTGCCGGTGCTGCGTCCCCGGCACTACTCGATCTCGTCGTCCGCCGCGGCCCGGCCCGGCGAGGCCGACCTGATGGTGTCGCTGCTCGCCGCGCCCCACCGGTCGGGCGAGGGCACCTTCCGGGGCATCGCCTCGCACTTCCTGCAGACCGTGAACAAGGGTGACGTGATCCAGGCCCGGGTGCTGCCGTGCAGCGAGTCCTTCCGCCTCCCCGAGGACACCTCCGTACCGGTGATCCTGGTCAGCGCGGGCACCGGCCTCGCGCCCTTCCGCGGTGCGGTCCTCGACCGTCACCACAGCGCCTCGACCGGCACCCTGCTCTGCTACTTCGGCTGCGATCACCCGGACGTGGACTACCTCCACCGGGAGGAGTTCGAGGCGGCCGAGGCGGCCGGCGCGGTGAGCATGCGCCCCACCTTCATGCACGCGCCCGAGAACGGCGCCCGCTTCGTCCAGGAGCGCATCGCCCGCGAGAGCGAGGAGGTGTGGTCGGTCCTGGAGGCCGGCGGACGCGTCCACGTCTGCGGCGACGGCCGTCGCATGGCCCCCGCCGTACGGGAAGCGTTCATGGCGATCTACCGCGAGCGCACCGGCGCGAGTGACGAGCGGGCCGTGGCCTGGCTCGCCGCGCTCGTCGGGTCCGGACGCTACGTCGAGGACGTCTGGGCCGGCTGATCCTCACGAGGAGACGGAAACGGTGGTGGGGGCACCTGGGAAGGTGTCCCCACCACCGTTGTCGCGTGGTGTCAGGCCATCGGTACGTCCGGGAGGTCGAGGCTCCCGTCGGCCAGCGCCACGGTCGCGGCCACGAGCGCGCTGAGGCCCGTCCGCTCGGTGGTCTCGTCCGGCAGGCACTGGAGGACCTGCATGGTGAGTCCGTCGAAGCCGGAGAGGAAGAACCGGGCCACCGTCTCCGGGGGCTCGGCCAGTTCCTGCCCCGTCCTCCTGGCCGTCTCCGAGATCACCTGCGCGGTCACCTCTATGACCCGCCGGTAGTGGCTCTGCCGGGCCTCGTTGAGGCCGGGCACGCGCAGGGCGAACATGGTCAGCTCGCTGAGCAGCTGGTGGTGCGACGACGGCTCGCGCACGGTGCCCCACAGGGCACCCGCCAGGGCGCTGAAGGTCTCCTCGAAGCCCGCGTCCTCCGGCGCCGCCCGCCGCACCTGCGCGACCAGCTCGTCGGTGATCTGGTCCATGACCGCGCGGTACAGGTCCTCCTTCGTGCCGAAGGTGTAGTGGACGGTGGCCTGCGCGACACCGAGCTCCGCGGCGATGGCGCGGGTGCTCCCCGCGGCGACGCCTTCCCGGGTCATGAGGTCGATGGCCGCCTTGATCAACTGGGGGCGGCGCTCCGCCGCGGAAACATGAGCCATGCGCCCACTATATCGACTTAGTCGATCGATCAAGTCGGCGTGGAGCAGGCACTACGGCACGTCGGCGGTCGACGCGCCGTCCGCGGGCAGAGCCTGCTCCGCCCAGATGACCTTTCCCTCGCGACCGTGCCGCGTGCCCCAGCGCTGCGCGCACTGGGCCACCAGGAGCAGACCGCGGCCGCCCTCGTCGTAGATCCGGGCGCGGCGCAGGTGCGGGGCGGTGCTGCTGGCGTCCGACACCTCGCAGGTGAGCGTCGACTGGAGGATCAGCCGCAGCTGGATCGGGCTCCTGCCGTAGCGGATCGCGTTCGTCACCAGTTCGCTGACGACCAGCTCCGTGGTGAAGGAAAGATCGTCCAGCCCCCAGGCCGCCAGGACGTCGGAGGCGAAGCGGCGGGCCCCGGACACGGCCGCCGGATCGGACGGGAGGTCCATCGTGGCCACGTGGTCCGGATCGAGGGCACGGGTCCGGGCGACGAGCAGGGCGACGTCGTCGGCGGGGCGGCCGGGCAGCAGCGCGGCCAGCAGCCGGTCGCAGATCTCCTCCGGCGACTCCGGCGCCGAGGCGAGGACCTCGCGCAGCGTGGCGAGTCCGCGGTCCACGTCACGCCCGCGGCCGGCGATCAGCCCGTCGGTGTGCAGGACCAGCAGGCTGTCCTCCGGCAGCTCGAACTCGCCCGTCTCGAAGGGGAGTCCGCCCAGGCCGAGGGGTGGCCCGACGGGCATCTCGGGCAACCCGGCCGGCCTGGCGGCCCCGCCGGAGGCCGCGGGGGTCACCACGGTCGGCGGGACGTGGCCGGCACTGGCCAGGGAGCACCGGCGGGAGACGGGGTCGTAGACCGCGTACAGACAGGTGGCGCTGGTCTCCCTCTCGTCCGGCGACTCCTCGCGCTGCATCCGGATGACCACGTCGTCCAGGTGGGTGAGGAGTTCGTCGGGCATGAGGTCGATGTCGGCGAAGGCGCGGACGGCCGTGCGGAGCCGGCCCATGGTGGCGGCGGCGTGCAGGCCGTGACCGACCACGTCGCCGACGACCAGGGCGACACGGGCCCCGGACAGCGGAATGACGTCGTACCAGTCACCGCCCACACCGGCGCGGGACCCGGCGGGCAGGTAGCGCGAAGCCGTTTCGACGGCAGCCTGTTCCACCGTGCCGCGCGGCAGCAGGGCCCGCTGGAGGGTGAGCGCGGTCGCACGCTCCCGGGTGTACCGGCGGGCGTTGTCGATGGACACCGCCGCCCTGGAGGCGATCTCCTGGGCCAGGAGGAGATCGTCGTCGTCGAAGGGGGCCGAGGTGCGGTGTCGTACGAACTGCACCAGGCCGAGGGTGTCCCCGCGGGCGTGCAGGGGCACGAGGAGGACGGAGTGCAGGCCGAGGTCGCGCAGCACGCGGCCGTGGGACGCGGACGGCGCCACCCACGGGGGCATCTCGGTCCCCGCGATGCGCTCGAGGACGGAGCGTCCGGTGGCCAGCGCGCGCACCGGCTCCGATCCGTCGGGGTAGGCGTGGGCCTCCCCGACGCGGAGCGGGGAATCCGGACAGCCGTCGAGGACGGAGCGCTGGGCGACGCGGCGCTGTGTCCGGGCCTCCGGCGGGCCGGTGCCCGCTTCGTCCAGGGCGGAGTCGAGGAGGTCGACGGCGACGAGGTCGGCGAAGTCCCCGGTGCAGACCTCCGTCAGCTCCTCCGCCGTGCGGGTGATGTCGAGGGTGGTCCCGATGAGCTTGCTGGCCCTGTCGGTGAGGAGGAGCCGGCGCTGCAGCAGACGGTCGCGTTCCTCCTGGTAGGCGGCGACGACCGCCTCCGAGGAGTGGTCCACGTAGTCGAAACCGAGCGTCACCAGCCTCATGGAGGCCTGGTGGATCAGGTGCCAGTCGCCGGTGCGGCGGGCGGCCTCCGTCTGCACCTGTTCGAGCAGGCCGAGGTGGCCGAGCCGGTAGGCGCGCAGGAGCCGGCTCACCGGGATTCCCCGCCGGGCGAAGAGGCGCCCCAGGTCCAGGGCGGTCGGGGGAGCCTCCGGCACGCTCGCGCCGGGGCGGGTCTCCAGGAGGTCCAGCAGCGCGGTGACGTGCTGGATCGTCTCCTCCAGGCTCAGGGCTTCGATGTCCGCGTCCTCCCACAGCTCGGGGAGTTCGCCGTTCAGGCGCCGGAGCAGCAGGCCGGCCAGCTTCGTCACCTGCGGTCGGAGGTGGCGGGCCAGCTGTCCGAGGAACGCGTCGACCTCGGTTCCCATAGGGCGAATGTACGGGAAAGCCATGACGTGCGCTCCTCGGACAGCCGCGGCGGCCCCTGGCCGGTCCGGGTCTCAGAGGCCGAGGTGGTCGCCCAGATCGGCGTAGTCGACCTGCCACAGGCCGGGCGAGCCCGTGGGGTACTGGGAGCGGAAGCCGAGCATGCGCTGGACGCGCGGCGAGAGCGTCCTGGCGAGCTCCCTGTCGACCAGGAAGGGGTACGCCTCCTCGCCGGTGAGGAAGCCCGCGTTGAACGTGAAGGCGAGGCCGCGCCGGTACGCGTCGCCGGTCCGGTTCGCCCCGCCGCCGTGCGCCGTCTTGCCGCTGATGAGGAGGACGTCTCCCGCGTCCATGACCGCCGGAATCGTCTGCTCGGGCGTCCCGCGGTCCTCGAAGTCGCTCCAGTGGTTGCTTCCGGGGATCACGCGGGTGGCGCCGTTCTCCTCCGTGAAGTCGGTCAGGGCGACGAGGAAGTTGATGGTGACTTCCGGCCCGGCGGGCCCCATGCCGATGAACGGGAACCAGTTCTCCAGGTCACGGTGGAGCATCTGCGCCTTGTTGCCGGGGCCGATCTCGATCACCTGGGCGGTGGTCATCCAGTACGTGCCCGACTCCTGGAGGAAGACCCGGTCGCTGATCTCGTGGACCAGGGGGTGGTCGATGACCTCGCCGCGGAACGTGGCGCTGTGCGTCACCAGGTTCGTGAGGCGCTTGGTGTTGCTGCCGTGGAACGCGGCCACGATCTCGTCCTCGTGGGTGGAACCCGGGTCGAGCGCCCGCAGCGGCTGCTCGATCTCGGCGTTGAAGCGGGCGATCTGCTCCTGCGTCAGGAAGCCCTTGACGATGACGCCGCCGTCACGGGTCACGATCGCGAGGATCTCCTCCGCCGGCGTGTCGTTCGCCACGGACGTCAGGGCCCGGGTCGTCTTCTGGGTCGTCATGTGCGTCCTCTTCCTCGATCCGCGTCGCGGTTGACCGGCCGTACGCTCAGCCGCGGGCGTTCCGTCTTCTCGGATCTCGCCGCGCGTCGTCCGCGCGGCCGTCGGGCGGGTGCGATGGTTCCGGGGTTTCCCTGTCGTTCGTGTGGTGGTGGTCTCACTGTCGCGGCCGGGACCGCGGGCGAGAACGGCGGCGGGCACCTGCTTCGCCCGGGCTCGGTGCACGGTGCACCAAGCGGGCCGCGGGCACGGCGGAGCTATCCGCTCGCGACGTTCCTGCCGGAGTCGACGCGCGCTCCGGGGGCGCTGCGGTCGGGAGCCGGTCGCGGCACCGTGTGCCGGTCGCGCGTGATCCGTTCCCAGGGGCGTGCGCTGCCGAGCCATCCGAGGAGGAAGGCCGCCGGTACGGAGACCAGGCCGGGGGTGTGGAGCGGGAACAGGTTGAAGTCCCGCTCCGGCAGCAGCGCGTACGTCGTCCCGGACACGGCGGGGGACGCGAGGGTCAGGAGGGTGCACAGGGACAGCCCTCCGTGGACGAGCCACAGCAGTCCGTGGCGGTTGAAGCCGCTCCAGAGGAGGGAGTAGACGACCGCGGGGAACACGCATGTGGCCGCGAGACTCAGGGAGAACGCGAGGAGGAACTCGATGGGATAGCGGTGCACGGCGGTGGTGAGGAGAAGGCTCACGGCGCAGAGCGCGACGACGGACAGCCGCAGGACCGCCGTTTGGCCGATCCTGATCCGGGCCCGGCCCTTCCGCCCGAGCAGGTCGCGGGTCACGGAGACGGCGGCGGCGAAGGTCACGCTCGCCACGGCCGTGAGCACCGCGAGGAAGGCGACACAGGCGACGAGGGTGATGAGCACGACCCGGCTGGTGGAGTGGTGGGGGAGGACCTCCGACGCCAGGAGGATCGGGGCTCCCTGCCCCTTCACGTCGACCGCTCCGATCGGTCCGCTGCCCACGACCGCGGCCGCGGCGAAGCCGGTCGTGATCAGCAGCAGGTAGAAGAGGCCGGTCAGTCCGACGGCGATGCTCAGTGAGCGCCGGGCGGCGGGCACGTCCCGGCTGGCGCTGACGCGCAGGATCAGATGGGGCATCATCGCGGTGCCGAGGACGAGGACGATGTGGTCACTGAGCGTGTTGAGCGGACCGGAGCCGGTGACGTGCCCCCACAGCCCGGGGCCGAGGTACTCGTCCGGGGACATGCTCTTGTCCACGGCGGCCGACAGCAGAGACGCGGGACTCCAGTCGAACAGGCGCAGCGCCACCAGGATCACCGCGGTGAGCGTCGCCAGGGCCACGGGCACCTTGGCGGCCTGCACGAACGTGGTGCCGCGCAGATCGGCCACTCCGGCGAAGCACATGATGAGGCATCCCATCATCACCGTGCACACCACCTGGGCCGTCTCGGTCGGCATGCCGATCAGGAGAGCGGCGGTGATGCCGCCGGCACGCAGTTGGACCATGAGCAGAGGTACGGCGATGCACAGCGTCACCACCGCGCCGGCGGCCCGCGTTCCCGGTCCCTCGGCACGCAGGGAGAACAGCTCACCGAGGGTGTAGCGCCGGGTCGCGCGAATCCTGGGGGCGAGGAGCAGGAAGACACCGAGCGCGAGGGCGCTGTCGACGGCGGTCGAGACTCCGTCGTAGCCGAAGAGGGCGATCGTTCCCGGCATCGAGACCAGGATGACGACCGTGATCTGTTCGCCGGCCATCGCGACGCCGTTGAGGACGGGCGGGAGGGACCGGCCGGCGACGTGGAGGCGTTCCGGGTCGTCGTCCTGAGTGGCGAGGGTGAAGACCCACAGCAGGCAGAGGCCGATGAAGACGAGGAAGGCGACGATGACCGCGCCCCTCGCGGCGGGACCGATGAGGTCGGGCGAGCCGGCGCTCAGGAGGTACGTCGTCACCTCGCGCCCCCGGCCGTACGAGAGGGGGCGGTCGTCGTCGGCGCCGGTTCGCGGGAGGACACGGCCCGGCTCTCGTACCACCACGTCCCGCCGACGAGGACGACGAGCTGCGTGAGCGCCCATCCCATGGCGAGGGTGAGACGGCCGTACACGGAGGTCTCTCCGAGGCGCGTGGAGCAGGAGAGCAGGATGCCGACGGCGAGCGGCAGCGCGTTGATCGTGACCAGGACCCGTGTGTCGTCGGGTGAGGGCGGGGAGGGAGCGGAGGGCACGGTACCTCTCTGGGGAGAAGGAGGACGGAGACGAGGAGGAACGGCATGCCCGCGACCGCGGCGTGGGAGGGGACAGCCCGGCCGCGGCGGGGTCGGTCGAGACCCGTACCGGTCGCGTCGGGGTGTCAGCGGCGGCGCGCGGTCGCCGTCAGGTCGGCGTATTGTCCGGCCCGCTCCAGCAGACGGGGGACACCCGTTTCGAGCGAGGGGCCGAAGGTCGTGTCGTCCGGGCGCTCGCCACGCCGCCAGCGCGTGTAGATGGCCTCGCAGAAGATCGCCGCCTTCCACAGGGCGAGGGTCTGGTACCAGGGCAGCGGGGTGAGATCGAGGCCCGTGCGGGACCGGTAGCGCTCTGCCATCTGGCGCTGTGTCAGGTAACCGGGCGACCTGGTCACCGTGGTGAGTTCGAGCGGGGTGGTGGGGCGGCCCGCCTCGGACCAGGTGGCGGTGAGGTACCCCAGATCCGCCAGCGGGTCACCGAGCGTCGCCATCTCCCAGTCCAGGATCGCGAGGACCCTGGCAGGCGCCCGCGGAGCGAACATGAGGTTGCCCATGCGGTAGTCGCCGTGGACCACCGAGGCCGCCTGACTCGCCGGCAGGTGCCGGGCGAGCCAGTCGGAGATGCGCTCCACCGCGGGCAGGCTGCGGGTGGTGTTGACCTCCCAGAGCCCGCGGAACCTGTCGACCTGGCGCCGGAGGTACCCTTCGGGCCGGCCCAGGGAGGCGAGCTCTCCCCGGGTCACGTCGATGCCGTGCAGGGCGACGAGGGTGTCGACGACCGCCTCGCTGGTGGCCCGGCGCTCGGCGGCGGGGGAGAGGTGGGCCGGAATCGTGTCCGTGACGACCGTGCCGTCGAGCCGGGACATGAGGTAGAACGGCACGCCCAGGACGTCCTCGTCCGTGCAGACGGCGAGGATCTCCGGCACCGGCACCCCGTGCCCGTGGAGAATCCTCTGGATGCGGGCCTCGCGCACCATGTCGTGCGTCGACTTCGGCAGCGGCGGGCGCGGGCCGCGGCGCAGGACGACGGACTCGCCGCCGCGTTCGATCAGGTAGGTGACGTTGGAATGGCCGTCGCCGATGCGTTGCCACGCGAGCGGACCGCTGCCGATGCCGTGGGCGTCGAGGAAGCCGGTGACCGCGTCGAGGACCAGGAGCGGAGGGCTGCCGAGGCGGCGGGCCCGCTCCCGGCTCGCGACGACCTCCACGCCGTCGGGGACGGTGTGCATCACGCGCCTCCGTCCCGGCCGACGACGGCGTCGCCCCGGTACCGCTCACCGGCCTGGACGGCGGCGTGCCGGCCGGCCGAGGCCCGGCGGGCGATCGCCCACCGGTGGGTCTCGTTGGAGCCGTCGTAGATGCGGAACGGTCGGACCTCGTTCAGGTACTGGGCCAGCGGGAGTCCGTCGGAGACGCCGTCGCCGCCGCAGATCTGGACGGCACGGTCGATCACCCGGAAGATCGCCTCCGAGCAGTGGACCTTGGCGACCGACGACATCGCCGAGCCCGCCTTCGGGTCGCCGTGCAGCAGCGCCGCGGTCTTGGCGATGATCGCGTCGGAGGTCTCGATGTCGATCACGGACTCGGCGATCAGGTGCTGCGCCAGGCCGAGCGAGTCGATCGGACCGCCGAACAACTCCCTCTTCCCGGCCCGGTCGAGAGCGATGTCGTGCGCCCGGCGCGCCAGTCCGAGCCACCGCATGCAGTGGGTGAGACGGGCCGGTCCGAGCCGTACCTGCGCGTAACGGAAGCCGAGCCCGACCTCACCGAGCACCGCCTCGTCGGGGACGAAGCAGTCCTCCAGGTACAGGTGCGGGTGGCCGCCGTCGATGGCGCGGTCGACGGTGTGGATCGCCTCGCCGACCCGGATGCCGGGGTTCGTCAGGTCGACGAGGAACATGGTGGCCCCCTCGGGGGAGCCGCCGACGGCCGGGGTCCGCGCCATCACGATGCAGAACGCGGCACCGACGGCGCCGCTGGTGAAGCGCTTGTGGCCGTCGATGATCCAGCCGCCGTCGGCGCGCACGGCGGTGGTCCGCAGCGCGGCCGGGTCGGATCCCGCGCCGGGGTGGGGCTCGGTCATGCCGAAGCAGGACCGGATCTCGCCCGCGGCCAGGGGCGCGAGGTAGGTCTTCTTCTGCTCCTCGGTCGCGATGAGGTTGAGCATGTGCATGTTCCCCTCGTCGGGGGCCATGCAGTTGAGCGCGCTGGGGCCGATCGGCGAGTATCCGGCCTCCTGGAGGATCGGCGACCAGTGCTCGACGGGCAGTCCCTGGCCGCCGTACTCCTTCGGCACGAGCGGCGCGAAGACGCCGGCGGCCTTCGCCGCCGTCTGCAGCCGGTCGCGGGTTCCCTGGTCGAGGCGTCCGCCGGGTGCGGGCTCGGCGTCGATGACGACCTCGCGGACGAACCGGCGGGTGCGCTCGCGCAACTCCGCGATCTCCGGGGGAAGGTGAGGGTGAGTCATGGTAGTCCTTCGTGGGGTGGGCGCGGTCGTTACGCGGTGCCGCCGGCGACCGTGAGGCCGCCGTCGACGGTGAGCACGTGGCCGGTGACCCAGGAGGAGTCCTCCGAGGCCAGGTACGCCACGGCGGAGGCGATGTCGGAGGGCACGCCCAAGCGCCGCAGGGGGTAGTCCGCGGCGACCTCGGCCTCCCTGCCCTCGTACAGGGCCTCGGCGAACCGCGTCTTCACCACGGCGGGGGCCACGGCGTTGACCCGGATCTCCGGGCCGAGTTCGACGGCCAGGGTCCTGGTCAGGTGGGACACCGCCGCCTTGCTCACCCCGTACAGGCCGATGCCGGGGGCAGGGGTGTCGCCGGTGACGGAGGAGAGGTTCACGACCGTGCCCCGGCGCTCGGTGAAACCGAGCTTCGGGTGGGCCACCGCGTCCTGCACCCAGGCGAGGGTGGCGAGGACGTTGACCTCAAGCACCTTGCGGGCGACGTCGAGGTCCAGGCCGACGACGGGACCGTACGCCGGGTTGATGCCCGCGTTGTTCACGAGGACGTCCAGCCCGCCGAACTCGCGCGCCACGGTGTCGAAGACCTCGCGGCGGTGCCCGGGATCGTCCGCCTTGCCGGCGACGGTGACGACGCTGCCCGGGGGAAACGTGGCGGCGGCCTCTTCGAGGGGTCCGGCCTTGCGGGCCGTGAGGCATACGCGCGCACCTTCGGCGACGAGCCGTTCCGCGACGGCGAGACCGATGCCCCGGCTCGCTCCGGTCACGACGGCGGTGCGGCCCGGGAATCGGCCTCGGCCGGTGTGGTTCTGGTTCATGGATCAGTCCTTCGCTGGGGTAGCCGGCCCGGAGCCGTCGCCGCCGCGGAGCTCGGCCCGCCGGATCTTGCCGCTCTGGGTCTTGGGCAGGTCGGTGAGGAAGTGGATCGCGCGGGGGCACTTGTAGGCGGCCAGCCGGTCACGGGCGAAGGCGATCAGCTCCTCCGCCGTGGCGTTCAGCCCCGCCTTGAGCGAGACGTAGGCGACGACGGTCTCTCCGCGGTACGCGTCCGGCTGCCCGACGACCGCGGCCTCGAGGACCGCCGGGTGTTCGTACAGCGCGTCCTCGACCTCGCGCGGCCAGACCTTGTACCCGGACACGTTGATCTGGTCCTTGAGCCGGTCCACCAGGTAGACCCAGCCCTGCTCGTCGATGACGGCGACGTCGCCGGTACGGAGCCGGCCCTCCGGCATCGTGCGACGCGTGGCCTCGGGCTTGCCCCAGTATCCGGGCACCACCTGCGGCCCGCTCAGTTCGAGCTCGCCCTGCTCCCCGCCGGGCACCGGGACGCCGTGGAGGTCCACGACGCGTGCCGTGACGTGCGGCAGTGGCCTGCCGACGGACAGCGTTCCGCTCGGCAGGTGGACGGGGGCCCTGCTGCCCGGCGGCACCGCGATGACGGCGGACGTCGTCTCGGTCATCCCGTAGCCGTTGTGGAGGTAGACGCCGAACCGCTCCCGGAACCGCTCGACGGTGGCCGGCGGTATCGGCGCGCCGCCCGAGTACAGGGCCTTCGCCGACGCGAAGTGCTCCGGTCCGGCCTGCGGCAGCTCGTAGATCGCGTTGTACGCGGTGATCGAGCCGATCGTGTAGGTCACCCCGTGCTCGGCGAAGGCCTCCAGGGCGACCTCGGGGTGGAACCGGCCGGTGAGGACGAGCGTGGTGTCGGTGAGCAGGGAGAGCGCCGCGTTGACCACCGCCCCGGTGACATGGAACAGCGGTGCCATCGCGAACACGACGTCCCCGTCGCCGACACCCATCCACGAAGCGCAGGTCGCCACCACGCTCAGGACGTTGCCGTGGGTGTTCATGGCGCCCTTCGGCGGCCCCGTCGTTCCCGAGGTGTACGTCAGGAACGCGACGTCGTCGCGGGCTGTTTCGACGGGCGAGGGAGCGCGGCCCTCGAACTCGCCGATCAGCGCCATCAGGTCGCCGTCCGGCGCCGGGGCGTGGCGGCGCGTCGTCGCGAAGACCCGTGGATCGTCGCGGGACTGGTAGTCCAGCGCCGACGTGCTGACCAGCCAGCGCACCGTGCTCCCCGCCAGCGTGCCGAGCGTCTCGTGGACGTCCTCGTCCGCGCAGACGACGCCGACCGCTCCGGAGTCCTCGATGATCCGGCGGAGTTCCCGGCGCCGGTACATGGGGTTGAGTCCCAGTGCCGTCGCCCCCAGCTTCCACAGGGCCAGCAGCACCAGCGTGTACTGCGGAACGTTCTGCAGGTACACCCCGACGCGGTCGCCCCGGCCGGTTCCGCGCGCCTCGAACGCGGCGGCCAGGGCGTCCGACGCCTCGTCCACCTCCCGCGCGGACAGAGCCCCGTCGAAGAAGCGGAGGGCCGTGCCCTCCGGGTTCTTCGCCACGCGTGCCTTCCAGGCGGCCACGAGCGAGCCGGGTGCCGCGTCCGCCCCGGCACCGTAGCCGTCGGGGACCGCATCCGGCCGCCTGCCCTCGTTCACTGTCATCTGCCGTCCTTCCCGCCGTGCCGGCGCGTTCGGTGTGCCGGTCACGCGAGTTCGCGCTTGAGGATCTTTCCGGTGGAGGTCATCGGCAGGGTCCGCACGATCTCCACGACGCGCGGGTACTTGTAGGCGGCCATCCGCTCCCTGCCCCAGGCGACCAGCTCGTCCGGACCGGCCTCGGCGTCGCGGTCGAGGATGACGAACGCCTTGATCTCCTCGCCGTGGCTCTCGTGCGGCACGCCGACGACCGCGGCCAGGCTGACCGCCGGGTGCGTCATCAGGACCTCCTCGATCTCGCGCGGGTACACGTTGAAGCCACCGCGGATGATCAGGTCCTTCGCCCGGTCGACGATGTAGTAGAAGCCGTCCTCGTCCCGGCGGGCCAGGTCGCCGGTGCGGAACCAGCCGTCCCTGACGGCTTCGGCGGTGGCCTCGGGGCGGCCGTGGTAGCCCTTCATGACGTTGTGGCCCCTGACCGCGATCTCCCCGACGGCGCTGCCCGTGCCGTCGTCCTCGACCTCGGACCAGTCGGAGTTGACGAGCTTGACCTCGACGCCCCAGACCGGCACGCCGATGGAGCCGGGCCGGGGCTCTCGTGCCGGATCGCTGAAGGTCACCACCGGCGAGGTCTCGGAGAGGCCGTAGCCCTCCAGGACCTGGACGCCCAGTCGCTCCCTGACCTGCTTGACGAGCTCCGCGGGGAGCGCGGCACCGCCGGAGACGCCGACGCGCAGGTTCCTCGCGATCCGCTCGACGTCGACGTCGTCGGTGAGCGCCTGCAGGAGACCCCACCACATGGTGGGGACGCCCGCGAAGACGGTGATGTCCTCCCGCTGCATCAGGGACACCGTCTGCCGGGCGTCGAACCGTGGCAGCAGCACCAGGGTGCTCGCCGTCGAGAAGCCGGCGTTCATCTGCACGGTCGCGCCGAAGGAGTGGAACAGCGGCAGCACGACCAGATGGGTGTCCTGGGCCGCCCGGTTCTCCAGCAGCCGGTTGCAGGCGAGGGCGTTGAGGACCAGGTTGGCGTGGCTGAGCTCGGCGCCCTTCGCCTGCCCTGTCGTACCGCTCGTGTAGAGCAGCACGGCCGGGTCGTCCCCCGACGTCCCGATGCTGTCGAACGTCGCCGCGGTGTCCCGCAGCGCGGCGCCCAGGGTCTCGACGCCCTCGATGGGGCTCTTCGCCGCGGGGTCGGCGGTGACGAGGAAGAAGTGCTCGCAGTCCGGGGACTCGGTGAACCCGGCGTGTCCCTCCGCGCCCATCGGCAGGCCCTCGCCGCCCTCGAAGCAGAAGTACGCCTTCGCCCCCGAGTCGGCGAGGTGATAGGCGACCTCCCGGCCCTTGAGCAGGATGTTGAGCGGTACGACGACGGCGCCGGCCTTGAGGATCCCGTAGTAGACGATCGGGAACCAGGGCACGTTCGGGCAACTGAGCGCGACCTTGTCGCCGGGCCAGATGCCGCGGTCCACCAGGAGGTTGGCGACCCGGTTGGCGGCGGCGTCGAGCTGGGCGTAGGTGAGACGCGTCGTGCCGAGGACGACGGCGTCCCGGTCCGGGTGCGTGCGGGCGGAGTCCTCGAGCAGGACCGAGAGGTTCAGCATGGTGTCTTCCGGAAAGGTGGACCGGGCCGGGCCGCGGGGGATCGGAACACGCGGCCCGGCTCGGGGCGGGTGGGGTTGTGCACGCGGCTCGACGCGGGACGTCAGAGCTGCCGCAGGAGCCGGTCGAGGGCCTCGGCCGTCGCCTCGACGTCGGCACTGGTGTGTGCCGTGCTGAGGAAGACCTTGCCGGACGGCATGAACAGGAAGCCCTGGCGCAGCATCCCTTCGAGGATCGCCCTCCAGAGCCCGCTCGTTCCATGGAGCCCGGTGGCGCCGCCGGCGGGGACGTACTGGAGGAGCGAGCCGACCCGGTTGAGGCTGCCGAAGTCGGCCGAGGAACCGAGAACGGCACCGACGAGGGCTTCGAACTCGCTGGAGATCTCCTCGAGTTGCTCGTGGACCGCGGGATCGGCCAGCACGCGCATCGTCGCCGCGACGGCGGCCAGGGCGATCGGGTTGGCGTTGAAGGTTCCGGCGTGCACGACGCCCGACGTCACCTGGTCGACCAGATCGGCCCGGCCGACGACGGCGCTCTGGGTGAAGCCGCCGGCCATCGCCTTCCCGAAGACGGACAGGTCGGGCAGGACGCCGTACTTCTCGGCCGCCCCGCCCCGGGCGATCCGGAACCCGGCGATCACCTCGTCGAAGACGAGGACCACGCCGTGCCGGTCGCAGAGGGTCCGCAGCGTCGACAGGAAGAGCGGTGAGGGCGTTTCGACGCCGGCGTTGCTCATCACCGGGTCGACGAGCACGGCCGCGATGTCGCGCTCGACGGCCTCGCCCAGCAGCCGCTCGGCCAGCCGTACGTCGTTGAAGCGCGCCACGACCAGGTCGTCGAGCACGCTGGCCGACTGCCCCGGCCCGCCGGGGGTGGCGGGGCGGTCGCAGTCGTCCTCGGACATCCCGGCGTACACGGTGTCGTGCCAGCCGTGGTAGCTCTTCGCGAACTTGAGGACGCGGCGCCGGCCGGTGGCGGCGCGCGCGAGGCGCAGCGCCACCTGCACCGCCTCGGTCCCGGTGTTGCTCCACAGCAGTCGCTCGCCGTGCGGCACCGCTTCGAGGACCGCTTCGGCCGCCAGGTACTCCAGCGGGTGGCCGGTGCCGACGACCTGCATCCTCGTCGCGACCTCGGAGACCGCCGAAAGGACGCGCGGGTCACCGTGGCCGAGGACGAGCGGCCCCCAGGCCATCACGTAGTCGACGTAGCGGTCGCCGTCCAGGTCCCAGACGTGTGCGCCCCGCGCCTCGCGCACGAAGAGCGGATGGGGCGGCATCGCGGCGCGCAGGCCCGACCCCACACCCCCGCCGACGCTGCGGCGGGCTCGCTCGAAGGCCGAGCGTGATGATTCCAGGGCCATGAGATCGCCCCTGCCTTTCAGTACGTGATCACCGAGCGGATGCCGATGCCGCGCTTCATCTGGTCGAACGCCTCGTTGACGTCCCGCAGACGGATCACGCTCGTCACCAGGGAGTCCAGGTCGATGCGTTGGTTCATGTAGTGGTCGATCAGCAGCGGGAAGTCGGAAGCCGGCTTGCTGGAGCCGTAGTTCGAGCCGATGAGCGAGAGCTCCTGATCGGACATGACGAAGGGATCGATGGAGACCTTCAGGCCGTCCGCCACCTGCCCGGCGACCACCGCCGTGCCGCCCCGGGCCAGGACCTCGTAGGCCGCCTCGATGGTGCGGGGCAGCCCGATGGCCTCGATGGCGATCTCCACACCGCGTCCGTCGGTGAGCTGCCGCACCCGGTCCGCGAAGTCCTCGCGGCCGTTGTTGATCAGGTCGGTCGCGCCGAAGACGCGCGCCTGCTCCAGCTTCTCGTCGGAGACGTCCGCGGCGATGATCTTCCGCGCGCCGGCGAGCCGGGCCCCCTGGATCGCGTTCAGGCCGACGCCGCCGCAGCCGAGGACCAGCACGGTGTCGCTCGGCCGCACGCCGGCGGTGTTGACGGCCGCGCCGACCCCGGTCGTGACGGCGCAGCCGACCAGAGCCGCCTGCGGGAACGGTGCGTCGTCCCGGACGGCGATCGCGCCCGATTCGGGCACGAGGGTGTACTGGCCGAACGTTCCGAGGCCCGCGAAGCTGAGGACGTCGTCCCCGTCGGCGGACGTGATCCGGGACCGGCCGTCGAACGACAGGTGGTTCGCCGAGTGCTCGCTCACCATGTCGCAGAGGACGGGCCTGCCGCTGACGCAGTAGCGGCAGCGGCGACAGGAAGGCGTCCAGGACAGCACGACGTGGTCGCCCTTCCTCAGCGTCGTGACGCCTTCGCCGACGCTCTCGACGATCCCGGCTCCCTCGTGGCCGAGGATCATGGGCGAAGGGGCCTCCCATTCGCCCAGGAGGACGTGGAGGTCGCTGTGGCACACCCCGCTCGCCTGGAGCCGTACGAGCACCTCGCCGGGCGGCGGCGTCGAGGGGATCGTCACTCTCTCGATGGTCAGCGGTTCGTTTGGCGTCCTGAAGACGGCGGCGTCGAATGCGATGGTCATGAAAGGTTTCCTTCCGTGCTCCGGGGCGATCACGTCCGAGCGGTGCGGATGAGCTTCTTGTTGGCGAACTCGTCGATTCCCGCCCGGCCCAGCTCGCGGCCGAAACCGGACAACTTGACCCCGCCGAAGGGCAGTTCCGCGCCTTCGAGGCCGACGCCGTTGACGAAGACCATGCCCGCCTCGATCCGGTCGGCGACGCGCAGCGCCTGCTCGGGATCCGTCGTGAACACGTAGGAGCCCAGCCCGTACGGGGTGCCGTTCGCCAGCTCGACGGCCTCGTCCTCGGATCCGGCCCGGAAGACGGTCGCGACGGGACCGAAGAGCTCCTCGGCGGCCGACGGCGACGCCGGCGAGACGCCCGTCAGCACGCCGGGCGGGAAGTACGCCCCTTCGCGCCGCCGCGCGGAGACGAACGTCGCCCCGTCGCCGACGGCTCGCTCGACCTGTTCCTCGAGGTACTCGGCGGCGGCGACCGAGGAGAGCGGCGCCATGCCGTCGGTCAGCGCGAGCACCTGCTCGGTGAACTTGTCGAGGAAGGCGTCGTGGACGTCCTCGGCGATGATGAAGCGCTTCCCGGCGTTGCACGCCTGACCGGCGTTCTCGAACCGGGCCTCGACCGCCGCCTGGACCGTGGCGTCGAGGTCGTCGGTGGACAGCACGATGAAGGGGTCCGAGCCGCCCAGTTCGAGCACCACCTTCTTGAGGTTGCGCCCGGCCTGCTCGGCGACCTGCGCGCCGGCCCGCTCCGAACCGGTGAAGGAGACGCCCTGCACGCGGGGGTCCGCGATGGCGCGGCCGATCTGCTCGCCGGTGGCGTGGACGTTGACGTAACAGCCCGGGGGGAGGCCCGCGTCCGTGAACAGCTGCTGGAGGGCCGCGGACGACTCCGGACACTGCGACGCGTGCTTGAGCACGATGGTGTTGCCCAGCGCGAGGTTGGGCGCGGCGAACCGGGCCACCTGGTAGTACGGGTAGTTCCAGGGCATGATCCCCAGCAGCACGCCGACCGGCTGGCGGCGGACGAAAGCGGTGCCCTCCCCCTCCGGAAGCCCGATCGGCTCGTCGGTGAGGAACGTCTCCGCGTTCTCGGCGTAGTACCGGTAGATCGAGGCGCTGAACTCGACCTCTCCGACGGCCTCCTCCACCGGCTTGCCCATCTCCCGGTGGATGATCTCGGCGAGCTGCCGGCCGCGCTCCTCGTGCAGGGTGGCGACGGCGTGCAACAGCCGGGCGCGCTCCGCCACGGAGGTCCGCCGGGACCAGTGCGCGTAGGCCTCCGCCGCCGCGTCGAGTGCCGCGTCGACGACCTCGTCCGTCGCGGTGGGGTACTCCTTGACCAGCTTGCCGGTGGCGGGGTCCACCACCGCGTAGACGTGCCTCTTCGCCATGCTGACTCCTTCTTCGTGGTCGGGGTTCATGCGAGGGTGCTGCTCGTGCGGGCTGGGTGGTTCGCGTCCGGGGCCGCGTCGCGGTCGTGCAGTGCGCGGTAGGCGCGGAAGTAGACGAATCCCTGGGTGCCCCAGGTCGCCAGCGCGGCGGTGTAGAAGATCGTGCGGTTCGCGTCGTCGAACGGCAGGGGGAAGAAGTCGTACGTGATCGCGATGGCGGTTCCGGCGGCCGTGACCAGTCCGGTCCAGATCGCCGGCCACTTCGCGCCCGCACTCCAGAGCCGCTTGACGAAGTACCCGAGGAAGACCGTCGTGAGGAGATTGACGACGACGTAGAACACGGCGACCCAGAACGCGATGCCGCCGGTGTGGAGGTCCGCGCCGTGGTACTGCCGGAGGAACAGGCCGGCCACGGTCGCGGCCCCGAACACGCCCACGTCGACGCCGACGCTCGGCTTGTAGCGGTGGGTGACCTGCATCAGGCCCATGATCAGGATGAGCGTGATGCCGATCGACCGGGAGAACGCGTCGAAGAAGTACGCCAGGTCGTACAGGACGCTGCCGCTGTCGCCACCGAGCAGCGACCAGAGCAGGAAGTTGCTGCCCGACGTGGCGACGACCATCCACTCCAGGCCCAGGAGGTAGTTGCCGTACCGGCGGATGAACTTCCCTCCGTAGAAGTAGCCGGCGAAGATCATCCACAGATCGGCCAGCAGGAACAGCGCCTCCCTCATCGAGACACCCCCGCCCGGACGTCGTGGGACAGGAGACCGAGGACGCGCTCGGCGGTGCGCTGGCCCGCCAGGACCGCGCCGTTCATGGTGCCGGCCCATTCGCCGGCGGTCTCGGTGCCTGCCCAGTGGACGCGCCCGTGGGGCGCGGTCAGTGCCTTGCCGTAGCTCACGGTCGCGTGGGGGCCGGCGGCAGGGTGGGGGCCGCCCGGGGCGAAAGGTTCCGATCCCCAGCAGTGGTCCACGTAGTCGATCGGGTTGCGGGCCTGCGGACCGTAGAGGTCGACGAGCTGACGGACGACCAGGTCGCGTCGGGTCCCGGGGGCGAAGCCGTCGAAGACGCGGGGGTCGCAGAAGGCCATCAGGACGCCCGGTCCGCCGGGGCCGGGCGACACGTCGAAGGTGATGAACACGGTCCCGGTGTCGGTCACCGCCTCGCCGGAGAGTCCGTCGACCCGCCAGAACGGCTTCTCGTACGCCACGAACGCCTTGCTCAGCGCGCCCATGCGCCAGGTCCGGGTGAGCCCTTCGGCCTGCTCGGGCAGAGCGGGCTCGAAGGCGATGGCCGCGCGGTGCGCCGGCGCTGCCGTGACGATCGCGTACCCGGCGCGGATCTCGCCGGAGTCGGTGTGGACGGTGACGCCGTCGTCGTCCTGCGTGACGCGGCGCACCGGCGTGTCCAGGCGCACCCGGTCGCCGAGCCGCTCCGCCAGCCGCTTGGCGATCTCCTGGGTGGTCTCGACGAACCGGTCCTCGTTCGCTCCGCCCTCGACGTCCAGCATGTGGTCGAGCCCGCCCGCTGCCCGGATGTAGCGCAGTACGTGCAGCAGGGAGACGTCTCCGGGTGCGCAGCCCCACTGCACCTTGCTCACGATGGTCATCAGCGCGCGGGTGCTGGGCAGCGCGTTCTTCCGGTCGAGCCACTCGCCGAACGAGATGGCGTCGAGCCGGCCGGCCCCGGGCGTGTCCCACGGGGCGTCCATGTCGATGGTCGCGACCAGCTTGTTCACGGCCGTCTGCATGCGGGCCATGTCGACCAGGGTCGCGGGGGAGACCTTGGGGATGGTGCCGCTGTAGGTGCGGCGGCGGCCGGCCATCCACAGCACGTTGCGGCCCTGGTCGAACTGGCCGGTCGTGGTGCACCCCATGCGGTTCGCGAGGTCCCGGATGGCGGTGTGGCGCCGGGCCACCCAGGTCGCTCCGAGGTCGACCTTCACGCCGGCCACCTCGCCGGAGAACGAGCGGCCTCCGACCCGGTCGCGGCCTTCCACGACCAGGACGGACCGTCCCGTGCTCACCAGTCGCTCGGCGGCGCTCAGACCGGCGAAGCCGGCACCCACGACCACGACGTCGACCGTGGTGTCCCCGGAGCCGGGCTTACGAGATCCGGACATGGTTTCCTCCTTCGCCCACGCGGTTCGCGTGCTGCGCGATGTACTCGGTGACGGGGCCGACGAGGGCCTCGGGGATGTGGTGGCCCATGCCGGGAATGACCACGTGCTGGGCCGAGCGGATCGCCCGTACGGTCGCGGCGCCGCCGCTCGGGTCGACCAGCAGGTCCCGGTCTCCGTTGATGACGAGCGTCGGGGCCGTGATCGTGCGCAACTGGCTCGTCCGGTCTCCGGAGCGCTGGATCGCCTGGATCTGGCGCGCCACGCCGGCCGCGGGGTCGCCGGCGCTGCGGTCCCAGCCGCGCGCCGCGATGGCCGCCTCGGCCACGTCGTCGATGGGGTATCCCGTTCCCGCGACGTGCCGGGTGAGCCGCAGGTGGGCGCGGACCGTCGCGGTTCTGGTCCTCGCCGGCGGGGCGGCGAGGAGCCGGATCGTCGACAGCGCCGGCCGGCCCACCTTCTTCGCCCCGGTGGTCGAGTAGAGGGAGGTCAGCGACAGCACGCGCTCGGGCGCCGTGGCCGCGATCGTCTGCGCGATCATCCCGCCCATCGACCGCCCCACCAGGTGCACCCGGGGAATCCCGAGATGGTCGAGCACACCGACGGCGTCCTGGGCCATGTCGGCCAGCGCGTACGCGTCGCCGCGCGGACGCGCGGCGATCTGGCGCCAGAGCGCGGGAGGGGGTGCGGAGACGAACGTCGACTGGCCGACGTCCCGGTTGTCGATCGCGACGACCCGGAAGCCGCGGGCGACGAGCGAGCCGGAGAACGAGTCGGTCCAGAAGGTGAGGTCCTCGCCCAATCCGGCGACGAGCAGGATGGCGGGGTCGGCCTCGTCGCCGAAGTCCCGGAAGCAGATCGTCACCCCGGACGGCAGGGCCGCGAACCGGTCGACGCCCTCGGCGCCGCTCGTCTCAGGCATGGGTGGTCCGCCTCGCACCGGGCGTCCGCGCGGCCGCCCGACGGGTGCCGAACTCGAGGTGCTCGTCGGCCACCGGGCCGCGCAGCGCCCTGGCGTCCTCGGGGTAGGACATCGCCATCCGCCAGGGCTTCTCGGGGCCCTGCTTGGGCATGAGCTTCTCGGCGCGTTTGGCGTACCCGGCCTGAAGGTCCATGACCGGCCTGCGCTGCGTCCCCGACGGCGCGACCGGGACCACCGTGTCGTACCCCCGGGCGTCCATGTGCCGGACCAGATCGATGAAGTAACGGCACATCAGGCTCACCTTGAGCGTCCAGGACGAGGTGGTGTAGCCGATCGCCATCGCCCAGTTCGGCATGCCGCTCAACAGCATGCCGCGGTAGCAGAGCGCGTCCGCGAGGTCGACCTGGCGTCCGTCGACGATGATGGGCATGCCGTCGAAGAGCCGCAGGTTCAGCCCCGTCGCGGTGACGATGATGTCGGCTTCCAGTTCCTCGCCCGAGGCGAGGACGATGCCGCGCTTGCTGAACCGCGCCACGGCGTCGGTGACGACGGAGGCCCTGCCTTCCTTGATCGCGTCGAAGAAGTCGCCGTTCGGTGCCACGCACAGCCGCTGGTCCCACGGGTCGTACGGCGGGTTGAAGTGCTTGTCGACGTCGAATCCCTTGGGAAGGCGCTTGACGTTCTCGCGCCGGATGAAGGCCCGTCCTGCCTTGGGGAAGGTCCGCAGGCCCTTCACGACGGCGTGCTCGGTCCAGATGTTCTTGAACCGCGTCACGGCGTACCCGCGCTCTTCTCCGAGCAGCTTCGTGAGCGCCAGGGCGACCTTGTCGACCCGGGGGAGCGGCATGACGTACGTGGGAGTGCGCTGCAGCATCGTGACGTGGCGGGCGGCGCCCGCCCCGGTGGTCATGGCCGGCACCAGCGTGATCGCGGTCGCGCCACTGCCGATGACCACGACCTTCTTGTCGCGGTAGTCGAGCCCCTCGGGCCAGTGCTGCGGGTGGACGATCCGGCCCTCGAAGTCGTCCCGCCCCGGGAACTCCGGGGAGAACCCCTCGTCGTACCGGTAGTAGCCGGTGGCGGCGAAGACCCATCCGGCGTGGACCGTTTTGGTCCGGACCGCTCCCGTGGCGGGGTCCGGCGTCTCGACGGTGAGGGTCCACCGCGAGTCCGCCGTGGACCACTCGGAGCGGACGACCCGGTGGCGGAGCCTGAGGACGCGCTCCAGGCGGTTCTCCTCGACGGTCTCGTGGAGGTACTCCTTGATGAGGGGAGCGTCCGCGATCGCGGCTTCGTGGCGCCAGGGCTTGAACGCGTATCCGAACGTGTGGAGGTCGGAGTCCGAGCGGATGCCGGGATAGCGGAACAGGTCCCAGGTCCCCCCGATGTCGTCGCGCGCTTCCAGCACGGCGAGCGACTTGTCGGGGAGCTCCCGGCTGAAATAGGTGGCCGCGCCGATGCCGGAGATCCCGGCTCCGATGATCACCACGTCGAACTCCTCGACGGCGTCCAACACCTCAGCTGTCATGGCGTTTCCTCGCTGTTCCTGTGGCGGTTACCTCACTGTCGCGAGCCGCGACCGCCTGCGAGAACGACAGCGGGCACCTGCTTCGCCCGGGCCCGGTGCACGATGCACAGGCCGACCGCACCGCTGCGCCCGTACGGTGGCCGACGCCCGCGCCGCGACCCGCGGCCGGGGCTGGGACCGCGTCCGAGACCGCGGCCGAGACGGACATCTCGGCCGGGGCCGGGGCCGCGTCCGCGACCTCGGCCGTGTCCGAGACCGACATCTCGGCCGGGGCCGGGGCCGGGACCGCGTCCGAGACCGCGGCCGGGCCGGGGCCGCGACCTCGGCCGCGACCACGGTCGGGCTCTTCGTAGGGCGGAGCGACTGGCGGGGGTCGTGGGGCGCCGGTCTTGCCGCAGCCATTGCGGCGGCGGGGCCGGAGTGGTAGAGCTTTGGCCCCGGGTTTAGTCGCACTAAACACCTCGTTGCGGTCGAGCGGAAGCGACGGGCAGCCCGGGTCCCCCTCGCGGCCGCGCCTTCCCGGCCCCGAGCCGGAGGGACGGAAGCCGGATCTCCTCGCCCCGCCGCGCGAAAGCCGCTCCGGTTCGTCGCGCGGGGGCGCACCGCCCCGCGCACTCCCTCATCCACCCAGCACGAGCCGGCACCGGCCCGTGAGCCGAAAGGTGGTCCAGATGACCGACCTCTCCCAGACAGGGCACGTCGAAGCACCCGGCGGTGCAGCGGGATCGGGCAACCCGCTCGACCGCGGGCTCGGCGTCTCGCAGATCGTGTTCATGGTCGTCGCCGCGGCGGCGCCGCTCGGGCTGGTGGCCGGCGGGGTGCCGCTCGCCTTCGCCGTGAGCGGCAGCCCGGGCATGCCGCTGTACTTCGCGCTGTCCACCGTGATGCTGCTGGTCTTCGCCGTGGGCTTCACGCTGATGGCCGGACGGGTACGCAACGCGGGCGCCTTCTACGCCTACGTCCAGGCGGGACTGGGCCGCATACCCGGTCTCTCGGCCGCGACCCTCGCGCTCTTCTCGTACACGCTGCTCCTCGTCGGGGTGAACGCCTACGTCGGCGTCGCGACGAGCAACGTCCTCGAGCGGTACGCCGACGTCGGCACCCCGTGGTGGTCGTGGGCGCTCGTCTCGCTCGGCGTCATCGCCTTCCTCGGCCACCGCGACATCGAGCTGAGTGCCAAGGTGCTCGGTGCCGTGCTCGTACTGGAATCCCTGCTGCTCCTGGTCATGGACGCAGGCATCGTGGGCCACGGCGGCGCCCATGGCCTCACGGCCGAGCCGCTGGCGCCCTCGATCGTGGGGACCGGCTCCCTGGGCCTCGGTGTCATGTTCGCCATCTTCGGGTTCATCGGCTTCGAGGCGACGGCCGTGTTCCGCAACGAGGCGAAGGACCCCGACGCCACGGTCCCACGGGCGACGTACGTCGCGATCCTGGTGATCGGGGTCTTCTACTCGTTCACCGTGTGGGCGATCGTGGTGGGTGCCGGCGTCGACGCGGTGGTCGGAGCCGCGCGGACCGACCCCGAGGGCCTGGTCCTCGGGCTGGCGCAGAGCTACGTGGGGTCCGTCTGGGCCGACGCCATGCAACTCCTCCTGATCACCAGCCAGTTCGCCTGTGTCCTGGCCTTCCACAACGTCGTGACGCGCTACCAGTTCGCACTGGCCCGGGCCGGAGCGCTCCCGGCAGCGCTGGGCGTCGTCCACCCCCGGCACCGCGCGCCGTCAGCCTCCTCGGCGGTCGCCTCGGCGGTCGCGTTCGTCACCACGCTCGTCGTCGCCGCGCTCGGCCTGGACCCCATCGGGGACCTCTACGCCTGGTTCTCCGGTGCCGCCACCCTCGGCATCGTCCTGCTGATGGCGGCCACCAGCCTCGCGGTGATCGGCTTCTTCCGGCGCGCCGACGAGCGGCAGCCGGTGTGGCGCACGGTCGTGGCCCCGGCCGTGGCCTTCCTCGGCCTGGCCTGTGTGGTCTGCATGATGGTCGCCAACTTCCCGCTCCTCGTCGGCACCACCACGGGCGCCTGGGTGATCGGCGGTCTCGTCGCCCTCTCGGCCGTGGCCGGCGCGGTGCAGGCCCTCGTCCTGCGGGCGCGCCGGCCCGCCCACTACGAACGCCTGTAGGCCGTTCCTTTCGGATCCGGGTCGGACAGGCCGCACCAGACGCCACGGACCCGGCCAAGATCCGGAAGGGACGGCTGAGCACGGCCTGGGGCGTGTGTCGAAAGGAGCGTCGTCTGCCCGCCGGGCAGACGGGACGTGCGACACACGCCTTCCTAGGCGGGCCTTCGCGCCGCGCGTGGCAGGGGAGGCGACAGGACCCACAGGACCTCGCTCACCGTCGTACCCGGATTGTCGAACTGGTGGAGCGTCCGCCCGGAGAACGACGTGGACGCCCCGGCCGACAGCATCCGGGTCTCGCCTCCGACGATCAGGCGGGTCGAGCCGCTCAGTGCCATCGCGAAGATCGTGCCGGTGTCGAGCCGATAGGGGCCCCCGGTGCCCCCGCCCGGTTCGATCACGGAACGGAAGACCTGGAACGCCGTGGTGTCGGCCGGCGTGAGCAGGTACTCGGCCACGCCCTCGCCGCCCATGTCGATGCGACTTCCGCCCTCCACGACCTGCTCCTCCGGGTGGGCGAACAGCTCGCCGACACCGATCCGCAGCACCTCGCAGACGCGCAACAGCGTCGGGACGGACACGTTGGTGAGACCGCGCTCCAGCTGACTCAGGAAGCCCTTGGTGACGTCCGCCTGGTGCGCGACCTCCGTCAACGACAGCCCGCGGCTGAGCCTGATCGCCCGCAGTTGCGCGCCTGTGGACGCTTCGAGGACGGGGGACTTCCCGGCAGCGCCGCCTGCTTCCCCGTTGTTCTCGATGGACATCGTGTGCTCACCGCCCGTGCAGAGTCGAGGTCGTGTCCCCATCGGGCGACAGGCCGCCTCGGGCGGGCCCCCTCCGTGACACGAGGCTAAGGCATGCGCGTCACGGTGGCCGAAGCCCCTCCAGGGGGTGGCGACGCCGTACCTCTTGCAGCACCACCGGCGGCGTGGTAGATCTTCCGCCGGTTTAGTCGCACTAAACACCACACCCTTGGAGCTCCATGCACCCGGTTGTCTCCCGAGGCCCTGCCGTGCCCGCCGCCCGCTTTCGCGGGCGGGCCGACGACCCCCGCCGTGGCCGTCCGTCCTGTCACCGGGGGGTCCTGCGGCTGCCTGTGACACCGCATGTCGGGAGCGTCCGCCTCCCAGGATCAGGGGGACACTGAACGCATGGAAGAGCTGTGGCCCGCGCCCTCCCGCGAGGTCGCCGAAGCGATCAGGTCACTGTGTCAGCGCCTGCTGACCGAAACGGACGCCCTGATCGACGCCTTCGCCAAGCCCTCTCTCGTCGCCCAGAACGATCCCGCCCTCCTCGCGGACGCCTCGCTGGTCGAGGAGGATCGCGCGCTCAACCGCTCCGACCTCGTCCAATGGCTGACCGCGAACGTCCAGCAACCGGGACGGAGGGTGGAGCCCTACGTCGGCCCGAGGACCACGGCGTACATCAACGACCTCGTCTCCCGGGGCATCGCGCCCGACTTCGCCGTCGCCTGGCGCGTGGCGCTGGGGATCGGCTGGCGGCGATGGCTCGAGGAATGCGTGGCGGAATGCACCGACCCCGGTCTTCTCGTCGGGGTCCTCGACGTGACGGCGCAGTCGATGGTGCAGTACGCCCTCGACTCGGTGGCGGCCCTGCGCCAAGCCGGCCTCGCCGCGGCGATGGGCAACACGGATGCCGAGGGGATCGCGATGATCCAGCTGATCGCGAGCGGGGCGCCGATGCCGGAAGACCTCGCCGAGGGGCGCCTGCGCTACCGGATGGCGCGGTGGCACGTGGGCCTCGTGCTGTGGATCGACGACCCCCGGCAGGCCGATGCCCTGAACGAGGCGATCTCGGCCGTGCGCTCCGCCGCCGGCGGCCGGAGCGCCCTGGTGGCGCGTGCCAGTGCCACGTCGCAGTGGATCTGGCTCTCGGGAGAGGCCGTCCCGGACCTTCACCACGTGGAGAAGGCCCTCGCGGCGACCGACCCCGTTCGCGCGGCGGTGGGAAGACCGGGACGCGGACTCGAAGGATTCCGGTCCAGCCACCAGGACGCCCTCGCCGCACAGGCGCTGGTCGTCCGGCTCGGGTCCGACCGGCGCCTCACCGCCTACGCCGACGTCGAGCTGATCGACGCGCTCACGAAGGACCGTTCCGGCGCGCGCAGGTTCGTCATCAACACCCTCGGGCCGTTGACCGAGGCCGACACGGCGCTACGGCAGGCCCTGCTCACCTACGTGCAGTGCGGCTTCAACACCACCCGGGCGGCCGCCAACCTCTACGCGCACCGCAACACCGTCGAACGGAGGGTCTCCCGCGCCAACGAGCTCTCGGCCGTCAAGGTGGAGGACAACCCGACCCACGTGGCGGCGGCGCTCCTGCTCCTGGACCTCGCGCCCGACATCGTGACGACCCCTCCGGGCTGAGCCCGCCCCACGCGGTTCCGGCGTACGCGCTCCCTGACCCGGGGAAGAGCCGGTCACGGTCGGGACGGTCACGCGGCCGCCGCCTTGGTGAGCAGCGCGCCCATCGCGGCGAGGACGGCCGGCTCGACCCGGTAGTAGACCCACGTGCCGCGCCGCTCGGAGGAGAGCAGCCCGGCCTCCTTCAGCTTCTTCAGGTGGTGCGAGACGGTCGGCTGGGAGACGCCGACATCGGAGATGTCGCACACGCACGCCTCGCCGCCCTCGTGCGAGGCGACCGCGGAGAACAGTCGCAGCCGGACCGGATCGCCCAGCGCCTTGAACATCTTCGCGGTCCGCTCGGCCTCGTCGGCGGTCAGGGGGCGCTCGGCCAGCGGCGGGCAGCAGGGCTCGACCTCGGGCTGGATCAGCGGCAGCGCAGCGACATTCGGCATATGTCTATGTTGACACATGTCGAACCAGCGGCCCAGTGCCGCTTCGTCCGGGGTGCGGCCCGGGGTCTGTAGATTTGATGAATGTCTATGTTGACGAGTGTCGATACAGGTGTCATGCTGGCTGCACAAGCCATCGACAGACGTCGAAGCAAAGAGGGGAATCGTCGTGAACGCCACCGCCACCGACCAGCTGCCCATCCTCGTGATCGGAGCGGGCCCCGCCGGCCTGGCCGCCGCCGCCCACCTCGTCGACCGCGGCCTCGAACCCCTCGTCCTGGAAGCCGGTGACCGGGCGGGTGCCGCAGTGCGCGAGTGGTCACACGTGCGACTCTTCTCGACCTGGGGCGAGCTCACCGACCCGGCCGCCGAGAAGCTCCTCGCGCCGACCGGCTGGGTGAAGCCCGACGCGAAGACGTATCCGACCGGCGGTGACTGGGCGGAGACGTACCTCCAGCCGCTGGCCGGCGTTCTCGGCGACAAGGTCCGCTTCGGCGCGACGGTCACCGGCGTCTCCCGCGCCGGCCGCGACCGGATCGTCGACGCCGACCGCGAGACCCAGCCGTTCGTCGTCCACGTCACCCACGCCGAAGGCTGCGAGGAGCGGATCCTCGCCCGCGCGGTGATCGACGCATCCGGCACCTGGGCGACCCCCAGCCCGGCCGGCGCCTCCGGCCTGTCGGCCCTCGGCGAGAAGGCCGCCGCCGACCGCGTCACCTACCGCGTCCCCGACCTCCAGGACCCGGCCGTCCGTGCCCGATACGCGGGCAAGCGCACCGCCGTCATCGGCTCCGGCGCCTCCGCCTTCACCGCGCTCGCCTCGCTCGCCGGGCTGGCCGCCGCCGAGGACGGCGCGGGCACGAAGGCGGTCTGGATCCTGCGCCGCGGCATCTCCGGCTCCACCTTCGGCGGCGGCACCGCCGACCAGCTCCCCGCCCGCGGCGCCCTCGGCCTCGCAGCCAAGGCCGCCGTCGACGAGGGCCACGCCGACGCCGTCACCGGCTTCCGGACCGAGGCGATCGAGCGGGACGGCGAGCGCCTGGTCCTGGTGGCCGAGGACGGCCGCCGCCTCGACCCGGTCGACGAGGTCATCGTCCTCACCGGCTTCCGTCCCGACCTGTCCTTCCTCGGCGAACTCCGCCTCGGACTCGACGAGCGCCTCCAGGCCCCGGTGGCACTCGCCCCCCTGATCGACCCCAACCAGCACTCCTGCGGCACCGTCTACCCGCACGGCGTGAACGAGCTCTCCCACCCGGAGAAGGGCGTCTACCTGGTCGGCATGAAGTCCTACGGCCGCGCCCCGACCTTCCTCGCCCTCACCGGCTACGAGCAGGTCCGCTCCGTCGTCGCCGCGATCGCCGGCGACCACGAGTCCGCGCAACGCGTCGAGCTCGTCCTTCCGGAGACCGGAGTGTGCGGCGGTGCCGGCCTGTTCGACCAGCCCGACACCGAGCAGGCGGGGGACGGCGGCGGCTGCTGCGCCCCCGCTCCCGCGCTCATCCAGCTCGGCACGACGACCCAGGCGCCCTCCTGCGGCTCGTGACCGACCTCGGCACCCGCCTGGACGGGGCCGCGACCGGAACGGGGGGCCGGTCGCGGCCCCGCGCCGTGCTGCCCGCACTCTGCCCGACCCGGATCACCGGCTGCGCGATCGTCTTGAGAGCGAAGTCCCTCTCGGCGAACGCGACTTGCCTTCGAGCGCACTCGAAGGCCTAGCGTCGGGTCCATGACCACGACGAACCAGACGAAGACATGGATCATCACCGGCGCGAGTTCGGGCCTCGGCCTCGCGCTCGCCGAGGCGGCGCTCGCGGCCGGCGAGCACGTGGTCGGAACCGCGCGGCGGGCCGACCGTTTCGACGGGCTCAAGGCACGGTACGGGAATCGGCTCCTCGCCGTCGAGCACGACGTGCGCGACACGGCGGGAGCGGCCGCGGTCGTGCGGCGGGCGCTGGACGTGTTCGGGCGCGTCGACGTGCTCGTCAACAACGCCGGTGCCGGACAGGTGGGCGCCGCCGAAGAGATCACGGATGCCGCGCTGCGGGCCATGCTCGAGCAGCACCTGTTCGGCCCGGCCGCCTATGTGCGTGCGGTCCTGCCCCACATGCGGGAGCGTCGCTCGGGCGCGATCGTGCAGATGAGCAGCCAGGGAGGGCGGATGTCCTTCCCCGCCGTCGGCAGCTACTCGGCCGGGAAGTTCGCCCTCGAGGGCTGGTCGGAAGCCCTCGCCGGCGAGGTCGCACCGTTCGGCATCCGCGTCCTCATCGCCGAGCCCAGTCGCTTCCGCACCGCGTTCAACGCCGCCGACGTCCTCAACACGGCGCAGCAGAGCTCCTCGTACGACGAGGTCATCGGTACCGTGCGCGCCAACATGGCCGAGGCCGACGGCATCCAGGAGGGAGACCCGGCACGCGCCGCCCGGGTGATCCGCGACGTGCTCGACACCCCCGACGCGCCGCTCCGGCTCCCGCTCGGTGCCGAGGCGGTTCGCAATCTGACCCGCGTCTACCGCGCTGCGCTCGACGACGTCGAGAAGTGGGCGTCGGTGAGCGCGTCCGCGGACTTCCCGGGCATGCCGCCCGCGGTGCGCGCGTTCTGATCGCCGTGCGCCGTGTGCCGCGGGCCGGGGCCGCCCGGCCCGGCGACGCCACCGCTCCGGTGCTACGCGCGGAAGTCCGGCCTCGTGCGCCCCGCTCGCCACCTCTCGGGGAGGCCGCGGGCACTCCCCGTTCGACCTGCCGAAGGGTGACGCCCGCCCCGTCGGCTCCACCCGCTGGGGTGAGGCCGCCGGGACGGAATGCCGGCGATCGTCGTCCGGACGGCGGCGGGCGCGACGACGAGGAGCCACGGTGCGTCCCGGCAGCGTCATGGCGGGTCGGGACGGTGGTCATGACGGGTCGGGATGGTGGTCATATCGGGTCGGGATGGGGGAGCCGCTCCGGCCGCCCCCATCGTCCCGGCGTCGCTTCCCGTGACCCCAGGTCAGGCCGCGCGCGCCTCGCGCCGGTAACCACCCGGGGCCTGCCCGTACTCGCGTTTGAAGGCTTTGGCGAAGGCGTACTCGGAGCCGTAGCCGGTGCGTGCGGCGATCGCGGACAGCGGGTCCTCGGACTCTCGGAGGATCCGTGCGGCGGTCGTCATGCGCCAGCGGGTCAGGTACGCCATGGGCGGCTCGCCGACCAGGTCGTTGAACCGGCGGGCGAACGCCGCGCGGGAGAGGCCCGCGCGGGCGGCCAGCGACTCCACGGTCCACGGGGCACCCGGCTCCGCGTGGATCGCCGCCAGGACCGGCGCGACCGCCGTGTCACCGAGCGCGGCCGCCCAGCCCCTGGCCCGCGCGGCCGGACCCTGCTCCAGCCAGGCGCGCAGGATGTAGAGGAGCAGCGAGTCGATCAGCGCCGGCACGATGCCGGCCGAGCCCGGCCGCGGCTGCTCCAGCTCCGCGCGCAACAGCTGGATCGCGGAGGAGAGTTCGGGATGCCGGACGGGGTTCGCGGGGAGATGGATGATCTCCGGCAACTGTCGTACGAGGGGGTGCGGACGGGCCTGGTCGAGGTGGTAGTTCCCGCACAGCAGGTTGGTGCGGGCGCCGGCGCCGCCGATGGTGACCGTGCCGAGCGGGGAGCCCGGACTGAACTGGGACTCCCGCTCGACCTCGGCCGGGGTGTCGGGGTGGTCGGCCAGGATGTGCCCGCGGCCGTTCCGCAGGAAGACCACGTCGCCCGGTCCCAGCGGGAGGGACGGCTGCTGCGCCGCGTCCTCCAGCGGGACGAGCCAGCACGTGCCCGACAGCACCACGTGGAAACCCGCACCGGCCACGGGGGGCAGCCTCAGTCCGAACGGCGCACGTCCGGTGGTCCGGACGGAGACCGGTCGGCCGGTCCGCATCGAGGACAGCACCTCGGTGAGGATGTCCAACTCCCGCTCCTCTCCCTCGTCTTCCGGTATTCCACCGCACTCCGACCCGCCCCGCTCAGGCCACCGTCAGGACGACCTTGCCGCGGGTGCGGCCCGAACCGACCAGTTCGTGGGCCTTGGCCGCCTCCTCGAGCGGGAGCGTCGCGGAGACGTGCGGGCGGATGCGGCCTGCGTCGATCAGGGCCGCGATCGCCTCCAGGGAGGCGTAGTCCGGTTCGACCGAGATCCCGGCGAAGTGGCGGCCCTCGGCCTCGACGCGGGCGGCGAGCTCGGTGTTCCAGTGCTCCATGATGCTGACCAGGGTGCCGCCGGGCTTGAGGACGCCGAGCGCGCGCTCGCCCTCGGAGCTGGAGTCGAAGACGACGTCGACGTCCTTGACCGCTTCGGTGTAGTCGGTGGTGCGGTAGTCGACGATCTCGTCCGCCCCGAGTTCACGGACGAAATCGTGGTTGGCGGCGCTCGCCAGGGCTATGACGTGGGCCCCGCGCGCCTTGGCGATCTGGACCGCGAAGTGGCCGACGCCACCGGCCGCCCGGTGGACCAGCACCCGCTGCCCTTCGGCGACTCGGGCGGCGTCGACCAGGCCCTGCCAGGCGGTGAGGGCGGCGAGCGGCACGGCGGCGGCCTGCACGTGGTCGAGCGTCGCGGGCTTGCGGGCCACCTGGCGCGAGGGCACGGCCACGTAGTCGGCGTAGCCGGTGGCGGCTCGCGGGAAGAACGGCAGCCCGAAGACCTCGTCGCCGGCCTTGAAGCGAGCACCCGGTCCGGCTTCCTCGACGACACCGGAGATGTCCCAGCCCACACCGAACGGCGGCTCGCCGAGCAGCGGGTAGGCACCGGAGCGCACCGCCACGTCGACCGGGTTGACGCCGCTCGCGTGCACCCGGACCAGGACCTCGCCGCCGAGCGGGGCGGGCTTGTCCCTCTCGGCGAGCTCCAGGACCTCGGGGCCGCCGAAGGACTTCTGGATGACAGCACGCATGTCGAACTCCCTTTCACATGGGGGGAATCGGGGCGAGCGCCCCGCTCTGCCTCCACATTAATGAAGATCGAACGAGCCGTTGAATATCCTCCCGTCTTGGAAAGATGTCCGAGCGTCCACCGCGCCGAGACGGACAGCCGAGAGGAGGCCCGCGGCGCCTCGGTCCGGCCCCTCGTGCCGTCCTGTACATGCCACAGCCGCCGGGACCGTCGCGCCCCGCGCACCGCCCTCCAGCTGACGGGCGTGCCCCGGGCGAAAAGGGGCGAGAGGGGACGGAGGAAGGCATGGTGTGAGCCAGGACGGGGGCGGGCACCCGCAAGGCCGGGCAGCACTCGGCGGCGACGTACGGAGGCGGAATGGACGGGTCGGTGGACCGGATCGCACGACCGTGGGGCAGCCGTACGCCGTACGACCGCGGCCGTCCGTGGCCTGCCCGCGTGGACACCTATCTGGCGGACGGTGTCGCGCCGGAGTCGGTGGACAGGTGGGTGCAGGCCGCCTCGATCCTGCATTCCGACGGTGACGCCATGGACATCGCGGTCAAGGAGGGCCGGATCGTCGGCGTGCGGGGACGGGCGGTCGACCGCGTCAATCACGGTCGCCTCGGCCCCAAGGACCTCTTCGGCTGGCAGGCCAACGCCGCCCGGGACCGGCTCACACGGCCCCTGGTCCGAGTGGACGGACGGCTCGTGGAGACGGACTGGGAGACCGCGATGGAGCGGATCGTCGCCCGTTCCCGGCAGCTGCTGGAGGAGCGCGGGCCCGGGGCGATCGGGTTCTACACCTCCGGGCAGCTCTTCCTGGAGGAGTACTACACCCTCGCGGTGCTGGCCCGGGCCGGGATCGGCACCCACCACCTGGACGGGAACACGCGGCTCTGCACGTCGACGGCGGCCGAGGCACTGAAGGAGTCGTTCGGCTGCGACGGACAGCCGGGAAGCTACGACGACATCGACCACGCGGACGTCATCGCCCTGTTCGGACACAACCTCGCCGAGACTCAGCCGGTGCAGTGGATGCGGATCCTGGACCGGCTGGAGGGCGGCGACCCGCCCCGCCTGGTGTGTGTGGACCCCCGCCCGACCCGGGTGGCGCGCAGGGCCTCCGTCCATCTCGCTCCGCGCGTGGGGACGAACGTCGCCCTGCTGAACGCCCTCCTGTACGAGGTCATCCGCACCGGCCGCGTCGACACCGGCTACGTCGAGGCCCACACCGTCGGCTTCGACGAGCTGAAGGCCCGCCTCGCCTCCTGCACGCCCGAGTGGGCCGCGGACGTCTGCGACGTGCCCGCCGCCCGCATCCAGGAGGCGGCGGAGATCCTGGGGGCGGCGGAGCGGCTGCTGTCGACCGTCCTGCAGGGCGTCTACCAGTCCCACCAGGCGACCGCGGCGGCCGTGCAGGTGAACAACCTGCACCTGATCCGCGGCATGCTGGGCCGCCCCGGCGCCGGGGTCCTGCAGATGAACGGGCAGCCCACCGCCCAGAACACCCGGGAGTGCGGCGCGAACGGTGACCTGCCGGGCTTCAGGAACTGGCAGAACGACGAGCACGTCGCCGACCTGGCCCGGGTGTGGAACGTCGACCCGAAGACGATCCCGCACTACGGCCCGCCCACCCACGCGATGCAGATGTTCCGCTACGCCGAGCAGGGGTCCCTGCGCATGCTGTGGATCAGCGGCACCAACCCGGCCGTCTCCCTGCCGGAGCTCTCCCGCATCCGTGCGATCCTCGCCCAGGACCGCCTCTTCGTGATCGCCCAGGACCTGTTCCTCACCGAGACCGCCCGGCTCGCCGACGTCGTCCTGCCCGCGGCGACCTGGGGAGAGAAGACCGGCACCTTCACCAACGCGGACAGGACCGTCCACCTCTCCGACAAGGCCGTCGAACCGCCCGGCGAAGCCAGGCCGGACCTCGACATCTTCCTGGACTACGCCCGGCGCATGGACTTCCGCGACAAGGACGGCGCCCCGCTCGTCGGCTGGCACGATCCGGAGTCCGCCTTCGAGGCGTGGAAACGCTGCAGCGCGGGCCGGCCGTGCGACTACACGGGCCTGAGCCACGCGAAGCTGCGCGGCGGCACCGGCGTCCAGTGGCCCTGCAACGACCGGGCACCCGAAGGCACACCGCGCCTGTACGGGGAGGGCATCACCTGGGCGCACCCGGACGTGTGCGAGTCCTACGGGAAGGACCTCGTCACCGGGGCGACCGTCGAAGCCGTCGAGTACCGCTCGCTCAACCCCGACGGCAGAGCCGTCCTGAAGGCCGCCGAGTACCTGCCGCCCCACGAGGAGCCCGGCGGCGAGTACCCCTTCCAGCTCACCACCGGCCGCACCCTCTACCACTTCCACACCCGCACCAAGACCGGCCGCGCGCCCCAGCTGAACGCCGCGGCCCCCGACGTGTGGGTCGAGGCGTCCGCCGGGGACGCCCGCGCCCTCGACGCCCGCGAAGGAGACCTCATGGAGGTGTCGACCCCGCGGGGCCTCCTCCGGGCCCGGCTCAGGATCACCGACATCCGGCCGGGACTCCTCTTCGTACCGTTCCACTACGGCTACTGGGACACCCCGGCCGGCCACGCCCCCGACGCCACCACACCGGGCCGCGCCGCGAACGAGACCACCGTGACCGACTGGGACCCCGTCTCCAAGCAGCCGCTCTTCAAGACCGCCGCGGCCGCCCTTCGCCTCGTCGAACGGTCCGACGGCACCACGTCCCGCGCGCCCACGACCACCGCGTCCGCCCCGCACCGCACCGGCGACGCGCCCGCCACCGAGGGAGGCGCCGCGGCCATGGTGTCCGAGACCGCCGATCCGGCCTGGAACGACGGCGGAAGGAGCGACGCGTGAACGGCGTCGAGCTCGTCCTGCGTGCGATCCACCACGGCGAACAGGAGCTCGCCGACGACCTGCTGGCGGTCGCCGGGCGTCACTCCGCCGACCACGAGGTCCACCACGTGGCGACCGACCTCGCGGCCTGGTCGCGCGAGCACGTCGAGCGCGTGACCGGGACCGCCCGCCACCGCGGCCTGGACCTCGCCGAGCCGCACCAGGACGACTCCTCACCGGGACTCCTGGCGGCGCTGAAGGAGAACGCCGCCGAAGCCCCGGGCCGCCGCCCGGAGCCCGGCCTGCTGCTCCTGCGCGACCTGCGCGACCTGCACCTGAAAGCCGCGGAGAACTCCCTGTACTGGGAGATGCTCGCCCAGCTCGCCCAGGCGACCCGCGACGACGAGGCCCTCGAGCTCGCGTCGGCCTGCCACCCCCGGACCCTGCGACAGGTCCGCTGGACCAACACCATGATCAAAACCCTCTGCCCGCAAACGCTCTCGAGCCTGTGAACCGCGGCGACGCGCCCCAGGCCGTCATCGACCTGTCCGCCGCCCACATCCGGGACGCCTCCTCCGCCGCCCTCGACGCCATCGAGACCACGTACGCGCAGCGCGGCACGACCGTCGAGATCATCGGACTCGACGACCCCCGCGCCGACCTCCACGGCGAGCCCACCGGCGAGCCGGTCCGATCGCCGGCGCGGCGTCTGCCCGCGCGTCCGGCGGTCACGCGCTCGCCGGCGGCGTCGACGCCGCCCGTACAGGAGCGCGCAGAGCGAGCTCCGCCCATACGGTCTTCCCGCCCGGTGGGTACGGCTCCGTGCCCCAGTGGTCGGTGAGCGCGGCGACGAGGAGGAGGCCCCGTCCGGCATCGGGGTCGTCCGTGCGGTGCGTCGGGACGGGGGAGGGGCGGCGCTCGCCGCGCGCGTCGGTGACCGCGATCCTGAGGACGCCGATCGCCGGGTCCAGCGTGAGCGTGACGCGGAAGTCCCGCCCCCGGACCCGGCCGTGCAGGACCGCGTTCGCCGCGAGTTCGGCCACGACCTGCTCGGCGCGCTCCGTCACGCCGGGTGACACCTCCCAGTCCCGCAACTGCCCGGCGGCGAGCAGCCGGGCCAGTCGGGCGCCCCGGCGCGTGGACGACAGGAGCTGGGCGAACGTGCGTACGGGGAGCGCGGATCGGGGAGCGGTGGTCGTCATGGCTCCCACGGTCCCGCAGCCGTCAGGGCGCGAACCATACATCAACCCCGTACGCTGCGTCAGCGTACGGGCACAATCGGTGGACAGTACGCGGTCGTTGTCGTCACGCTGAGTGCTGCCGGGCCGAGGGGATGCGGCCGGCGCTCACCATGCATCTGTACGTACGGACCTGGAGGTGGCCGCGGATGACGACGAACGGCGGCGCGGGTGACAACGACGACCTGCCGGCGGTCTGCGAGGCGGAACGGGAGCCCGATCCTTCGGACAGTCTGCGAACCTTCGGGGCCGTCGTCCAGGCCCTGCGCGAACACGCGGGGCTCAGCAGGGTCCAGTTCGGCGAACTCGTCCGCTTCTCCAAACACACCGTGGAATCGGTCGAGTTGGGGCGTCGCATGCCGGACGAGTCGTTCGTGGACCGGGCCGAGGGCGCGACCGGCAACACGGGTGCCCTGAGGAAGGCGGCACCGTTCCTGAGCCGCGGGGAGGCGGGCCTGGCGGCCTGGTTCCGGCAGTGGGCCAGGCTGGAGAAGGTGGCGGTGAGCCTGTGCACGTACGAGTGCCGGCTGGTGCCGGGCATGCTGCAGTCGGAGGCGTACGCGCGGGCGGTGTTCGAGAACGGCATTCCGCTGTTGTCCGACGAGCAGCTGGAGACACAGGTCGAAGCCCGGATGAAGCGTCAACGGGTGCTGTACGAGCGGGTGC
This sequence comes from Streptomyces roseicoloratus, assembly GCF_004117935.1. GTDB lineage: Bacteria > Actinomycetota > Actinomycetes > Streptomycetales > Streptomycetaceae > Streptomyces > Streptomyces roseicoloratus. Next base: position 5,961 of record NZ_SDOY01000095.1, on the reverse strand, counting down.
ACGTGCCGTTCAGCTTCATCGTGGAGGAGCACGTGTTCCGCCGGCGCCTGGGCGGTGCCGGGGTGATGCGGGGCCTGATCGACCATGTGCTGACGCTGAGCGCCTTGCGGAACGTGACGCTGCAAATCGTGTCGATGGACGCGGACGCGCACGGGTGTCTGGACGGGCCGATGTGGCTCCTGGAGACGCCGAAGGGGCAGCGGGTCGCGTACTCCGAAGGCCAGCAGAACGGGCGTCTGATCGCCGACGTGAAAGAGGTGAGTCTGCTTCAGCAGCGCTATGACAGACTGCGCTCGCAGGCCCTGAACGCCAAGGACTCGCGGGGTCTGTTGGAGCGACTCCGAGGAGAACTATGAGGACGACGGAACTGACCTGGTTCAAGTCCAGCTACAGCGGCACCCAGGGCGACAACTGCGTCGAGGTCGCCATGACCGCGCAGGCCGTGCGCGTACGCGACTCCAAGGACGTCACGCGCCCTGACGTCGCGGTCGGCCGCGAGGGCTGGTCGCGTTTCGTGGAGTTCGCGGCGGAGATCTGAACCGGTTCGAACCGAACCATCCAGAGGCCCCGGCGGTCAGGTCCCACGCCGACCGCCGGGACGCCCGACCGCCGGCACGCCCGCATGCCGGGAAACGCCCGCATGCCGGACGCCCGTCGCCGGGGACGCCCGTACGCCGGGCTCGGCGCCGTAGAGGAGGGTCTCCAGGCCGCGGGTCGCCGTCCCGGCCGGGACGGCCGGGGCAAGCCAGCTCGCTCTTGTGGGTTTCTCCAGCTCTCCTCGCATCCGCGATGGAGGGTCCCACGACGTTGTTGCAGATGCAGGCGATCGGTGCCTACCGTGTCGCATATGCAGTCCTACACCATCGGTCAGGCCGCGCGTCTGCTGGGCGTCAGTCCCGACACCGCGCGGCGCTGGGCCGACGCCGGGAGGGTCGAGACCCGGCGTGACGAGAGCGGGCGGCGCGTCATCGACGGGACGTCGCTGGCCGCGTTCTCCGTCGAGCTCGCACAGAGCGAGGACGGCGACGACGACGTGTCGTACACGTCGGCGCGCAACGCGTTCCCGGGCATCGTCACCGCGATCAAGCTCGGCGACGTCGCCGCCCAGGTCACGATCCAGGCCGGGCCCCACCGCCTGGTCTCCCTCCTCACCCGGGAGGCCGTGGAGGAGCTGGGACTGGAAGTCGGCATGCAGGCCACCGCCCGCGTGAAGTCGACCAACGTGCACATCGACCGCACCTGACGCGCACCCCTTCGGCCGCTGGCGCGACCGGCCCGACCCGCAGTTTCCTTGCCCCAGGAGTCCCGATCGCCATGCCGTTCACCTCCGCCGCACGCCGTGCCGCCGCCGTTCTCACCGCCGCCCTGCTCGTACCGCTCTCCGCCTGCTCGTCGAACGACGGCACCGGGAAGGACGCCGGCGGCTCCCCGGCCGCCGGATCCGGGAGCGGCGCACCCGCCGCGCGGCTCACCGTCCTCGCCGCCGCCTCGCTCACCGACGTGTTCACGACCGCCGGCGCCGCCTACGAGAAGACCCACCCCGGCACGAAGCTCACCTTCTCCTTCGCCGGCTCCCAGGAGCTCGTCGCCCAGGTCTCCCAGGGTGCGCCCGCGGACGTCCTGGTCACCGCCGACACCCAGAGCATGGACAAGGTGAGGGCCGACACCGGCACTCCCGCGATCATCGCGAAGAACCGGCTCGTCATCGCCACCGGCGAGGGGAACCCGTTCGAGGTCGACGAGCTGAAGGACCTCGCCGACACCGAGCTGAAGGTCGTCCTCGCGGCGCCCCAGGTGCCGGCCGGCACGTACAGCAGGCAGATCCTCGACAAGCAGAAGATCGCGCTGAAGCCGGTCTCCCAGGAGCCCAGCGTGCGGGCCGTGCTCAGCAAGGTCGAGCTCGGCGAGGCCGACGCCGGACTCGTCTACCGGACCGACGCCGAGAGCGCCAAGGACAAGGTCGACGCCGTCGAGATCCCCGACGACCAGAACGCGATCGCCCAGTACCCGGCCGCCACCCTCAACGACTCCGAGAACGCCGAGGCCGCCGCCGCGTTCGTCGCCTGGCTGTCCTCGCCCGAGGGCCGGAAGATCCTCCTGGACGCCGGCTTCCAGAAGCCGTGACCGTTCACCTCGGACCGACCAGCCTCCTCGCACCGACCGACATCGTCTGATCGACCAGCCTCCTCCGATCGACCAGCCTCCTCCGATCGACCAGCTCCTCGGATCGACCAGCCTCAGGATCAGCCATGAAGCGAGCAGCGCCAGGCCTCGACGGCAGCCGCACCGGAAAGCGCGCGGGACGCCGTACGGGGAACCCCGGCGGAAGCCCCGCCGGAGACCGCACGGCGCGGCGGCGGCCGCCCCTCCTGCTCGCCCTGCCGGCCCTCGCGGCCGTGGCGTTCCTGGCGCTTCCCCTCGTCGGCATCCTGGCGCGGACCGAGTGGGGCGAACTCGGGGGCCACCTGAGCTCGCCCGGCACCGTCCAGGCCCTGAAGCTCTCGCTCCTCGTCTCCTTCTGGGCGCTCGGTCTGTCGCTGCTGCTCGGCGTCCCGCTGGCGTGGCTGCTGGCCCGGGTGCCGTTCCCCGGCAAGGCCTTCGTGCGCTCGCTCGTCCTGCTGCCCATGGTCCTGCCGCCCACCGTCGGCGGCGTCGCCCTGCTCCTCGCCTTCGGGCGGCGCGGGCTGCTCGGCCCGTGGCTGCAGGACACCTTCGGCATCACCCTGCCGTTCCACACCTCCGGTGCCGTCCTCGCCGCGACCTTCGTCGCCATGCCCTTCCTCGTGATCAGCCTGGAGGGCGCGCTCGGCGGACTCCGGCCGCGCTACGAGGAGACGGCGGCCTCGCTCGGCGCCTCGCCCGTCAGGGTGTTCCTCACCGTCACCCTGCCCATGGTCATGCCCGGCGTCGTCGCGGGCGCGGCCCTCACCTGGGCGCGGGCGCTCGGCGAGTTCGGCGCGACGATCACCTTCGCCGGCAATCTCCCCGGCACCACCCAGACCCTGCCGCTCCAGGTCTACCTGCTGCTCCAGGACGAGCCGGAGGCCGCCACCTCCGTCTCGCTCCTGCTCCTCGTCATCGCCATGGCGGTCCTGATCGCCCTGCGCGGGCGGTGGACCGGCGGCCCGCCCGCCCGGGAACGCCGTACGGCCCGCGAGACCGGAGAGGACCCGGTCACCCCCGCACCGGTCCCCGCCGCCACGCTCTCGCGCCCGGCAGACGAACAGTGGGCCCTGCACGCCCGCGTCACCGGCTTCACCCGGCTCACCCTCGACGCCGGACCCGGCACCACCATCGCCGTCGTCGGCCCCAACGGCGCGGGCAAGACCACCCTCCTGCGTGCCCTCCTCGGCCTCACGCCCCGCGCCCACGCGGACCTCACCGTCGGCGGGACCGACGTCACCGGACTGCCCCCGCACCGCCGCCGGGTCGCCTGGGTGCCGCAGGACGGCGCCCTCTTCCCGCACATGACCGCCCTCGCCAACACCGCGTACGGGCTACGAGCCCAGGGCGTCCCGCGGGCCGAGGCCCGCCGCGCGGCCCAGGCCTGGCTCGACCGCCTCGGCGTCGGCCACCTGGGACACCGCAAGCCGGCCCAGCTCTCCGGCGGCCAGGCCCAGCGCGTCGCGCTCGCCCGGGCGCTCGCCGCACGGCCCCGGCTGCTGGTCCTCGACGAACCGCTCGCCGCGCTCGACCAGACCACCCGCGCCCACGTACGGCACACCCTGCGCACCCACCTCGCCGGGTTCGGCGGCGTCTGCCTGATCGTCACCCACGACCCGGTGGAAGCCGTCTCGCTCGCCGACCGCGTCCTCGTGCTCGACGCGGGCCGCGCCATCCAGGACGCCGCACCGGCCGAGGTCACCCGCCACCCCCGCTCCCCGTGGGTGGCCCGCATGCTCGGCCGCAACGCCTGGCCCGGCACGGCCACGCCGGACGGCCTCGCCCTGGACGGCGGAGGCACCCTCGTCGCCGCCGAGGTTCCGCCGCCCGGCACGGCCGCGCTCGCGATCGTCGCGCCCGAGGCGGTGTCCGTGCACCGCGAGCGGCCCGCGGGCAGCCCCCGCAACGTCTGGTCCGGCACCGTACGCGAGATCACCGGCAGCGGCAGCCGGCTGCGGCTCCTGATCACCTCCGACCTCGTCCCCGACCTCGTCGCCGAGATCACCCCCCAGGCCGCCGCCGAACTCGGCCTGGCCGACGGAGTGCCCGTCTGGACGAGCGTCAAGGCGACCGAGGCGACGGTCGTCGCGCTCTGACCTGACGCCAGGTGAGGCGGCCTGACGGCCGTGCCCCTCGGGGCGACGCACGGCCGGTGTCGGCGGCGGCGTCCCCGTCCCCTTCCTGAGAGCTCAGGCCTTGGTGAGGAGGCCGCGGCGGCGGAGGACGGCGCGTTCGAGGGGGCTGAAGAGGAGGAGGTCGATGGCGATGCCGACGAGGAGGATGAGGATGATGGCGAGGAAGATGCCGGGCATGTCGAAGTTGTTGCGGCCGTTTTCGAGGAGTTGGCCGAGGCCGAGGCCGAGGTCGGGGGAGGAGGCGATGATCTCGGCGGCCATGAGGGAGCGCCAGGAGAAGGCCCAGCCTTGTTTGAGGCCGGCGAGGTAGCCGGGGAGGGCGGCGGGCATGACGATGTGCCAGGCGCCTTTGAGGCCGGTGGCGCCGAGGGTGCGTCCGGCGCGGAGGAAGAGGGGTGGGACCTGGTCGACTCCGGCGACGAGGCCGTTGGCGATGGAGGGGACGGCGCCGAGGAGGATGACGGCGAACATCATGCTGTCGTTCAGGCCGAGCCAGAGGACGGCGGGTGCGACCCAGGCGACGGAGGGCAGGGATTGCAGGCCGGAGAGGATCGGTCCGATGGCGGTGCGTATGACGGTGATGCGGGCGACGAGGAGTCCGAGGGGGGTGCCGAGGGCGAGGGCGAGGAGGAAGCCGAGCAGGGCTCGGGAGACGCTGGTCCACAGGACGCTGTGGAGGGTGCCTTCGAGCCACATGGTGGTGAGGCTGTTCCAGACGGCGCCGGGTGAGGGGAGTTTGCCTTCGTCGGTGGCTTTCAGGGTGACGAGGAGTTGCCATGCGGCTACGACGAGGATGATGGCGAGGAGTGGGGGGAGGACTTTTTTGAGGAGGGTTTGGTGGGTGGGGGTGCGGTGGGTCTGGATGGTGTCGAGGGCGTCGAGGCCTGCTTCGAGGCCGGCGAGGTCGTCGGTCTTGGTGGTGGTGGGGGTGGTGTCAGTGCTGGCCATGGCGGCGGATCTCCCCACGGAGTTGTTCGGTGATCTCGAGGGACAGTTCCGCGACGGCGGCGTCTTCGATGCGGCGTGGGTGGGGGATGTCGATGGTCCACTGGTGGGCGATGCGGCCGGGTCGTGAGGAGAGCAGGACGACGCGTTGGGCGAGGCGGACGGCTTCGCGGACGTTGTGGGTGACGAAGAGGACGGAGAGGCGGGTTTCGCGCCAGATGCGGGTGAGTTCGTCGTGGAGGACGTCGCGGGTGATGGCGTCGAGTGCGGCGAAGGGTTCGTCCATGAGGAGGAGTGAGGAGTTCTGGGCGAGGGCGCGGGCCATGGCGACGCGTTGGCGCATGCCTCCGGACAGTTCGTGGACGCGTTTGTGGTAGGAGCCGGTGAGGCGGACGAGTTCGAGGAGGCGGTCGGCTTCGGGGCGGCGCAGGGGTTTGGGGAGGCCGCGGAGTTTGAGGGCGAGTTCGATGTTCTTTCCGGCGGTGAGCCAGGGGAACAGGGCGTGTTCCTGGAACATCAGGGCGGGGCGGCCGGTGGTGGTGATGGTGCCGGTGGTGGGGCGGTCGAGTCCGGCGACGAGGTTGAGCAGGGTGGACTTGCCGCAGCCCGAGGCTCCCAGGAGGGTGACGAACTCGCCGGGGGCGACGTCGAGGCTGATGTCGTCGAGGACGAGCTGCCCGCCGGCGGGACCGCCGAAGGACTTCGAGACGTGCTCGAT
>NZ_SDOY01000094.1 GCF_004117935.1 Streptomyces roseicoloratus | reverse complement strand
TACTGAGGCTGAACTCGTGGTGTCGCAGGGGCTGACGGCTGGTCGTCTGCTGCGGTATCACCGGAGGCATGCGGTATCCACAAGGGGGCGGGCTGACCGCCGAACGGCAGCAGTTCCGCGAGGGGTTACGGCTCAAGGCCGCAGAGCGGTTCGCCCAGGGCGAGGCGAGTGCGGTGATCGCCAAGGACCTGCGGGTCAGCGTCCGCTCTGTGCAGCGGTGGCGGCGGACGTGGGATGAGGGCGGTCCGCGGGCTCTGCGGTCGCAGGGGCCGGCGTCGCTGCCGAGGCTAAGCGAGAAGCAGTTCGCTCAGCTGGAGGCGGAGCTTGCCAAGGGGCCAGCCTCGCATGGCTGGGAGGACCAGCGGTGGACGCTGGCGCGGGTCAAGACGGTGATCGGCAGGCGTTTCCACCTGACCTACACGATTCAGGGTGTGCGCAAGCTGCTGGTGCGTAACGGCTGGTCCTGTCAGGTGCCGGCCCGACGCGCGATGGAGCGGGACGACGCGGCGGTGGCCGGATGGGTCAAGGAGGTGTGGCCCTGCGCGGAAGACTCGCGGCGGCGCGCGGAGCCTGGCTCGTCTTCGAGGACGAAGCCGGATTCTCCATGACGCCGCCGCATGCGAAGACCTGGTCCCAGCGCGGCCGGACCCCGGTGGTGCGGGTCCGCGGCCGGTCCCGTAGACGAGTATCGATCGCCGCGCTGACCTGCTACAAACCCGGGCACCGGTCCCGGCTGATCTACCGGCCCCGCCGGGACGACGGCCGACGCGACGGACGCAAGAGCTTCTCCTGGCGCGACTACCGAGACCTGCTGATCGCCGCCCACCAGCAGCTCGGCGGCCCGATCGTGCTCGTCTGGGACAACCTCAACGTCCACAAAGCCGCCGACCTGCGGGAATGGGCGGCAGCCCAGGACTGGCTGACCATCCACTACCTGCCGCCTTACGCACCCGACCTCAACCCCGTCGAAGGGATCTGGTCACTGCTACGGCGCGGCTGGCTCTCCAACGTCGCCTTCAGTACCCCCGAACACCTCGTCCAACGCATCCGACGCGGCCTACGGCACATCCAGTACCGCAGCCACCTCATAGACGGCTGCCTCGCCGAGACCGGTCTGGTCATCAGGCCCGCCTGATCAGCAGCACGACACCACGAGTTCAACCTCAGTAACAGTTCCGCAGCCCAGTGCATCAGCCGGCTCAAGATGCCTACCGCCCCACAGCCGAGGGCTCCACCCGGTGGTCGCCAAGTGCGCATGACGACCCGTCAGAAGCCGTGCCGTCCGTGCGTCAAACGTGCGTCACGTGCGTCAGATATGCGTCAAGATATCGCCCGTAACGCACGTAACGCACATAACGCACACTCGGCAAAGCCGCAGGTCAGCGGCCCTTTTCAGCAGGCTCCAGGATCGCCACGCACTCCACATGATGCGTCATCGGGAACAAGTCGAACACCCTCAACGTCCGTACCCGGTAGCCGCCCTCCCTGAAGTACGCCAGGTCGCGGGCCAGGGCCGCCGGGTCGCAGGCCACGTAGGCGATGCGGCGGGCGCCGAGGGCGGCGAGGTGGCGGACGGTGTCGCGGCCGGCGCCGGCGCGGGGCGGGTCGAGGACGATGAGGTCGACGTCCGTGATGCCGGTGCGCGGGAGGACCGACTCCACCTTGCCCTGCTCGATGCGGACGCGCGGGTAGTCGGCCAGGTTGTGGCGGGCGTCCTCCACCGCGCGCTTGCCCGACTCGATGCCGAGGACCGCGCCCGTCTCGCCGAGGCGGTCGGCGAGGGCGCCCGCGAAGAGGCCGACGCCGCAGTAGAGGTCGAGGGCCATCTCACCCTTGCGCGGGAGCAGGCCCTGCATCACGGCGAGGACCAGGGTCTGGGCCGCCTTCGGGTGGACCTGCCAGAAGCCGCCGTTGCCGACGCGGTAGGTGCGGTCGTCGGCGCGCTCGCGGACGAAGGGGCGGCCGTGGACGCGGTGGACGCCGCCGTCCTTCTCGCCGACGCGCAGGACCGAGACCGGCTTGTCGAGTTCGACGATGGGGAGGCGGGCGCCCGGGCGCGGGGTGAGGATCACCTGGCGGTCCTGGGAGCCGGTCGCGGCGATCGCCTCGATCGACGCCATGCCCTCCCAGGTGCGCTTCTCGATGCCGAGTTCCGAGACGCCCTCGGCGGCGATCATGCAGTGGTCGATGACCTCGACCTCGTGCGAACGGTGGCGCCGCAGGCCGGCGTGGCCCTCGGCGTCGACCGCGTACTGGACGCGGGTCCGCCACTGCGGGACCTCGCCCGCCGGCAGCTTGTCGCCCTCCGCCGGGACGACGGTGCCGTCCCAGCCGGCCTCCTCCGGCGTCAGGCCCGCGAGCCGCTTCAGCTGCTCGGCGATGACCTCGCCCTTGAGGCGGCGCTGGGCGCCCGGCTTGGCGTGCTGCCAGTCGCAGCCGCCGCACTTGCCGGGGCCCGCGAACGGACACGGCGCCTCGATGCGGTCCTTGGAGGCCTCCAGCACCTCGACGGCGTCGGCGCGCAGGAAGCGGGAGGTCTCCTCGCCCTCGGTGACCCGGGCCCGGACCCGCTCGCCCGGCAGCGCGTGGCGGACGAAGAGGACCCGGCCCTCCTCGGTGCGGGCGATGCAGTGGCCGCCGTGGGCCACGGGGCCGACCTCGACCTCGTACTCCTCCCCGACCAGCGACGCGACAGGGGTGTTCTGCATGATCGGAGGCTCCAGGGGAGAAGGGGGAGGAAGAGCGAAGACAAGCGGGCTGCCGGTGACAGCAGCCCACCAGTCTAACCGTTCTTCCCGGCCGATTCCCGCTGGCCCTTCTCCACCGGGCCACGGCGCACCGAGCCCGGGGCGTTCCACTCCTGGCGCTTGCGCGCCCGCAGCTTCGCCGCCTCGGAGGACTGGAGCTGGTACGGGACCGAGGTCACCATGACGCCCGGCGTGAAGAGCAGGCGGCCCTTCAGGCGCAGGGCGCTCTGGTTGTGCAGCAGGTGCTCGTACCAGTGGCCGACGACGTACTCGGGGATGTAGATGGAGACGGCGTCGCGCGGGCTCTCCTGACGGAGGTTCTTCACGTACTCGATGACCGGCCGGGTGATCTCGCGGTACGGCGAGTCGAGGATCTTCAGCGGCACGTTGATGCCGCGCCGCTCCCACTCCTCCTTGAGCGCCTTCGTCTCGGCCGGGTCGACGTTGACGGTGAGCGCCTCCAGCTCGCTGGCGTGCAGCAGCTTGGCGTACGCGAGGGCGCGCAGGGTGGGCTTGTGGAGTTTGGAGACGAGGACGACGGAGCGGACCCGGGAGGGTCGTACGTACTCGTCGGGGCGCTCCTCGGCGGCGGCGATCTCCGCGGCGACGGAGTCGTAGTGCCGTCGGATCGCGGTCATCGTCACGAAGAAGATCACCATGCCGAGCAGGGCGACCCAGGCGCCGTGGGTGAACTTGGTGGCGAGGACGACGACCAGGACGAGGCCGGTGAAGAAGGCGCCGAAGGCGTTGATCGCGCGGGAGCGGATCATGTGGCGGCGCTTGGCCTGGACCCGCTCCGTCCTCAGGTGCCGGTTCCAGTGCCGGACCATGCCGATCTGGCTGAGCGTGAAGGAGACGAAGACGCCGACGATGTAGAGCTGGATCAGCCGGGTCGAGTCGGCCCCGTAGATCCAGACGAGCAGCGCGGCCGCGCCGGCGAGCAGCACGATGCCGTTGGAGAAGGCGAGGCGGTCACCGCGGGTGTGCAGCTGGCGGGGCAGGTAGCGGTCCTGGGCGAGGATCGAGCCGAGCAGCGGGAAGCCGTTGTACGCGGTGTTCGCGGCCAGGAAGAGGACGAGCGCGGTGGCCGCGGCCAGCAGCACGAAGAAGAAGGTGTTCTCGCCGAAGACGGCGGCGGCGACCTGTGAGATGACCGGGTCCTGCACGTAGCCGGGGCCGACCGGCACCCCGTTGTGCAGCAGGTCCTGGGCCGGCTTCTCGGCCATGCGGACGTCGGTGGCCATGGCCAGGAAGATGATGCCGCAGAACATGACGACGGCGAGGCCGCCCATGAGCGCCAGCGTGGTGGCCGCGTTCTTCGCCTTGGGCTTGCGGAAGGCGGGCACGCCGTTGGAGATGGCCTCGACGCCGGTGAGCGCCGCGCAGCCGGAGGAGAAGGCGCGCAGGAGCAGGAAGAGCAGGGCGAATCCGGCCAGGCCCTGGTGTTCGGGCTTGATCTCGAAGTCGGCGGTCGGGGCCGCCATGGTCTCGTCGAGGACGATGCCGCGCCAGGCACCCCAGATGATCATGACGAAGACGCCGAAGACGAAGACGTACGTGGGGATGGCGAAGAGGCCGCCGGACTCCTTCACGCCGCGCAGGTTCATGAGCGTCAGCAGCACGATCACGGCGATGGCCGAGGCCACCTTGTGTTCGACGACGAACGGGACGGCGGAGCCGAGGTTCTCGATGCCCGAGGAGATCGAGACCGCGACGGTGAGGACGTAGTCGACGAGCAGGGCGCTCGCGACGGTCAGCCCGGCCTTGGGTCCCAGGTTGGTCGTGGCGACCTCGTAGTCGCCACCGCCGCTCGGGTACGCGTGCACGTTCTGCCGGTACGAGGCGACGACCGTGAACATCAGCACGACGACGGCGAGGGCGATCCACGGGCTGAAGTGATAAGCCGACAGGCCCGCGACGGAGAGGACGAGCAGCACCTCGCCCGGTGCGTAGGCCACCGAGGACAGCGGATCGGAGGCGAAGACGGGGAGGGCGATCCGCTTGGGGAGAAGGGTCTCGCCGAGCTTGTCGCTGCGCAGGGCCCGTCCGATGAGGATCCGTTTGGGCACGTCGGTCAGTTTGGACACAACAGAGGATCGTAAGCGTTCGAAACTGGCCATGCCGACCATCACCCCGATCCCGCACCGAATCTCCCACCCGTGACCCGAATGCGCCCCTCCGCCGGGCCCGCTGCGCTGATCGCCACCTCGGCTGGGTCGGCGTCAGGGTTGCCGCATAAGCTCGGACCGGACAGCACGTCGGTGCGTGTCCGCCACGGCCCGGGCGAAACGGGCCGGGAAAGTTGTGAACAGGGTGTATTCGCAGGTCAGTAAGACGATCAGGAGTGCGGGGTAAGGGGACGTGCACATCGTCATCATGGGCTGCGGGCGAGTGGGAGCCGCTCTCGCGCAGACCCTCGAACAGCAGGGGCACACCGTCGCGGTCGTCGACCAGGACCCCACCGCCTTCCGCCGCCTGGGCTCGGGCTTCGGCGGCCGCCGGGTCACCGGTGTGGGCTTCGACCAGGACACGCTCCGTGAGGCGGGCATCGAGGAGGCGGGCGCCTTCGCCGCGGTGAGCAGCGGCGACAACTCGAACATCATCGCCGCGCGGGTCGCGCGCGAGATGTTCGGCATCGAGAACGTCGCCGCCCGGATCTACGACCCGCGGCGCGCCGAGGTCTACCAGCGGCTGGGCATCCCGACGGTCGCCACGGTCCGCTGGACCGCCGACCAGATGCTGCGCCGGCTGCTGCCCTCGGGCGCGGAGCCGCTGTGGCGTGACCCGAGCGGCGGGGTGCAGCTCGCCGAGGTGCACACCTCTCCGGCGTGGATCGGCCACAAGGTCAGCCGCCTCCAGGAGGAGACGGGTGTGCGTGTGGCGTTCCTCACCCGACTGGGCGAAGCGATTCTGCCGACCTCTCAGACGGTGCTGCAGGAGGGCGACCTCGTTCACGTGATGATGCGGACGGACGAGATCGCCAAGGTCGAGGAGGCCTTCGCCGAGGGTCCCGAGGAGGGCGGTCACTGATGCGTGTCGCTATTGCCGGCGCCGGCGCGGTGGGCCGTTCCATCGCGGGCGAACTCCTGGAGAACGGTCACGAGGTCCTCCTCATCGACAAGGCACCCACCGCCATCTCGGTGGAGCGGGTGCCGCAGGCGGAGTGGCTGCTCGCCGACGCGTGCGAGATCACCTCGCTGGACGAGGCCGCGCTGCAGCGCTGCAACGTGGTCATCGCGGCGACCGGCGACGACAAGGTGAACCTGGTCGTCTCGCTGCTCGCCAAGACCGAGTACGGCGTGCCGCGCGTGGTCGCCCGGGTCAACAACCCGAAGAACGAGTGGTTGTTCAACGAGGCGTGGGGCGTCGACGTCGCCGTCTCGACGCCGCGCCTGATGTCGGCCCTGGTCGAGGAGGCGGTGAGCGTCGGCGACCTGGTCCGGCTGCTGCGCTTCAGCCACGGCGACGCCAATCTGGTGGAGCTGACGCTGCCGCCGGAGTCGGCGATCGCGGGCACGCAGGTCGGCGACGTCGCCTGGCCGCAGGACACGTCCCTGGTCACCATCATCCGCGGCTCCCGGGTCCTCACCCCGAGCCCGGAGGAGACTCTGGAGGCCGGCGACGAGCTGCTGTTCGTGGCCACCCAGGCGCGCGAGGAACAGCTGGAGGACCTGCTCTCGGTCCGCCGGGAGACCAACGAGTCCTGAGCGCGCGCGGTACGCGGAAGGGGCCCGGGACCCACGACAGGTCCCGGGCCCCTTCGGCGTACGGAGGCGCGGGCGAGGCGGCGGTACGGGCGGGGCGCCGGCCCGGGAGCCGGCCGGAGCCGCGCCCGCGGGCGGTGCGCTCATAGCGGTGCGCCCACGGGCGGTCCGCTCTTACGGGTCCGCTCTTACGGGAGCGAACCGACCGCATGCCGCGGCGGCGGGGCGGCTACGGCTCCACGCGGCCGCTCTCGGCCGCCGCCTTGCGGGCCTTCTCGGCCTGCTCCTCGGCCTCCATCTCCGCGAACACGTCGATCGGCGGCGGCGCCTTGGCGAGGAACATCCAGGTCAGGTAGACCGCCAGCAGGAACGGCGGGATCTTCAGGGCGACGAGGACCCAGCCGAGCTGGGTGGTGTCGGCCCACCAGTACAGCGGGAAGAGGATCGCGCACTTGGCGAGGAGGATCAGGCCCCAGGCCCAGCTGGCCTTCGCGTAGGCCTTCTTGCGGCCCGGGTTACGGGTGCGCCAGGACAGGTTCTCCTTGAAGACCGGTCCGAGGATCAGCCCGATCAGCGGCACTCCGGCCAGGGTCGTGAGGATGTACGCGAGGCCGAGGCCGAGCGTGTACAGCATGCCCGGCAGGTAGAAGTCCTTGGCGTTGCCGGTGATCATCGCGAAGACGACGCCGAACGCGACGCCGAAGACCCCGCTGAAGGCGTGCTTGACGGTGTCGCGGCGGATCAGCCGGACGGCGACGAGGACGAGCGAGACCCCGAGCGCGGCGATCGCCGAGAAGTGCAGGTTCTTGTTGATCGTGTAGATCGTGACGAAGAGCAGTCCCGGCAGGACCGTCTCCACCATGCCGCGTACTCCGCCGAAGGCCTCGAACAGGGCGGCCTCGGTCACCGCCTTGTCGGTCCGCGCGCCCTGGTCGGGCGTGGTGCGCGGGCCGGTCTCGGCGCCGTGGTCGGTGGTCGGCTTGTCGACTGACGTCACCGGCTACTCCTGTCCGAGCGGTCGGAGCTCGTATTTGGGGTTGAAGAGGACCCGCCGGCCGTGGCTCATGGATATGCGGCCGGAGGCGATCAGTTTGCGGCCCGGTTCTATGCCCACGATGGAGCGGCGGCCCAGCCAGACGACGTCCAGCGGCGCCGTGCCGTCGAACAGCTCGGCCTCCAGCGCGGGCACGCCCGCCCGGGGGCGCAGGGTGACCGTGCGCAACGTACCAGTCACCTTGACTATCTCGCGGTCGGAACAGTCCGAGATACGCGTGCACCCCGAAGCCGCGGAGTCCTCCTGGAGCTCCTCCGACTCCAGCTCCTCCTGGGAGGTGGAAAGGCGGTCGAGCATGCGGCGGAAGCGTCCGGCGGGCTTCTCTGTACGCGGTGCTGCACTCATACCTCAAAGCGTACCGGCCGCCGCCCCCGCCGAGCCCGGCCCGGGCAGGGCTCGGGGGCGGGCTCGGGAGCGGGCCCGGACGACACCCCGGCCCAGGTCCGGACCGCCACCTGAGTCAGTGTTCGAAGCGGTAGCGCGCGCCTGATCCGGTGACGGCGTACCGCAGGTGCCGGGGTGCCCCGGGTGCCGGGGTGCCGCGGACGCCGGGGTGCCGCAGGTGCCAGGGTGCCGCGGTGCCAGGGTGCCGCGGTGCCCCGGGCGCCGGGGGCCGCGGCCTCCCCGCCTACGAGGATCCCGCTCCCCCGCCGTGCCCGAGGGCGTGCTCTCAGTGCTCGGCGGGCTCCCCTCCCTGCTCGATGATCTCGCCGTCGCGCAGCTCCAGGACCCGGTCGGCGAGGCCGAGGAGCTGGGAGTCGTGGGTGGCGACCAGGGCCGTGCACCCCTCGCTGCGCACCACCGCCCGCAGCAGCTCCATGACCGCGACACCGGTCTCGGCGTCCAGCTGTCCGGTCGGCTCGTCGGCGATCAGCAGCGCGGGCCGGTTGGCGAGGGCGCGGGCGATGGCGACCCGCTGCTGCTGTCCGCCGGAGAGCTCTCCGGGGCGCTGGGCGGCGTGGTCGGCGAGACCGACGAGGGAGAGCAGCAGGGCGACCCGCTCCTCGCGCTCCTTGGGGTCGGCCTCGCGCAGCCGCATCGGCACGCCGACGTTCTCCGCGGCGGTCAGGATCGGTATGAGCCCGAAGGACTGGAAGATGAATCCGATCCGGTCCCGGCGCAGCTCCAGCAGGCCCTCCTCGCCGAGCTGGGCGAGGTCGGTGCCGTCGATGACGACGCGGCCCCCGTCGGCGGTGTCGAGGCCGCCCACGAGGTTGAGCAGCGTGGTCTTGCCGGAGCCCGAGCGGCCCTTCAGCGCGACCAGCTCACCGCGTGGGATGTCGAAGGACACGCCGCGCAAGGCGTGCACGGCGGCCGCCCCCGTCCCGTACGAGCGGCGCAGGTTCTCGACCCGGACCATGGGCGCGCCGGCCGGGTCGTCGACGACGGCCGTGCCGGGACGCGCGTTGCTCTCAGTCACCGTGATACCCCCCTGGTTCGAACGTGTGCGCCGTCAGTATGGGCACAGGGCGGCGGGCGGTGCCAGGCCTGTGGATAACCCGGACGGGGAGCCGCGGCGGTCGCCGAGCGAGGCTGTGGACAGCCGAAAGCCCGGTGGCCGCTCCCCTGCGAGGAGCGGCCACCAGGCTCTGGTCACATGCCGGTCGCGCGGCGTCAGCGGATCTCGGAGATCTCCGGACCGCGCTGGAGCTGGCCCATGCCGCCCGAGAAGCGGGAGCCGCCCTGGTCCTCCTGCTGCACGCCGTCCGGCACCATCTGGGCGTCGTTCGGCAGCTTGAGGACGATCGGGTCGCGCGGGGCCATCGGGCCTTCGCCGCGGACGACCACGGTGTCCCGGACGATCTGCTCCAGCAGACCAGCGGCCTCGGGCTGCACCGCGCCCTGGCCGGAGATCACGCCGCGCAGGAACCAGCGGGGGCCGTCGACACCGACGAAGCGCACCAGCTGGACGCCGCGGTTGCCGTCAGGGAGCTGGACGGGCACCTGGGCGCGCAGCTCCCAGCCCAGCGGACCCTCGATCTCGTCGATCACGCCGCCCTGCTGGGTGATGCCGGTCGCGATCTCCTCGCGGACCTCGCCCCAGATGCCTTCCTTCTTGGGCGCGGCGAAGGCCTGCAGCTGGACGGCGCTGTCGCGCAGCACGACGGTGGCCGCGACGATCGCGTCGCCGGCCACCTCCACCCGCAGCTCCATGCCCTCGACGCCGGGCACGAACATGCCGCCGAGGTCCACGCGGCCCTCTTCGGGCTTGCCGACCTCGGAGATGTCCCACGGACCGTCGGGCCGGGGCGCCGGCGGAAGGTTCACCCGGCGCTGCCCCGCGGCGGCGTCGGCCTCGTCCGCCCCGTCCTCGGGGTTCGCCGCGTCGACGACCTGCTCGGCCTGGCCCGCGGCGTCATCGGCACCGCTCTTCTTGCGACGTCCGAACACGTCACTGTCCTTCCCGGTCGGATACGACCGAAGCGTATCGATTCCCACCCGTAGTGCCGTCCACGGCGGCATGACCGCCGGTGGACCCGAAGCCCCCCTCGGCCCGCGCGGAGCCGGGAAGCTCCGCGACCTCGTGGAAGCGCACCTTCTCGACCTGCTGGACGACGAGCTGGGCGATCCGGTCGAACCGTTCGAACCTCACGCTCTCGCGCGGGTCGAGATTGACCACGATCACCTTGATCTCTCCACGGTACCCGGCATCGACCGTCCCCGGGGCATTCACGAGCGCGACTCCGCACCGGGCCGCGAGGCCGGAGCGCGGGTGCACGAAGGCGGCGTAGCCGTCGGGCAGCGCGATGGAGACCCCGGTGGGCAGCACGGCCCGCTCCCCCGGGGCGAGCTCGGCGGCCTCGGTGGTCACGAGGTCGGCGCCGGCGTCGCCGGGGTGGCCGTACGCGGGGATCGGCACCTCCGGGTCCACGCGGCGGATGAGTACGTCGACGGGATTGCGCATCAGGGGTTCACCTCGAAGGCGCGGGCGCGCCTGACCTGGTCGGGGTCGGACATGGCGGCCTGGATCTCCTCCGGGCGACCGTTGTCGATGAAGTGGTCGACCTTGACCTCGATGAAGAGGGCGTCGGCGCGGACGGCGACGGGGCCCTCGGGCCCGCCGATCCGGCCGACGGCGGTCGAGTAGATCTTGCGGCCGTGCACGGCGGTGACCTCGGCCTGGAGGTGGAGCACGGTGCCGACCGGCACGGGCCTGGCGTAGTCGGTCTCCAGGCGGCCGGTCACGGCGATGACCCGCAGCAGCCAGTTGAGGGAGCCGAGGGTCTCGTCGAGCGCGGTGGCGAGCACGCCGCCGTGCGCGAGACCGGGCGCGCCCTGGTGGTCGGGGGTCACGGTGAACTCCGCGGTGACCGTCACGCCCTCGCCCGCGCGCGCCTCCAGGTGCAGCCCGTGGGGCTGCCCGCCGCCGCACCCGAAGCAGTACTCGTAGTGCGCACCGAGCAGCTCGCCGGGGGCGGGCGCGTCGGGGTGGCGAACCGGCGCTATGGCGTCGGCCGGCGGGGTGAGAGCGGCAGATGTTCCAGTCACAGGCGCAGACCTTACCCGCGCGGCCGGGCGCGGGTCGCGCCGTGCCAAGCTTGGGGCATGCAGCAGTCTTCCGTGCCCCCGACCGCGCCGGCCTTCGACGAGCGTCTGACCGCGCCCCGTTCCTGGTGGCTGATCGCGGGTCTCCTCGGGTTGTCCGGCGCTCTGGTGATGTTCCCGCTGGGTACGGTGCCGACGCTCGGCGGTCTGATCACGGCGGCGGCGCTCGCCGCGGTGGGCGTCTCCTCGTACGGCTCGGCCCGCGTGCGCGTGGTGGCCGGATCGCTGGTCGCCGGTGACGCCAGGATTCCGGCGTCGGCGCTGGGAGCGCCCGAGGCGCTGGACGCCGAGGAGGCGCGCGCCTGGCGTACGTACAAGGCCGATCCGCGGGCGTTCATGCTGATGCGCAGCTACGTGCCGACGGCCGTACGGATCGAGGTGACGGATCCGGAGGACCCGACGCCGTACGTGTACGTGTCGACCCGGGACCCGGAGGGGCTGGCAGCGGCCCTGGAGGCGGCCCGGAACGGGGCTTCGGCAGCCTGAGTCACCCTCGTGCGCGCCGGGACTCCGGCGGGGCCTGCGGGAGCGCTCGGGGCTTTCCTGAGGCCAGCGTCCGTTCTGCCCGAGCTTCCGGCCCACGATGGCCTAGAAGTCGATCTCCTTGGGGTTCTCCGGCTGCTCCAGCGGCGGCAGTGCCGGGAGGGCGTCCCAGGGGATCTGGCGGGCGCGCAGGTCCTTGCGGATGTGCCCGGCGAGCTTCTTCGTGTCGCGCCGGTTCATGACGGCGCCGACGGCCGCGCCCACCATGAACGGGGTGAGGTTGGGCAGGTTGCGCACCATGCGCTTCATGATCTGCTGGCGCAGTTCGCGCTTGAGCTGGCCGCCCAGTGCCGCGTTGACGGTGGTGGGCTTGGTGGGGTCGATGCCCCGCTCCTCCGCCCAGGCGGTGAGGTAGGCGGCCGAGCGCTGAGGGAGCGTGCCGGGGGGCCGCAGGCCGTAGAGCTCGTGCAGCTCGGCGATGAGCTTGAGCTCGATGGCGGCGACGCCGGTGATCTCCGCGGCCAGCTCGGCGGGCATGGCGGGCGGCACGGGCAGCATGGCGGCGGCGCCGATGCCCGCGCCGACGGTGGCGCTGGCGTTGGCCGCGCCGGCGATCAGCTTGTCGGCGATCTGTTCCGGCCCGAGGCCGGGGAACTGTCTGCGCAGGGTCGGCAGGTCGCGTACGGGCACGCGCGGGGCGATCTCGATGACGCGGTCCGCGAGGTAGCCGATGCCCGCCTTGGCGCCCTGGCCGCCGCGCTTCACTCCGCGCCGTACGGCTTCGATGCGGGCGCTGTCGAGTTTGATGCGGTCGAGCCGGACGCGTGCGGGGTTGGCGACGCGTCGCAGGACGCCGCTTCCGGCGGTCCTGCCGGTGGCCTCGCCGCCGGCGTCTTCGCCGGAGGTGGGGTCGAGGGTGTCCTCGGTGCCGTCCTGGTGGCCGGGGACGGGCAGGTGGTCCGGGGCCGGCCTGCCGTCGGCCCGGTAGGGGGCGTCCGCTGCTTCGAGCGAGGCCGCGGGGCCTCGCCCGTCGTCACGTGCGCCAGGTGTGGGCAGGGGGGCGGAGTGCACGGCGGAGGAGGCGTCCGTGACGCCCTCTGCCGAGCCCGAGCCGCCCTGGTACGCCTCCGGCCTCCCAGGGAGCCGGAGCCGCCGCTTCCGAGACGGTGTGTCGCCTGCCACGGTCACTCGATCTCAGTCGCAGTCGCGGCAGATCGGCTGACCGTTCTTCTCCCGAGCCAGCTGGCTGCGGTGGTGCACGAGGAAGCAGCTCATGCAGGTGAACTCGTCGGCCTGCTTGGGCAGGACCCGGACGGCCAGCTCCTCGTTCGAGAGGTCGGCGCCCGGGAGCTCCAGGCCCTCGGCGGCCTCGAACTCGTCGACGTCGACGGTCGAGGTCGACTTGTCGTTCCGGCGGGCCTTCAGTTCCTCAAGGCTGTCCGAGTCGACGTCGTCGTCGGTCTTGCGTGGGGTGTCGTAATCCGTTGCCATGTCGCTCTCCCCCTCTGGGTGGTTTGCGGTGTCTCCAGCGCACGTAACGCGTGAGAGGCCGGACTTGTGCCCGACCCGAGGCGGAGATTTTGCCTCACATCAAGGTCTGTTACTCAATCGACACCCAATCCGCCCTCTCACGAGTGACCGGCTTTGGGTGGCGAAGCGGACCGTACACGGTCCGGGAGCCCTCCCTCACGGGCGCCACCCCGTGTACTTCCCGTCATCCGGACCCCCGGAAACCCGGACTTTTCCGGGTTTTCCGAGGGAATTCACGATCACGGAGAGTGGAGGACCGGACACTCATTCCTGTGATCGATCACACAGGACCGTCTCAGGAATCAGAACCGGAAATTCCGCGCAAAGCGAACAAAACCGGTCGGCTCGGCCAGTGTGTCAGATCGGGAGAGTGACACGCATCACGAGGCCGCCGCCCTCGCGCGGCTCGGCGATGATACGGCCGCCGTGGGCCCGCGCGACGGAGCGGGCGATCGACAGGCCGAGGCCGACGCCCTTGTCGCTCCCGGTGCGCTCCTGACGGAGCCGCCGGAATGGCTCGAAAAGGTTGTCGATCTCGTATGCCGGGACGACCGGTCCCGTGTTGGACACCTCCAGGACCGCGAAACCGTTCTGCGTCGAGGTGGCGACCTCCACCCAGCCGTCCTCCGGCACGTTGTACCGCACGGCGTTCTGCACCAGGTTCAGGGCGATCCGCTCCAGCAGCACGCCGTTGCCCTGGACCACGGCGGGTCCGCGCTCGCCGCGGAACTCCACGCCCTTGGCGTCGGCCTCGGCGCGCGCCTGGTCCATGGCCCGCGAGGCGACCTCGGCCAGGTCGACCGGCTTGCGCTCGACGATCTCGTTGTCGCTGCGGGCGAGCAGCAGCAGGCCCTCGACCAGCTGCTCGCTGCGCTCGTTGGTCGCGAGCAGGGTCTTTCCGAGCTGCTGGAGCTCCACCGGCGCCGCCGGGTCGGAGAGCTGGACCTCCAGGAGCGTGCGGTTGATCGCGAGCGGGGTGCGCAGCTCGTGCGAGGCGTTGGCGACGAAGCGCTGCTGGGCGCTGAAGGCCCGCTCCAGGCGCTCCAGCATCTCGTCGAAGGTGTCGGCCAGCTCCTTGAGCTCGTCGTCCGGCCCGTCCAGCTCGATCCGCCGGGACAGGTCCGTGCCGGCCACCTGGCGGGCGGTACGGGTGATCCGGCCGAGCGGGGACAGCACCCGGCCGGCCATCGCGTAGCCGAAGGCGAAGGCGATGATGCTCAGGCCGAGGAGGGCGAACAGGGAGCGGCGCAGCAGGTCGTCCAGGGCCAGGTCGCTCTGGTGCCGCAGACACATCGAGACGGCGTTGTTGAGCTGCTCTCCGGTGGACTTGTCGGGCAGCTCGCACCAGTCGGTGGTCGCGGTGACCGTGCCGCTGACCACCTTGAAGGGCAGTTCCGCGGTGGTGTCCCGGACGGCCTGGGCCGTGAAGAGGTAGATGATCGCCAGCAGGATGATCCCGGCGATCAGGAACATCCCGCCGTAGAGGAGCGTGAGCCGTATCCGGATGGTCGGACGCAGCAGGGGCCTGACCGGGTCCCGGGGGTCCCAGGTCGGCTTGGGTGGTGTGTGCAGGAGGGTCGGCGACGGGGGCATCGGCTCAGATCCGGTATCCCGAGCCCGGTACGGTGACGATCACCGGGGGCTCGCCGAGCTTGCGGCGCAGGGTCATGACCGTGACGCGCACGACGTTGGTGAACGGGTCCGTGTTCTCGTCCCAGGCCTTCTCCAGGAGCTGCTCGGCCGAGACGACCGCGCCCTCGCTGCGCATGAGGACCTCGAGGACCGCGAACTCCTTCGGGGCCAGCTGGACCTCCTTGCCGTCGCGGAAGACCTCGCGGCGGTTCGGGTCGAGCTTGATGCCGGCGCGCTCCAGGACCGGCGGGAGCGGGACGCTGGTGCGGCGGCCCAGGGCCCGGACGCGGGCGGTGAGCTCGCTGAAGGCGAAGGGCTTCGGCAGGTAGTCGTCCGCGCCGAGCTCCAGGCCCTCGACGCGGTCGCTGACGTCGCCGGAGGCGGTGAGCATCAGGATCCGGGTCGGCATGCCGAGCTCGACGATCTTGCGGCAGACGTCGTCGCCGTGGACCAGGGGGAGGTCGCGGTCGAGCACCACGACGTCGTAGTCGTTGACCCCTACGCGCTCCAGTGCCGCGGCTCCGTCGTAGACGACGTCGACCGCCATGGCCTCGCGGCGCAGGCCGGTGGCCACCGCGTCCGCGAGAAGCTGCTCGTCCTCGACGACGAGTACGCGCACGTCCGTAAGTCCTTTCCTGGGCCCTGATCCTGCACGCGGACGGGGCGGTTTCTGCGCACTGACTGTGCGTGTCCATCCTGCCCCGAACGCGCGTAAACCGGCTGTAAGGCGACTGCGCAGGGGGCGGCGCGCGGGCGCGGCGGCACCGGCAGCCGGCGACGAACGGCACAGGGGCCCGGAGAATGCACCTGAATCACGGGCCAGTTGAGGTTTCTCTGAGGATAGGGCTGGGGAGGACGACTGCACACCCCGCGATCACGCCCTGTAGGTGACACGCCACCTACTGCTCTCTGTCCCCCAGAGGTAGCGGTGTGTGATCCACCCACCCCCGGCACTCCCCGTGCCACCGACCCACGACGAGGGGGCGCACGATGGACGCTTTCACCGCAGGCCTGCTGCACCGCATCAGGACCACGCAGTCCGACCTCACGCGCGCTCGCGAGGCGGGCGACGACTTCCTCGCGGAGGTCGAGCAGGCCGAGCTCGACGACCTGCGCCGCCTGGCGGCCGAGCACGGCGTGGAGGTCGGCGCCGCCAGCGCCTGACCCCACACACGAGGGCGGGCCCCGGAATCGGTCGATTCCGGGGCCCGCCCTCGTGTGCCCGGTGCCCGGGAAGGCCTCTCGGGCACACTCAGGCCCGCTGTCCGTCGTGCCAGGCCCCCGAGTCCTCCAGGAACTCCTGGAGGACGCCGAACAGGCCTGGTGAGGCCGCCAGGGCCAGCTCCCCCGAGGCCGGCTCGCCGGGGCGGCCGCCGGTCAGGGCGCCCGCCTCACGGGCGACGAGGTCGCCGGCGGCGAGGTCCCAGGGGTTGAGGCCGCGCTCGTAGTACGCGTCGGCGCGGCCCGCGGCGACGTCGCAGAGGTCGATGGCGGCCGAGCCGCCGCGGCGGATGTCGCGGACGCGCGGCAGGAGCTGCCGGACGATCTCCGCCTGGTGGGCCCGGCGGTCGCGGAGGTAGCCGAAGCCGGTGGCGACCAGGGCCTCGTCGAGCGCCGGCGAGGGCCGGACGGCCAGGCGCCGCTCGCCGAGCCACGCGCCGCCGCCGAGGACGGCGTGGAAGGTCTCGCCGCGCAGCGGCACCTCGACGACGCCGACGACGGTCTCGCCGTCCCGCTCGGCGGCGATGGAGACCGCCCAGGTCGGCAGGCCGTAGAGGTAGTTCACGGTGCCGTCCAGCGGGTCGACGACCCAGCGGATCCCGCTGGTGCCGGGGCTGGCGGCGCCCTCCTCACCGAGGAAGCCGTCCTGCGGGCGGTGCTCGGAGAGGAAGCCGGTGATCAGCTTCTCGGCGGCGATGTCCATCTCGGTGACGACGTCGACGGCGCTGGTCTTGGTCTTGGCGACGGTCAGGTCGTCCGGGCGCCCGTCGCGCAGCAGGGCACCGGCCCTGCGCCCGGCCTCCAGGGCCAGGCCGAGCAGCTCGGACAGCGGGGTGTCGGTCACGCCGGGGGCTCCTTACGCGTACGGGCTGTCGGCGCCGGCCGCCGCCGGACGCTCGGTGCGGGCGGGGCAGCACCCGATCGGGCACAGGTCGTGGGACGGGCCGAGGGCGCCGAGGGCGCAGCGCTCGACGCGCTGTCCGCGCTCGGTCGCGGCACGCTCCAGGACGAGCTCGCGCACGGCCGCGGCGAACCGGGGGTCGGCGCCGACGGTCGCCGAGCGGCGCACCGGGAGTCCCAGCTCGGCCGCCTTGGCGGTGGCCTCGGTGTCGAGGTCGTACAGGACCTCCATGTGGTCGGAGACGAAGCCGATGGGGACCATCACGGCGGCCGGCGCCCCGGCGGCGTGCAGCTCCTCCAGGTGGTCGCAGATGTCGGGCTCCAGCCACGGGATGTGCGGGGCGCCGCTGCGGGACTGGTAGACGAGCTGCCAGGGGTGCTCGACGCCGGTCTCCTCGCGGACGGCGTCGACGACCAGCCGGGCCACGTCGAGGTGCTGCCGGACGTAGGCGCCGCCCTCGCCGTGGTCGGAGACGGGGCCGGAGGTGTCGGCGGCGGAGTCGGGGATGGAGTGGGTGGTGAAGGCGAGGTGGGCCTCGGCGCGTACGGACTCGTCGAGCTCGGCGAGCGAGGCGAGGACGCCCTCGGCCATGGGGCGGACGAAACCGGGGTGGTTGAAGTAGTGCCGCAGCTTGTCGACGCGGGGCAGCGGCAGTCCCTCCGCCTCCAGCTGGGCGAGGGAGTCCGCCAGGTTCTCGCGGTACTGGCGGCAGCCGGAGTAGGAGGCGTAGGCGCTGGTGGCGAGGACGGCGATGTGGCGGCGGCCGTCGGTGACCATCTCGCGCAGGGTGTCGGTCAGGTACGGCGCCCAGTTCCGGTTGCCCCAGTAGACCGGCAGGTCGAGGCCTGCCTCGGCGAAGTCCGCGCGCAGGGCGTCGAGCAGGGCGCGGTTCTGGCCGTTGATGGGGCTGACGCCGCCGAAGAGGAAGTAGTGCTGCCCCACCTCTTTCAGCCGTTCCTTGGGGATGCCGCGGCCGCGGGTCACGTTCTCCAGGAACGGGACCACGTCGTCCGGGCCCTCCGGGCCGCCGAAGGAGAGCAGCAGCAGGGCGTCGTACGGGGCGGGATCGAGCTCGTCGGACATGGCACCGATCCTCCCACCCGGCACTGACGGCCGAGGGCTCGGCCCGGCCGAAGGGACGGGGCGGGCCGGGCGGGTCGCGCTCGCTCCGGCAGGGCCCCGGCCGGAAAAAGTGAGTGACCGAACCAGTTCAACACCGTAGGCTTTAGCTATTAATTACACGTGCCCGCGCGGACGGTGCGGACGCGTGCGGTTGGCGCGCCCCGCCCGAGCCCGGAGATCCCCTTGCCCAGTCCCTATCGCGCGATCTTCGCGGCCCCCGGAACCAGATCCTTCTCGCTCGCCGGGTTCATCGGCAGGATGCCCCTGTCCATGATGGGCATCGGCATCGTGACCATGATCTCGCAGGTCACCGGGCGTTACGGGCTCGCGGGCGCGCTGTCCGCCGCGCTGGCCATGTCGGCCGCCGTGCTCGGCCCGCAGATCTCCCGGCTCGTCGACCGCCACGGTCAGCGGCGGGTGCTGCGCCCGGCGACGCTGTTCTCGCTCGCCGCGGCGACCGGACTGCTGCTGTGCGTGAAGCTCGGGGCCCCGGACTGGACCTTCTTCGTGTTCACGGCGGGCGTCGGCACCGTACCGAGCCTCGGCGCGATGACCCGCGCCCGCTGGGCGGACATCTACCAGGGCGAGGCGCAGCGGCTGCACACCGCGTACTCGTGGGAGTCGATCGTCGACGAGGTGTGCTTCATCTTCGGACCAATCCTCTCGATCGGCCTGTCGACCACCTGGTTCCCCGAGGCCGGTCCGCTGCTCGCCGGCGTCTTCCTCGCCATCGGCGTCTTCTGGCTGACCTCGCAGCGCGCCACCGAGCCGGTCCCCCACCCGCGCGCGGCCGACTCGGGCGGCTCGGCGCTGCGCTCCCCGGGCCTCCAGGTCCTGGCGCTCGCCTTCGTCGCCACCGGCGCCATCTTCGGTTCGGTGGACGTCGTCACCGTCGCCTTCGCCGAGGAGCAGGGCAACAAGTCGGCGGCAAGTCTGGTTCTGGCCGTCTACGCCCTGGGCTCCGGCCTGGCCGGCGCGGTCTTCGGGCTGGTCCGGGTCAAGGGCCGGCCGTCGGTCCGCTGGCTGGTGGGCGTGTGCGCCATGGCCGTGAGTATGATCCCCCTCCTACTGGCCGGGAACCTGCCGTTGCTGGCCGTGGCGCTCTTTGTCGCGGGCCTGTCCATCGCGCCGACGATGGTGACCACCATGGCCCTCGTCGAAGCGCACGTACCGCGCACCAAGCTGACCGAGGGCATGACCTGGACAGGGACCGGGCTCGCCATCGGTGTGGCGCTCGGCTCCGCGGCCGCCGGCTGGGTGGTCGACGCGTCCGGGGCGGAGGCGGCGTACGTGGTGCCCGTCGTCTCGGGCGCGCTCGCGGTCGCCGTGGCGCTCCTCGGCCACCGCCGGCTGCGCACGCCGGCGCCGACGCGGGAGGGGCAGCTTGAGCAGGTCGACGATGCAGCCGCAGCAGTGGGGGAACACCGGGACGGCGAGCCGCACGTGGCGTAACTGGGCCGGGAACGTGACCTCCCGCCCCGTCCGGGAGGTGAGCCCGGCCTCGGCCGAGGAGCTCGCCGACGCGGTGCGCCGGGCCGCCGAGGACGGTCTGCGGGTGAAGACGGTCGGCACCGGTCACTCCTTCACCTCGATCGCCGCCACCGACGGCGTGCTCGTCCGGCCGGGCCTGCTCACCGGCATCCGGCGGATCGACCGCGAGGCGATGACCGTGACCGTCGAGTCCGGCACCCCGCTGAAGCGGCTCAACGTGGCGCTGGCCCGGGAGGGCCTGTCGCTCACGAACATGGGCGACATCATGGAGCAGACGGTCGCCGGGGCCACCTCGACCGGCACGCACGGCACCGGCCGTGACTCGGCCTCCATCGCCGCCCAGATCCGCGCACTCGAACTGGTCACCGCGGACGGCCGCCTGATGACCTGCTCGAAGACGGAGAACCCCGAGGTGTTCGCCGCCGCCAGGATCGGCCTCGGCGCGCTCGGCGTGATCACTGCCCTCACCTTCGCCGTGGAACCGCTGTTCCTGCTCACCGCGCGCGAGGAACCGATGTCCTTCGACCGGGTGACGTCGGAGTTCGACGCGCTGCACGCGGAGAACGAGCACTTCGAGTTCTACTGGTTCCCGCACACCGACAACTGCAACACCAAGCGCAACAACCGCAGCGCGGGCCCCGCGGCCCCGGTGGGCCGGGTGAGCGGCTGGGTCGAGGACGAGCTGCTGTCCAACGGCGTCTTCCAGCTGGCGTGTTCGCTGGGGCGGGCCGTGCCGCCGGCCATCCCGGCGCTCGCGAAGGTCTCCAGCCGGGCGCTGTCCGCCCGTACGTACACGGACATTCCGTACAAGGTCTACACCTCGCCGCGCCGGGTCCGCTTCCTGGAGATGGAGTACGCGCTGCCGCGTGAGGCGGCCGTGCCGGCGCTGCGCGAGCTGAAGGCGATGGTCGAGCGCTCGCCGCTGAAGGTGAGCTTCCCGGTCGAGGTGCGTACGGCGCCGGCGGACGACATCACGCTGTCCACGGCCTCGGACCGGGAGTCCGCGTACATCGCCGTGCACCTCTACAAGGGCACGCCCCACCGCGGTTACTTCACCGCGGTGGAGCGCATCATGACCGCGCACGGCGGGCGTCCGCACTGGGGCAAGGTCCACACCAGGGACGCCGCCTACTTCGAGAAGGCCTATCCGCGCTTCGCCGAGTTCACGGCGCTGCGGGACCGGCTCGACCCGGACCGGCGCTTCGGCAACGACTACCTGCGCCGGGTCCTGGGCGACTGACGGCCGTTCGGCTCGGCCCCCGATGGGCCGGCGGCCGGTCGCGCGCCTGCCGGCCGAGGGTCACTCGGCTCCGTCGCCCGTAGGGGCCTGGGCGGTCGGCGGGGCCGCCGGCGGGGTGGCGGGCGGGGTCGAACCGCCGCCCGTGGGCTCGGTCGACGCCGAGGGCGTCGGCTCCGGGGCCGGAGTCGCCGGGCCGGACGTACGGTCCGGGGTCGGCGTCGGTGTGGCCGTCCCGCCACCGTTCCGGTCGTCCTCCCGGTCGTCCCTCCGGTCGTCCTTCCGGTCGTCCCTCCGGTCGTCCTTCCGGTCGCGGCCGGGCCCCGGGGACGGCGTGCCGCCCGTCACGGGCCGCTGCCCGCCCTCGCCGCCATCGCCGCCACCGCCCTCGCCGCGGACGGCGGAGCCGAAGGTCGTGGAGCCCTTGACGCCGCCGAGGTCCTGACCGGAGGTCAGCTCGTACGCGGTGATGCCACCCATCGCGACCACGAAGACCACGGCGGCGCCGAGGGCGGAACGCTTCCGGCCACGGACGCGGGTGCCGTGCGTGCTGGGCTCGCCGAACTCGTCGCCGTACGGCGCGGAGGTCTGGCGCGGCTTCGGCCTGTCGGCCGTGCCGGCCCCGCGCATCTGCTCGCCGGTGCGCTTGAAGAGGTGCTGGAGGAGCGGGCCGCCGCAGGTGGCGATGACGCTGATCACACCGGCGCCGAGGATGGTGCCGTAGACCCCGAGGGTGGAGGCGAGCTTGGCGGCGAGGACGGCCGCGAGCGCACTGCCCGCGACCTGAGGAAGGCTCAGGTCGAACCGTTTCTTCGTCTCTTCGGGCATGTCCGTCCCAGCGCGTTCGTCTGTTCCACCGTGCACCCAGAAGGGACAAATGGGCGAAGGGATTGGTTCCGTTTCCGGTGGTTCTGTGAAGAGGGACACGCCGAGGGGGGCATCGCGGAGACTCAACTCCCGAACCACCCGAGAAGTTGGGCGGCGCGCCGGTCCACCCAGGTGGCCCGAATGGAGTACTGTGGCGAACCCTGGGTCCGGA
This sequence comes from Streptomyces roseicoloratus, assembly GCF_004117935.1. Taxonomy (GTDB): domain Bacteria; phylum Actinomycetota; class Actinomycetes; order Streptomycetales; family Streptomycetaceae; genus Streptomyces; species Streptomyces roseicoloratus. Next base: position 1,816 of record NZ_SDOY01000094.1, on the reverse strand, counting down.
TTCCCTCACGGGTGTCCGGAAACGACGGAAGGGGGCCGAAGGTGGCACTCGAACCGGCGGCGCCACGGCACCGCACGGAGCCCGCGACACAGCGTGACGCCCAGTCACTCTGCGTCGCGACCGGGTAACCGTGCCATAACGGCGTTCCAGGGTCCAGGCCCGACACGCCGGGCAACTCGGCAGGGTTGTGGCAGGCTGCACCCGGGCAGGCCACACTCGACTAGCGGAAGCAGCGACGCACGTGACGTCGGCAGGCACCACCCGGGAGGTTCCCATGCCCGAACTGCGTGTCGTGGCCGTCTCGAACGACGGCACACGACTGGTGCTGAAGGCTGCTGACAACACGGAGTACACACTTCCGATCGACGAGCGGCTGCGAGCCGCCGTCCGCAACGACCGTGCCCGGCTCGGCCAGATCGAGATCGAGGTCGAGAGCCACCTCCGCCCCCGCGACATCCAGGCCCGGATACGTGCCGGTGCCTCCGCCGAGGAGGTCGCGCAGCTCGCCGGCATCCCCGTCGACCGGGTGCGGCGCTTCGAGGGTCCCGTCCTCGCGGAGCGCGCGTTCATGGCGGAACGCGCCCGCAAGACCCCCGTGCGCCGGCCGGGCGAGAACACCGGCCCCCAGCTCGGCGAGGCGGTGCGGGAGCGGCTGCTGCTGCGCGGCGCCGAGAAGGACACCGTGCAGTGGGACTCGTGGCGCCGCGACGACGGCACCTGGGAGGTGCTGCTCGTCTACCGCGTCGCGGGCGAGGTGCACACCGCGAGCTGGACGTACGACCCGCCCCGGCGGCTCGTCCAGGCCGTCGACGACGAGGCGCGGGCGCTGATCGGCGAGACCGACGACACGCTCGCCGCGGTGCCGGAGCCGAGCTTCCCCTTCGTCCCGCGGATCGCCCGGCTCCCCCGGGACCGGCCGCTGGACCGCGCCCTCGACCGCCAGATGGACCGGACGCCCGCGCCGGCTCCCGAACCGGAGGAGGAGCGCGACTCGCTGACGAGCCTCCTGGAGGCGGTGCCGAGCTTCCGCGGCGACATGGTCGTGCCCGAGCCCTCCGACACGGAGCCCTCCGACGAGGTCGAGGCGGAGGAGCCGCCCGCGCCGGCGGCCTCGGCGGGCGCCGGCTCCGCGTACGCGGACGTCCTCATGCCGCGCGCGGTCTCGGGGCACCGTGACCGCCTCATCGGCACGACGGACCGCCAGGCCGAGGCGGACGGCGTGCGCCCGGGGCGGCGGGCGGCGGTCCCGAGCTGGGACGAGATCGTCTTCGGCACCCGCCGCAAGAAGCAGGACTGACCCGACCCGACCCGCCCGCGGTCGCGCCGGAGGGCACCCCTCCCTGCGGGTCGCGCCCTGCTGAAGCGATGCGCCGCCACCCTCCCCGCGGGTGCGCGCCTTGCTGAGCGGCGCCTCGGTCGTACCCGGGACGCGCCCGCCCCTCTGGGCGGTGCGGCCGTCGCGCCCGCCCCGTGTGTGCCCCCGCCTGGCGGGTCGGCGCGGGTCCCGCACACCTCCGTGAGCCCGCGCCCTCCTGGGCGGTGCTTGCGGCGCGCCCGCCCCGTGTGTGCCCCCGCCTGGCGGGTCAATGCGGGTGTCGCCCACCTCCGTGGTGTGCCCGCGCCTGATGGGGCGGTGCGGATGCCGCCCACCTCCGTGGTGTGCCCGTGCCTGGCACGGGCGGTGCGGGTCCCGCACACCTCCGCGTGAGCCCGCGCCTGGCACGGGCGGTGCGGGCGCCGCACACCTCCGTGGTGTGCCCGCGCCTGGCACGGGCGGTGCGGGTGCCGCACACCTCCGTGTGGGCATTCGTCCCGC
>NZ_SDOY01000093.1 GCF_004117935.1 Streptomyces roseicoloratus | reverse complement strand
AGGAGCCCTGACTCAGGGTGAGCACTAAGCCGACGACCACAGACCTCGAGTGGACCGATCTGGACCAGCGGGCCGTGGACACCGCCCGCATCCTGGCTGCCGACGCCGTTCAGAAGGTCGGCAATGGCCATCCCGGTACGGCGATGAGCCTGGCGCCTGCTGCGTACACGCTTTTCCAGAAGGTGATGCGGCATGATCCGGCCGACCCGGAGTGGGTGGGCCGTGACCGGTTCGTTCTCTCCGCCGGTCACTCGTCCCTGACCCTGTACACCCAGCTTTATCTGGGTGGCTTCGGTCTGGAGCTGGATGATCTGAAGTCGTTCCGTACGTGGGGTTCGAAGACTCCGGGGCATCCGGAGTACGGGCACACGGCCGGTGTGGAGACGACGACGGGTCCGCTCGGCCAGGGTGTGGCGAACGCGGTGGGCATGGCGATGGCGGCCCGCTTCGAGCGTGGTCTGTTCGATCCGGAGGCCCCGCGGGGCGCTTCTCCGTTCGATCATCACGTGTACGTGATCGCGGGTGACGGGTGTCTGCAGGAGGGTATTTCCGCGGAGGCGTCGTCGCTGGCGGGTCACCAGAAGCTCGGGAATCTGATCCTGTTGTGGGACGACAACCACATTTCGATCGAGGGTGACACCGAGACGGCCGTGTCCGAGGACACGGTGAAGCGGTACGAGGCGTATGGCTGGCATGTCCAGCGCGTCGAGCCGCAGGCCAACGGCGACCTCGACCCGGCCGCCCTGTTCGCGGCGATCCGGGCTGCCGAGGCGGAGACCGAGCGGCCGTCGTTCATCGCGATGCGTTCGATCATCGCGTGGCCGGCGCCGAACGCGCAGAACACCGAGGCCGCGCACGGCTCGGCCCTGGGTGAGGAGGAGGTCGCGGCCACCAAGCGGGTGCTGGGCTTCGATCCGGAGCGGTCTTTCGAGGTTGCCGGTGAGGTCATCGCCCATACCCGCGCGTTGGGTGAGCGGGGCCGTGAGGCGCGTGCCGCGTGGGAGAAGTCGCTGGCGGAGTGGCGCACGGCGAATCCGGAGCGGGCGGCGGAGTTCGACCGGATCCAGGCCAACGAGCTGCCCGAGGGCTGGGAGGCGAGGATCCCGGTGTTCGAGGCGGGTAAGGGTGTGGCGACGCGTGCGGCGTCGGGCAAGGTGCTGCAGGCGCTGGGTGCGGTGATCCCGGAGCTGTGGGGTGGTTCGGCGGACCTGGCGGGTTCGAACAACACCACGATCGACAAGGGTTCCTCGTTCCTGCCCGAGGGCAACCCGCTGCCGGAGGCGGACCCGTACGGGCGGACGATTCATTTCGGTATCCGTGAGCACGCGATGGCCGCGGAGATGAACGGCATCGCGCTGCACGGCAATACCCGCATCTACGGTGGCACGTTCCTGGTGTTCTCCGATTACATGCGCAACGCGGTGCGGCTGTCCGCGCTGATGCACCTGCCGGTCACCTATGTGTGGACGCATGACTCGATCGGTCTGGGTGAGGACGGTCCGACTCATCAGCCGGTGGAGCACCTGGCCTCGCTGCGCGCGATCCCGGGTCTGGCGGTGGTCCGTCCGGCTGATGCGAACGAGACGGCGATCGCCTGGCGCGAGATCATGCGCCGGCACACCAAGGTCTACGGCGAGGGCCGGCCGGTGGGTCTGGCGCTGACCCGTCAGGGTGTGCAGACCTATGCGCCGAACGAGGACGCGGCCCGGGGTGGCTATGTGCTGTTCGACGCCGAGGGCGGTGAGCCGCAGGTGGTGCTGATCGCGACGGGTTCCGAGGTGCACCTGGCCGTGGAGGCCCGTGAGCGGCTGCAAGCCCGGGGTGTGCCCACTCGTGTGGTGTCGATGCCGTCGGTGGAGTGGTTCGAGGAGCAGGACCAGGACTACAAGGACGGTGTCCTGCCGCCGTCGGTGAAGGCGCGGGTGGCGGTGGAGGCCGGTATCGCTCTGACCTGGCACCGGTATGTCGGGGATGCGGGCCGGATCGTCTCTTTGGAGCACTTCGGTGCTTCCGCGGACGCCAAGGTCCTCTTCCGCGAGTTCGGTTTCACTCCCGAGGCCGTGGTCGCCGCTGCCCGGGAATCCCTGGACGCCTCCGCGCGCTGACGCCCATACGCGCGCATACGTACGACTCTATGGAGATGCAATTCTCATGACAGACGCTCTCAAGCGCCTCTCCGACGAAGGCGTCGCGATCTGGCTGGACGACCTTTCGCGCAAGCGGATCACGTCCGGCAACCTGGCCGAGCTCATCGACCAGAGCCACGTCGTGGGCGTGACCACGAACCCGTCCATCTTCCAGAAGGCCATCAGCCACGGTGACGGCTACGAGCAGCAGCTCGCCGACCTCGCCGCCCGCAAGGTGACCGTGGACGAGGCCATCCGCATGATCACGACGGCGGACGTGAGGGACGCCGCCGACATCCTGCGTCCGGTCTTCGACGCGACGCAGGGCCAGGACGGCCGGGTCTCCATCGAGGTCGACCCCCGTCTGGCGCACGACACGGCCGCCACCATCGCCGAGGCCAAGCAGCTGGCCTGGCTGGTCGACCGCCCCAACACCCTCATCAAGATCCCGGCCACCCGGGCGGGCCTGCCGGCGATCACCGAGGTCATCGGCCTGGGCATCAGCGTCAACGTCACGCTGATCTTCTCCCTCGAGCGCTACCGCGCCGTCATGGACGCCTACCTCGCCGGCCTGGAAAAGGCCCGCGAACGCGGCCTGGACCTGTCGAAGATCCACTCGGTGGCGTCGTTCTTCGTCTCCCGCGTGGACACCGAGATCGACAAGCGCCTCGACGCCCTGGACACCGACGAGGCCAAGGCCCTCAAGGGCAAGGCCGCCCTCGCCAACGCCCGCCTGGCCTACCAGGCCTACGAAGAGGTCTTCTCCACCGACCGCTGGAGTGCTCTGGACAAGGCCCAGGCGAACAAGCAGCGCCCGCTGTGGGCCTCCACCGGCGTCAAGGACCCCGCCTACAAGGACACCCTCTACGTCGTCGACCTCGTTGCCCCCGGCACCGTCAACACCATGCCCGAAGCCACCCTGGAAGCCACCGCCGACCACGGCGAGGTCACCGGCGACACCATCCACGGCACCTACGACGAAGCCCGCTCCCTCCTCGACGACATCGCCGCCCTCGGCATCTCCTACGACGACGTCGTCCAACTCCTCGAAAACGAAGGCGTCGACAAGTTCGAAGCCTCCTGGAACGACCTGCTCAAGTCGACCGAGCAGGAACTGCGTCGTCAGGTACTGCGCGGCGCCATGACGGCCGGGAGGCAGCCGACGCCCGGGCAGGAGGCTGACGAACGGTAACTCCGCCTCCGGCGTCACCCGAGGGCCGGCAGGTGCGCGTGCACCTGCCGGCCCTTTGTCATGCCGTTGCCCGACGGCATGACTCCCGACCAGGGCCGCCGCCCTCCCGCAGGGGCCGCTGGGGAGGTCGATGGCGCGTACACCGGCGCGGGCGCGCACACGACCAGGCGCACGAGTTGCAGGAAACTATTGCGCAAAGCATTGCGCATTGGCGCGTGATGGCGGATGCTCATGCCGTCCACCCGTTGGCGCGACCGATCCGGTCGGCGCCCGGCACTGATCTCCGGAGGGCACCTTGGCCCCTGTTCCTCTCTTCTCGGGCGCTGCGCCGCCACGCCGGCGTCGATGCGGCGGGGACGCGCTGCCGGGACCGAGGTGGGTGGGTGTCGAAGCGCGTGGGCGGGGGCCCTGATGCCGGGTCTCCGTCCCGGTGACGTAACGCCGCATCCTCGCCGTTCCCAGGCGGTCGATGCGGCCGAGTCCCGACCCTCCCCGCGCAACTCGTTTCCCGCGCCACGCCGACGGCCGACCCGGCCTCAGCCGCTCCTTCCGGTCGACAGGTCCATCCGGTCGGACACGAGTCGGCAGGTCGGCGCGAAGCGGCCGTCGCACCGCGGAATGCCGCGGCGGCCGCAGGTTCACGTGACAGCCTGACAAGGAATACGGCGGATCCATGCAACTCGCTACAGAGACCACCAGACAGCCCGGCAGAGGCAAGGCCAAGGGCTCGTCCGTGGCCGTGGTCGCCCTGATCGCGGCCATGTCCGGCCTGCTCTTCGGTTACGACACCGGAATCATCGCCACGGCGCTTCCCGGGATCAGCGACTCGTACCACCTCGTCACCGAGGGCGACAAGCAGATCATCACGTCCGCGTTGCTCCTGGGTGCCGTCTTCAGCGCACCGTTCACCAGCTACCTCTGTGACCGGTACGGGCGCAAACCGATGCTGCTGCTGATCGCCGCGCTCTTCATCGTGGCGACCGTGGTCTGTGCCGTGCGGACCACTCCCACCGTCCTCACCGTGGCCCGCTTCTTCCTGGGACTGGCCATCGGCGCCGCGAGTGGCGCGGCTCCGATCTACATCTCGGAGATGTCACCCGCGGAGCGACGCGGCCGGCTCGTCGTGCTCTTCCAGCTCATGATCATGATCGGGATCGTGTGCGCCCACTTCACCGGTTACTTCATCGGCCACGAGGCGTGGCAGTGGCTGATCGGCTTCGGCGCCCTGCCCGCGCTGATCATGCTCGTCGGAGTCACGCTCCTTCCCGAGAGCCCGCGCTGGCTGTACGCCAACGGCATGGTCGAGAAGGCGCAGGCGGTGCTGCTCAAGCTGCGCGGCGACCGCGAGCAGGTCGCGTCCGAGCTCGGCGGCATGGCGCAGGCGGTCGCCGAGGAGCGGCAGGCCAACACCGGCACCTGGCGCGAGTTCTTCTCGGCGCGGGTCCGTCCCGCCGTGATCCTCGGCGGCGGCGTGGCCATGTTCTCGCAGATCACGGGCAACAACGCGCTCGTCTATTACATGCCGACCGTCTTCCACGACCTCGGGTTCTCGGAAGACGCCTCCGTCCTCATGCCGGCCTTCGGCGCCGTGGGCGTGATGATCATGACCTTCGCCGGGAGCTACCTCGTCGACATCGTCGGCCGGCGTAAGTACCTGCTGGTCATGGTGCCGATCTCGATCCTGTCCTTCATCGTGATCGCGCTCCTGCTGGGCGAGGGCAGCGACGCCACTCAGGGCTGGAAGCTCTACGCGATCTTCGCTGCCGTGATCCTCTACATGGTCGCCAACAACGGTGCCTTCGGCGTGACGATCTGGCTGATCAACGCCGAGGTCTACCCGATGAGGCTGCGCGGCAAGGGCGGTGCCTTCGGTGCCTTCAGCCACTGGTTCTTCGACTTCATCATCGCCGCCACCACGCTGACACTGTTCCAGGTCCTCGGTGCCGCAGGCCCGTTCTGGCTCTTCACCGGAATCTCGGTGGTGTCCCTGGCCTTCGTCTACTTCCTGCTGCCGGAGACCAAGGGCAAGTCGCTGGAGCGGATCGAGCACGAGCTCAACCAGGGACGGTTCTACCAGTTCCAGCGCCGCGGCTGACGACGGCGCGGCCAGGCGCGCAGGGCACGGCCGGCCGAGTGCTCCCCGGCGGGCGTGGACGGCTCCCGCACTCGCGCGAAGACGGAGCGCTTCGCCGGCTGCCGGCCGGTCCACCCCGCCGCCTCGCCGGCAGCCTCCGCGGCCCGCGTCCCCGACCGGTGCGGGCTGCGGATCGCCGGCACCCTGCTGCGCCACGCCCCATCGCGGCCCCGGCGCTGCACCGCCGCCTGCTCCCGCAGGGCCTCGTGGCGTCGGAGGCCCTGTGCCCCGCGCACGCACGTTCGGATAACCTGGGCCTGCCGGGCGAGCCTGGCCCGGCGTCAGGCTCAGGTTCTCCGGCGCCGCCGCGGTGCACACGCAGGGGACGGAGCGGGCAGAAGATGGACAAAGTCGCGCTCACGGCCGCCGCCCTGTACGTCATCGTGCTGCTCCGGGCCGGAGGGACGTTCGCGGTCGGCTGGCTCGCCGGTGCCGGTGCCCGGCGCAGCAGGTTCGCCGCACGGATCTCCTCGGACCGGTTCCGGCGCGTGGAAAGCGCGATCCAGCGGTGGGGCGCGCCCGTGGTGGCCGTCTCCTTCCTGACCGTCGGCTTCCAGACCGCCGCCAACTTCCTCGCGGGCAGCATGCGCATGCCCCTGGTGCGCTACCTCCCCGCCCTGTTCCTGGGCGGAGCGGCCTGGGCGCTGATCTACGCGACCGCCGGACTCGGCGCGCTCGAAGTGCTCGGCAGGCTGTTCGCCGAGCGGACGGAACTCGGCGTGGCCGCCGTCGCCGCGCTCCTCCTCGCGGTGTGCGGAGTGGTGCTCGTCCGCAGGAGGAGGGCCGCGCGGCCGCCCCGGGACACCGCCGCCGAAGAGTCCTGAGACCCGCCTTCCTCACGTGCCGTGGGGCGCGTGTGGCGCTCTGCTGTCAGGATGCCCCGTCCGCTGAACTATCTTGGGCAGCAGCGAGTCGAGAGGGAGGCACCCCGTGTCATCTGGGCAGCAGGCGCGTGCGCAGGCAGCCGCGATCACGCCCGGCAGGCGGCCGGACGAGGCGGAGGCGGCTCCTGCCGCTTCTCCCGCCGAGCGGGTGCGGTCGCTCTTCGGCGGTCACCGGCTCTCGCCCGCGCAGCGGCGCATCGCCCAGTTCCTGACCGACCACCTCACCGAGGCCGCCTTCCTGTCGATCACGGAGCTCGCGGAGCGGGTGGGCGTCAGCCAGCCGTCCGTGACCCGGTTCGCCTCGTCCCTCGGGTTCAGCGGCTACCCCGCGCTCCGGGAGGCCCTCCAGCCGATCGCGCTCAGCGCCGTCGCCGGCGCCTCCGGTGACCGGGAGGGGCGGCTCCACAACGAGATCCAGGCGGCCGTCGACGCCGAGATCGAGAACCTCATGTCCCTGCGGCGGGTGTTCGCCGACCCCGACCGGATCCTCCACGTCGGCCGCGAACTGGCCCGGTCCATGCCGTTGACCGTGCTCGGCCTGCGGATCTCCGTCTCCCTCGCCGAGTACTTCGCGTACGCCGCGCGCCGCATCCACCCGGACGTCCGCGTGGTGACCCGGGGCGGCAGCGTCGCCTACGACACGCTGCTGCAGGCGAGCGAGGCGGGCGGCACCTGGGTGCTGGCCTTCGCGATGCCACGGCACGCCAACGAGACCCTCGCCGCCCTGCGGGCCGCCCGCAGGGCGGGGCTGCGCGTCGCGCTGATCACCGACCTGGCGCTGGGGCCGCTCGTCGACGAGGCCGACGTGGTCTTCACCGCCGGCACCGGCTCCCGGCTGGTCTTCGACTCGTACGCGGCGCCCGGCGTGCTTTCCTCCGCCATCCTCCAGGCCATGGCGGACGCCGACCCGGAGCGCACCCAGCTCCGGCTGGAGAAGTACGAGCAGGCCGCGGAGCAGCACGCCTTCTTCCTGGACGAGTGAGCCCGGCGCCGCCGATCCCGGACCTCGTTCCCGGAAGCCCGTTCCCGGGCCGTCGATCCCCGACCCTCATGCCCGGACCGTCGATCCCCGACCCCCGTTCCCGGGCCCCCGAACCGCACCGCCGAAACCCGGACCAACGAAACCTTTCTCGCCCGCCAGCTGCATGAAAATTTTCATTCTCTTGCTTTCCTCGCGGTAAGAATATTTACTGATGGAGCCCCCACGGGCCCGAACAAACACCGCAGGGCCGCCCCCTCCTCCTCATGACGGCCCTCGTGTTTCAACGGCGCGGACCGCGCCTCGCGCGGTCGGCACTGTGGCGGCTCCGGTCAACCCCTGGGCCGGAGCCGCCACCACTCTCACTTCCCGTAGTCCTCGACCAGGTTCGCGATGAGCTCCCGCAGCGCCTCCGCGCGCCGCCGGTCCTCGTGCCGGGCGCGCAGGGCCTCGTCGGTGGCGCGCAGCCGGGCCAGGGCGGCCGGGTCGGCGTCCATGACCCGGTCGAGCAGCGGGTCGGTGATCAGGTCCAGACACGCGGTGAACAGGGCGCGGGTGGCGTCCGCCGGAGGCTCCTCGCAGGGCTCCTCGAACCACGGCGTCACATGGCGGACGGGATCCGTCAGGCTCCAGCCGACGACCGCGCCGCGCTGCACCAGGAGCGCCACGTCCGGCGCGATGCCGATCCGCGCCTCCAGCGGCTCGTCGAGGACGGCGAGGTCCCGCAGCCCGGTCAGCACGGCGTCCCCGGGCGCCCGGCACAGCACCGCGCACGTCTCCAGGCGGAAGTCCCGGACCTCGTCGGCGACGAGGCCGCCCGGGCGCACCGCGGGCGCGTCCGGGACGCGGGCCGCGTCCTCGGCCGAAGCGGACTCCGGAGGAAGCCGGAACTCGACGCCCGCCAGGGTCCGTCCGGCCGGATCGAAGCGGACCTCGTCGGGCGTGTCCCACAGCCACGCGCCGCTGCCGAACGTCTCCGTGCCGAACCGCTCCCGCTCCGCCTTGCCCACGGCCGGGCCGACCCGGACCGAACCGCCCTCGAAGCGGGGCGTGAGGGCCAGCGGGGTGTCCGTCACCGTCGCCGTCCATCCGTCGTCGCCCAGCGCCACCCTCATGCCCGCACCCGTCCTGTCCGCCCGCTGATTCACGTGCCGTCGCCTCGCTCACTGCTCATCTGATCTGCACGGCCGGAGGCATGAAGCCGTTCTTGCCCGGAATCCTGCCCTCCACGATGTCCTCGTGGGTGATCGGCCGTCCGGCGTCCGTGGCCTTGGCCCCGTTGCCGACCGCCGTCGCCCCGGACTCGCCCAGGACGCCGGACGGGCCGTACGCGGTGATGGCCTGGCCCGCCTCCGAGCCGACGCCCTTGGTCACGACGACGTCGTCGCCCTGGCGGAAGATGAGGTTTCCGGCTCCGCCCGTCGAGCGGTAGACGGCGTCCGGGTTCTTGAGGATCTCCAGGACCCGCTCGTCGCTGAAGCGGTGCATCGAGTCGCCGTGGTAGTCCGGGTGCTTGCGGAAGCGGCCGTCGCCGGCCCGGTCGATGACGTTGTCCGCCGCCTTGACCGCCCGCTTGTTCGCCTTCTCCTCCGGGCACTTGGGCGCGAGGCCCAGCGGGTCGCAGCCACCGGTCGGGTTGTCGACGTAGGCGACGGGGTTCGACGCGGGCGCCAGGCCCAGCGGATCGGGGGAGGCGTAGCGGCCGGTCTCGGGGTCGTAGTGCCGGAAGAAGTTGTGATGGAGGCCGGTCTCGGGGTCGTAGTACTGACCGGGGAAGCGCAGCGGGGTGTACGCGGCGCTGTCGCGGGCCCAGGCCGTGGCGCCCCACAGCGTGCTGCGGGTGCGCCAGGCGACGGCGCCCGACTCGTCGATCAGCTCGGTCGGCGTGCCGACGAGGTCGGTGGCGATGGCGAAGAAGCGACGGTCGACCTCCTCCTGCCGGCTGTCCGCCGTGAGGATCCGCTCGGTCTGCGCCAGCGGCACGACGTCCCGGTGGTCCCAGGTCAGGGCGACCGCGTGCGGGTCGTCGAGGCGGTGGCTGGTCTGTTCGCACAGGGTGAGTCCGTCCCAGGTGAACCGGACCTCCTCCACGACGCTCTCGCCGTCCGCCGCGAGCCGCTGCTTCGCGGTGCGGCGGCCCAGCGGGTCGTAGCGGTAGCGCCAGCGGGTGCCGTCGGGCGTGGTGACGGAGGTGAGACGGTTCTCGGTGTCCCAGGCGTAGCGCCACGTGTCGGGTTTGCGGGACAGCCGGCTCTTCTGCCGGAGCACGATCCGCCCGAGCGCGTCGTGCTCGAAGCGGACGGCGCCCGCGCGGGTGATCCGGGTTCCGGAGTAGGCGCGTTCGCCGACGGCCTCGGTGCCCGGGTGCCGGTCCGGCCAGGACGCCGCGACCTGGTTGCCGGCCTCGTCGTACGCGTACCGCTCCGTCCAGCCGCCCGGTGCGCGGACGGCGGTGACCCGCCCCAGCGGGTCGAGGTCGTAGCTGCGGGTGCCGGTGAGCCGGTCGGTGACCGAGGTCAGCCGGCCGTCGGCGCGGTAGCCGTACGCGCGACCGAGCACCGTCCGGGATCCGGAGACGACGTGCCGGGCGGCGAGCCGGCCGGCCTCGTCCCAGGCCGAGGTCAGGGTGAGCGACTCCCCGAAGACCCGGGTCAGTTCGCGCCCCCCGGCGTCGTGGGTGAAGCCGATCTCCCGGCCGCCCGTGGTCAGCCGCAGCGGAAGTCCGTCGGCGGCATAGGCGTACGAGGTGACGTGACCGGTCGGCGTGGTGCGGCGGACGCGCCGGCCCAGCTCGTCGTAGCGGTACACCGTGGGCCGGCCGTCCACCGACTCGGTCTTGACCCTGCCGCGGCGGTCGTATTGGTAGCACAGTTCACCGTCCGGCCCGGCCGCCTCCAGGAGCCGGCCCGCGCGGTCGTACGCGTACGTCGTCACCCGGCCGTCGACGTCCTTGCGGACCACCTGCCCGAGCACGTCCCGCTCGAAGGCGATCGTCCCGCCGAGCGCGTCGGTCCGCTCGGCGACCCGGCCCTCCGGGTCCAGGCGGTAGCGCAGCTCGCGCCCGTCGAAGTCGGTCTCGGCCACGATGTTGCCGACCGCGTCGTAGGTGTAACTCCAGCTCAGGCCCTGGGCGTTGGTGACCCGGGTGAGCCGCAGGTCGCGGTCGTGCTCGAAGGTGTGGCGGGTGCCGTCGGGGCGGGTGGTGGCGAGCGGCAGGTCGAAGTGGGTGTACTCGTAGCGGGTCACACCGCCCGAAGCGTCGGTGTGGCTCAGGCAGTTGCCCTCGCCGTCGTACGTCCACGACTCCGAGACGCCGTCGGGACCGGTACGGCGGGCGAGGTGGCCGTCGGCGCTCCACTCCAGGACGGTGACCCCGCCCGACGGGTCGGTGACCCGGACCGGACGGCCGAGCACGTCCCGCTCCGTGCTCGTGGTGCCGCCGCCCGGGTCGGTCACCGCGACGGTCAGCCCCGCCGCGTCGCACTCCACCCGGGTGGTGTGCCCGAGGGCGTCCGTGACCGAGACGAGCCGGCCGGCCCCGTCGTAGGCGGAACGCGTCGTGTTCCCCGCCGGGTCGGTGACCGCCGTCCGGTTGCCGCGCTCGTCGTACGTGTACGCCGTACGGGCCCCGTCCGGACCCACGACCCCGGTCGGCAGCCCGAACGGGCCGCGTTCCACGCGGAGTTCGGCTCCGTCCGCGCGGACGGCCGAGACCATCCGGCCCTCCGCGTCGTACCCGAAGCCGGTGGTGGCGCCCAGCGGGTTGGTACGGGAGAGGAGATTGCCGTCGGCGTCGTGGCGGTACCGCGTCGTGTGGCCCAGCGCGTCCGTGGTGGCCACGATCCGGCAGCCCGGGCCGACCAGATGCCGGGTCGCCCGCCCGTCGGCGGTGGTCAGTACCGTCGTCCGGTGGCCGGTCGCGGCGTCCGGTTCGCCGTACGCCAGGGTGATCTGGACGTGCCCGGCCTCGCCGCCCTCCGCGACCACCCGGTCCCGGTCGTCGTACACGTAGTCGTAGCGGCATCCGTTGGAGTCGGTCCAGGCGACGACCCGGCTCCGCTCGTCGTACGCGAAGGTGGTGACGGCGCCCGACGGCCGTGTCACCGTGGTCAGTTCGCCGTTCTCGTAGCCGTACGACATCAGCGGGACGCCCGCGTTCTCCGTGTCGCCCGGCCCGGTCACGAACAGGCCGGTGACCAGGCCGCCGGCCGTGGCCAGCCGCAGCGCGTGCCCGGCCGAGTGGACCAGGGCGAGCGGCAGTCCGTCCTCGGCGCGCTCCACGGTCACCGTGTGTCCGTTGCGTTCGGCGAGCCCCGACAGCCAGGCCGTGCCGTCGCCACCGGGCTCCGCGTCCCGCGGGGCGGCGAAGCGGCGCACCAGGCCGGAGTCGGGATCGGCCAGCGCGTAGTCGCCGTCCGCCTCCCTGGAGAGCAGCGTGCGGCTCCGGCCGGAGCGGGAGCGGGTGGGTGAGCCGGGCACCGGGTGCGGATAGGTGATCAGGAGCCCGTCGGCGGTGACGTGGACGACGCCGACGGCGTCGACCTCCAGCCGCTCGTCGACGGTGGACGACCAGGCCCGCCCCAGGAAGCGGCCCGTGGTCAGCCCGGACTCCGTGCGCCGGGTGAACAGCAGCGGCAGGATCCCCGGGATCTCCGCATCGGTCTGCGGCAGGTACATCCGGCCCGTGGCGAGGTCCACTGGGTCCGTGCCGAGGCTGGTGCGCTCGTGGTCGCCGCGGTTGTGGGTGCCGTCCGGGCTGTCGTCGACCAGCTTGCGCAGCCGCGCCGCGTCCGCCGCCTCCTCGGCGACCCGCACGCCCTTCGCCGCGGCGCCGCCTCCACCGGTGGCGACCGTCAGAGCGATGTCCGGGATCAGCCGGCCGAAGCCCTCCGCCGGGTCCTTCATGAAGTTGTCGAGCATCTGCTTGCCGGTGCCGACCGGGTCGTTGACGGCCACCACCAGGCCCGCGGCCAGACTGTTCAACGAGGTCGCGTACTCGGCCGGATGCGTGAGGTTGTACGGATCCATCGGGTTGACCGAGCGGACGAAGTTCAGGATGCCCGCCGTGCCCTTGACGATCCCTCCGCCCACGTGGTCGCCCATGATCTGCAGCTCCTCGGCGCCGTCGCGCAGCTGCTCGGCGTACGAGGGCTTCTGCGGCGCCATGTCCCGGGCGGCGCGGATCGCCGAACGCGCGGTCTCGGCGGCCGAGTTCCGCTGCCTGCGCGCCTCGGCGAGGATGTCCTGCGCCTCCTTCATCAGCTTCTTGCCCGGGTCGTCGAACGTCGGGGCGGGCTTCGGCGGCAGCGAGGACAGGTCGCGCTTGTCGGCGGGCTGTGCGTTGTAGCGGTCGACGGCGCCGTTGTAGGCGTCGACCTTCTTGCGGTGGGCGTCGGCGGCGGCCTCGGAGGCTTTGACGCCCTCCTTCCACTTGTCGATGGCCGTCTGCGCCCGCCCCTGCGCCCAGGTGACGGTGTCGGCGAACCGGTCGAGCGCGCCGATCGCCTTGGAGCAGGCGTCGGCGGCGTTCCACCACTTGGGCGGCTGGGTGCTCACGGCGGTCCGCAGCGCGTCGGCCGTCTCGCCCTTGAGCTGCGAGGAGTCCAGGCCCTTGAGACCGTCGCCGGTGTCGTCGAAGGACAGCTGGAAGGCGCGGAGGCGGTCCGCCGTGGCGTTGATCTTGCCCGGACTGCCGTAGATCAGCTTGGTCTTGTCCTCGGTCTGCCCGAGGTCCATCTCGTCGACCTCGGCGCCGAGCCGGTTGGCGACCGAACGGGACTGCTCGCGCACCCAGTCGGCGCCGGACTCCCAGCCGACGTCCTCCAGCCGGTCGGCGGTCCAGTTGCCCGCGTCCTCGATGCGGTTGCCGACCCATTCGACGCCGTCCTCGACCGCGTCCTCGACCACGTCCGGCGTGATGTCACTGATGAAGTCGCCGATCCCCACCGTCACTCACCCCCGGACCCGGACTGCCGCTCCTGCTGCTTCGCACGCTCCTCCGGCGACGGGCCGAAGGTGTCGTCGAGCGCCTGGTTCCACTGGTCGTCGGACACCCCGAGGAGCTCGTTGAGGATCCGCGACCGCTCACCGCCCTGGCCCTCGGTCAGCACCGTGCGCCCGGTGTCCTTCCACGTCTGGCCCATCTCCTGGCCGGCCTTCTCGAAGGACTCGGGACTCCAGTCCGGGTTCAGGTAGTCCGGGGTGAGGATGTCGCCCCAGCCCTGCTTGGCGATCTCCTCCTCGCTCGCGTGCGGATTGCCGCCCATGATCGAGTTGGCGCCCACCTTGAGCGTGCCCGCGACGTACTGGTCGTGCTCCCACTGGGTGCCCGCCGCCAGGCCGAGCCGGTTCGCCAGCCCGCTCGCGTCCCGCACGAGGGCGCGCACGCCCCACTCCCAGCGCTCGCAGAAGTCCTCGAAGTCGACGGACAGGCCGTGGTGGCCGGCCTCCATGCCCGTCATGGCGAGCTCAGAGAAGCCCTTGCCCATGACCGAACCGGTGGCGCCGCCGAGATCGCCGAGCTGGTCGATGGTCGCGCCGACACCCTGGGTGAACTTGGCGACCGACGCCTTGTCGAGCTGGAGGTCCGCACCGTCACCGCTCACGACCGTCCCCCTCCGCCGCCGGGCGCCCGTCCGCCGCCCGTCCACCCGCCGGCCGTACGTCTCCCGGCCGCGCGTCCGCCGCGGGCGCGTCCACCGCGACCTCGTCCGGGACGATGCCGACGACCGGCGGGAAGAACATCGCACCGTCCTCCGTGGCGATGTCGACCGCGAGGCCCGCCGGTTCTCCGAGGGACGGCACGATCTCGTCGACGATCCGCGCGCCGAGCAGCGCCGCGTAGTCCACGGCCCGGTCACCGGGCCCGTGCCGCAGGGCGAACCGGGCCAGCGCCGTCTCGTCGGTGAACCCGCAGATCCAGCGCACGCCGCCGGCCCGCACCGACCAGAGCCCGCCGTCGGCCACCGGCACGAGCAGGACCGAGCGGCGCATCTCGCCGACCAGCGCGCGCGGGTCGTCGCCGCCCCTTCTCCGATCGGCGATCCGTTCCGCGAGCGCCGCCGCCCCTGGCTGATCCACGACCCCTCCCCGGTACTCGGTGGCCTGATTGCACCGTAGAGCAGGACGCCGGGACCGGGCAGGTGGTTCTCGTGAAGGTTTGCGGGCGTGTCGTTTGCGCCGTGACCAGGCTCAGCCGGCCCGCGCGGGCGCCGGCGGCGCCTGACCGTCCTCCAGCAGCACCTCCGGCGCGCCCGAGCCGTCGGCCGGGACGGTCCAGACGTCGTCGGAGCCGGCCCGGGAGTCGGCGGGCAGCGCGTACGCGAGGGTGCCGTCGTCGAGCCAGACGGCCTGGTCGTCGACGCTGCGGCGCTCGGCGAGCGGCGTGGACTCCAGGGTGCGCACGTCGAGGACGTGCTCCCGCCACAGCGCGGTCCGGCCCATCACCCGCTTCTTGTACGCGACGCGGGTGCCGTCGGGGGAGAGGGACGGGCACTCGACGTTGCGGGTCAGAGTGGTGACCGCGCGCCGCGCGACGGAGCCGCGGACCAGATAGGTCTCGTCGCCGGTGGCCAGAGTCGCGTAGAAGGTGTCGTCGTCACCGGCGAAGGTGACGCCCCAGAAGTTGACGTCCTCGTTGCGGTACGGCCGGCCGTCCAGCGTGATCGCGAACTCCTCCATGTTCGCGGCGAGCTTCCAGCCGCGGGTGTCGAGGATCGCGGTACGGGTCGAGAAGAAGGCCGTGCCGTACGACTCGCCCTTCACGAACACCGTCCAGGCGGCCAGCCTGCCGCTGGGGGAGACCCGGGCCCGGCTCGGGATCCCGGCGAGCGGATACGTCTTCAGGGTGCGCAGGCCCGAGTCGAGGACCCGGGCCTGGTAGGCGGGCCGGCCGAGCACCGTGTGGGCCTGCAGGCAGACCCCGGTGCCCGCGGCGGAGTGGAAGCGCAGACAGCTGACGTCCGTCGCGGTGCGCACGGCGCCCGCGGGGCCGCCGTCCCGTCCGTCGGCGGGGACGGAGACCAGCCGGTCGCGGTGCGGTCCGGCCGCCGTGTTGCGGAACACCAGCCGGCCCGGCTCGCCCAGGTCCACCTTCCCGGCCGTGAACGCGGGACCGCCCGGCCGGGGCCTGTTCTCCTCCGCCGCCCGGCCGGCGGCGGACAGCACGGACCAGGCGCCGACGCCGCCGAGGAGCAGTACCCCCACGGCGAGGATCAGCAGACGGCGCGTCGGGGTGAGGGTCATCGCGGAACTCCGGTGGTGGGCGTGGGACGCAGGGCGACGCCGCAGGCCGCCGCACAGCAGGCGAGACCGGCGGCCGCCGCGGCCAGCGCCGGACCGTCGCCCCACGCGGCCCACGCGGCGCCGAAGGCCAGGGAACAGCAGAAGCGGGCCAGCGCCTGGCCGGTGCCGACCAGGGCGATGCCGCTGGCGCGCAGCCGCTCGGGCACCACCGCGGCCACCGCCGCCGGAAGCACGCCGTCGGTCGCCGCGTAGAAGGCGCCGTGCAGGACGAGGACCAGGTACGGCAGGGCCGGCGTCGCGGGCGCCCACAGCAGCAGGCCGTACGCGACCAGCAGTCCGGCGTGTCCGGCGAGGAACACCGCGCGCCGCCCGATCCGGTCGGCGAGCCGCCCCAGCGGCAGCGCGAGCAGCAGGAACACCGTCGCGGTGCCCAGCGGGAGCAGCGGGAACAGCTGCTCGTCGACGCCGGTACGGCGCTGCACCAGCAGATAGAGGAAGGCGTCGCTGACGGTCGTGAGGCCGAGCAGCACCGCACAGCCGAACAGCACCCGCAGCCGCCGCGTCCGCAACAGACCGAACGCCGCCCGCAGATCGGCCCTCGCCTCCGGCACCGGCCGGTCCTCCGGCGCGCCCGATACCGGATTCGGCACCGATACCGCTTCCGGCACCGATGCCGGCGGCGGGGCCGGTGCCTGCCTCCTGCCCGGTACGAAGAGCAGCAGCACCAGCACGCCGAGCGCGGCCACGCACCCGCTGACCGCGAACACCGCGTCGTAACCGCCCGCCGCCACACCGAGGATGAGGAACGCGAGCACCGGACCGAGCAGCGCTCCCGTGGTGTCCATCGCCCGGTGCACGCCGAAGGCCCTGCCCTGCCGGTCCGGCGGCGCGGACAGCGAGATCAGGGCGTCGCGCGGCGCCGTGCGCAGGCCCTTGCCCACACGGTCGAGGGCGAGGGCGGCGCCCAGCGCGCCGAGACTGCCGACGAGCAGCAGCGGCTTGCACAGCGCCGACAGGCCGTAGCCGATCCCCGCCACCAGCTTGTGGTTCCGCACCCGGTCGGCGAGGTGGCCGCCGGTGAGCTGGACGAGGGCGCTCACCCCGTTCTGCACGCCGTCGAGCATGCCGAAGCCCAGCGGGCTCAGACCGAGTCCCATCACCAGGTACAGCGGCAGGACGGCGGTCACCATCTCGCTGGACACGTCGGTGACCAGACTGACCGTGCCGAGCGCGAGGACGGTCGGGGAGACCGCCCGGACCGTGCCGCGGACGCGGTCCGGCGTGTCGGTCGCCCCCTGCGGGGTGGAGCGGTCGGCCAGGTACACGGGCAGGGACTCCAGCCTCGTCGAGCGGGTGGACGCGCGCCCACTGTAACCGCTGGGACCCGGCGGAACGGCAGGATCGGGGCGGCTTCGCGACCGCTTGCCACCAATTCCGCGAAAGGCCTCAACATCGCCGTGTTGTGCGCCTATCTTCCCGTTGTACGCTGCGAGTTGAGCACAACGTTCGAGCTGTCGACCGCTGTGCCCGGGGGGTGTTGTGGGGGATTTCACCGACAGGAGGCCGAAGCGCCGTCGCTTCGCCGCCGCCTGTCTTCATCGGCATGCTCACCATGCCCGGGACCGTCGGTACCGGGTCCGATCGCGCGTCGACGCGCCCGGGGACCGGGAATCCGCCGGGCAGTAGCGCCGTCGCGCGGGCACGGCGACGCCGAGGGGTCCTGAGGAGTGCCCCCCGGTCCGCCGTGATGTCGTCCCCACTCCGTCGGCCGTCCCGCCGCCGGACACCCGACGTCTCGCCAGCACGCATCACAACGGCCCGTCGACGGCGGGCCGTTCCGTAGCCGATCCGGACCAGCCGCTCTGGTCCGGTACCGACCCGAGGGGGGTGGGTGTGTCAGTTCGTCCTGCCAACACACCCGACATTCCACGCAGTTCACGGATGACCGCACTCGCCCGAGCGGACCGACCGCTCCACGACCTCGCCACCCGGCTGCTCGCCCTGGCCGAGCGGGGGCTGCCCCGCATGCTCACGCCGGACGGCTCCGGCTTCGTCTTCACCCGCGCCGGACGCCCCGCGGGCGACGGCTCCTGGACCCTGGAACAGCGCGGCACCGGCATCCGCTACGCGGCGATCACCGCGCTCGGCGCACGCTTCCTGCCCGCCGACCGGCAGCGCGCGGTCCTCGGCGGCCGCACCGCCGAGGAGTTCACCGGCCTGCTCGTCGAGCGGCTGCCCGGCGTGCGCAACCTCGGCGACGCCGCACTCGTCGCCTGGGCCGCCGCCGAGACCGGCCACCCGAAGCTCTCGGACGCCCTCGACCGCGTCGCCGCCCTCGACCCGCCCGGAAAGCCCCAGTACACCGTCGAGGCCGCCTGGGTGCTGTCCGCGCTCGCCGCCGCCCGCGACACCCTCGACGTGGAGCAGCGGCTCGCCGCCGCCCGCGACCGCCTGCTGCGCGCCAGGACCGGCGGCAGCCCGCTCTTCCCGCACGCCACCGGGCCCGGACTCACCCCCTGGTACCGCGCCCACATCGGCTGCTTCGCCGACCAGACGTACCCGCTGCAGGCCCTCGCCCGCGTCCACGCGAGCGGCGACGACCCGCGGGCGCTGGCCGCCGCCGACGCCTGCGCCACCCGCATCTGCGCCCTCCAGGGCGACGGCGGCCAGTGGTGGTGGCACTACGACGCCCGGCGCGGCACCGTCGTCGAGGGCTACCCGGTCTACAGCGTGCACCAGCACGCCATGGCCCCCACCGCGCTGCTCGACCTCGCCGAGGCGGGCGGCACGGACTTCGCCGAGCCGATCCGCCGGGGCCTGCGCTGGATGACCGAGGTGCCCGAACTCGCCCGGGCGGGCGCCGTCGAACCGATGATCCTCGACGAACTCGGCGTGACCTGGCGCAAGGTGTACCGCGGCGACCCGAAGAAGGCCGTCCGCGCCGCCCGCGGTCTGAGCACCCGGTTCCTGCCGGGGTTGCGGCTGGGACCGCTCGACGCGCTGTTCCGCCCCGACACGGTGGACCGCGAGTGCCGGCCGTACGAGTTCGGCTGGATGCTCTTCGCCTGGCTGGGCTCGCTGAACTCGACCGACGATTCGGCGAGTTCCGGCGCGGCCGCGTCTTCCGGCGCGGCCGCGTCTTCCGGCGCGGCCGCGTCTTCCGGCGCGGCCGCGTCTTCCGGCGCGGCCGCGTCCTCCGGCTCGTCCGGCGCGACCGGTGACGGCACCGACAGCGGTGCCACCGCTGCTGCCGGCGCCACCGACCGCGCGGCAGCCGCCGACGGCGCGGCAGCCGCCGACGAGGCGGGTGAGGCGAGATGACGGTGCGGCAGAACCTCTTCGGCGTCACGATCGACGCCCTCACCATGGACCAGACCGTGGCCCGCTGCCTCGCCACCGTCAGGGCGGGCGAGCGCCTCGAGATCGGCGTCGTCAACGCCGCCAAGCTGGTCAACATGCGCCGCGACCCCGCCCTCGCCCGGGCCGTCGCCGGCTGCGACCTGGTCCTCGCCGACGGCCAGGCCGTCGTCTGGGCCGGCCGGCTGCTGCGCCGCCCGCTGCCCGAACGCGTCGCCGGCATCGACCTGTTCATGCGTCTGCTCGCCGAGGCGGAACGCGAAGGGCTCTCGGTCTACTTCCTGGGCGCCCGGCAGGAGGTCCTGGAGCGGATGCTGCGCCGGGTCGCCGTCCGCTTCCCCGGCCTGCGCGTCGCCGGCAGCCGCAACGGCTACTTCGACGACGGCGAACAGCCCGCCGTGGCCGATGCCATCGCCGAGAGCGGCGCCGACATGCTGTTCCTCGGCATGACCTCGCCCAAGAAGGAGATCTTCACCGCCGGTTACGGCGACCGGAGCAAGGTCGCGCTCGTCCACGGCGTCGGCGGCTCCTTCGACATCCTCGCCGGAATCACCCGCCGCGCCCCGGAGCGCTGGCAGCGACTCGGCCTCGAATGGCTCTACCGCACCCTCCAGGAACCGCGCCGGCTCGGCCGCCGCTACCTCACCACCAACGTCTCCTTCGCCCTCATGACGGGACGGGAGCTGCTCCGCCGTACACCCTCCATCAGCACCGCGAGCAGGGAGTCGTGATGCGCGTCGTCGTCGTCGGACAGGGATACGTCGGTCTGCCCCTCGCCATCCGGGCCGCCGAGACCGGACACGAGGTCATCGGGTACGACGTGGACGCCGAGCGGGTCAAGAGCCTCGCCGCGGGCGAGTCGTACGTCGAGGACGTCTCCTCGGAGCGCATCCGCGCCGCCACCGAGGCCGGACGCTACCGCGCCAGCGACTCCGTGCGGGACTGCGGCGGCTTCGACGTCGCCGTCGTCACCGTGCCCACCCCGCTGCACGAGGGCACGCCCGACCTGCGCTACATCGAGGAGTCCGCCCGCACCCTGGCCCGCTACCTGCGCCCCGGCGCGACCGTCGTCCTCGAGTCGACCACGTACCCGGGCACCACCCAGGAGCTGTTCGGCCCGCTCCTCGAAGAGGGCTCGGGGCTCGTCGCCGGTGCGGACTTCCACCTCGGCTACAGTCCGGAACGGATCGACCCCGGCAATCCGGTCTGGGGCTTCGAGCAGACCCCGAAGGTCGTCTCCGGCGTGGACGCCGCCTCCCTCAAGGCCGTCCGGGACTTCTACGACGGCCTGGTGGACACCACCGTCCCGGTGGGCTCGCCGAAGGAGGCCGAACTCGCCAAGCTCCTGGAGAACACCTTCCGGCACGTCAACATCGCCCTCGTCAACGAGATAGCGATGTTCGCCCGCCACCTCGACATCGACGTGTGGCAGGCCATCGACGCCGCCTCCAGCAAGCCCTTCGGCTTCATGCGCTTCACCCCGGGGCCCGGCGTCGGCGGACACTGCCTGCCGATCGACCCCTCCTACCTCTCCTGGCGCGTCCAGCGCGAGCTGGGCCAGAGCTTCCGCTTCGTCGAGCTCGCCAACGACATCAACAACCACATGCCCGACTACGTCACCCGGCGCCTGGTCAGCGCCTTCAACGCCCGCAAGCGCGCCGTCAACGGCTCCCGGATCCTGCTGCTCGGCCTCGCCTACAAGAAGAACACCGGCGACGCCCGCGAGTCGCCCGCGCTGCGCATCTCCCAGCTCCTCCTCGACATGGGCGCCGAGGTCCGCGCCGCCGACCCCCACGTGGTCGAGGGCCACCGGGTCGACAACCGGCTGGTCCGGGTCGAGCTCACCGAGGACGAACTCGCCGCCGCCGACGCGGTGGTGCTCCTCACCGACCACGACGCCTTCGACTACGAGCTCGTCGAGGCCCACGCCGACTACGTACTCGACTGCCGGCGCCGGCTGAGCGGTCCCAGGATCGAGGTGCTCTGACCCCCATGCGGATCATCTGCGTCGCGGGCGCGCGACCCAACTACATGAAGATCAAACCGGTGATGGACGCCCTGGAGGCCCGGGGCGCCGAGACCGTCCTGGTCCACACCGGCCAGCACTACGACCCGGCCATGAACGACGTCTTCTTCCGCGACCTCGGCCTGCGCCCGCCCGACCACCTCCTCGGCGTCGGCTCCGGCAGCCACGCCACCCAGACCGGGCGGGTGATGGCCGCCTTCGAGCCGCTCGTCGAAGAACTCGCCCCCGACCTGGTGGTGGTGGTCGGCGACGTCAACTCCACCCTCGCCTGCGCCCTCGTCACCGCCAAGGCCGGTCCGCTGCTCGCCCACGTCGAGGCAGGGCTGCGCAGCCGTGACTGGTCCATGCCCGAGGAGGTCAACCGGGTGGCGACCGACCGGATCAGCGACTACCTGCTCGCCCCGTCCGAGGACGCCGCGGAGAACCTGCGCGCCGAGGGATACCACGACGACCAGGTCGACGTCGTCGGCAACGTCATGATCGACACCCTGTTCGCCAACCTGGACCGGGCCAGGGAATCCGGGACCCTGTCCGAACTCGGCCTGTCCCAGGGCGAGTACGGGCTCGTCACCCTGCACCGGCCGGCCAACGTCGACGAGCCCGACGTCCTCGCCGGGCTCCTCAAGGGGCTCGGTGAGGTCGCCGCGCACTGCCCGCTCGTCCTGCCCGTCCATCCCAGGGCCGCCGAGAAGATCGACGCCCTCGGCGTCCCCGGCGGCATCCGGCTCGTCCCGCCCGCCGGCTACCTCGACTTCATCGCCCTGCAGGCCGGCGCCCGGGTCGTGCTCACCGACTCGGGCGGAGTCCAGGAGGAGACCACCGCCCTCGGCGTGCCGTGCGTGACGCTCCGGGACAACACCGAACGCCCGATCACCGTCGAGCAGGGCACCAACGTCCTGGCCGGCCGCGACCCGGAACGGATCGTCGCCACCGCCCTCCGCCTGCTCGCGTCCCCGCCGCCGCCCCGCCGCCCCGAGCTGTGGGACGGCCATGCGGGCGAACGGATCGCCCGGGTCCTGCTCGAAGGAGGGACCGCGGGCAGCCGCCCCAGGCCGACCGACCACCGCTGAGCCGCACACGTGGTGATCGCGAAGGGCTCACACCTTGTCGCGATCCCACCTATTCTCATCTGCGGTACGGCAGTTGAGCAGCCGCCGATCGGGGCGCGCAAGGGGGAATGCCATGGACCTCGCAGAGATCTTCCGGGTCATGTGCCGACGGTGGTACGTCCTGGTGCCCGGACTGCTGCTCACCGCGGGTCTGACGGCCGGGGCCTGGCTGCTCGTGCCCGTCTCGTACGAGTCGCAGAGCACCGTCGCCATGCTCAACTCCCGCAAGGGCACGGAGGCGGACGGCAATCCCTTCCTCAGCATGGAGCCCTCGCTGACGGGCATGGCCGACAGCCTCGCCCGCAACGTCAACTCCGACGCGTCCAAGGCGGAACTGAAGGCCCGCGGTCTCGACCTGAAGTACGAGGCCAAGATCGCGGACAACGCGCAGGGGCCGCTGCTCTGGCTCACCGTGACCGGCGAGGACGCGGACGCGGTCCTGAAGGGGAACAGGACGCTGATGGCCTTCACGTCCGAACGGCTCAAGCAGCTCCAGGCCGACCAGGCGGTGGCCTCGGACGCCATGATCAGGATCACCACGATCGTCCCGCCGCAGGACCCCCAGGCCCAGCTCAAGTCCAAGGTCCAGTACCTCGTCATGGCCGCGGGCCTGGGCATCGTGCTCAGCCTGGTGGCGACCTTCTTCGCCGAGGCCCGCCGCCGCGGTCCCCGGCGGGCGGGGACCGCCGAGTCCGGGTCCGTCGAGTCCGGGTCCGCCGAGACCGGCTCCGTCGATCCCGGTGCCGAGGCGGCGGCCGGCGAGGCGGAGGACAGCGGATCAGGGCGGCACGTTCCCGCCGGCCGGACCGAGCGGCCCGACCTGGGCGGCGACCTCCGGGACGGCCTGCTCTCCGGCACCGACGCGCACACCCCCGCACCCCCCGCCCCGCACACCCCCGCACCCTCCGCCCCCGCCCCGCGCACCGCCGTGGCCGACGCCCCCGACACCGACGCGTCCGCCGGCGTCGGCGACCGCGGGCAGCAGCCCGACCAGCCCACCGTCCAGCTTCCCGTCCTGCCCGTCGCCGAACGCCGCTCCGCCAAGCGGCCGCCGTCCTGGGTCAAGTGACGGGACGGCAGCCGATGGGCACCGACACCACCGAGGCCGACCCGGCCGCCCTCGGCACCCAGGTGCGCTCCGCGACCCGCTGGAGCCTCGTCAACACCATGGTGATGCGGCTCGGCAACTTCGCCACCGGCATCGTCCTGGTGCGCTACGTGCTCGACCCGGCCGCCTGGGGCGTCTACGGCGTCGCCCAGACGGTCCTCATGGTGCTGCTGTCCGCCAACGAGCTCGGCGTCACCCTCGCCGTCGTGCGCTGGGAAGGCGACGTCCGCCGGTTCGCTCCCACCGTGCTGACCCTTAGCGCCCTGTCCAGCGGTCTGCTCTACCTGGCCCTGTTCGCCGCCGCGCCGGCCGTCGCCGCGCTGCTCGGCGCCCCCGAGGCGACCGCCGTGCTGCGGGTGATGTGCGTCTGCCTCATCCTGGACGGTCTGTCCCAGGTGCCGGCCGGCGTGCTCACCCGGGAGTTCCGCCAGGGCCGCCGGATGGTCATCGACGCCCTCAACTTCGTCGTCAGCACCTCCGTGACCCTGGTGCTCGCCGTCCAGGGCTGGGGCGCCATGAGCTTCGCCTGCGGCGCCGTCGCCGGAAACGCGGTCGCCCTGGCCGGCTGCGCGCTCGCCGCCCCCGGCATGCTGCGCTTCGGCTGGGACGGTGAGCAGGCCCGGGCACTGCTCCGGTTCGGTCTGCCGCTGGCCGGCGCCAGCATGCTGTCTCTCGCCGTGGTCAACGCGGACGCGATGATCGTCGGCGCGGTCCTCGGACACGTGGCCCTGGGCTACTACATGCTCGCCTTCAACATGGCCGGGTGGCCCGTCCGGGTCATCTCCGAGACCGCCCGCCGGGTGTCCTTCGCGGGCTTCTCCCGGCTCGCCGACTCGCCGAAGGCCCTGTCCGACGGCTTCGCCCGTGCGCTGGGCGTCCTGATGACCGCCACCGTGCCCGCCTGCGTGCTGCTCGGCGCGCTCGCCGGGCCGCTGATCGAGCTCGTGTACGGCGCCAAGTGGCGGCCCGCCGCCGCAGCACTGCCCTGGCTGATGGCCCTCGGGCTGGCCAGGATCGCCGCCGAGCTCACGTACGACTGCCTGGTCGCCGTCGGCAGGCGCCGCTCGCTGCTGCTCATCCAGGGGCTCTGGCTGGTCGCCCTCGTGCCGGTCCTGGTCCTGGCCGCCCGGGCCGGAGGCATCGACACCGTCGCCGCGGGCCACGTGGTCGTCGCCGGAGCGATCGTGCTGCCCGTCTTCCTGGTGGCGCTGCGCCGCGGCGGCATCGCCACCCGGGCACTGGTCCGGGTCAGCGTCCGCCCGGTGCTCGGCGGCCTGGTGATGGCCGTCGTCCTGGTGGCCCTGCACCGGCGCCTCGGCGAGGGACTCCTCGCGCTGTCGGCCACGAGTGTCATCGGGCTCGTGTGTTACGCGGTGTGCGCGCTGCCCGGCCGCACACTGGTGCGCGGTGCAACGGGCCGGCGACGCCGCCGGGGCGCCGAAGCGCCGGCGGCCCAGGCCGCGCCCTCCGCGGACGAGGCGGGCGCCGTCCCGTCCGTACCGGCACAGCAGCGGCCGGCCGCCCCGGCCCGTGAACGATGAGGTGAGTCCCCTGGCCCGACCCCGCCGCCGCAAGGCCCTCGGCGCGGCGCTGCTCGCCGCCGTCCTGCTCTTCGCCCTGTTCACCTTCACCGGCCTGGGCCAGAAGGCGCTCTGCCTGGGTGGCGCGGCCCTGTGCGAGCCGCGGGCCATCACCGAGCCCGGCTCAGGGACCTCCAGGGCTCCCGGAGCCGGAACCGCCGACGCCAAGCCGCCCGCGCCCAAGGGCTGCGCGCGCCCCCGTGACTGCGGCTACCCCGACGAGACCACCACTGGGCCGCGGATCACCACCCTGACGCCGCAGAGCACCGGCAACGCGGCCATCCGCACCGACGGCACGGTCATCCGCGGCTGGGACATCACCGGTTCCCTCGACATCTACGCCAACAATGTCACCGTCATCGACAGCCGGATCACCTCCACCAACTGGTGGGGCATCAACCTGCGTCCCGGCTTCTCCGGCCTGCGCATCCTGTACACGACCATCACCGCCGTCCCCGGCAAGGGCCCGAACAACGGAGGTTCGGACTACGCCGTGTCCAACATGAGCACCAGTTCGATCGAGATCGGTCACTGCGACATCTCCGTCTTCGGCGACGCGCTCTCCATGGGGCAGGGCGACATCCACGACAACTACGTCCACGACATCAGGCCGTTCACGAACCTGGACGGCGAATGGCAGCACACCAACGCCGTGATCAGCAACGGAGGCGGCAAGGGCAAACTGATCATCCGTCACAACACGCTGCTCAACCCGACACCCGTCGAGCAAGGCGCCTCCGCCGCGATCGGACTCTTCGCCGACAGCGCGCCCGTCACCCACACCGTCGTCGACGACAACTGGCTGGCGGGGGGCGCGTACACGCTCTACGCGGGCGGCAAGGACTCCGCGGGCATCGAGGTCACCGACAACGTCTTCTCGCCCCAGTACTACCCCGCGGGCGGCAGGTACGGCGCCGTCGCCTACTGGAACCCGGCAGGCAAGGGCAACGTCTGGCGGGGCAACCGGATGGCGGACGGCACGCCGGTCGTACCGGCGCCGGAAGGCTGAAAGTGCGAGACCGCGTTCCGGGCATCCGCCTGATGAATCCCCTCATCGCGCACTACGGTTGACCGCGTTCCCACCCCGCCTTTCCGAACTCCAGGTGGTTGATGCGATGTCCGGCATCCGTGCCCTCCGCAACCGTTTCGTCGACGCGCCCGACTCGCTCGGCGAACGATTCCGCGCGGCCCGCTGGGAGCGCTTCCGCTCCTGTTTCCCGGCCATCTCGGAGATGCGGGTGGTGGACCTCGGCGGCACCGCGGACAACTGGCTGCGCTCCCCGCTCCGGCCCCGGCACGTGCACCTGGTGAACCTGGAGGCGCACCCCGCCGAGCTGCCGGACTGGATCAGCGCCGAGATCGCCGACGTCACCGACCCGAACGTCCCGGACGCGCTCGGCCAGTTCGACCTCGTCGTCTCCAACTCGACCATCGAGCACGTCGGCGGGCCGAGCCAGCGGCGCCGCTTCGTCACCGCCATCGAGAAGCTGGCCCCGCTGCACTGGGTGCAGACCCCGTACCGCTACTTCCCGGTCGAACCGCACTTCCTGGCCCCCGGATTCCAGTTCCTCCCGCTCGCCGCCCAGGTCAGGCTCGTCCGGCACTGGCCGCTCACCCACAGCCGCCCCGCGAACGCGGAGGAGGCCATGGACGCCGTCGTCAACATCGAGCTGCTCACCCGGGCCGAGATGCGCCACCTCTTCCCCCGGTCGGTGATCCTCGGCGAGCGGGTGGCCGGGCTCACCAAGTCGCTCACCGCCGTCCGCACCCGGCCCTGATGCGCCGAGTGCTCAGAGCCCCCTGGGAGCTCCTGAAGCGGCTCTTCGGCTGGCTCGTCCTGTACGAGCTGCGCAACAAGGTGCTGCTCGCGCCCACGGCCCGCCGGCTGCGGCACGTCGAGGACGCCGAGACCTCCCGGCTCGCCCGGCACCTCGGGCGGCGGCCCACCGCGCGCGTCGCGACCGTCATCGCCACCCACCGGCGGCCCGAGGCACTGCTGCGGGCCGTCGGGTCGGCGCTGGCGCAGACCGTGCGCGACCAGGTCGTCATCGTCGTCGACGACGGCGCCGGTCTGCCGGAACTCCCGGACGATCCACGACTGTTCGCGGTCTCACTCGCCCGCAAC
The DNA here is from genome assembly GCF_004117935.1 of Streptomyces roseicoloratus. GTDB lineage: Bacteria > Actinomycetota > Actinomycetes > Streptomycetales > Streptomycetaceae > Streptomyces > Streptomyces roseicoloratus. The sequence goes on along the minus strand of NZ_SDOY01000093.1, from coordinate 33,828 downwards.
ACCGGCGTCGCGGGCGTGGTGCGCAACGTCGGCATCCGGCTCACCGACTCCGCGTACGTCGCCTTCCTCGACGACGACAACCTGTGGGAGCCCGAGCACCTCCAGGAGGCCCTGGCCGCCCTGGAGGCGCCCGCCGGGCCCGACGCCGTCTACACGGCGCTGCGCCGGGTGCGGCCGGACGGCACCGACATGGACGTCCTGTCGGTGCCCTTCGACCGGCGCAGGGCCGCGCACGAGGCCTTCCTCGACACCAACGCCTTCGTCGCCCGCCGGACCCCGGCCCTGCGCTTCAGCCGGCTCCGGCGCACCCCCGAGGTGCTGCCCCGCGAGGACTGGGAGCTGGTCCGCCGCTACGCCCGCACGCACCGGGTGGTCCACCTGCCCCGGCCCACCGTCCGCTACCTGGTGAACCCCGGCAGCTTCTACACCTCCTGGCGCGACTGAGACCCGCCCCGGCGGGACGGAGCGGCCCCCAGGAGCGCCCCGACGGCCGCCCGGGCGGGCGGACGGCCGAGTGCCGCCCGGGACAGCTCCCGCAGCAGCACCGCGCCCCGGAACGCCGCCGTGGCCGCCGGTCCGTGGCGGCGCCGGTAGAGCCGCACCCGGTTGGTCACGAGCAGCGACCACAGACGCGGCGACACCCGCGAGTCGCCGCCCAGGTGGGTGGCGCGGGCCGCCGGCTCGAGCCGGGTCCGCAGCCCCAGGTCACGGGCGCGCAGGCAGTACTCGGTCTCCTCCGAGTAGAGGAAGAACGACTCGTCCCACGGTCCGCAGGCCGTCACGCACTCCCGGGACAGCGCCATCAGCGCTCCCGTGGCCCAGTCCGCGCAGGTCCGCGTGGCGTAGGCGGCGGGGGCGGTCACCAGCTCGCTCAGGGCGGGGATCCGGCCGGCCCGCCGGTTGCCGATCACCGCCTCGCCCAGCGCCCGGCTCAGGCTGGACTCGCGGCGCAGCGAGTGGATGAGGGCACCGTCCTCCTCGTACAGCAGCGGCACCGCGATCCCGACCCGTGAGCCGTCCGGCAGCGGCGAGCCCAGGGCCTCGACCAGGGTCCCCGCGCAGCCCTCGGCCATCCGGACGTCCGGGTTGCAGACGAGCACGGCACCGTGGCCGTCCTCCCAGGCCGCGGCGGCCCGCAGGGCCGCGTTGACGCCGAAGGCGTAGCCGCCGTTGCGACCGGTCTCCACGACCGTCGCCTCCGGGGCGAGCTCTCGGACCAGGGCGACGGTGCCGTCCGAGGAGTCGTTGTCGGCGACGACGAGCCGCCAGTCGAGGCCCTTCATCCCGGCCGGCAGGGAGTCGAGGAAGGCGGGCAGCACGGCCGCGCTGTTCCACGTGACGACGACGACGGCGACGGGCCGTCCCACGTCCAGGTCTTGACGGTGCATCAGATCTCCACGAGGCGAGACGAAGAGGAGGGACCGGTGCCGGTGCCGGACGTACGGCGGGACCCGGCGGCGGACGGCGGCACCGGCCCGGAGGGCGGCACCGGCCCGGACGGCTCGGACGGCTCGGCCGGCCCGGACGGCTCGGACGACGGGGGCGGTGAGGACGGTCCGGCGGTCACGGGCTTCCCGTCCGCCTCGCGCCGTACGAAGCCGACACAGCTCCCGCCCGCGCCCAGGAGCAGGAAGAACACGCCCGCGAACATGGGGAAGCTCAGCGTGTCGAAGGTGGCGCCGATCACCAGGGCGACCATCGCCGAGGCGAAGAACGCCTGCCCCAGCTCCCGGTCCGACTCGCTCCGGGCGAGCCGCCGCAGCGAACCGCCGTTGTGCACCCCGGAGAGCCCCAGGAGCAGCAGACAGCCGACGCCCACGGCACCCAGCTCGGCGAGGGTGAGCAGGTACTGGTTGTCGGTGAAGAAGTAGCGCTCCGGCGTGAACGTGCCGAAGCCGCGGCCGAAGACGGGATCCTGCACGAAGTACTCGTAGATCTTCGGGTACTTGATGGTCCGGGCCTGCGTGCTGCTGTCGGCGTTGTTGAGGCTGCCCGAGAACAGTCCGGTGATGGTCCCGATCAGGCCCGGAACCAGGACCTTGAACACCGCCACCGCTCCGAACAGGATGCCGATCGCCGTCCAGCGCCGCTGCGGCTTCCAGCGCGGCACCACGATCAGCACCACGACCGCGATCCCGACGATCGACGTACGGGACACCGTCAGCGGCAGGCCGCCGCCCAGCAGCACCACCGGCGCCCAGCGCCGGAACCGGCCGACCCGCGCCCGGGCCGGGTCGAAGGCGTACCAGATCGCGAACGGCAGCAGGATCGCCAGCATGCCGCTGAACTCCAGCGGATGCGCCGTGAGCGAGCGCGGCCGGGTGAACGAGCCGCGGTCCAGGACCGCGACGCTCGCGACACTGGAGTTGAGGCCCGGGATGCGCAGCGAGTCGGCGATGTTGGTCCCGGTGAAGAAGTCGTACAGACCCAGCGCGGCCACCACCGACCCCATCACCACCAGCCGCCGCAGCAGCACGTCGAGCCGCTCGCGGTCCTGGATCCCCGCCGTGGTCAGCACCACCAGCGACACCCACACCAGGAGCACGATCAGTCCCCGGTCGGCCGCCAGGATCTCCTTCTGCGAGCTGATCCGGTCCTGGTTCGCGATGTACGACAGCAGGACAGTGAGGGCGAGGACCAGCATCACCAGCCGCATCGGGCGGGTGCCGGGCGCCGGGGAGAGGCGGCCCGCGCACCAGGTGGCCAGGTACCAGAACAGACCGAGCAGCGCGAACACGTTCGCCGGCGTGCCCGCGCCGCCCAGCGCCGGCAGGGCCAGATTGGACGGCAGGAACAGGGCGAGCGCCAGATAGCCGGTCAGCACGGCGGTGGCGTCCAGCGGCCGGGTCAGCAGCACCCGCAGCCGGCCCGCGCCGGGCCGGGGCACCGGGGGAGCGTCGAGGAGGCCCGGCAGACCGCGGGCGCGGCGGCGCGCCGACGCCCAGGTCTCCACGACGAACGACAGCAGGAAGCCGCCGGTCACCCCGAGGACGACGACCGCGGCGACCTTCTGGTAGCGGGACTTGGGCTGCGAGACCGGCTGCTGGGGCGGCACGATCCGGGCCGACGACACGTAGTAGCCCTCCGGAACCCGGGCATGCTTCTGCAGCGCCTCCAGCTCCTCGGCCGCGAAGTCCGTGAGCTTCCTGGTCTCCTCGACCACCCGCTGCCGGTCGGTGCCCTTGACCGTCAGGGTGAGCAGCGGACCCTCCGCCCCGGCGGCGAAGTCGACCGCGTACTCGTCGGTGACGCCGTGACCGCGCAGCACCTCCACGGTCTCCGCCGACTGCAGGGCCCGGATCAGCACGTCGGCCGTCCCGATCAGCGAACCGCTCGCGTACGCCAGGGTGTTGCCGTAACTCGGGGCGGGCTTCGCCACCCGGCTGGAGTTGAGCAGCGCGAGCTGGCTCTGCGACTCGTACGTCACGGGCACCGTCGTGTACAGGTAGCCGCCCGCGAGCACGCTCAGCAGCGTCAGCGGCACCATCACGTACCAACGCCTGGCCAGCACGCGGAAGATCTCGGCGATGCTCACGAACCCTCCCCCGGTTCCCCTCGGTGGTGCCAGTATCGGTCCTGATGGAACCGACGCCCGAGAACACGGCCCGCACCGCCGTCACCGCCGCCCCGGCGGGCACGGCCGGACCGGCCGCCGCGCCCGCCGCCGCCTCGACCGACGCGCCCGGCCCGGCCGGTGACGCGCTCACGCCCGAGGGGCTCGCCCGCGTGCTGCTGCGCCGCTGGTACGTGCTGCTGCTCGCCGCGCTGGTCACCGGCGCCGCCTGCTACCCGGCGCTGCGGCCGGCACCGCGCTACCAGAGCTCGGCGGTGCTCGTGGTCAAGCCGCCCCGCACCGACAACCAGCCCAACCAGCTGACCAACCTCCAGCCCTCGCTGGCCATGGTCTCCTACGCGGTGGTCCAGCGCCTCCAGTCGCCCGCCGGGCGCGCCGAGCTCGAGGCGGCCGGAGCACACGGAAGTTACCGGCTGACACCGCGCAACAGCGGCACCAGCGCCACGCCCTACTACTCGATCCCGACCCTGCAGGTCGAGGCCGAGCAGTCCGCGCCCGAGGAGGCCGACCGCGTGGTGCAGACGATCATCGAGGTCTACGGTCGGCATCTGAAGGCCCTGCAGACCGAGCAGAAGGTGCCGGCCGCGACCCTGCTCACGGTCGACCTGGTCAACCGCCCCGGCACGGTCGCGCTGCCGCCCAACCGCACCCGCGCCGTGGCGGGGACGGGCGCGCTCGCCACCCTGGCCGGAGTCATGGGCGCCCTGTGGACCGAGCGGGCCGCGGCGGCACGGCGCCGCCGCCGGGCGGAGGCCCCGTAAGGCACGGCGCCGCGGCCCGCGGGGATCAGCGCGCGTCACCGTGCTCCGTGAGCCGGCCGTCCCGCTCCTCGTACAGGGCGCCCGTCTCCGGGCACTCCCACACACCCGGGCGCTCCGGGTGCGCGGTGAGCCGCACGCCCGCCTTCCCGACCCAGCCCGCCTGCCGTGCGGGGACGCCCATCACCAGGGCGAAGTCGGGCACGTCGGACGTCACCACCGAACCCGCCGCGACGAGCGCCCAGCGTCCGATGGTCACCGGGGCGACGCACACCGCACGCGCCCCGACGGCCGCGCCGTCGCCGATCCGCACCGCGACCGGCTCCCAGTCGCCGCCCCGCTTCGGCCTGCCGTCGGGATCGACGGCCCGCGGGTCGTGGTCGTTGGTGAGCACCGCCGACGGGCCGACGAAGACCCCGTCGCCGAGCACCGCGGGCTCGTACACCAGGGCGTAGTTCTGCAGCTTGCAGTTGTCGCCCATGGTCACGCCGGGGCCGACGTACGCACCCCGGCCCACCACGCAGTTCTCGCCGAGGCGGGCGTCCTCGCGGATCTGCGCGAGCTCCCACACGCTGCTTCCGGCGCCGACGACGGCCTTCTCGTCGACCTGGGCGGTGGGCTGGACCCGGTAGTTCACGGACGTGCCTTTCTACGGGACGGGGAAGGGACGGACCACGTACGGGCGGGACGGCGGCGGGCTCGGACGGTCAGATCCCGCGCCGCTTCCAGGACTGCCACCACAGCCACTCACGGGCCCGGTCGACCACAGCCGAAAGGATCAGCGGCTGCAGGTACGGCATCGCACGGGGTCCGATCCGGCGGCGCAGCCGCAGCGCCCGGTACTCCGGCAGCGCCTCCGCGTCCGGCCGGCACTCGCGGGCGAAGGCCACCAGCTCGTCGACCGGCACGACGTCCGTCCGGCCCCGGTCGTAGGCCCGGTAGGCCCGCCGCAGCGCCTGGCGGGCCAGCCGGGTGTCGACCAGCCGGGCGAGGTGCCCGGCCTGCGGCAGCCGGTCGGCGCACTTGTCGAGGACCGCGGTGAAGGCCACCCGGCGCTGCCGGATGTCGTCGAGCTGGCCGCCGAAGTCCGTCGTCGACATGTTGTCGCCGTGCACCCGGTAGTAGGCCTGGTCCGCACCGGCGACGTAACCGACGTCCGCGTGCGAGGCCAGGCGCATCCACATCTCGATGTCGCCGGCGTGCGGCAGCTCCGGGTCGTAGCCGCCGACCTTCCGCTGGAGGCTGGTACGCACCACCACCTCGGGCGAGGTGATGCAGCCGGTGCCCTCGCGGAAGCGCCGCTCCAGCCACCAGTGGCCGGGGTACACCACGGAGCCGGTGGACCGGGTGCGGGCCGCGGGCAGCGGCCCGCCGTGCCGGAACCGCAGCGGCCTGCCGTAGCAGAAACCCGCCTCCGGATGGGCGTCGAGCAGCGCCACGGCCCGCAGGAGCGCCCCCGGGACCAGCCGGTCGTCGGCGGACAGCAGCACGACGTAGTCGCCGTCCGCCCACTCCAGCAGGCCCTCGTTGTAGGTGGCGATGTGGCCCTTGTTGCGCTCGTGGACCCGCACCTCGATCCTCGGATCGGAGGCGGCCAGCTTCCTGGCCACCTCCGCCGAGTCGTCGGGCGACGCGTCGTCGATGATCAGCACCCGCACGTCGAGGCCGGGCTGTTCGTCGAGCACGCTGCGTACGCAGTCGGCCAGGAAATGGCCGTACCTGTAGCAGGGGATCACGACGCTGACAGAGCTCATGGTGGTGCGTTCCCCGGTTTCGGTCGGTTCGGTCGGTGGGCTCAGCCGGTCGTGAGGACCGGCGCGACCCAGTAGTTCGTGGCGTTGTAGGAACTGTTCGGGAAGACGGTCGAAGCGCCGTACCGGTACAGGCCGTTGCCGCTTCCCGGTGCGGCCGCCGGCGCGCTCAGCGGGTAGTGGAGATGGGCGCCCGCGAAGTACTGCGGATCGGCGGCGTAGTTGCCGTTCGGTGCGTGGTACGAGACCACGTACGTCGTGCTCGCCGTGATGTCCACCGGGGTGGTGAACGTCATCGTCTGCCAGCCGGTGGCCGTCTCGTTGCCGAAGGTCCCCGTCGCGAGCAGGGTGCCGTCGTCGCTCCACAGGCTTCCGGTGTGGGTGCCGGTGTTGGTCGCGCCCTTGTAGAAGGTGACGCCGGTGACCTTGCCGTCGAGCGCGGACCGGAACCGGGTCCCCAGCTCCAGGGAGTTGCCGTCACCGGTCTCCGCCGCCTTCGCGGGCACGGTCTCCGCGCTCCACAGCGTGCACGGGCAGTTCGCCGGCGGCGGCGTCGCGCTCGTGGTGAAGGTCCAGGTCACCGGATCGGCCATCGCGTTGCCCCACAGGTCGGCGGCCTGCACGGACACCGTGTACGCCGTGCCGAGCGCGAGCTGGCTGCTGAGCGTGAAGGCGGCGGTCCTGCCGTCGCCGTCGAGCGTCGCCCGGCCCGGGACGGCGGTACCGCCGGGACCCTTCACCGTGAAGACCAGGGTGCTCGCGTCGATGCTCTGGTTGAAGGCCACCGACACCGGTGCCGTGATGGACACGCCGGTCGCGCCGGGTGCCGGGGTGCGGGCGGTGATCACGGGCGGGACCGTGCTGGCCGAGCCGGTCTCCAGGATGGCGTCGACCCAGTAGTTGCTGCCCGACGAGGCCTGCGACGGGAAACCGCTCGTGGAGCCGTAGCGGTAGACGCCGTTGCCGCCGTCCGTCCCGGACTGCAGCGCGGTCAGCGGGGCGAGACCGGCGCCCTTGTCGGTGAAGTAGTGCGCGTCGTAGGCGTATCCGCCGTTGGGGGCGAAGTACGAGGCCACGTAGGTCGTGTTGGCCTTCACCGGCACCGGGTCGGCGAACTTCAGCTCCTGCCAGCCGGACGCCGTCTCGTCGGTGAAGGTGCCGGTGGCCAGCAGCTGGCCGGACGACGACCACAGGCTGCCCTTGTGGGTGCCGGTGTTCGCCGCCGACTTGTAGAACCGGACGCCGGTGACGGTGCCGGGGACGGAACTGCGCACCTTCACGCCGAGCTCCACGGAGCTGCCGTCGCCGCCGTTGGGCTTCGCCGGGGCGGCCGAGGCGGGCCACACTGTGCACGGGCACTCCTGGTCGGCCACGGTCAGCGGGACGGTGGTGACGGCGCCGATGTTGACGCTGTCGTCCACGGCACGGACCTTCAGCTGGACCGGGCCCGGGGTCATCGGGGTCCACTTGTAGCTCCAGGAGCCCGTGCCCGCGGCCGCCTTCCAGGTGGTGCCGCCGTCGGTGGAGACCTCCACGCGGGCCACGACGCCGCCGCCCGAGTCGGCCGCGGTGCCGGTCACGGTGACCTGCCGCAGCGCCGGCACGGAGCCGTTCGCGGCGGGGCCGGTGACGGTGACCGCCGGGCCGGTGGTGTCGGTGGACGCGGTGGCCGGGACCAGGCCGGCCTGCAGGGACTTCGGCTGGAGGCCCATGTCGGCCAGGATGTTCACGGTGGCCTGCTGCATCCGCTTGTCCTCGGTCACCACGCCGCCGTTCGGGTCCGCCGTCGGCACGTTGGTGAGGCCCCAGGACCACTGGACGGTGCCGGAGCCGAACACCAGCGCCTTCGACGTCGGGTCGCGGAAGGCGACGAGGCTGTGGGTGGCGGTGCCGTTGCCGTAGTTGTTGCCCCAGTCGAGCAGGTAGTTGCCGTCGTTGATGTCGAGGGTGGTGGACGACATGCGGATCTGGCCCGTCGGACGGCTGGCGTTCTCCACGTCGCTGTTCCACTCGTAACCGAGCGTCCCCGCCGGGAAGGTGGCGACCTGGTCGCCGGTGAGGCCGGCGACGGACGTGTTGCGCCACAGCCGCATCTTCGCGAAGGCCGCGGGCACGGTGATGGCGTCGTTGCGCGGTCCGTTCACCTGGAACAGCGAGCCGGTGAGGATGTTCTGCGGCCGGTACGGCTCGCCCTCCAGGGTGCTGTCCGGGTCCATCCAGGTACCCGTCCACACGTTGCTCGGGTCCGGGACGCCGTTCGGCGTCGGGAACTTCAGCTTGGTCTCCTTGTAGCAGACCAGCGTCCGGTTCGGTGTGCCGGTGCCGTCGATGCTCGGCTCCAGGCGGGTCTTCCAGAAGATCTCGTTGCCGGCGAAGTACGTCTGGTGCTGGCCCGCCTTCCGCGCGTTCAGCACGTTGGTGAACTGTTCCTGCGTCCAGTACTCGTCATGTCCCTGGGACATGAACATCTTGTGGTTCGCGAGAAGTTGGGCCCCGCGGGTCGCGGTGTCGAGCCCGGAGACGTAGCTCAGGTCGTAGCCGTTGCGCTCCAGCCAGGAGACCATCTCGTACTCGGAGCCGTAGATGCCGTTCTCGCCGCCGATGTCCATCGGCCGGTTGTAACTCACCTTGTACGCCCGCCCGTCGGGCGCCGGTCCCTGACCGTCGTAGAGGTTGGTGCCGCCCCAGTCGTTGTACGCCTGCCACGTCTGGTCCGAGGTCTGCACGACGATCTCGGAGTGGCTGGAGTCGTTGCGGACCACGAACGGGTACGGCATGAGGCCGTTGCCGTCGGCCTGGTCGAAGTTGGCGATGTACAGGCCCGACACGGCGTCGCCGGGGACCGTCCAGCTCGCGGTGGTCGGCCAGTTGCCGCAGTCCATCAGACCGGTCGGCTGGTCCTTGAGACAGGCCGGACGCTGCGAGCCGTAGGTGGCCGGGTAGGTCTGCGCGGCCTGCGCCGGCGTCGACATCAGCCGGGCGCCGTCGCCGCCGTACCAGCCCAGCCGGTAGATCTTCACGTGGTACGAGGACGGGGACTGGACCTTGAACGGCAGGGTCTCACCGGGCTGGAGGCTGACCTTGGTGGGGAATCCCGCGATGTCGCCCCAGGAACTCCCGGCGAACCAGTCGGGCATGGGCGTGCCCGGCTTGGAGTTCTCGCAGACGATCGGGTTGCTGCCCGTGCCGCAGGGATCGGCCACGGCGCTCGCCTGGCCGCTCACCGGCAGGAAGATCGCTGTCAGCGCCGCGGCCAGGGCGAACACGGCGCCTCTGGCCCGACGGTAGTGGTTCTGCATCGCTGTACCTTTCACGGGCAGTGCAGTCCCGGCCTCCGGCCGGGGGTGGGGGAGCGGGCCCCTGGGGCCGGTCCCCTGGGGATGAGGAGGACCGGCCCTTCAGTGGCGGACGTGCCCTGTCAGTCCAGGGCATTCACCAGCGCGTCCACGACCCTTCGCTGCTGGTCGTGGGTGATCTGCGGGAAGAGCGGCAGCGAGAGGATCTCGTCGGCGGCCCGTTCCGCGTGCGGGAAGTCCCCGCGCTCGTAACCGAGATGGCGGTACGCGGGCGTCAGGTGCACCGGCGTCGGGTAGTGCACGCCCGCCCCGATGCCGCTCGCGTTCAGCTTGCCCACCACCGCGTCACGATCGGCACCCGGCACCCGCACCACGTACAGGTGCCACACGTGCACGTTGCCGTCGGCCGTCACCGGGCGGACCACCCGGCCCGCGTCGGCGAGCGGCGCGAGCTGCTCGTCGTAGCGGGCGGCTGCCGCCCGCCGGGCCTCGTCACCGGCGGCCAGCCGGCGCAGCTTGGCCCGCAGCACCACGGCCTGCAGGCCGTCGAGCCGGCTGTTGAAACCGGGCACGTCGTGCCGGTACTTCGCCACCCCGCCGTGGTTGGCGATCGCCCGCACCAGGGCCGCCGCCTCCGCGTCGTCGGTCACGACCGCACCCGCGTCGCCGTACGCGCCCAGGTTCTTGCCCGGGTAGAAGCTCGTCGCGGCGATCCCGCCGCTGCCCGGCGTGCGACCGTCCCGGCTCGCCCCCTGGGACTGCGCCGCGTCCTCCACGATCCGTACCGTCCCGGGCAGGGCCTCGGCGAGCGCCGCGACGTCCGCGCACTGCCCGTACAGGTGCACCGGCACCACCGCCCGGGTGGCGCCGGTGACCGCGGCGAGCGCGGCCTCCGGGTCGAGCAGCAGGGTGCCGGGATCACAGTCGGCGAGCACCGGGCGGGCGCCGGTCCGCGCCACCGCGCCCGCGGTGGCGATGAACGTGTTCGCGGGCAGCACGACCTCGTCGCCCGCCCCGACACCGCTCGCCCGCAGCGCCAGCTCCAGCGCGTCCGTGCCGTTGGCGACGCCCACGCAGTGCGCCACGCCGCCGAACGCGGCGTACTCCCGCTCGAACGCGGCGACCTCCTCGCCGCCGATGAACGCGGTGCCGGCGAGGACCCGGTCGAAGCCGGCCCGTATCTCCTCGTCGACCTCCGCGTGGGCCGCCTTCAGGTCGACCAGGGGAATGTGCTCCATCAGTCTCGTTCTCCCCGGGCCCCGGCCGGCTCGGAGCCCGCCTCGGTCGCGTCGGACGACGCCTCGGCCGGGCCGGACGGCGCGTCGGCGGGTTCGGCGGGCTTCTCGCCGTCCGCCTCGAGTTGCTCCAGCGACGGAGGGGGTGCCTCGCGCAGCCGGGTGGCCGGGTTGCCGACCCACACCTCGCCCGGGGGCACGTTGCCGAGGACGACGGCGCCCATGCCGATCAGCGACCAGTCGCCGATCGCCGTGTTCTCGCGGACCAGTGCGCCCGCCCCGAGGTAGACGCCCCGGCCGATCCGGGAGGCGCCGCCGATCCGTACACCGGAGGCGAGCGTCGCGAAGTCGCCGATCTCGTCGTCGTGGGTCAGGACGGTCTGCGGCATGACCGCGACGTGGCGGCCGACCCGCACCGACGCCGTGAGGACGGTGTGGGCGAGCAGCACCGTGCCAGGGCCGATCGACGAGGTATCCGACACGAGCGCCGTCGGGTGCACCACCGTGGTGTAGCGCCGCTCGGGCAGCCCGAGCCGGCCCACCAGACGGGCCCGAGAGGCGGGGTCGCGCGGGTTGCCCACGCACACCACGAAGGAGACGTCGCGCAGTTCCCGGGCACGGTCCGTGCCGCCGAGCACGGGCACCCCGTCGATCTTCTTCCCCCACAGCGCGGGGTCGTCGTCGAGGAATCCCGTCAGGTGCAGGCCGGCGTCGTGGGCGGCCTGCGCGGTCTCCCGCGCGAAGCCGCCGGCGCCGATGATCACGAGCTTCTTCCTCATGGACGTACCGTCGCTTCCCGCAGCACCGCGACCACGCGGTCCTGCTGCTCCTCGGTCATCGTGTGGAACAGCGGCAGGATCAGCGAGTCGCGACTGATCCGCTCGGTCACCGGCAGCGGCGCCGCCGGATGCCCCGCGTAGGCGGGTTCGAGATGGCTCGCCATGATGCCCCGGCGGGCCGACACCCCGGCCTCGGCGAGGATCGCCAGGAGCGCGTCGCGGCCGACCGGGTGGTCCTCGGCGAGCAGCACCCAGTACGACTGGAAGTTGCCCTGCCCGTACGACGGGTCCCGCACCGGTTCGAGGCCGGGCACATCAACCAGCAACTCCCCGTAGCGCGCGGCGAGTTCACGGCGCCTGGCGACCAGTGCGTCCAGCTTCTCCAGCTGGGCGAGGCCGACGGCGGCCTGGATGTCGGTCATCCGGTAGTTGAACCCGGTCTCCAGATAGCTCTCCAGGACCGGCGTGCCGCTCGCGTGCCGCTCGGCCGCCGACACGTTCATCCCGTGCTCGCGCAGCCGCCGCAGCCGCGCCGCCCACTCCGCGTCGTCGGTCGTGACCATGCCGCCCTCACCGGTGGTGAGCAGCTTGCGCGGGTGGAACGACCAGGCGGCCAGCAGCGCGCCGCGCCCGACGGAGCCGCCGTCCACGGTCGAGCCGATCGCGCAGGCCGCATCCTCCACCAGCGGCAGCCCCCAGCCCTCGCACGCCGCGCGCAGCGCCGTGACGTCCGCCGGCACACCGGCCTGGTGGACCACGAGCACGGCCTTGGTGCGCGCGGTGCGGACCGCGTCCACGGTGTCCGGGGTGAGGTTGCCGGTGGCCGGGTCCACGTCGGCGAAGACCGGCTCGGCGCCCACGTACCGTACGGCGTTGGCGGTCGCGATGAACGACAGCGACGGCACCACGACCTCGTCGCCGGGACCGGCCCCCAGCGCGACGAGCGCCAGGTGCAGGGCCGTCGTGCAGGAGCTCACGGCCACGCCGTACCGGGCGCCGACCCGCTCCGCGAAGGCCTGCTCGAAGGCGTCGACGCGCGGCCCCTGGGCGACCCAGCCCGAGCGCACGGCCTCGGCCGCGGCCGTCGCCTCCGCCTCGCCCAGCCACGGAACCATCACGGGGATCCTCGCGGGCGCCCCGGCGGTCCTCCCGCCGCTCCCGCCGGTGCTCGCGCCGGCCGCCCTCTCGGCGTCCGTCGCGGTCGCGCCCTTCTCGGCCCGCCACCAGTCGACCAGGTCCCGCAGACCGGTCCGCAGGTCGATCTCGGCCTTGAAGCCGAGCCGCTCCTCCGCCCGCGTCGTGTCGGCGAGCCGCCGGGTCACCCCGTTCACCGCGCGCGCCGGGCCGTGCACCGGCTCCAGGTTGGAACCCATCACCTCCAGCAGCGCGTCGGCCAGCTCCCGCAGCGAAGTCTCCGTCGACGACGCGACGTTGAAGACCTCGTCGGTCAGGTCCGCGCGGGCCGCGAGGATGTTCGCCCTGGCGATGTCGCGGACGTCCACGAAGTCCATCGTCTGCGTGCCGTCGCCGAGGATCAGCGGCGGCTCGCCCGCCGCGATCCGCTCCATCCAGCGGATCAGCACCTCCGTGTACAGGCCGTGGATGTCCATCCGCGGGCCGTACACGTTGAAGTACCGCAGCGCCACGTAGTCCAGGCCGTACATGGCGTGGAAGCTGCGCAGCATGCCCTCGTTGAACGCCTTGGCCGCGCCGTAGAAGGTGTCGTTGTTGTACGGGTGGTGGCGCTCGTCCGTCGGGAAGGACTCGGCGAGCCCGTAGACGGAGGCCGAGGACGAGGCGATCACCTTGCCGACGCCGGCCGCCGCCGCGGCCTCCAGCACGTTGAACGTGCCGTCGACCATCACCTCGTTGGCCAGCCGCGGCTCCTCCGCGCACTGGGTGATCCGGATCGCGGCCAGGTGGTAGACCAGGTCGGCGCCCTCGGTCACCCGGCGGACCGTCGCCGCGTCACGGATGTCGCCCTCGACGAGGCGGACCCGGCCGCTCGCCAGGGCCCGGGCGAGATTGGCCCGGCGGCCGCGCACGAAGTTGTCGAGCACCACGACCTCGCGCGCACCTCCCTCGACGAGGAGGTCCGTCACATGGGAGCCGATGGTGCCGGCACCGCCGGTGACCAGGACCCGCTTGTCCCGAATATCGCTCAACGCCGTTCTCCCGCCGCCTCGTCCGCGTTCTTCAGGGACCGGTCCCCGCCGGTCCGCAGGCCGACGACCGCGCCACGGAACTCCAGGCTCCGCGAGGCCGCCTCCAGGATGTCCAGGACCCGCAGCCCCGCCCGCCCGTCGGTCAGCGGCGCCCGTCCCTCGGTGATCGCCGCCGCGAACTCGTCGACCATGCTGCGCAGCGCCTCCTTCTCCCCGAGCGCGGGCGCGACCATGTCACCGCTCCGGTACGAGATCAGCGCCTCGCGCCGCTCGTCCGCGCCCAGGTCCTGCGGCGTTGCCAGGTCGACCCCGCGGTCGAAGACCGCGACGCGCTGCGCCGGGTTCAGGTCGTCCCAGATCAGGGTGCGCTTGGCGCCGCCGACCATGGTGGTGCGGACCTTGGTGGGGGAGAGCCAGTTGACGTGCACGTGGGCGATGGCCCCCGTGTCGAGCTGGAGGGTGAGGTACGTGATGCAGTCCCGGCCCGCACCGATCGGGTCCGCGCCGTGCGCGGCGACCGCCACCGGCTCCACGTGCTCCGGCAGGATGAAGTCGAGGATCGACAGGTCGTGCGGGGCCAGGTCCCACAGCACGTCGATGTCCTTCTGCACCAGGCCGAGGTTGATCCGCACCGAGTCCACGTAGTGGATGTCGCCGAGCGCGCCCTCGTGGACCAGCTCCCGGATCTTCGCGACGGCCGGCGTGTAGCAGTAGGTGTGGTCGCACATCAGGGTCAGGCCGCGCTCCTCCGCCTCGGCCACCAGCCGCGCCCCGTCGGCGTAGGTGGTGGCCAGCGGCTTCTCGACCAGGACGTGCTTGCCGGCGCGCAGTGCGGCGAGCGCCACGTCCAGGTGGGTGCCGGCCGGAGTGGCGACCGCGACGGCGGCCACCTCGGGGTCCGCGAGGACAGCGGCGTAGTCGTCGGTGGCCTGCACGGTGGAGTAGCCGCCGAGGACCCGCCGGGCGCGCGCGACGTCGAGGTCGCACAGCCAGCGCAGCCGGAACCGGTCGCTGGACTGGAAGTTGCGGACCAGGTTCGGCCCCCAGTAGCCGGCGCCTATGACGGCGACTCCCAGGGCCTGTCCCGGCCGCTCGTCGGGCCGGTCGGCGTCGTTCAACGTGTTCCCCTCCAGGTGGGCGGGCGGTTCTACGGGACGGTGGGCGCGCATCAGTAGGCGCCCGTCGCGCGGACGACGGCGGGGCCGGTGCGCAGCAGGATCACGGCGTCGAGGCCGAGCGACCAGTTGTCGACGTACGCGAGGTCGAGCCGGACGGCCTCCTCCCACGGCAGGTCGGAGCGGCCGCTCACCTGCCACAGACCGGTGAGACCCGGCTTCACGAGCAGCCGGCGGCGGATCTCGTGGCTGTAGCCCGCGACCTCCTCGGGCAGCGGCGGCCGGGGCCCGATCAGTGCCATCCGACCGCTCAGGACGTTGATCAGCTGCGGCAGTTCGTCCAGCGAGTAGCGCCGCAGCGTGGCGCCGATCGGAGTGACCCGGGGGTCGTCGCGGACCTTGAACAGCAGTCCGTCGCTGTTGTGGTTGGCGGACGCCAGCTCCGCGCGGCAGGCCTCCGCGTCGGTCCGCATCGTGCGGAACTTCAGCATGGTGAACTGCTTGCCGTGCAGTCCCACCCGGACCTGCCGGAACAGCGCCGGCCCCTTGCTGCCGAGCCGCACCGCGAGGGCCACCCCGAGCATCAGCGGCGACAGCAGCAGGAGCAGTACGGCGGCGATCAGCCGCTCGGCCACCTCCTTCGGGAGCCGGGCGAGCCGCGAGAGCCGGGGCGCGCGGACGTGGACCAGCGGCACCCCGCCGATCGTCCGCACCTCCAGACGCGTGGCCGACACGTCGCCGAACGCCGGTGCGATCAGGAAGTCGCCGCCGACGGCGGCGGTGCTCCACGCGAGACGGCGCAGCAGCGGCGCGTCGATCTCCGGCGACGGCACGGCCACCACGGCGGCGGTGTCCCCGAACGCCCGGATGACACCCGGGACTTCGTCGACCCCGCCGAGCACGGGAACTCCGCACCGGTCCACCGCGGACGCGTTCACCGGATCGGTCAGGCACGCCCCCACGATGTCCATCCCCTGGAGCAGGGAACGCGCGGAGGCACCGGGCCGCCGGTCGCGCAGCAGCGCCGTCAGCAGCTCGGCGACCCCGGCCGAAGGGCCGACGAGCACCGCCCTCGTACGCCGCCGTCCCCGTGCCCAGTGCGCCCGCAGCCGGCGCCGCAGCGCGAACCGGGCGAGGAGCGACAGCGCGGCGGCCGCCGGGACGGCCAGGATCATCGCGTACGTCAGGTCCGGATCGTGGGCCATGCCCCAGCCCAGCACCACGGCCACGGCCGGGAGCACCAGCGCGGCGCGCAGCACCCGCCGGTAGACCTCTGCCCCGGAACCGAGCCGGCCGGACGCATAGCCCCCGTGGGCGTGGAGCAGTACGGTCCAGGACGGCGGCAGTGCGAGCAGGGCCGCCCAGTGACCGCCGGCCCGCAGCACGAACAGGGCGGCCACCGCCGCCGCCGTGGAGTCCGCGGCGAACAGGGCCAGTTGGTGTCTCCTCCGCCACCATGGGCGAGGGATGTCGACGTGTGTGGATTCGACACGGTGCCGCTCATGCGTGACCGGCAGGACGGTCATCCATTCCCCCCAAGGGCGCTTCGCGCGCACCCCGTCGAACCCTCGCGGTCCTTACCCCCGACGCGTCCGCGAGCGCACGGCTCGCGGACAGGGGAAGGGCGGCGACGGTCGACGAGGGTGTGCGGCTCTTCCGCCTGACTGAACGGTGCGGACCGAGTCGCAAGTCTCCCCAGCCACGGCCGGGTCCGCACAGGACGCAGAAACCGCCCGGGACACGAGGTGTTCGCGACCGAGCGGGTTCGGCAGCGCTCAATCTAGACCAACTAGGGCAGGCCAGCCAGGAGTTGTGTGAAACTCCTACCGATACTTGAAGAATCTGTGCATGCCGGCCAGGTCGTCGCACGGACACCGTCGGCGGAAAGGCGCCCTGCCGGCGGTCCGGCGTGGTCATACTGGCCCGGTGCCCAGCATCGTGATCCCCGCCCACAACGAGGAACGCACCCTCGGCCGGCTCCTGGACCGCCTTCTGGACGGCGCCGACGACGGGGAGTTCGACATCCTCGTCGTGTGCAACGGCTGTACGGACGACACCGCCGCCGTCGCCGCAGCGCGCGGCCCGCGGATCCGCGTCGTCGAGACCCCCGTCCCCTCCAAGCACGAGGCGCTGCGCCTCGGCGACCGCCACGCGGAGGGCTTTCCGCGGCTGTACGTGGACGCCGACGTGGAACTCGGCGCCGCCGACGTCCGCGCCCTCGGCGCGGCACTCGACGGCCCCGGCGCCGTGCTCGCCGCCGCGCCCGCGCGCGAACTTCCCATGACCGGCTGCTCCTGGCGGGTGCGCGCCTACTACCGCGTGTGGCAGCGCCTCCCCGCCGTACGCGACGGCCTGTTCGGGCGCGGGGTGATCGCCATGTCGGCCGAGGGCCACGCCCGGCTCGCCGCGCTCCCGCCACTGATGGCCGACGACCTGGCCGCCTCCCTCGCCTTCACCCCGGCCGAACGCGCCGTGGTCCCCACCGCCCGCGTCGTCGTCCGCCCGCCCCGCACCTGGCGGGACCTGATCCGCCGCCGGATCAGGGCGGCGACCTCCACGGCCCAGCTCGAGGCCCACCAGGGCACCTCCGCCACCGCCGGAACGCCGCAGCCCTCCGCCCGCACCGGCGTCGCGGACCTCCGCGCCCTGCTGCGCGCCGACCCGGCCCTGCTGCCCGCCGTGATCGTCTTCCTCTCCGCGGCGCTCGCCGCCCGCAGGGGTGCCCGCAAGGCGGTCGCCGCGGGCGACTTCGACACCTGGCTGAGGGACGAGAGCAGCCGTCAGTGACCTGAGGGACGCGGCCGTTCGGGTCCCGGCGTGAGCACGTGCGCCTAGGCTGCACGTGATCACGCCACGAGGGGGGACCAGTCATGACGCACCGGAATCCGAGGCGACGGGCCGCCCTTCTGGCGGCGCTGGCGCTCGTCGTCGGCGCCGCCTGGACGGGGGCGAACGCGCCGACGGCGCGCGCAGGGGAACAGACCGCGGCGGCGGGGGAGCAGGCAGTGGCGGCGAACGCCGGCGCCGGGAAGCGGGCAGGAGCCGCGACGGTGACGGCGGACGCCGGGCCCCTCTCTCCCACGACCCGTTTCCACGTGGACCCCGGCAGCAGGGCGGCGCGGCAGGCGGTGGTGGACGCCGCCGCCGGGGACACGGACGACGCCGCGCTCATGGCGCGGCTCGCCGAGCTCCCGCAGGCGGCCTGGTTCGCCGGGGGCACACCCGGCCAGGTCCGGGCGGACGCCGCCGCGCTCGTCGCACGGGCCGGCGCCGCCGGGCAGGTCCCGGTGCTCGTCGCGTACAACGTGCCCGGCCGGGACTGCGGGCTCTACTCCGGTGGCGGCGCCGCGTCCTCCGCCGCGTACCGGGAGTGGATCACCGCCTTCGCCGAAGGCGTCGGGGACGCCCCGGCCGTCGTGGTCCTGGAGCCGGACGGCCTCGCGGCCCTGCCCGAGGACTGCGCGGGCCCGGCCGATCCCGGCGGCGAGCTCACCGCCGCCCGCCTCGCCGACCTCGGCTTCGCCGTGACCACGCTCAAGCAGCGGCCCGGCACCGTCGTCTACCTCGACGCCGGCAACAGCCGGTGGCGCGCCGTCGGCGACATGGCCCGGCGGCTGATCGACGCGGGCGTCGCCCGCGCCGACGGCTTCTCGCTCAACGTGTCCAACTTCCAGCCCACCGACCACGAGACCCGCTACGGCACCTGGGTGTCCAAGTGCGTCTGGTTCGCCACCAAGGGCCCCGAGTGGGGGCGCGGCCACACCGACTGGTGCGCGAACCAGTACTACTCCGCCGCCGCCCCCAATGACGGACAGCCGGGCAACGCCGTCTCCGCCGACGACCCGACCACCTGGCACTGGACCGACGCCTGGTACGACCGGACCGTCGGTCAGCCCGCCACCACCGCACTCGCCCACTTCGTCGTCGACACCAGCCGCAACGGCCGCGGCCCCTGGAAGCCGGCCGCCGGCACCTACGCCGACCCCGAGACCTGGTGCAACCCGCCCGGCCGCGGCATGGGCCCGCGCCCGACCGCCGACACCGGCCTGCCCCTCGTCGACGCGTACCTGTACGTGAAGACGATCGGCGACTCCGACGGCAGCTGCACCCGCGGCACCACCGGCCCCGTCGATCCGGTGTACGGCGTCGTCGACCCGCCCGCCGGCGCCTGGTGGCCGGACTTCGCGCACGCCCTGGCCCGCGACGCCGAACCGGCCCTGCTGCCCTGAGCCGCCGGGGCCTTCGCCCGGCACGGGCATCCTGGCGGCCTTCTTCGAACGGGCTCTCGACGCGAGGCCCCGTCCTGCGCGATGATCACGCCCGCACCACGCCACCCCCTCACCACCTCGCATCCCCCACCGGGAGGACGTTGATGGCTCGCCGCACATCCCGCGGCCTGATCGCCGCGGCCACCGCCACCGTGGCGCTGATCGCTCCGGCAGGCTCGGCCGCGGCCTCGGGGTCCGCCCCCGCCGCCGGGCCCCAGGCCCGTGTCTTCATGGTCAACCCCGTGCAGTCCACGGGCGACCAGTCGCTCACCGACGCCAAGGACGCCGCCTCCGCGGTGCCCGGCTCCGCGTACACCACCGTGGAACTCCGCGGGCTCGACGGCAGC
Source organism: Streptomyces roseicoloratus (assembly GCF_004117935.1). Taxonomy (GTDB): domain Bacteria; phylum Actinomycetota; class Actinomycetes; order Streptomycetales; family Streptomycetaceae; genus Streptomyces; species Streptomyces roseicoloratus. The sequence goes on along the minus strand of NZ_SDOY01000093.1, from coordinate 14,540 downwards.
GGCGGGCTCTCCGGCCGCTGGGCGTACGTCCGCTCCGAGACGGGCCCCGCGGCGAAGGCCGCCGACGCCGGCTCGTACGACCGGCACGACGACCGGTTCGAACAGGTCATGGCGTACTTCTGGGTCAACGAGGCCCAGGAGTACCTGCAGGACCTCGGCTTCGGCACCGAGCTGCGGGGCGCCAACGACCGCGCCCAGCCCGTCCGCATCAACCAGTGGGGCGCGGACAACTCCTTCTTCACCGACAAGAAGGACGAGATCCGCTTCGGCAAGGGCGGCGTCGACGACGCCGAGGACGCCGAGGTGATCGTGCACGAGTACGGGCACGCCGTGCACGAGGCCCAGGTCCCCGGCTTCGGCACCTCGGCCGAGGCCGGGGCGATCGGCGAGGCCTTCGGCGACTACCTGGCCGTCGAGGTCGGCAGCGCGGCCGCCGCCCGCCACGGCTGGCCGGTGAAGGCGAACCCCGCCTGCGTGGCCGACTGGGACTCCGTCGCGTACAGCGCGGCCCCGCACTGCCTGCGCACGGTCGACGGCGACAAGACCTACGCCGACCGGACCGGCGAGGTGCACGCCGACGGCGAGATCTGGTCCCGGGCGCTGTGGGACATCCGCCGTGCGCTCGGCGCCAGGACCGCCGACCGGATCATCGTGAACGCCCAGTTCGGCTTCGCCCCCGACACCTCCTTCGCGGACGCCGCGGCGAAGACGATCGCCACCGCCCGCGCCATGTACGGCCAGGACGAGGCCGACGCGGTCCGCGAGGCCTTCCGGGCCCGGGAGATCCCGGGAATCTGAGGACGGTCCCGAGCCCGACGGGCCGCACGCGAGGCGCCCACCCGTAGGTGCCCGCGCCTCGGCCCGGCGGCGTACGGGCGTGCGGGCGTGCGCGGTCGAGGACGATCGCGCACGCCCGCGCTCCTCAGCCCCGCGTGTGGGCCGCCAGTCGCGCGCCCACCGCGTCCAGCAGCAGTTCCAGCGCGAACGGGTGGCCGCTGTCCCGCATGTCCGCCGCGAGCAGCGGGTACGTCGCCGCGACATGCGGATGGGTGTCCGCCGAGAGCTTCCCGTACGCCGCGTGCCACACCCGCTCGTCCGCCGCCCGCGCCGGTTCGGGCAGCGCGAGGGCGGCGGCGTCCAGGGCGGCGAAGGCCAGCGCCTGGTCCACGAACGCGTGGTAGATCCGCACCGCCTCCGCGTCCGGGAACCCCGCCTCGCGCAGCACCCCGAGGATCGACTCGACGGCCCGCGTCTCGTGCTCACGGCCGGTCGTGCGGTGCGCCGCGAGCGCCGCCACCTGCGGGTTCGCCAGGTACGCGGCATGGATGCGCAGCGCGATCTCCCGCAGGTCCGTCCGCCAGTCGCCGGTGGCCCGCCAGCCGGCCTGCGCCCGCCCCACCATCTCGTCGGCGAGCGCGAGGAGCAGGGCGTCGGTGTTGCGGAAGTAGCGGTAGACCGCGCTGGGATCCGCGCCCAGGGCCGCACCCAGGCGCCGTACGGACAGTGCGTCGGCCCCGTGCTGGGCGACCAGGCGCAGGGCGGTCTCCACGATCATCCGTTCGGAGAGCACGGTGCCGTTCTTGGTGGGGCGGCGGCGCTGCCGCCGGTGCTCCGGAACCACTCGTTCTGCCATGGGCCGGAACCCTATCGCCGCGGTCCTTATGACAACACCCTTGACCTTCGGGTGACGGCGGCGGTTGCATGACGCATCCCGAACCGGCCGCCCGCGCCGGGCCCCCTCACCTTCCAGGAGTACGCAGATGAGCACGGCCGACCTGGTCTTCACCGGAGGCCCCGTCTTCACCGGCGACCCGGCCCGCACCCGGGCCGGCTCCCTCGCCGTGACCGGTGACCGGATCACCGCCGTCGGGCACGACGAGGTGCGCGAACTCATCGGGCCCCGTACCGAAGTCGTCGACCTGCACGGGAAGTTGCTGATCCCCGGCTTCCAGGACGCGCACATCCACGCGGTGTACGGCGGCGTGGAACTCGCCGAGTGCGACCTCAGCGGCACGACGGGCGTCGACGAATACCGCGCGATCATCGCCGAGTTCGCCGCCGCCCACCCCGACCACGAGTGGATCACCGGCGGCGGCTGGTCCCTGGAGAGCTTCGAAGGCGGCCTGCCCACCCGGCAGTTGCTCGACTCCCTCGTTCCCGACCGGCCCGTCTGCCTGGTCAACCGCGACCACCACGGCTCCTGGGTCAACTCCCGCGCCCTGGAACTCGCCGGGATCACCGCCGGCACCCCCGACCCCGTCGACGGCCGCATCGAGCGCGACGCGGACGGCGTCCCCACCGGCGTCCTCCAGGAAGGCGCCTCCGCCCTGGTCTCCCGGCTGATCCCGCCGAGCACCACGGCCGACCGGATCGCGGGCCTGCTCCGCGCCCAGGCCCTGCTGCACTCCCTCGGCGTCACGGGCTGGCAGGACGCCCTGCTCGGCGAGTTCAGCGGCAAGCCCGACCCGTCCGACGCCTACGTCGCCACAGCCCAGGACGGGACCCTCACCGCCCGCGTCACCGGCGCCCTGTGGTGGGACCGGCTCCGGGGCGCCGAGCAGATTCCCGAACTCGTCGCGCAGAGGGAGAAGCTGAGCCGCGGCCGGTTCCGCGCCGGATCCGTCAAGATCATGCAGGACGGCATCGCCGAGAACTTCACCGCCGCCCTGACCAGCCCCTACCTCGACGGCTGCGGCTGCCCCACGGCCAACACCGGGATGAGCTTCGTCGACCCCGAGGCGCTGCGCGGCCACGTCACCGCGCTCGACGCCCTCGACTTCCAGGTCCACTTCCACGCGCTCGGCGACCGTGCCGTGCGGGAGGCCCTGGACGCGATCGAGGCGGCCGTCGCCGCCAACGGCCGCCGCGGCAACCGCCACCACCTGGCCCACCTCCAGGTCGTGCACCCCGACGACCTCGTCCGCTTCGCCCGGCTCGGCGCGCTCGCCAACATCCAGCCGCTGTGGGCCGCGCACGAACCGCAGATGGACGAACTGACCATCCCGTTCCTCGGCCCCGAACGCGCCGCCTGGCAGTACCCGTTCGGCGACCTCGTACGGGCCGGGGCGACGCTGGTGGCCGGCAGCGACTGGCCGGTCAGCAGCCCCGACCCGCTCGCCGGACTGCACGTCGCCGTCAACCGGGTCGAGCCGGGTCGGGCGGGCGACGGGCCGGTGTTCCTGCCCGAGCAGCGGCTCGACCTGACGACGGCCCTGGCCGCCTACACCGCGGGCTCGGCCCACGTGAACGGGCACGACGACGCGGGGAGTCTGCGGGCGGGGCATCTGGCGGACCTGGTGGTGCTGGACCGGGACATCCTCACGGGGCCGGCGGAGGAGATCGGGGCGGCGCGGGTGGAGCAGACGTTCGTGGGCGGCGCGCGGGTGTACGCGCGCTGAGCACTCCGCCGGCCTCGGGCCCGTTGTGGTCTTCCCGTTTCCGTACCCCGTGATCCGGAGGTCAGTTCCGATGCATCGACGACTTCCGTGCCCGGAGTCGGGCCGTCAGCAGGACGCCCTGAGGGGTGTCGCCGTCGGCCTCCAGGGCGGAGACCAGCAGGGACATGCCCTCCTCGGCCACGTCCGCGGGGCGGAGGCTCAGGGTGCTGACCGGCGGGTCGGCGTGGGCGGCGGATTCGTCCTCGCTGACGCAGATCACCCGTACGTCCGCGGGGACGGCCAGGCCGAGGCGGCGTGCCGCGTCCATCACGAGGGGCGGACTCGCCTCGGCGACGACGAAGAGGCCGTCCGGGCGCGGGTCGGCGGTCAGGGCCTGTTCGACGGCCCGGACCACCGGGCCGTTCCCGGGCGTCGGGACCAGGGTGACCCGTTCCGGTGTGCCGTGCCGTGCGCACCAGGCGCGGTACGCCGCGAGGGTCTCGCGGTGGAAGCGGGTCGTGCTGTCCGGGAGGACGAGCGCGGGCCGCCGCGCGCCGCCGGCGCGCAGGTGGTCCAGTGACTCCCGTACCGCCGCGTCGGTGTCGATGTCGACCCAGTGCGCGCCGGTCCGGCCCGCGACCGACGCGTCGCTGAAGACCGGGATCCGGGCCGCCAGCAGGTCCTCCACCAGCGGGTCGTCCTGGACCGGGTCGGCGACGATCACCGCCTCCAGGGGCAGGTCCGCCCACTCCCGCTGCAGCGTTCCCGCGGGCAGCATCACCAGGGCGTACCCGTGCCGCAGCGCGGCGGCGGACGTCGCGCCGGTGAGCCGCGCGAAGTAGGGCGAGTCGAGGTACGCCCAGGGCTCGCCGGCGAACTCGCCGACCACGTAGCCGATCAGCCGGGCCCGTCCGGCGCGCAGCTGGCGTGCGGTGGCGTTGGGCCGGTAGCCCATGCGGCGCGCGGTCTCGACCGCCTTCTGCCGTACGGCGGGGGAGAGCCGCCCCGTGCCGTTCAGCGCCGCCGACACGGTCGTCTTCGAGAGGCCCGCCTCGCGGGCCACGTCCACGAGCCGTACCCGCGGCGCCGCCGCCCGGACACGGCTCTGTCCGGCATGCCGTTCAGGTGTGGTCACGGTCCGATGGTGCCATCGCTCCGACCTTTGCAAAACCGTTCCCGCAGAGTCTTGTGCGGGAACGTTCCCGCATCAATACTCGCCTCCATTCCTCCCCCCACCATCCCCCGTCACTACACCCGTAAAGGGGTGGGTCTCCTTGCGCACGCCCAGACTCCTCGCCGCCGTCGCCTGTACCGCCGCCCTCGCCACCGCCTGCTCCGGCGCCACCCGGCCCGCGGGCGACGCCGGCAGCTACACCGTCACCCCGCTGAGCCCGGCGGCCAAGGGCACGCTGTCCTCCTTCACCTGGTCGCTCTACGCCGAGCCGTACACCCTCGACTACGCCCAGGCCTTCGACTACCCGCCCAACACCGTCCTCGCGAACGTCTGCGAGCAGCTCCTGCGGGTCACGCCCGACCTGAGGATCGAGCCCGGGCTCGCCGTGAAGTGGGAGAACCCCCAGCCCGACGTGTGGGTCTACACCCTGCGCTCCGGCGTCACCTTCCACGACGGCACCGTGATGACCGCCGACGACGTCGTCGCCTCCCTCAAGCGCCAGACGGACCCCGCCACCGGCTCGCCCTGGGGCTCCGCCTTCAAGAACGTCAAGGCGATCGAGAAGACCGGCCCCCTGGAGGTCACCCTCCGGCTCACCAAGCCCGACGTCCTGCTGAACGAGCTCATGGCCGCCTCGCCCGGCACCGTCGAGAGCGCCGCCTTCCTCGCCAAGGCCGGCAAGGACTACGGCGTCCCCGGCGGCAAGGTCAACTGCACCGGCCCGTACGCCCTCGACACCTGGCAGCAGGGCGAGTCCATCACCCTCAGGAAGCACCCCGGCTACTGGGACGAGAAGCTCACGCCCAAGACCGACACCGTCCGCTTCACCTTCGTCGAGGACCCCGCCGCCCGCACCAACACCTTCCTCTCCGGCACCGCCGACGGCGGCTACATGGTCCCCTCGTCCTCGCTCGCCCAGCTGAAGGCGAGCGGCAAGGGCACGCTGTACTTCGGTCCCAACACCGCCGCCGCCAACCTCGCCGTCCTCGACTTCAAGGGCACCCTCGGCGACCTGCGGGTCCGCAAGGCGCTGTCCATGGCGCTGGACCGCGAGAACATCGTCAAGGCCGCCGCCGGCGGCGTCGGCGTCCCCGCCAAGGCCCCCACCGCCCGGGGCGCCTGGGCCCTGCTCCCGGAACGCACCGACGGCTACTTCAAGGAACTGCCCGACCCCGTCCACGACGTCGCCGCCGCCAAGGACCTGATCGACCAGGCCGGCGCCAAGGGCAAGAAGGTCACCCTGGTGACCAGCACCCTCGCCCCCGAGATCAGCGTCGTCGCCAACGCCGTCCAGGCGGCCGGCCGCCAGATCGGCCTCGACGTCCGGCTCAAGGCGGTCGCCCCCGAGGCGTACAGCAGCATCTTCGTCGACCCGAACGCCCGCAAGGGACTCGACCTCGTGATCACCAACGGCTACGACAACACCCCCGACCCGCTGGAGTTCTACCAGTACCTGCGCACCGGCGACTTCGGGAACTACGGCAACTGGTCCGATCCCGTCTACGACGCCGCCTTCGACCGGGCCAACGCCGCCGCCGACCCCGGCGCCCGCAGCGACCTGACCGCCGAACTCCAGCGGATCGCCGTCCGCGAACTGCCCGTCATCCCCGTCTACGAGGCGCCGTACTCCGTCTTCCTCGGCAACCGGATCACCGGCGCTCCCACCGGCATCGCCCAGCTCTACTACCCCTGGGCCGCGACGATCGGCGCCGCGCACCGATGAACGGAATCACCCGCTACCTGCTCGGACGGCTCGCCGGCCTCCTCGGCGTCCTGCTCGTCACCTCCTTCGTCGTCTTCGCCACCGTCCACCTCGCCCCCGGCAACCCGGTCACCTTCCTGCTGCACGGCCGGCCCGCCACACCCGAGACCGTGGCCGCGCTGCGGGCCGAACACCACCTCGACGACCCCGTGGCCGTGCAGTACGCCGGCTGGCTCGGCGACGCCCTGCGCGGTGACTTCGGCCGCTCCACCCAGTACCACCAGGACGTCGCCACCCTGCTCGGCACCCGGCTCGGCGGCACCTTCCTGCTCGTCGGCTACTCGGCCCTGCTCGTCGCCGTCGGCGGCGTCGGCCTCGGCGTGCTCGCCGCCCTGCGCCCCGGCCTCGTCGACCGGCTCGTCCTCATCGGCACCGGCATCGCCACCGCCACGCCCTCCTTCGTCAGCGCCATCGCCCTGGTGTCGCTGTTCTCCGTGAACCTCGGCTGGTTCCCCGGCCCCGGCGGCACCCCCGAGGGCCTCGCCGACCGGCTCCACCACCTGACCCTGCCCGCCGTCGCCCTCGCGACCACGTTCGCCGGCCTGCTCGCCCGCGTCACCCGCTCCGCCATGCTCGACGAACTCGGCCGCGAACACGTCGACGTGGCCCGCGCCCGCGGCGTCGCCGGCCGCACCGTCGTCCGCCGGCACGTGCTGCGCAACGGCCTCGGCCCCGTCGTCACCGTCGGCGGCACCATGCTCGCCGGACTGCTCGTCACCACCTCGATCGTCGAGACCGCCTTCGACGTCCCCGGACTCGGCTCCCTCCTCGTCCAGTCCGTCACCGCCAAGGACTTCGCCGTCGTCCAGGCCGTCACCCTGCTCAGCGTCGCGGTCTTCGTGCTCGTCAACCTGGCCGTCGACCTCCTCGCGCCCCTCATCGACCCCCGGCTCAGCCTGCTCACCCACGGGGAAGGCACCTCATGACCCTCACCGCACCACCCGCGGCGGCCACCGCGCTGCGCAGACGCCCGGGCCTGCGCCGGCTGCGGCTCCTCGGCGGTCAGGGACCGCTGTTCACCGCGGCCCTGCTGCTCCTCGCGGCACTCGTGCTCGTCGCCGCGCTTGCCCCGCTGCTCGCGCCGTACGACCCCGAGGCCATGGACCTCACGGCCAGTCTGGTCGGCACCGGCGGCGACCACCTCCTCGGCACCGACCAGTCCGGCCGCGACATCCTGTCCCGATTGCTGTACGGCGCCCGCACCGGCCTCCTCGGCCCGCTGCTCGTCGTCGCCGTCTCCACCGTGCTCGGCACTGGCCTCGGCGTGCTCGCCGGCTGGCGCGGCGGCTGGGCGGACGCGGTCCTGTCCCGTTCCATGGACCTCGTCTTCGCCGTCCCTGGACTGCTCCTCGCCATCATGCTGGTGGCCGTCGCCGGCTCCGGCATGACCGCCCCCGTCGTCGCCATGGCCGTCGCCTACACCCCGTACGTCGGCCGTCTCGTCCGCGGCGTCGCCCGCCAGGAGAAGGCCCGCCCGTACATCGAGTCGTACCGCGTGCAGGGCTGGTCCGGCCGGACCATCTGCCTGCGCCACCTCCTGCCCAACATCGCGCCCACGGTCCTCGCGCAGTCGGCGATGAACTTCGGCTACGCGCTGATGGACCTGGCCGCCCTCTCCTTCCTCGGCTTCGGCGTCCAGCCGCCGACCGCCGACTGGGGCGCCATGATCAACGAAGGCCAGTCGGCGATCCAGCAGGGCGCGATGCTGCCCGCGCTCGCGCCGTCCTTCTGCATCGTCCTCGCCGTCGTGGCGTTCGGCATCGTCGGCGAGGGAATCGCCGACCGGATCGCGAAGCGGGAGCGGTGAGCCCCATGACGACCGACCGCAGCACCCTCGCCGCCGGCCACGGCCGCACCGCCGACGCGCCCGTCCTGGAGATCGACCGGCTCACCCTCCGGCTCCCCGACGACCGGGCGGCCAGGCCCCTGCTCGACGGGGTCTCCCTGACCGTCGCACCCGGCGAGACCGTCGGTCTCGTCGGCGAGTCCGGCTCCGGCAAGTCCGTCGCCTGCCGCAGCGTCCTCGGCCTGCTGCCCGCCCGCGCCCGCACCTCGGGCCAGGTACGGGTCGCCGGACGCGACGTGCTCACCATGGGCCGCGCCGACCTCGCCGCCACCCGCGCCGGCGAGGTCGCCATGGTCTTCCAGGACCCGCGCGCCTCCGTCAACCCGCTGCGCCGCGTCGGCGACTTCCTCACCGAGGGCCTGCGGGCCACCGGAGTCCCCGCCGCCCGGGCCACCGCGCGCGCCGTGGAACTGCTCGGGGCCGTCGGCATCCGCGACCCGCGCGGCGCGCTCCGCCGCCGCCCGCACGAGTTCTCCGGCGGCATGCTCCAGCGCGTCGTCATCGCCGCCGCCCTCGCCGGCGACCCGGCCCTCGTCGTCGCCGACGAGCCCACCACCGCGCTCGACGTCACCACCCAGGCCGAGATCATCGCGATCCTCACCCGCCTCCAGGCCGAACGCGGCACCGGACTGCTCTTCGTCACCCACGACCTCGAACTCGCGGCGGCCATCTGCGACCGGGTGTACGTCATGTACGCCGGCCGCATCGTCGAGACCGGCCCGACCACCGGACTCTTCGACCGGCCCCGCCACCCCTACACCGCCGGACTGCTCTCCTGCACCCCGCGCCTCGACCCCGGGGCGCCCGCGCCCCGCCCCATCGCGGGACGCCCGGTCTCCGTCGCCGAGGCCCCGCCGGGCTGCGCCTTCGCCGCCCGCTGTCCGTACGCCCAGCCGCGCTGCACCCAGGAGGTGCCCGCGCTCACCGCGCACGGCGCCGGGCTCGCCGCCTGCCACCGCGCCGACGAAGGGATCCTGCCGTGACCGAGACCTCCGGCCTGGCGGTGCGCGGACTGCGCAAGGCGTACGGGGACCACGTCGCCGTCGACGACGTGTCGTTCACCCTCGCGCCCGGCTCGTCGCTCGGCATCGTCGGCGAGTCGGGCAGCGGCAAGACCACCACCGTCCGCATGCTCGTCGGCCTCGAACGCGCCGACGCCGGCTCCGTCACCCTCGACGGCCGGGACCGCTCCGCCGGCACCCGCCGCGGCGGTCCGCGCCGGGCCGAACGGCTCGCGCGGGCCCGCGAGATCCAGATGGTCTTCCAGGACCCCTACCTCTCGCTCGACCCGCGGATCACGGTCGGCGGCTGCGTCGACGAGGTGCTGCGCCTGCACTTCCGTCTCGGCCCCGCCGCCCGCCGGGCCAGGGTCGCCGAGCTGCTCGACCAGGTCGGCCTCGGCCCGCGGGAGGCCGCGGCGCTGCCCCGCGCCCTGTCCGGCGGCCAGCGCCAGCGGGTGGCGATCGCCCGCGCCCTGGCCGCCGAACCACGGGTCCTCGTCCTCGACGAGGCCGTGGCCGCCCTGGACGTCTCCATCCAGGCGCAGATCCTGGAACTCCTGACCGGGATCCGGCGCGACGCGGGCATCGGCTACCTCTTCGTCACCCACGACCTGGGCGTCGTCCGGCACATCACCGAGGAGGTCGTGGTGCTCCGCCACGGCCGGGTCGTCGAGTCGGGAGCCACCGACCGGGTCCTCGGCGCGCCCGAGCACCCCTACACCCGGCTCCTGCTGGACTCCGTCCCGCGCCGCGGCTGGGACCCGGCCCGCATCGCCGGGGCCCGCGCGGCGGCCGGCGGACCCCGTCCGTGAGCCGCACCCGCGGCCTGATCACAGCGCCTGGGCGACGCCGCCGACGCCACCGGTGTCGGCGGCGGGCGCTTCCCCGCGCGGCACGCGCCGCAAGCGGAGGCAGCCCCTCCGGACGCCTTGAAGATCATTTTGTGCGCGCATGCCTTGTGGCGTCCGAAGCCCCCGCCCTACCGTGCCGATTCCGACCACACCACGTTCACCAGGGGGAACCATGTCCGCGACCGCGGCACAGCCCAGTCCGCCGGCCCGCTCGGGCGCCGCCACGGCCATCGGCTGGGCGCTCACCGTCAGTTTCACCATCGTGGCCCCGATCCTCACCTACGGGGCCCTCACCGACCGCGGCTGGAGCGAGTTCGGCGCCCTGCTCGTGAGCGGCGCCTGGCCGGTTCTCGACACGGTGATCCACCTGATCTGGCACCGCAAGGTCGACGAGCTCGCGATCGTCACGCTCTTCTTCCTGGTCCTCACGGCCGTCGTCTCGCTCGTCGGGGACCACTCGGCCCGCACCCTGCTCGTGAAGGACTCCGCCGTCACCGGCCTCTTCGGCGTCCTGTGCATGGTGACCCTCTTCGCGCCCCGCCCGCTGATGTTCTACTTCAGCCGCCGCTTCGCCACCGACGGCACGCCCGAGAGCCACGCGTGGTGGAACGGCCTGTGGCAGATCGAGGGGTTCCGCGCCGTGATGCGCCGGATGACGATCGTCTGGGGCGTCGCCTACCTCGCCGAGGCCGTCACCCGCATCGTCCTGTCGTACGCGCTGTCCGTGGACGCCATGGTCGTCGTCAACCCGATCCTCATCTACGGCACCCTGGGCCTGCTGATCCTGTGGACCGTCCGCACCGGCAAGCGCTCCCGCGCCGAGGGGGAGGCCAGGGCGGCGGAGGCCGCCGCGGCCGCCGCCGGCTCCTGAGGGGCGCCCGTTGCGGCGAGCGGCGGAACCGGGGAGCGCTCGACCTTTATGTCTCATATAGGGTGATGCGATAGGAATCGCGGATTGCGCCCTCCGGGGCCCGGCCGATGCGTAGGTCGATGCGTTGGACACTCACCAGCCGCCGAGCAGGGTTCCGCAGCCGCCCAGGGCGGCCGTCGGTTACGCGGGCGTGCTCAACGACCTGCTGCCCGTCGCGCTGTGGCGCGAGGACGCGCAGGGCAGGGTCGTCGAGTGGTCACTCGCCGCCCAGGACCTGCTCGGCTACCGCCCGGAGGACATCGTCGGGCGGCTCGCCGTGCCGCTCCTGGTGCCCGACGCCAACCGCGAGCTCGCCGACCGGCTGACCCGCAAGGTCCACGCCGGCGAGACCGTGGTCGGCACCCTGCCCGTACGGCACCGCGACGGTCACTCGGTCGCCATGGAGATGTGGATCGTGCCCGCCGCCGACCCGGCGGGCCGGCCCGGCGCCATGCTCATCGCCTTCGAGACCTCCCAGGTCCTGCGGATGCGCGACAACCTGGCCGCGCTCGAATCGCTCTTCACCCAGTCGCCCATCGGCCTCGCCACGCTCGGCCCGGACCTGCGCTTCCTGCGCGTCAACGACGCCCTCGCCCGGATGAACGGCGTCCCGCCCGCCGAGCACCTCGGCCGCCGGCTCACCGAGGTCGTCCCCGGCATCAACGCCGGCTCCCTCGAAGCCCTCATGCAGCGGGTCCTCGACACCGGCACCGCCGTCGTGGACGCCCGGCGGGCCGGCCGCACACCCGCCGACCCCGACCACGACCACATCTGGTCCAACTCCTACGCCCCGCTCCTCGACCACAGCGGCCGCCCGCTCGGCATCATCGCCTCGCTCATCGACATCACCGAGAGCCAGCAGGCCCACATCGAGGTCGAACGCGCCCGCCACCGCTTCGCCCTCCTCGCCGAGGCCGGTGCCCGCATCGGCACCACCCTCGACCTGCGGCAGACGGCGGAGGAGGTGGTCTCCTTCCTCGTGCCCCAGCTGGCCGACTCCGCCGACGTCCACCTCCTCGAGGCCGTCCTCGACCCCGACGAGTCCACCGCCGCCACCCGCGGCGTGCTGCGCCGCCTCGCGGCCTGCTTCCCCGACCCGACCGCGCCGACCGCCCTCCTCGCCCCCGGCCAGACCTTCCAGATCCCGCTCGACTCCGTCTACGAGGAGGTCATCACCGACGCCCGGGCCATGGACCTGTACATCGACGACGTGCCCGCCCTCATCAAGGACCCGCGCCTCGAAGCCCTGCGCCGCTATCTCACCACCCGCATCGGCGCCGCCCGGCTGATCCCGCTCGTGGCCCGCGGCAAGGTCCTCGGCACCGTCTCGGTCACCCGGCTGCGCAGCCGCGACCCCTTCGACGAGGAGGACCGGGTGCTCATGGACGAGGTGGTGGCGCGGGCCGCCACCAACATCGACAACGCCCGGCTCTACACCACCCAGCGGCAGGCCGCCCTCACCCTCCAGCGCAGCCTCACCAACAACGCCCTGCCGGACGTCCCCGGCCTGGAACTCACCGGCCGCTACCTCCCGGCCAGCGACCACGACGTCGGCGGCGACTGGTACGACGTGGTCGCCCTGCCCGGCGGCCGCAGCGGCCTCGTCATCGGCGACGTCATGGGCCACGGCATCCACGCGGCGGCCGTCATGGGACAGCTGCGCACCGCCGTCCGCACCCTGGCCCGCGACGACATCCCGCCGGCCCGGATGCTCCGCTCGCTCGACGCCGTCGTCGCCGACCTCGGCGAGGACGAGATGGCCACCTGCGTGTACGCCGTGTACGACCCGGCCGGAGCGGGCTGGACCATCGCCCGCGCCGGGCACCCGCCGCCGGCCGTGGTCACCCCGGACGGCACCGTCACCTTCCTGGACGGACCGCCGGGCACGCCCCTGGGCACCGGCGCGCACGCGTTCGGCACCGAGGAGGTCGCGGTCCCGGCGGGCGGGCTCCTCGTGCTGTACACGGACGGCCTGATCGAGGCCCGCGACCAGGACATCGACCAGGGCATGGCCCGGGTCGCCGCGGCCCTGCGGGCCATGGACCGCCCGCTGGACGCCCTGTGCGACGAACTGCTGGCGGGGCTTCCCGAGGGCCCGGCCCAGGACGACGTGGCCATCCTGCTCGCCAGGACGACGAGGACATGACCGCCGGCCGTACGAGGCCCTCCGGGGGCTCGCGTACGGTCGCGGTGCGCGGATGCGGTCGCGGTGCGCGGATTCCCTCCGGCTCCCGTACGGGCGCGGCGCGTGCCGGGGCTCGCGTACGGTCGCGTGCGGTCAGGCCGGGGCGCCGCGCTCCAGGATCTCCTTCAGGTGCTGTTCGTCCCGCGGCATCTCCTTGCGGACGTGGGGCTTGACGACGAGGGGCACGAGCGCCCTGCCGATGCCGTGGCCCTCGAAGTCGAGGGAGAGCGACACCCGCGAGCGCCTGCCGTCGTCGAGCGACTCGACGGACCCTTCGAGGTCGGGCCTGACGGGGCCGTCCGTGCCGTGGACCTGCCAGCGGCGGTGCGCGGGATCGAGGGTGAGCTCCACGTTCGAGTCGAAGTCACGGCGCCCCATGTGCCGGGTCACCGTGAACTTCTGGCTCGCGGCGTCGGGGGTGCCGCTCATGCGCCGCACCCGGACCGCGCTCTCCTGCCAGTCCGGCAGGTGGGAGGGGTCCGTGATGTAGGCGAAGACCTCTTCGGGCGGGCGTGCGATGTCGACGGTGGTGTCGATCCTGGACATGTCGCCTCCTGGGTGGAGGGGAGGAACGATCCCTTCCTGGCGGAGGGGGAAGGATCCTTCCCATCGTCCCACGCGGGAGCGTCACCGCACAGGCTCAGCGCCCGCCGGCCCGTGCCCGGTACAGGTCCCTGAGCAGGGCGATCTCCGCGCCGTGGTGAAGCAGCTCCTGGTTCATCCACCAGACGGTCTCGACGAACGGGTCCTCGGGGTCGCTGCCGTGCGGGTAGCTGCTGAAGCCGACCGTGTCCAGCTCCTCGTCGGTCAGGGAGAGCAGCATCTCGCGCCAGGAGGCCATGGCCTCGTCGAAGTCCGCGACGGCCGAGGCCGCGTCCCCGCGGCTGTGGAAGTCGTCCCTGGTCAGGGAGCGGGTGCCGGCGGTGTGGTCGGTGCGCAGGGTGAACATCTCGGCGAGGTGGCTCAGCCGCCACGCCAGGGTGGTGAACGGCGCCGGCTCGGGGTGCGGCGGCGGAGCCGTGTCCCGTCCCCAGTCGCCCGCTCCGGCCAGGACCGTGGCGCCCGGCCCCGGTCCCGCGTCGCGGCGCCGGACCGACCAGCAGCCCGGCACCGGCTCCCACAGGTACTCGTCGTCCGTGACGGGCCCGACCGCGACGTCCGTCCCGTTGCCGCTGTCCATGACCGGCCCGTTGAGCCGGTCGACCAGCCGCTCGCGCGCGAAGTCGAACTGCTGGAGCAGGGGTACGAGGCGGGGCGGCGTCGCCATGGGACGGTCTCCGGGGGTGCGGGGCGGGAAGGATCGCGATGCGTCCGCACCCTGTCACACAACCCGGGCCCCGGCCACGGGATTTCGGCCGGGCGCCCGCCCCCGACCGCGCCGGGCGGCGGACGCCGGGGCCGGGAGCCCCGCGTCGCCGCCACGGCCGGGAGCCC
>NZ_SDOY01000092.1 GCF_004117935.1 Streptomyces roseicoloratus | reverse complement strand
ACACCGAACCGGAAGGCACTCACCCGTTCAAGATCCCTCAGCCGAGACCTGGCTCACCCGTCCACAACCTCCCGGGACAGAACAGCTAGCCCCCGGCGTTACATAGTTATGCGGTCGCACGGAAATCTATTGACTCCCGTGTGACCGCATTCCTATGCTCTCCGCCCATGGACCTCATCCAGAAGAGCCCTGATATCTCGGCATACTTGGTCGCGGACGAGGTGATCGACCATGACCACCCCCTGGTGCGGGCGACCTCCGAGCGACTCCAGGCTGACCACCCCGACGCATACTCATACGCCAAGGCCGCCTTCGAGTTCGTCCGCGACACCATCCCGCACTCCGCCGACTCCGGGGACGCGCGGGTCACCTGGCGCGCCTCCGACGTCCTCGGGCAGCGCACCGGCATCTGTTACGCGAAGTCCCACGCCTACGCGGCGCTCCTGCGGGCCCGCGGCATCCCGGCCGCGCTGTGCTACCAGCGGCTCACCGACGACGACGGCGCGAACCCCGCCGTCCACGGACTCGTCGCCCTGAAACCGGCGCCCGGGCGGGCGTGGGCGCGGCAGGACCCGCGGGGCAACGTTCCTCCCGGCGTCGACGCCCGGTTCTCCCTGGAGGAGGAGCGGACGGCCTACACCGTCCGGCCCGCGCTCGGCGAGGTGGACTACCCGGTGCTTCACGCCGAGCCCCATCCGGTCGTCCTCGCGGCGCTCAGGGCGGCCCCGGACCGGACGTCGCTGTGGCGGATCCTCCCCACGGAACTGTGAGGGGGACGAACCGTGCGGGTGCCCCGGGTCAGGAGCTCCCCTTCTCCATGGCCTTGACCTCGTCGGGAGTCGGCGCGGTGCCGCCCAGGTGGGCCGGCACCCACCAGGTGTCGCCCGCGTCCTTCGGACGTACGGGGTAGGCGCGCTGCGCCGCTTCCAGGAGCTCCTGGACCCGCTCGCGCAGCCGCCGGGTGATCGCGCCCGCGTACTGGTCGGCCGGGGCCTCCACCGGCTCGCCGACCCGGATGGTGACCGGGATGTGGCTGCGCCGGAAGTTGCGCGGCCGGCCCTTGGTCCAGATCCGCTGCGTGCCCCACAGGGCCACCGGGATCAGCGGCACCCCGGCCTCCTGCGCGAGCCGCGCGGCGCCCGACTTGAAGGTCTTGAGCGTGAACGACTGCGAGATGGTCGCCTCCGGGAAGACGCCGACGATCTCGCCCGAGCGCAGCGCCTTCAGCGCGTGCGCGTACGCGTGCTCGCCCTGGGCGCGGTCCACCGGGATGTGCTTCATGGCGCGCATCAGCGGCCCGGACACCTTGTGCCGGAACACCGACTCCTTCGCCATGAAGCGCACCAGGCGCTTCTGCGGCAGCGCGGCCAGGCCCGTGAAGATGAAGTCCAGGTAGCTGATGTGGTTGCTGACGAGCACCGCGCCGCCCTGGCGCGGGATGTGCTCCGAACCCTGAGTGTCGATCTTCAGGTCCAGTGCCTTGAACATGGTGAGAGCGGCACCGATGACCGGCCGATAGACGAGCTCTGCCATCTGGGAGGAACCCCTTACGTCAGTGCCTGGGGAGGGTTCTCCCGGCGGAAGTTACGCGGCCGTAGGTTTTCGGCTTTGGGCAGATCGTGCCCCATGTGGGAGCTCGTGACCAGTCCTGGCGGCTTCGTACAGGGAGATTCTCGTCACTCCCGGTGGCCGTGGCGGGAATCGAACGGTGCCGTGGGACGCTGCACGGAGTGCGGCACGAGGTCCGCGCGTGGCCCGTACGAGGTCCGCGCACGGCCCGTACGAGTCCGTACGAGATCCGTACGAGGGGTGACGAGTGGAGGAGACACGCGGATGACCGAGGTCCTGGACGCCGCGGAACTGGGCGCCGAGCTGGGGGAGCGGGCGACCCTGGTGCAGTTCTCCACCGCCTTCTGCCAGCCCTGCCGGGCCACGCGCAGGACCCTCGCCGAGGTCGCCGCCATGGTCGAGGGCGTCGGGCACGTCGAGATCGACGCCGAGGAGCGCCTGGACCTCGTACGGGCCCTGGGCGTCGTCCGTACGCCCACCGTGCTCGTCCTGGACCGGGCCGGCCGCATCGTGCGCAGGGCCGCGGGGCAGCCCCGCAAGGCCGATGTCATCGCGGCGCTCGGACGGGCACTCTGACGTCCCCGCAAACGGGCACTCTGACGTCCCCGCGGACGGGCTCGCCGGCTTCCCCGCGGACGGGCGCCCCGACCCCGGTGCGGACGGGCGCTCCGAACCGGTGCGCCGTGCGGCGCCTGACGTGGTGACACTTCTCCCACATCGCGGTACGCACTTGACTGCACACGTCAACGATCGTCAGTCTGGCGCAATGGTGCATGAACTCCTTCTCTACGGCCGGGTCCACGTGGACCTCGCCCGCCACGCGAGCGCGCGCTGTCCGGGTGTCTGACGAACCCGCGACCCCTCTCACGCCGTTCTCGCAGAAGGACAACTCCATGACGGTCTCGCCCGAGCTCCGCACGCTCCCGACGATTCCCTCGCGGCCCCCGCTCGCCCCCGTGCCCGCGACCCCGGCCGTCGGCGCACCCCGCGCCGGTTCCCCCGACCTCCTCAGGTCCGTCTTCCGGCAGCACGCCGCCGGGGTCGCCGTCATCACCGCGCACGGCGACCGTCCGGTCGGCTTCACCGCCACCTCGCTGAACTCCGTCTCCGCCGAACCCCCGCTGATCTCCTTCGGCGTCGGCACCGGCTCCTCCAGCTGGCCGGTGATCGCCGAGGCCGAGCACATCGGCGTCCACGTGCTCGGCGAGCACCAGGAGCAGCTGGCCGCCACCTTCGCGCGCAGCGGCGCCGACCGGTTCGCCGCGCCCACCCGGTGGAACCGCGGCCCCGAAGGCGTGCCGGTGCTCGAGGGCGTGCTGGCCTGGCTGGTGTGCCGCGTGGTGGCCCGCGTCCCGGCCGGCGACCACCGGATCGTCATAGCCGAGGCCGTGGCCGGCGACCCGGACGGCGCGGGCCGTCCGCTCCTGTACCACCAGGGACGCTTCAACGCTCTGCGCGACCGATAGTTCCCGTGCGCGCGCTCGTCGGCGCGTTGTCAAGGTCACACGGCTGAGCGCTTGCTCAGCGGTAACGAACTGGATGTACTGACGAGTAATATTCGGGTCGGGGCATGTGGCGCCCCGATCGGAATCCCGCCCTTCAGGCGCCTATGCTGCGAGCAACAAGGCAGCCCAGTTATGACGATGCAGTAGGAGAGCCGGCGTGAGCTTGAGGATCGTTGTCTGTGTGAAGTACGTGCCGGACGCCACGGGCGACCGGAAGTTCGCGGACGACCTGACGGTCGACCGTGACGACGTCGACGGCCTCCTTTCGGAGCTCGACGAGTACGCGGTCGAGCAGGCGCTGCAGATCGCCGAGGAGGCCGACGACGCCGAGGTCACCGTCCTCACCGTCGGCCCCGAGGACGCCAAGGACGCCCTGCGCAAGGCGCTGTCCATGGGCGCCGACAAGGCCGTCCACGTCGAGGACGACGACCTGCACGGCACCGACGTCATGGGCACCTCGCTGGTGCTCGCCAAGGCCATCGAGAAGACCGGGTACGACGTCGTCATCGCCGGTATGGCCTCCACCGACGGCACCATGGGTGTCCTCCCGGCGATCCTGGCCGAGCGCCTGGGCGTCCCGCAGGTCACGCTGCTCTCCGAGGTCGCGATCGAGGACGGCGTCGTGAAGGGCCGCCGCGACGGCGACACCGCCTCGGAGCAGCTGGAGGCCTCGCTTCCGGCCGTCGTCTCCGTGACGGACCAGTCGGGCGAGGCCCGCTACCCGTCCTTCAAGGGCATCATGGCCGCCAAGAAGAAGCCGGTGGAGTCCCTGGACCTGTCGGACCTCGACATCGAGGCCGAGGAGGTCGGCCTGGAGGGCTCCTGGACCACGGTCGACTCCGCCGCCGAGCGTCCGGCGCGCACCAAGGGCACGATCGTCACGGACGAGGGCGAGGGCGGCAAGCAGCTGGCCGAGTTCCTCGCGAGCCAGAAGTTCATCTGAGGCTCGCGCGAGCCCACCAGACCCGCCCCTCTTCGTTCGCAGGAGATTGAAGTCCCATGGCTGACATCCTCGTCTACGTCGACCACGTCGACGGAGCCGTCCGCAAGCCCACCCTGGAGCTGCTGACCCTGGCCCGCCGCCTCGGCGAGCCGGTCGCCGTCGCGCTCGGCACGGGTGCCGCCGACACCGCCGCCACGCTGGCCGAGCACGGTGCCGTGAAGGTCCTCACCGCCGACGCCGCCGACTTCGCCGACTACCTGGTCGTCCCGAAGGTCGACGCGCTCCAGGCCGCGTACGAGGCCGTCTCCCCGGCCGCCGTGCTCGTCCCGTCCTCCGCCGAGGGCAAGGAGATCGCCGCCCGCCTCGCCGTCCGCATCGGCTCCGGCATCATCACCGACGCCGTCGACCTCGAGGCCGGCGACGAGGGCCCGGTCGCGACGCAGTCCGCGTTCGCCGCCTCGTACACCACCAAGTCCCGCGTCTCCAAGGGCACCCCGGTCATCACGGTCAAGCCGAACTCGGCCCCAGTGGAGCCCGCCCCGGCCGCCGGCGCCGTCGAGGCGCTCGCCGTGTCCTTCTCGGAGAAGGCGCACGGCACCAAGGTCGTCGCCCGCACCCCGCGCGAGTCGACCGGCCGCCCGGAGCTGACCGAGGCCGCGATCGTGGTCTCCGGCGGCCGTGGCGTCAACGGTGCCGAGAACTTCGGCATCATCGAGGCGCTCGCCGACTCGCTCGGTGCCGCCGTCGGCGCCTCGCGCGCCGCCGTCGACGCCGGCTGGTACCCGCACTCCAACCAGGTCGGCCAGACCGGCAAGTCCGTCTCGCCGCAGCTGTACATCGCCTCCGGCATCTCCGGTGCGATCCAGCACCGCGCGGGTATGCAGACCTCGAAGACCATCGTGGCCATCAACAAGGACGCCGAGGCCCCGATCTTCGACCTGGTCGACTACGGCGTCGTGGGCGACCTGTTCGACGTCGTGCCGCAGCTGACCGCCGAGATCACGTCCCGTAAGGGCTGATCTGTGGTTTTCCGTGGCCCGGGGGGCCGCGCGGTGATCTTCACCGCGCGGCCCCCCGGTCGTTTCCGGGCCACGGTGGACACCCATTGACGCCGGGCGAGGCGGACTACTAACTTCACTATACGGATTGTTGATTCCGTGCAGCGGAAAACAGGAGGATGTGGGATGGGTCAGCAGGAGAAGGTGTCGACGAGCCTCGCCGGCGCGGTCAGCGAGGACATCAGCGCGTCCCTCGCCGGCGTGGACGCCGAGCTGGACCGTCGCTACCCCGGGGACCCCGGCACCCGCCAGCCCGTCCACACCGTCTACGTGCCGGGCAACCTCTTCGACGCCGGCACCATCCGCTCCTGGGGCGACCAGGCGCTCGCCTCCCTCGACGAGCACGCCCCCGACGCCGCCACCTTCGCCGCCGTCCTCGGCCTGTCCGACGAGCTCGCCGAGGACGTCTACGGCCGCGTGCGCGCCAAGCTGGAGCGCGAGCCCATCGAGGACCTCCGCGTCGACTTCGAGGACGGCTACGCCGGAACCGACGAGGACCACGACGCCGCCCGCGCCGCCCGCATCATCACCGAGGCCTGCGCGGACCTCACCGCCGCCCCGTACATGGGCATCCGGATGAAGTGCATGGAGTCCGCCGTACGCGACCGCGGCATCCGCACCACCGACGTCTTCCTCACCGGCCTCATGGAGCACGGCGGCCTGCCCGACGGACTCGTCCTCACCCTGCCCAAGGTCACCTACCCCGAGCAGGTCGCCGCCTTCGTCCGCCTCCTGGAGGCCTTCGAGAAGGCCCACGGCCTCGACGCGGGCCGCCTCGGCTTCGAGATCCAGATCGAGACCAGCCAGGCCATCCTCGCCGCCGACGGCACCGCCACCGTCGCCCGCATGATCGACGCCGCCGAGGGCCGCGCCACCGGGCTGCACTACGGCACCTTCGACTACAGCGCCTGTCTCGGCGTCTCCGCCGCCTACCAGGCCAGCGACCACCCCGCCGCCGACCACGCCAAGGCGATCATGCAGGTCGCCGCAGCCGGTACCGGCGTCCGCGTCTCCGACGGCTCCACCAACGTCCTCCCGGTCGGCCCCACCGCCCACGTCCACGAGGCCTGGAAGCTCCACTACGGCCTCACCCGCCGCGCCCTGGCCCGCGCCTACTACCAGGGCTGGGACATGCACCCCGGACACATCCCCACCCGCTACGCCGCCGTCTTCGCCTTCTACCGCGAGGGCTTCCAGGCCGCCGCCAAGCGCCTCTCCGCCTACGCCAACCACGCCGGCGGCGACGTCATGGACGAGCCCGCCACCGCCAAGGCGCTCAGCTCCTACCTGCTCCGCGGCATCGACTGCGGCGCCCTCGACACCGCCGAGGTCGACGCCCTCACCGGCCTGACCCGCGCCGACCTCGACCGCTTCGCCGCCCCGCGCCGCGGCGACCTCACCGCCACCGCGCAGTAGCCTTCGGCCCGCTCAGGGCCACGCTCCGTGCCCCGTACTCTGTACGCGTCCACCACAGCCGACAGAGGAACGGGGCACGGGTGTCTTCGGGGGAGTACGAGCGGCTGGCCGGCCGCTACCGGGTGATCGGCCGACTCGGCCGCGGCGGCATGGGAGTCGTCTGGCGCGCCGTCGACGAGGTCCTCGGCCGCGAGGTGGCCGTCAAGGAACTGCGCACCTACAACGACGCGTCGGGAACCGAACTGGACGGCCTGCGGCTGCGGATGCAGCGCGAGGCCCGCGCAGCGGCCCGCGTCCGGCACCCCGGAGTCGTCGCCGTCCACGACGTGACCGACCACGAGGGCCGGCCCGTCATCGTCATGGAGTTCGTCGACGGGCCCTCGCTCGACGGCGTCCTCGGCGAACGCGGCACCATGGAACCCCGCGAGGCCGCCGCCGTCGGCGCCGCCGTCCTGGACGCCCTCGCCGCCGCACACGAGGCCGGCGTGCTCCACCGCGACGTCAAGCCCGGCAACATCCTGCTGGACCGCGGGGGCCGGGTCGTCCTCACCGACTTCGGCATCGCCGCCATGGAGGACCCCGGCGACGGCTCCGCCACCCATCTGACGCGCAGCGGCGAGATCGTCGGCTCGCTCGACTACCTCGCACCCGAGCGGGCCCAGGGGCAGGAGCCCGGCCCCGCCTCGGACGTCTGGGCGCTCGGCGCCACCCTGTACGCGGCGGTCGAGGGCGCCTCGCCCTTCCGCCGCACCTCCACCTGGTCCACCCTCAACGCCATCGTCGTGGAACCCCTCCCCGAGCCCCGCCGCGCGGGCCCGCTCGCCCCGGCGCTGCGCCTCCTGATGCACAAGGACCCGGCCCGGCGCCCGGACGCCCGGACGGCGGCGGACCTGCTGAGGGCCGTGGCGGAGGGCCGCGAGGCACGACTGCCCGGCGCCGGGCCGGAAGCGCCGGGCACGGGGCCGGCGGCGCGGGCGGGGGCGCCGGCCGGATACGGTCCGGCGCCGGACGCGACCGGCGCTCACCCCGGAGACGCGAACGACACCGCCGCCGGTACGCCGGCTCCCGGCGCCGCGCACCTGTGGGTGCCGACCGAGCCGGACGCCGTACCGCACCGCCCGGAGGGCTTCGGCCCGGCGGTGCCGCCGGACGCGGGGCTCCGCGGGGCCACCGCGCCGGGCGCGTTCGGCCCCGGGCCCATGGCGTACGGCGCCCAGGACACGCACGGCACCCGGCCCGCGGTCCCGGGCGCGGTGCAGGGACCGGTGCCGACGGGCGGTCCGCCGGTCGGTGGTCCGCAGACCACCCCGGTCGCGCCCGTCGCACCGGGCGCCGGCGGTGGGCCCGGCCCGGGCGGGCGGCGCAATCAGGGCGGGCGGAAGCGGTCGTCCGTGCTCGCCGCCGCGGCGGCGGCCGCCGTCCTGCTGGTCGGCGGCGGAGTGACGTACGCCCTCGTCGGGAAGGGTGGCGAAGCGGACCGCGGACAGGTGGCCGGCGGTGAGGCACCGGAAAGTCCCACGGGCGAGCCCGGCCGCGTCCTCGACCCGGGAGCGCCGGGCGCGAAGCCCAGCAGTGGCGCCGGCGCTCCGTCGTCCGCGACGCCGTCGAAGGAGGGCGCGACCCCGTCCGCGTCCCCATCGTCGCCGGCCGCCGGAGCCTCCTCCGCCCCTTCGCCGTCGGCGTCGCGCACGACCAGGAAGCCCGCGCCCGGCGCGACCGCCGGCGGCGGTTCCGGCGGCGGTACGTCCCCGAGCCCGGCGTCCGGCGGCTGCACCTCGCGCGGCGGCGGGGCGTACGACTGCCAGGTGTGGCGGACGGAGAAGACGTACCGTCACGACGGCGGCGAGACGGGCGTCCTGAACGCCGGCACCAACTACTTCTACTGCCAGGTGAACCTCGGCCGCCGGGAGACGTACGGCCAGTGGACCAACGTCTGGTGGGCCAGGACCGACGACGACAGCGGCAACACCAACGTCTACTTCAGCGTCGTCTACCTCAAGGGCGGCGACAACGACCGCCCCATACCGGGCCTGCCGGTCTGCTGACGGCAGGGAGCCGACGGGGGCTGCCTCCCGACCGGGGCCGGGCCGCTGTCAGGCGCGCCGGGGCCCGGCCCGGTCGCCCGGGGCGGCCCGGCCCCGGTCGCCTGCCGAGGCCGGCACCTGGTCGCCCGGCGAGGCCGGCCCCGTCGGGCGACCGGCGCCGGACCGGCCTGCCGGTCCTGACGGCAAGCAGGCTCTAGACGGCGTCGGACGGCGGCGGGATCTCGCCCGAGCCGCGGGGGATCAGCCGCGTGCCGAGCACGACCGTCGCGGAAGGCTCCTCGACGCCGTCGAGGCGGCGGAACAGCCGCTCCGCCGCCGTGCGCCCCAGCGCCGCCGCGTCCTGCGCGATGACCGTGATGCCGAGCAGGTCCGCGAGTTCGATGTCGTCGAAGCCCACCAGGGCGACCGGGCGCCCGAGGTCCGCGAGGACCCGTACCACCGTCACCGTGACGCGGTTGTTGCCCGCGAACAGCGCCGTGACCGGCTCCTGCCCGGACAACATGGCCACGGCCGCCGCCGTCACGCCGGCCGGGTCGGTCGGGCCGAGGGACACCCACTCCTCGGCCACGTCGAGCCCGGCGTCCTCCATCGCCGCCCGGTAGCCGCGCAGCCGCTCGGCGGCGGTGTGGATGCGCGGCCGGTCGCCGATGAAGCCGATCCGGCGGTGGCCGTGCGCGATCAGGTGTGCCACGCCCGTCCGCGCGCCGCCGAAGCTGTCGGACAGCACCGTGTCCGCCTCGATCCGCCCGGCCGGGCGGTCCACGAAGACCGTGGCGACGCCCGCGCGGATCTCCGGCTCCAGATAGCGGTGGTCACCGCCCGCGGGGATGACGATGAGCCCGTCGACCCGCCGCGCGCACAGCGCGAGCGCCAGCTCCTGCTCGCGGTCCGGGTCCTCGGCGCTGGAACCGTTGATGAGCAGGGCGCCGTGGGCCCGGGCGACCTCCTCCACGGCACGGCTCAGCGGACCGTAGAACGGGTCCGCCAGGTCCTCCAGGACCAGACCGACCGACGCCGTGCGTCCCTTGCGCAGCACCCGCGCGCTGTCGTTGCGGCGGAAGCCGAGCGTGTCGATGGCGTCCTGCACCCGGCGCTCGGTGTCGGGTGTGACGCCCGGCTCGCCGTTCACGACCCGTGAGACGGTCTTCAGGCCGACGCCCGCCAGGGCGGCGACGTCCTTCATCGTGGGCCGGTTGCCGTAGCGGTGCTCGGGGCGGCGGGCGATGTCGGCCACGGTGTGCGGTTCCTCCGTCATGGGTGAGCCAAGGGATGCGAGCGTCGGGCGAGCGAGACCGGGTGAATTCGATCTCGATCTCGTTGCTGTCGAGCATAGGCCCTGGACAACGTTGTCAGAGCTGGGAAGACTGTAGGTCACACCGACTGACCGCCCACGGAGACCCGGAGCCCATGCGCACTGACCTCGTCGTCGCCCTCGACATCGGCGGCACCAAGATCGCCGGCGCGCTGGTCGACGCCGGGGGCCGCATCGTCGTCCGGGCGCAACGGGCGACGCCCGCGCGGGAGGACGGCGAGACCGTGATGGGCGCGGTGGCGGCGGTGGTCGCCGAGCTGGCCGGATCACCGCTGTGGGCCTCGGCGAGCGCCGTCGGCATCGGCAGCGCGGGCCCGGTGGACGCCTCCACGGGCACGGTGAGCCCGGTCAACGTGCCGGGCTGGCGTGACTTCCCGCTGGTCGAGCGCGTGCACCGGGCCACGGGAGGGCTGCCCGTCACCCTCGTCGGCGACGGCGTCGCCATGACGGCCGCCGAGCACTGGCAGGGCGCCGCACGCGGTCACGACAACGCACTGTGCCTCGTGGTCTCCACCGGCGTCGGCGGCGGCCTCGTCCTCGACGGACGCGTCCACCCGGGCCCCACGGGCAACGCCGGTCACATCGGTCACATGAGCGTGGACCTGGACGGCGAGAGCTGCGCCTGCGGCGGCCGGGGCTGCGTCGAACAGATCGCCAGCGGCCCGAACATCGCCCGCCGCGCCCTCGGGAACGGCTGGCGTCCCGGACCCGACGGTGACGCCTCCGCCGCCGCGGTCGCCGCCGCGGCCCGCGCGGGCGACCCGGTCGCCGTCGCCTCCTTCGCACGCGCCGCCCAGGCCCTCGCGGCCGGGATCGCCGCCACGGCCACCCTGGTCGAGATCGACATCGCGGTGATCGGCGGGGGAGTGGCGGGCGCGGGCCCGGTCCTCTTCGACCCCCTCCGCCGCAGCCTCCGCTCCTACGCCACGCTCTCCTTCGTCCAGAACCTCACGGTCGTCCCCGCTCTCACGGGCACGGACGCCGGCCTCCTCGGCGCGGCGGCTGCGGCGACCCCGAGGACGGGGATCCCCGGCGCCGTCAGTACCTCACCGTGATCCGTCGCGCCGGGCCGTCCACGGTCATCGCGCCGCCGTGGGGGATCACCAGTGGGGGGTCGGTGTGCCCGAAGCCCCGACGTCGAACACGGCCATGGTGTCCGGGGGGTAGGCCGCCAAGCACGGCCATGGTGTCCGGGGCGTAGGCCGCCGAACACGGCCGTGGAGTCCGGGGCGTACGCCGCCAACGCGCGCGGCACCGCTTCGCGCTGCTCGGTGGCGTAGCGGAGTTTGGCCTCGGGGGCGTTCGGCTGCTGGAACGACCACGCCTTGGCGCGGCCCATCACCAGGGCCGGGAAGCGCGCCGGCAGGCCCCGCCCCGCCTCGCCTGGCCTCGCCCATGCTGCGCAGGATCCGGAAGACCTCCTCCCCGCCCGGCAGCTCCTCCGACGTCTCGAGGAACGGCCACGCCGCCCTCGTAGGCGCCCGGGGCACGGGCGATCTCGCGGTCGGCCATCAGCCCAGCTCGTACGGAAGAGAAAAGGATCCACCGCTCGGGCACCCGACCCCGAGCCTTAGACCGCCGAGAAGGCGCCACGGTGCGCGACCCGGCGCATGCCCGGCGCACCGGCGCACGCGCGCCGCCGGGGCGTGCGTCCGCGCGCCCAGGGCCGGGTGGGCCGGTCAGGGGTTACGGACCGTGGCCTCCGTTCGTAACGTTCCCGGGGAGCGCTGCTCCACGATCACCAGGAAGGCGTCCGACTCCAGGTCCATCACCACCCGCGCCGGCAGACCCTCGTCCCGCCGCGCGCTCGCGAACTCCTCAGCCGGCCAGCTCCCGCGCGGTCCGCCCGCCGGAAACCGCTCCAGAACCGTACGGTCCATCTCCGCACCCCCTCGTGCTCGCCGTTTCCAACGACGGCCGTTCGCGAAGTGTTACGCGCCGGGCACGTGCCCCGGTTCCCCGGTCTCCGCTCCCGCCGGCGCGCCGACGGCCGGGTGTTTCCGTGGCAGGGTGGTGCGGGCAAGCCACTGGGGGCCAACCGAAGAGGGGGAATCGTGATCGTCTGGATCAACGGTGCGTTCGGCGCGGGAAAGAGCAGCACCGCGCGTGAGCTGGTCGATCTGATCCCGAACAGCACGCTGTACGACCCCGAGCTCACCGGCGGCGCGATGAGCCGGCTGCTGCCGCAGAAACGTCTCGCCGAGGTGACGGACTTCCAGGACCTGCCGATCTGGCGCCGGCTCGTCGTGGACACCGCCGCCGCCCTGCTCGCCGAGCTCGGCGGAGTCCTCGTCGTGCCGATGACCCTGCTGCGGCAGGAGTACCGCGACGAGATCTTCGGCGGCCTCGCCGCCCGCCGCATCGACGTACGGCACGTCCTGCTCACCACAGACGAAACGATCCTGCGCGACCGCATCGAGAACCGCGTCGAACACCCCGGCGACCCGGAGGCCGAGGCCCGCGCCCGCCGCTGGTGCCTCGACCACCTCGACCCGTACCGCGCCGCCCGCGACGGCTGGCTCGCCGCCGACGCGTACCCCGTCGACACCTCCGCGCTGACCGCCGCCGACGCCGCCCGCATCGTCGCCGACGCCGTCGCCGCCGGACACGCCGCACCCTGCGGGATCGTCCAGACGCCCGAGCCCACCGGCGAGACGCTGGCTGCCGGCGTGCTGCTCTTCGACGAGGAGGACCGCTTCCTGCTCGTCGACCCCACCTACAAGCCCGGCTGGGAGTTCCCCGGCGGCGTCGTCGAACCCGGCGAGGCACCCGCCCGGGCCGGCATGCGCGAGGTCGCCGAGGAGATCGGCCTCCGGCTCGACGCCGTCCCGCGGCTGCTCCTCGTCGACTGGGAGCGGCCCCAGCCGCCCGGCTACGGCGGCCTCCGCCTGCTCTTCGACGGCGGACGGCTCCACTCCGCCGACGCCCAACGCCTCCTCCTGCCCGGCGCCGAACTGCGCGCTTGGCGCTTCGTCACCGAGGAGGAGGCCGCCGACCTCCTCCCGCCGGTCCGCTACCACCGCCTCCGATGGGCCCTCCGCGCCCGCGAACGCGGCACGGTCCTGAACCTGGAAGCCGGCGTCCCCGTCGGCTGACCGGAGCCGGGACGCCGGCGCCCGGCAACGCTTCCGGGTGTCCCCCCGAAGCGACCGCTACAGGAAGCGGGCACCGCTCCCCGGCGGCGGTTGCCGGCGGGGACCCGGTGCCTGGAGTCCGTAGTGCGAAGCCCGACCCGGTGCCCGGAGCCTGGTGTCCGGAGCCCGCAGTCTGGTGCCGGTGCCTGGTGTCCGGAGCCCGGAGTCCGCAGCCTGGTGTCCGGTACCCGGCCCTTCCCGCGGTTACGCCGGGTTCTTGGCGTCCGCCACGTAGGTGGAGCCGCCGAGGCAGTCGCGGATCTCGTAGCGAGGCGCGGTACCGGTCCAGCGGAGGAAACCGCTCGCGCCGGTCGCGCTCGTCATGTCGATGAAGCGACAGCCGTCGTAGATCACCTTGCCGGCGGTGGTCGCGGCCGTACCGGTGGCGACCTGGTGCGAGCCCATCAGCGCGCAGTCGGTGTAGCGGACCGTCGGGCCGCGGTCGCCGTTGGCGTCGAACGCGTAGACGTGCGTGACGGCGTCCGGCGCCCACGACTTGAAGCTGTTGGCCGTGTCGTCGCAGGAGACGAAGGAGACGCTGCCCTTGTACCAGCGGGAGTCGATCACCTTGTGGCCCGTGCCGCGCAGCTCGAAGCGGATGCCCTGGGCGTAGAGCCGCATCACGGAGTCCGCGCGGGTGCCGGCGGCCGAGGAGAGCTGGAAGAAGGTGCCCGTGGAGGCGGCGTCGGTGAGGATGTAGGAGCCGCCGATGAAGTTCATCGAGCCGCCGCGGTTGTTCTTCACGAACACGCCCGCCTTGTACTCGACCTTGCACTCGCGGAACCAGTAGTTCAGGAACTGGTCCTGCTGGCTCGCGCCCGGCGTCATCCCCAGGACGAGGAAGGCGTCCGAGTAGCTGCCGCCGATCTGGCAGTGGTCCCAGCCCATCTCGCTGTTGAGGTTGGAGGTGGTGGCCGGGCCGTCGAGACCGATGCCGCGCTTCCAGCCGCCCTGCCACTCGACGTCGCTGTACCAGGTGTCCTGGACGCCGTGCGACGCCGAGGAGTACGCGTAGTTGAAGCTGGAGGTCGGGTTCTCGCTGACGAAGGTGATGCCGGAGATCCGGATGTTCTTGTAACGCTGGTTGTTGGTCCACAGCGTGGTGTCGTTCTCGGCCGGAGCGTAGATGATGCGGGTGAGCCGCTTGCCGTAACCGGTGATCGTGACGCCGTCGATGATGCCCCCGACATGGCCCTCGCCGGGGTTCGTGCCGTCGACGTCGGGGAGCAGCGAGCCCGGCTGGGTCAGCCGGTACGTGCCCGGCGGGATGACCAGGACCTTCTTCGGTACCGCACCGGAGATCGGGTCGGGCTGGTACGAGGCGAGGACCTCGGCGGCGGCGGCCCGGAAGGCGTCGTCGCTCGGGGTGGCGCCGGTCGGGTCCGCGTTCTTACTGAGCACGGAGACGCTGTGCGGGTCGTCGCCCGAGCCCGCGGCGTACGCCGGGGCGCCACCCGCGACGACCGCACCGGCCGCCGCACCCGCACCGGCCGTCGCCAGGCCGCGGATGACGGATCGTCTGTCCATGCGTCCGGTCATTTCGTTCCCCCTGTGTGGCGATCGTGTGGTGATCATGAGAAAAGACAGCACATGGGATCACGGGTTCGAGACCGGTGCAAGGGTCGCGGGGCGCTCCTCCCGCGGGTTCCGCCGCGCACGCGGCCGGGGCGTGCGGCCGGGTGTGCGGCCGGGTGTGTGCTGGTCGGGCGGGCGTGGGCATGGCCGGGGCTGGGCGCGGCCGGGTGTGGGCATGGTCGGGCACGCGGGCGGGCGTGGGCCGGTCGGCCGGGCGTGCGGCGGACCGGTCCGCTCCCCGCGGGTTGCCGTTCCGGACACCCGGTTCCTCCCCGTCCGTGCCGCCCCGGCCCCTCACCCCGCCAGTGCGGCCGCCTTCGCCAGCCGTTCCGCCGTGTCGGTCGTGACGGGCTCGCCGTGGCCGCAGCACAGCACCGACGGGCGCAGGCCGGCCAGTCGGCGCATCGACGCGAGGGCCCGCGCCCGGTCGACGTGGAACACGCCGAACATCACGTCCGGCATCGACGCCACGGTGTCACCGGTGAACAGGACGCCGTGGCGCGGCAGATGGACCGCGATCGAACCGGGCGTGTGGCCGGGGGCGTGCACCACCACCGCGCCGTCGCCGAAGCCCAGCTCCTCGCCGTCGGCGACCTCCCGGTCCACACGCGTGGGCGGCGCCTCCGGAACGGTCGTCAGACCGTGCGCGTACAGCGGACGCTCCCAGTCCAACAAGTCCGGCTCGGACACGGGCAGTTCGCCGCGGATCACCGGTGCGTCCAGCGCGTGCGCCCATACCTCGGCGCCGAAACGGTCCGCGAGCGCGCCGGCCGCGCCCACGTGGTCGCGGTGGCAGTGGGTGAGCACGATCCGGCGCAGCAGGGACGGGTCGAAACCCGCCCCCCGCAGCGCGGACTCCACCGCCGGGCCCGAACCGGCCCACCCGGCGTCGATCAGGGTCAACTCGGTCTCGTCCCGCCACAGATAGGCCTGGCCGACGGCGAACCGGAGCATGTGCAGGCGGGGAGAGATCTCCACGAGTTCCACGGGATGCGCGCGGCCGATGTCCATGTCCATGACCCGAACCTACGTGCACCACCCCGCCCGCCCAACAGGTCTACGCTCTGGGCGAGTTCCGCCCAGAGCGTGACCCGGACGTCATCAGGCCTTCGAGCGCGCGTAGTTGAGCAGGAAGTGGGCCTCCGCCACGGACAGCCGCTCCAGCTCCCGCGGCGACACCGACTCGTTCACCGCGTGGATCTGCGCGTCCGGCTCGCTCAGGCCGATCAGCAGGATCTCCGACTCCGGGTAGAGCGTGGCCAGCGTGTTGCACAGCGGGATCGAGCCGCCCATGCCGGCCGTCTGCATCTCCTGGCCGGGGTACGCGACCTTCATCGCCTCCGCCATCGACACGTACGCCGGGCTCGACGTGTCCGCCTGGAAGGCCTGGCCCTGGCCGACCTGCTCCAGGGTGACCCGCGCGTTCCACGGCGTGTGCTTCTCGATGTGCGCGAACAGCAGCTCCGTCGCCTTCGCCGCGTCCTGGCCCGGCGGCACGCGCAGGCTGAGCTGCGCACGCGCCGTCGCCGGAATCGACGGCGTGGCGCCCGCCACCGGGTGGCAGTCGATCCCGATGACCGTCACGGCCGGCCGCGCCCAGATCCGGTCGGCGACCGTGCCGTTGCCCGGCAGGTCCACACCGTCCAGCACCTTCGCGTCCTTGCGGAAGTCGGCCTCCGGGTACTGCAGGCCCTCCCACACCGCGTCCGCCGGCAGCCCGTCGATGACCGTCGAACCGTCCTCCGCGCGCAGCGAGTCCAGGACGCGGATCATCGCCGCGAGCGCGTCCGGGGCGGCGCCGCCGAACTGGCCCGAGTGAAGGTTGCCCTGCAGCGTGTCGATCGTGACCCGGATCATCGTCATGCCGCGCAGCGTCGCCGTCACGGTCGGCAGCCCCACCCGGAAGTTGCCGGCGTCGCCGATGACGATCGCGTCGGCCGTGAGCAGCTCGGGGTGCGCCTCCGCGTAACGCTCCAGGCCGCCCGTGCCCTGCTCCTCCGAGCCCTCCACGATCATCTTGACCGTGACCGGCACGCCGCCGTTCGCCTTCAGGGCGCGCAGCGCGAGCAGGTGCATGATGAAGCCGCCCTTGCAGTCGGCCGCGCCGCGCCCGTACCAGCGGCCGTCCTCGCGCTCCGTCAGCTGGAAGGGCGGCGTCACCCACGCGGACTCGACGAGCATCGGCTGCACGTCGTAGTGCGCGTAGAGCAGCACGGTCGGCGCGCCGGCCGGGCCCGGCAGTACGCCGTACACCGACTGCGAACCGTCCGGGGTGTCGAGCAGCGCCACGTCCCGGAAGTCCTCGGCCCGCAGCGCGTCCGCCACCCAGCCGGCCGCGGCCTCGCACTCGCTGCGGGGGGCGACGGCCTCGTCCGCCACCGACTGGAAGGCCACCAGCTCCGTGAGCTCCGCCTTGGCGCGGGGCATCAGGGACGCGACGGTCTCGGCGATCGGATTGGCGGTCATGGGCACGCTCCTGGTGGGTGCGACGTTGTGACGTTGTCGGGTCTCGGCTCGTCGCCGTGTGTCGGTGGTACGGCGAACGCCTGCCCGATCCTACGGCGCGGGGCGACACGGCCGAGCCCCGCTACCGGGCCGTAGGATGCCTGAAGAGCAGCAACAACCGGTCGGATCAGGAGCAGAAGCACATCGTGAGCAGCGAGAACGCAGACGCCGGAGCGGCAGAGGCTGGAGCGGGTCAGGGCGACCCGGACGAGGGGCAGCGGGTCTGGGACGTGGTCGTCGTGGGCGCCGGTCCCGCGGGCGCCTCGGCGGCCTACGCGGCGGCCGTGGCAGGCCGCCGGGTGCTGCTCCTGGAGAAGGCCGAGCTGCCCCGCTACAAGACCTGCGGCGGCGGCATCATCGGACCCTCGCGCGACGCGCTGCCCCCCGGCTTCGAACTGCCCCTTCAGGACCGCGTGCACGCGGTGACCTTCTCCATGGGCGGCCGCTTCGCCCGCACCCGCCGCTCCCGCCGCATGCTGTTCGGTCTCATCAACCGGCCGGAGTTCGACGCCCAGCTCGTCGAGCACGCCCAGAAGGCGGGCGCCGAGCTGCGCACCGGAGTCACCGTCAGCCGGGTCGAGCAGCACGGCCCGGTGGTGCCGGACCGCCGGACCGTGGCAGTCGTCCTCGCCGACGGCGAGACGGTCCTGGCCCGCGCCGTCGTCGGCGCCGACGGCAGCGCGAGCCGCATAGGCGCACACGTCGGCGTCAAGCTCGGCCAGGTCGACCTCGGCCTGGAGGCGGAGATCCCGGTGCCGCCGTCGGTGGCGGAGGACTGGAAGGGCAGGGTCCTCATCGACTGGGGGCCGCTGCCGGGCAGTTACGGATGGGTGTTTCCCAAGGGCGACACGCTGACCGTCGGCGTGATCTCGGCGCGCGGCGAAGGCGCGGCCACCAAGCGCTATCTGGAGGACTTCGTCGCCCGGCTGGGCCTCGCGGGCTTCGAGCCGGCCGTCTCCTCCGGCCATCTGACCCGCTGCCGTACCGACGACTCGCCGCTGTCCCGCGGCCGTGTCCTCGTATGCGGCGACGCGGCGGGACTGCTCGAGCCGTGGACGCGCGAGGGCATCTCCTTCGCGCTGCGCTCGGGCCGGCTCGCGGGCGAGTGGGCGGTCCGCGTCGCGGAGGCGGGCGACGCGGTGGACGCGCGCCGGCAGGCGCTCAACTACGCCTTCGCCATCAAGGCGGGACTCGGCGTCGAGATGGCTGTCGGGCGCCGGATGCTCGCGGCCTTCGAACGCCGGCCGGGACTGCTGCACGCGGCGATCACCGGTGTCCGGCCTGCCTGGAAGGCCTTCACCGACATCACGCGCGGTGCGACGACACTGGCCGGCCTCGTCCGGGGCAACGGCCTCGCGCGCCGGGCGCTGGACCTGCTGGACCGCTCCATGGACACGTCGGTCGGCGTGGGCCCGGCGGGCCGCGGCGTCGCGCCGCAGCGGGACGGGGAGGACAGCGGCGCGGAGGGTGCCGACGGTACGAGCGCCGGCGGTGCGACCGGGGGCGGTACGAGTGCCGGCGGTGCGACCCGGGGCGGTACGAGCCGGGGCGGAGAGGCACCCGAGGCGCGGGCGACCGAGGCGTCCTGAGCGAACCGAAGCCCAGCGGCCTCGGACCGGGTACCGCGGGCGAGGGTCGAGGCGCGAGGGCCGAGGCGCGAGGTCAGGAGTGAAGGCCGAGATGTGAGGGTCGAGGTGTGAGGGTCGAGGTGTGAAGGCCGAGGCGCGAGGTCTGAGGCGCGAGGGGGCGAGCGCCGTGGAGCCGAGGATCGAGACCTGAGGCCTGAGGCCTGAGGCCTGAGGCTTGAGGAACGGGCACGCGCACGGGCGCAAGTCCCGTCGTGCGCGGTGTCGAAGAAGGCCTGCCGAAGGCGGTGCGGACCAGGGCGGTCCGCGCCGCCTTCACGCGTTGTCGGGCGAGATGCGGAAGACGGGGTGCCGGGGCGCGATCGCACGCAGCTCCTCGTCCGTGGAGCCGGGTCCGACGCCCTGGAAGAAGACGCCGACCTCGGCCTTCCAGCGCTTGAGGTAGGCGCGCAGCAGGGCGGGCTTCTCGTCGTCGGCGACCTCGACGGCGGTGAACGGCTGCACGTGCCGGCCGAGGTGCAGCTGGCCGCCGCCGGCCGCCCGCATGTTGTGGGTCCACTGGACGTGGCCGCGCGGGGCCACCAGGTACTGCGTGCCGTCCACGGTCAGGAGGTTGACCGGCGTACGGCGCCATTCGCCGCTCTTGCGACCCCGCACGGCGAGGACGCGGGAGCCCCAGACGCTGACGCCGCGGCGGGTGAGCCAGCCGACGAAGCGATTCATGACGTTGACCGTGAACCAGCCGGGCTTCATGACGTGGGCAGTGGGGTTCTGGTCGGACGTCGGTGTGGGCGTGGGCGTGGGCATGGGGGTGGGCGTGGGCGTGGGCGTGGGCATGGGGACCTCCGGGCGGCTGGGGGTTGCGGGTATGCGTGAGCGTCGATCTGATATGTGAGCATCGCTCCGAACGGTGAGCGGTGCTCTCGTTCCGGGATCAGTATGCACGGATCGGTGCTCACGAGCAAGAGCACTGCTCTCGTTTCAGTGCGGTGCTCCACAACGTGGCAGACTGCTCTCCATGACCACCACCCAAGGAGCACGCGCCCGCGCCCGGATCGAGATCACCGCCGCCATCAAGGACGAGGCCCGCCGTCAGCTGGCCGCCGAAGGCGCCGCCAAGCTGTCGCTGCGCGCCGTCGCCCGCGAACTGGGCATGGTGTCCTCCGCGCTCTACCGCTACTTCCCCAGCCGCGACGACCTGCTGACCGCGCTCATCATCGACGCCTACGACTCCGTGGGCGCCGCCGCCGAACGCGCCCACGCCACGGCCGAGACGGCCGCCCCCGGCGACCACCTCGCCCACTGGACCGCCACCTGCCGCGCCGTCCGTGCCTGGGCGGTGGAGCACCCCCACGAGTACGCCCTCATCTACGGATCGCCGGTACCCGGCTACACCGCGCCGCAGGACACCGTCGTCCCTGCCTCCCGCGTCGGCCTCGTCCTCATCTCCGTCGCCCGCGCCGCCTACGGCGACAAAGGCATCGCCCTGCCGCCCCTGCCGGAGGTGCTGCGCGCCGAGGCGGAGCGGCTCGCCGCCGGCGTCGCGCCGGACCTCCCGCCGCCGCTCGTCGCCACCCTGGTGTCCACCTGGGCCCAGCTGTTCGGGCTGATCTCCTTCGAGGTCTTCGGGCAGTTCAACAACATCGTCGAGGACCGCGACACCTTCTTCGCGAACGCCGCCGAACGCCTCGGCCGCGAATCCGGCCTCCTGCCCAAGCCCTGACCGACCGAAGCACCCTGACCGCCCGACACCCCGCTCGTCTCTCCGCCGGCTCCCGGCGCCCCGGCGGCCGCCCTCCTTGCGGCCGCCCGAGGCTCCCACCGGCCATAGCCCCTGCCGTCCGGAGCCGCGGCCGTCGGCCTCCCTGCCTCCGGAGCTTCGGCCGTCGGTGTCCGTGCGTCCGGAGCTTCGGCGACGCGCCCTTGCCCGCCTCGCCCCCGCACAGACGTCCCTGCCCGGCCGCGCTGCCCCCGCTCCCCGTTCTCCCCTCCCCGTTGTACTCCCCGTGGAGTACGGGTGATCACCCCGTCCGGCTGACGCCTCGCTGCCGCGGGCCGGACTAGCGTGGCCGCATGGACGAACAGCCGACCGGCGGCGCACCGGCACCAGGCGGCGACGGCCCACCGGGCCGTCGGGGCTCACGGCCGGACGGCCGCCGGCATGGCGGAGCACCACATGGCGGAGCACCACATGGCGGGTCCGCACATGGCGGGTCCGCACATGGCAGCCCGCCACACAGTGGCGCACCCCATAGCGGCCCCTGGCACGGCGGTCCGTGGCGAGGTGACCCGCCGACCGGACGGTCCTGGCCGGCCAGCCCTCAGCCCGACGACCCGCCGTCCGACGACCCGCCGTCCGACGACCCTCCGTCCGACGACCCTCCGTCCGACGACCCTCCGCCCGGCCCGCCTTGGCTTCACGACCCGCCCCGGCGCTATGGCGGCCCGCCCCGGCGCTACGGCCCGCCCTGGTGGGGCGGGCGTGGCCCCGACGGTGGGTTGCCGTGGCGGAGCACGCTTCTGGTCACCGTCGTCGTCCTCGTCGGGTCCGGCTTCGCCGGTCGCAACCAGCCCGACCGCGTCGACCTCGACGTCCTCGGCCGCGCCCTGCTCGTGCTCGCCGCCGCGCCGCTGCTCCTGCGGCACCGCCACCCGGTGCCGGTCGTCCTCGGCGTGTCAGCGGTGACGCTGGTGTACCTGGCCGCCGGTTACCCGTACGGCCCGGTCTTCGTGCCCGTCGCCGTGGCCTGCTTCGCCGCCGTCGTGCACGGGCACCGCCGCGCCGCCTGGTGGGCCGTCGGACTGCTCTGGGCAGGGCACCTGCTCCTCGCCCACTGGCTGTACCGCTACCTCCCGCCGCCGGGGGACGGCGCCGCGCCCTGGGGCCAGGAGATCCCCGCGGCCGCGTTCGCCGCCGCCGTCCTCGCCGCCTCCGAACTCGCCCGGGTCCGCCGCGAGCAGTGGGCCGTGGCACGGGCCGAGCGGGCCGCCGCCGAGCGGCGCAGGGCCGACGAGGAGCGGCTGCGGATCGCCCGGGAGCTCCACGACGTCCTCGCCCACTCCCTCTCCGTGATCAACGTCCAGGCCGGTGTCGGCCTGGCCCTGCTCGACTCCGACCCCGGCCAGGCCCGCACGGCGCTCACCGCCATCAAGGCGGCCAGCAAGGAAGCCCTCGGCGAGGTGAGACAGGTGCTCGACACGCTTCGCGCGCCCGGCGACGCGCCCCGCGCGCCCGCGCCCGGTCTCGACCGGCTCCCCGAACTCGTCGACCAGGCCGCCGCGGCCGGCCTCGCCGTGCGGACCGACCTCCGCGGGCGGCGCAGACGGCTCCCGCCCGGCACCGAGCTGGCCGCGTTCCGGATCGTGCAGGAGGCGCTGACCAACGTGGTGCGCCACTCGGGCTCGCGGACGGCCACGGTGGTCGTCGACTACGGCTCCGACGCCCTCGGCCTGCGGATCGACGACGAAGGCCCGGCCACCGGCGGAGACGCCGGAGGCAGCGGCAACGGACTCGCAGGAATGCGGGAGCGGGCCGCCGCGCTCGGTGGCACGATCGAGGCCGGCACCCGGCCGGACGGCGGTTTCGGGGTGCGCGCCCATCTGCCCCTACGACCCGAGGAGCCGACGTGATCCGTGTCCTGCTCGCCGACGACCAGTCGCTGGTACGGGCCGGCTTCCGGGCGCTCCTGGACGCCCAGCCCGACATCGAGGTGGCGGGCGAGGCCGCGGACGGCGCGGAGGCGGTGGCGCGGGTCCGTGAACTGCGCCCGGACGTCGTCCTGATGGACATCCGGATGCCGGTGCTCGACGGTCTCGCCGCCACCCGCGAGATCACCGGCGCTCCCGAACTCGGCGCCGTCAAGGTGGTCATGCTGACCACCTTCGAGCTCGACGAGTACGTCTTCGAGGCCATCCGCTCCGGCGCCTCGGGCTTCCTGGTGAAGGACACCGAGCCGGAGGAACTGCTGCGCGCCGTGCGCGCGGTGACGGAGGGCGACGCGCTGCTCTCGCCGGGCGTGACCCGGCGACTGATCGAGGAGTTCGCGGCCCGTTCCAAGGCACCCGCCCGGGCCGCCGGGCTCGGTGAACTCACCGAGCGGGAACGGGAGGTGATGGCCCTGGTCGGTCTCGGCCTGTCCAATGAGGAGATCGCCCGCCGTCTGGTCGTCAGCCCGCTGACCGCCAAGACCCATGTGAGCCGCACCATGGTGAAGCTCGGAGCCCGCGACCGGGCCCAACTCGTCGTGCTGGCCTACGAGTCGGGTCTGGTGCGGCCGGGCTGGCTGGGTTGACGCCGACGGCGTGGCGGGCGGACCGTCACGACCAGGCGACGGCCGAGTTCTCCCGCCACAGCCGGGCCAGTGAGGCGTCGCCCGTCACGGTCAGGGCGTCCTGCGGCAGCCGGTTCCACAGCGTGAGGTAGAGCAGGCCGGCGGGCCCGCTCAGCTCGCAGTCGGCCGCCCCCTCCGCGTCGCGCGTGGTCCGCGGCGCCTCCGGGGAGAGCCGTACGGTCCACACGTCACCGGTGTCCGTGGCGCGGACCCGCAGGACGCGCGGCCGTTCGCTGCGGACCCGGCTGCGGTCACGCCCGTGGAAGGCGCGCAGCAGTTCGTCCACGCCGTCGGCGGCGAGCGCCGGGTCCACCTGCCCGGGGCCGGCGGCGAGCGCCGACTCGGCGTCGGCCCGGTGCACGGTCGTCTCGTGCGCCTGGCGCCGCGCCCAGAAGGCGAGCGGCGACGGCGCGGGCAGGAAGGTCCAGCACTCCAGGTCGGCGGGCGCTTCGCGGAGCGACCCGACGAGACGGGCGTGGCCCTCGCGGACGTACGCGAGCAGCGCCTCGCCGTCGAGGTCGGTCTCGCCGCCGTCCGGGCGGTACGAGGTGAGGCCCTCGGCCACGAACGCGGTGGCCCAGCGGTGCACCATCGTCGTGTGCCGCAGCAGGTCGCGTACTCGCCAGCCCGGGCAGGTGGCGACCTCGGCGTCGGGACCCGCCGCCGCGGCGGCCTCCACGAGCGCCTTGCCCGCCGCGTCGAGGGCGTCGATGTGCGTGTCGATGCTCAGCGTGTTCATGTCCCGGATTATGTCGCCCTGTTGCCGCGCGTCGCGACGCCCATCACGGCGGCCCCGGCGGCGAGCACGGCGACGGTGGTGAGGGCGACGGGCAGCGAGAACCAGTCGGCGAGGAAGCCGATCGACGGCGGCCCGAGCAGCATGCCGCCGTAGCCGAGCGTGGAGGCGGTGGCCACGCCGCTCGGTCCCGCGACGGCGCCCGCGCGGGCCACGGCGACCGGGAAGATGTTGGCGAGGCCGAGGCCGGTGACGGCGAAGCCGAGCAGGGCCGCCCACACGGTCGGGGCGAGCGCGCCCAGCAGCATGCCCGCCGCGGCGGTGAGCCCGCCCGCGACCAGGGTGCGGGTCTGGCCGAGGCGTTCGAGCAGGACGGTGCCGGAGAGCCGGCCCGCGGTCATGGTGAGGGCGAAGAGCGAGTAGCCGGCGGCCGCCACACCCGGGTGCGCGTGCAGGTCCTGCGCGAGGTGCAGGGCGCCCCAGTCGGCCAGCGCGCCTTCGCCGTACGCCGTGCACAGCGCGATCACGCCGAAGACCAGAACGGTCCCGCGAGCCCCGGAGGCGTCCGCGGCCGGCGCGTGCCCGGCCGTCGCGGCACCCGACCTCATGCCCCGGTCCCTGGTCCCGCCGGACGGCGTCCCGGCCGCCCTTGCCGCGAGCGATTCCGGCGGTGCGGGGGAGGGGTGCCGCAGGAGTACGGGGCCTGCGGCGGCCGTCAGGACGAGGCCGGCGGCCGTGAGGCAGAGCAGGTGCGCGGTGGGGGAGAGGCCGCCGGCCACGAGTCCGCCGAGTCCGGCGCCCAGCATGCCGCCGAGGCTGAAGGCGGCGTGGAAGCTCGGCATGACGGGCCTGCGGAGCGCGGCCACGAGGTCGACGGCCGCGCTGTTCATGGCGACGTTGATCCCGCCGTATCCCGCGCCGAAGACCAGCAGCACGAGCCCGAGGGCGAGCGGGGAGCGGGTCAGCGGCGGCAGGGCGATGGAGAGGGAGAGCAGGACGGCGGTGGCGACGGTGACGGCGTGGCTGCCGTAACGGCGGCACAGGCGTCCGGTCAGCGTCATGGTGACGACGGCTCCGGCGGACACGCCGAGGAGGGCGAGCCCGAGGTCTCCGGCGGACGCGCCGGTCTGCTGCTTGACGGCGGGGATCCGGACCACCCAGCCGGCGAAGAGGAATCCGTCGAGCGCGAAGAACAGGGTCAGGGCGATGCGGAGGCGGGTCAGGGAGAGGGAGGCGGTGTCTCCGCGGGATCCCCCCGATGCGGCCGTCCGTACTTTGTTTAGTAGCGGCACAAACTCAGGATAGGGGCCTCCGCCCGGCGGATTCAACTCGTGCCCCCTCCGCGCTCCGATACGGCTCCCGCGCTCCGGTACGGCTCCCGCGCTCCGGTGCGGCTCCCGTGCTCCGGTACGGCACCGGCGCTCCGGTACGGCTCCCGCGCTCCGGTGCGGCACCGGTGGCGGCCCCCGGCCGGGGAGAACCGGCCGAAGACGGGAGGCGGGCGGACCGCGGCGGGCGATCATGGGAGACTCGGGCTCATGAACGGCAAGGCGACGACGACCCGGACTCGGCTGGACAGGGGGCGCAGCGCGCTCGGACCCGCGCTCGAACTCGTGCACACGGGCCGGGCGCCCACGCGCGCCGTGCTCACCGCGGAGCTCGGCGTCACCCGGGCCACCGCCGGAGCGGTCGCCGCCGAGCTCGAAGCCCTCGGCCTCATCCGCGTCGACTCCAACCCCGGAGCCGCCGCCGGCTCCCAGGGTCGCCCCTCGCACCGGCTCGCGATCGACGAGAAGGGCCCCGTCGCCCTCGCCGCGCAGGTCCACTCCGACGGCTTCCGTGCCGCCCTGGTCGGCCTCGGCGGCACCATCGAAGCCACCGCCCCCGGCTGCGTCACGGTCTCCGAGGACCCGGCCCAGGTGCTCGGAGAGGTCGTGGAGGCCGGCGCCGCGCTGCTCCGCGCCAGCGGACGCCGCTGCGTCGGCGCCGGGCTCGCCGCGCCCTCGGCCGTCGCCGAGCCCGAGGGCACCGCCCTCAACCCGCTCCACCTCGCCTGGCCCGCCGGCGCCCCGGTCCGCGAGATCTTCGCCGAGCAGGTCCGTGCCGCCGGCATCGAGGGCCCCGCCTTCACGGGCAACGACGTGAACCTCGCTGCCCTTGCCGAACACCGCCACGGCGCCGGACGCGGCGCCAAGCACCTGCTCTGCGTCGCCACCGGACACCGCGGCGTCGGCGGCGCGCTCGTCCTCGACGGCCGTCTGCACAGCGGGAGTTCGGGCCTCGCCCTGGAGGTCGGCCATCTCACCGTCAATCCCGAGGGCCGCCCCTGCCACTGCGGCTCGCGCGGCTGCCTCGACGTCGAGACCGACCCGCTCGCCTTCCTCACCGTCGCGCGCCGCGACCCGGGACCCGAGGTCTCCCTCCTCCAGCAGGCCCGCGACCTGCTCCGCGACCACCGCGACGATCCCGGGGTGCGCGCCGCCACCGAGGAGCTGATCGACCGGCTCGGCCTCGGCCTCGCCGGCCTCGTCAACATCCTCAACCCGGACCGGATCATCCTCGGCGGCCTGCACCGCGAACTCCTCGACGCCGACCCGGTACGGCTCCGCGCCGTCGTCGCCGACCGCAGCCTGTGGGGCCGCAGCGGCGGCGTGCCGATCCTGCCCTGCACGCTCGACCACAACAGCCTGGTCGGCGCCGCCGAACTCGCCTGGCAGCCGGTCCTCGACGACCCGCTCAAAGCACTGGGCGGCACGCTCGGCACCGGCTAAGGTCCCGCCTCATGATCGAGAACAGCTCCGCCGTCACCCCGTCGGCTTCCGCGGGCACCCCTGGTCACGCCACCACCCCGTCGGCTTCCGCCGCCGTCCCGCCCGGCTCAGCCGCCGCGTCGCCCGCCGCAGACGCCGGCCAGCCGCCGAACCTGGGAGCCGGTCTCACCTTCCACGGCCCGCTCTCCGAGGACCGGGCCGCCCGCCTCATCGGCCGGCTCGCCGCCGCCGGACCCGGCACGGTCCTCGACGTCGGCTGCGGCTGGGGCGAGTTGCTGCTGCGCGTGCTCGACGCCGTGCCCGGCGCGAAGGGCACCGGCATCGACATCAACGCCGCCGACCTCGAACTCGGCCGCCGGCTCGCCGCGGAACGCGGCCTGGCCGACCGGGTGGAGTACGTCGAGGAGTCCGCGCTCGGCACCACCCGGGGCCCCGCCGACCTCGTGCTGTGCCTCGGCTCCGGCCAGGCGCTGTGCCCGACGGGCCCGGAGTCGCCGTACGACCCTGCCGTCGTCCTGCGCGAACTGCGCCGCCTGGTACGGCCGGGCGGCCGCGTGGTGCTCGGCGAGGGCTTCTGGCAGCACACGCCCACCGACGCGGAGCTTGCCCGGATGTGGCCCGGCGCCCACGCGGGCGACCACCCCACTCTGGACGCCCTCGTCGACCTCGCCGTCGAGGCGGGCTTCCGGCCGGCCTGGATCGAGACGGCGAGCGCGGAGGAGTGGGAGGAGTTCGAGTCCGGCTACCGGCACGCCACCGAGGTCTGGCTCGCCGCCCACCCCGATCACCCGCTCGCCGCGGAGACCCGCGCCCGCGTCGACCGCCAGCGCACACAGTGGCTCGGCTACCGTTCCGTCCTCGGCATCGCCTACCTCACCCTGGTGCCGGTCGGCTGAAAACCCGCTGCGGTCCGCCTGCCGCAGCCCTAGGGTGAGCCGGTGACGACCCAGATGATCATCCTCAACGGCGGTTCGAGCTCCGGGAAGTCCCGGATGTCCCGCTGCCTCCAGGACGTGCTCCCCGGACACTGGCTGGCCTTCAGCGTGGACGACTTCGTCGACGCGCTCCCGGAGAAGCTGGAGGGCGCGGAGGGCGGCATCACGTTCACCGAGGACGGCGGGGTACACCTGGGTCCGGAGTTCCGGACCCTGGAGAAGGCCTGGACGCACGGCATCGTGGCGATGGTCCGGGCCGGTGCCCGGATCGTCGTCGACGACGTCTTCCTCGGCGGACCCGCCTCCCAGGAGCGCTGGCGCCACGCCACCCGAGGCCTGGACGTGCTGTGGGTCGGCGTCCGCTGCGACGTCGAGGTCGCGTCGGCCCGCGAGACCGCCCGCGGCGACCGCACGCCCGGCATGGCCGCCCTGCAGGCGGGAATCGTCCACCGGGGCGTGACCTACGACCTGGAGGTCGACACCTCCCACACCGAGTCCCTCGACTGCGCCCGGGCCGTCGCCGCGCACGTCGGCTGACCTCCGTCTGCCCGGCGGGCATCCCGCCCGAAGCCCGCCCGGTCCCGCGGCCGGCGGACCGGGGGGAGCCGGTTCACCACGACCGGCCGTGCGGGAGGTGCCGCCGCCCCGGCACCGACAGATGCAGCACCTGGAAGCGATCGACCGCCCCCGCGGTCACCACGTCCTCGTCCCGCACCGGCTGCAGCTCCGGAGCGGCGTCGGCCCACAGCGTGAACGTCAGCAGCTCCCAGTGCCGCGGGTCGACGGCGAGCGCCCGCGCCACCACGCCCTCGGCCGCCGACTCCCGTGCGTGGCGGGTCAGTTCGGCGGTGACCGCTTCGGCCGGCGGGACGCCGTCGGGAAGCGGGCGGCGCTGCCGCGTCGCGCCGCGCGGCGTCGCCGATGACGCCGGGCCCTCGTCGTACGCGAGCACCGTCCAGTGCTGGACCACCGGCCGTCCGAAGTCGTTCACGATGCCCTGGAAGCCCGGTCCCCACAGGAAGGAATGCATGCCGGCCGGCTCGGCCCACAGGTAGAACGGCGCGTACTGGTCGACCGGCGAGCCGTCCTCCCGTTCGCGCATCAGGTAGGCCTTCAGGCCCAGTCCGGGGAAGTCGTCCAGGAGGTGCCCCCGGGTCGCGACCCGCTTGCGGATGATCGCCATGTCGTAGTCCGCGGGCAGGGTGATGTCGTACTGCATGGCGTGCACGGTCCGACTCCTCGGGATCAGTGACGGGTACGGGCGGACAGCAGCGCGAGCAGACCGCGTACGGCGGTGTCGAAGGAGGCGGGAGAGCCGGAGGCGCGGGCCAGGACGTAGCCGCCCTGGACGGTCGCGACGACCGTCGACGCGATCTCCTCGGCGCTCATCGGGCCCTCGAACTCCCCGTCGTCCAGACCCTCCTGGACGATCCCGGCGAGCCGGCCGCGCAGCCAGTGCAGCGTCTCGTCCACCGGTGCGCGCAGCTCGTCGCTCACGACCACGTCGGGATCCATCGTCAGCCGCCCCACCGGGCAGCCCCGCAGCACGTCACGCTCGCGCAGCAGGTACGCCTCGATCCGGGCGTACGCCGAGCCCGGCCCGCCGAGCACGCGCTCGGCGCCGGCGCGCAACTCGTCCGCCGTGCGCCGGATCGCGGCGAGGGCCAGGTCGGGCTTGCCGGTGAAGTGGTGGTACATGCTGCCCTGACCGGCCCCGGCCGCCTGCTGGATGGCCTTGGGGCTGGTGCCGACGTAGCCGCGCTCCCACAGCAGCTCACGCGTGGCCTCGACGAGGCGTTCGGAGGCACTCGCCGTGGTGCCCGCGGCGGCGCTCGTGCTCGTTCGCGTCGTCATGCCGTCACTGTACATACCAGTAGGTACAGAATCCAGGAGCAGTCGCCGGGGCTCCTCGTACTCCCGCCGTCGTACGCGCGAAGCCGTCGGCCGTACGACGCCGCGGAGGCCCCCGTGGAGCGAGTCTCGAAGCATCGGGACGCACGAAGGAGGCACGGACGCGCGAAGGAGACACGGACGCAGGAAGGAGGACCGGACGCGCGAAGGAGAACGGCCGCGCGAAGGAGAACGAACGCATGCGGAAGACGCGAACTCGCGAAGGTACGAACGCACGAGGAGCTGAACGACGATGAACACTCTCGCCCACGCGGGCCCAGGCCCCTGGGTCCTCTTCTTCCCGCTCGTCTGGGCGGCCGTGATCGTCACCGTGATCACCGTCCTGCGCCGCTCCGGATGGCGCCGCCACCGCGGCCCCGGCTCCGGCCCGGGCTTCTTCGGCGGCCCCGGCCCGTCCGCCGGTGATGCCGACGAGCGTTCGCCGATCGCCCTGCTCGGCCACCGCTTCGCGGCCGGCGAGATCGACGAGGACGAGTACTGGCGCCGACTCACCGTACTGGAGGAGCAGTTCGGCCGACGCGGTGACGACAAGGGGCGGCGGTCCTGAGTGCGCCCCCTCCGGGTCGGCGACACGGAGGGGGCACCATCCACGGGCGGAGCCGCGGGGGCTCGCCAGGCCGGGGCTGCTCCGGAGCTCCCGGGCTCCCGAAGCTTCCGAGCGCCGGGGCTTCCGAGCGCCGGGGCTTCCGAGCGCCGGGGCTTCCGGGCGCCCGGACTTCGGGGCGCCCGGACTTCGGGGCTTCGGAGGGTCAGCTCGTCAGCGCCGGGCGGGCCGTCGCCGGTGTGCGCACCGGCTCGTTCGGCAGACCGAACGGA
Organism: Streptomyces roseicoloratus; assembly: GCF_004117935.1. Classification (GTDB taxonomy): domain Bacteria; phylum Actinomycetota; class Actinomycetes; order Streptomycetales; family Streptomycetaceae; genus Streptomyces; species Streptomyces roseicoloratus. The sequence continues at coordinate 56,626 of NZ_SDOY01000092.1, read as the reverse complement.
ATCGTCTCCATGGGGAGGTCGGCGAACGGGCCGACGGTCGTCGCGCCGTGGACGACCCGGGCGCGCGGGGCCGGGTCGACGGAGGGAGCGGGCGCCTGGAGGGTGAACCAGACGACCTTGCCGGCGTCGCCGTGCGGGCGGACGCCCCAGCTCTCGCTCATCGCGTCGATGATGGCGAGGCCGCGCCCCGACGTGGCGAACTCGTCGGTCGGGTCCGGGCGTTCGGTCACCAGATCCGGTATGCGTGGATCGTTGTCGCGGACGGAGACGGTGAGGCGGTCGAGCAGCAGCTCGACCTCGACGGTGCACGCCTTGTCCGGCTGGGCGTGCTGGTGGACGTTGGTCAGGAGCTCGGTGACACCGAGCGTGGCATGGTCGATCAAAGCGTCGAGCTGCCAGTGGCGCAGATGCGCCGAAACGATTCTGCGGACCTGACCGATCCGCGACGGCAGGGCTTGGAGCTCCACCGTGCAGTACCTGCTGGGCTCGCTGATCACGGCTGCGACTCCCCGAAGTGAGGTCCGGAAGAAGACGGAGATTCGGATCTGTCATGCGGTGTAGCAGGACGGTGGCTGGTTCGCAGCGTCACCGCCGGTAAACCCTCGGTGAGGTGGTTCCAGGGTGAACCAGTGGTGACGGCGCCGCAACTCGCGGCGACCCGCCGCAGGTCAGGGCCGTGCACCCGCCGAGGCCCGGCGCCATGCGGACGACGCGGGTCAGGACGTCGTCGTGGCCTTCTTCAGGGCTTCGAGCAGTCGCCCCGAGCCCGAGAGCCGGTAGCGCGTGCCGTTCACCGTCGCCACCGCCTCGTCCGGCTTGGCGAACCAGGGCCGGCCCGCCCTGACCTTGCCCAGCGGCGCGCTGTCGATCTCGCTGCCGTAACTCGTCAGCAGCGACAGCCGCCCGTCCTCGATGCGGACCTCGCCCGCGCGGGTCAGCGAACGCGGCCAGCGGTCGATGCGTACTCCCGTGGCCGTGAACTCGGGCTCCGACATGGTGCTCCGCCCCCTTCGCGCAGATGCCTGCCCCCAGTGTGCCCGGGTCGGGGCCGACGACACCAGAACGCCCTTCGTACGGGTGTCTGCAAGGCTCCCCTATGGACCCTCAAAGAGAACGTTTGCCCAGGTGAGAGCGGTATTGTCGAGAGGTGGGCACTCCCCGGGACAACTCCGTGGGCACGCCGTGGGCGCCCCATGGGCAACCCCCTGGGCAGCACGAGAAGAGGCACGCACGCATGACCAGCACCGCAAGCCCGATGGCCACCGTCGACGTCGACCGCAGCGACGCCGCGTACCGCACCTGGCTCAAGGAAGCCGTCCGCAAGGTCCACGCCGACGCCAACCGCTCGGCCGACACCCATCTGCTGCGCTTCCCCCTGCCCGAGAGCTGGGGCATCGACCTGTACCTCAAGGACGAGTCGACCCACCCCACCGGCAGCCTCAAGCACCGGCTCGCCCGCTCGCTGTTCCTCTACGGCCTGTGCAACGGCTGGATCCGGCCCGGCGCGCCCGTCATCGAGGCGTCCAGCGGCTCCACCGCCGTGTCCGAGGCCTACTTCGCCAAGCTGATCGGCGTCCCCTTCATCGCCGTCATGCCCCGCACCACCAGCCCCGAGAAGTGCCGGCTCATCGAGTTCCACGGCGGGCGCTGCCACTTCGTCGACGACTCGCGGACCATGTACGAGGAGGCCGCGGCCCTCGCCGCCCGCACCGGCGGCCACTACATGGACCAGTTCACGTACGCCGAGCGGGCCACCGACTGGCGCGGCAACAACAACATCGCCGAATCGATGTACCAGCAGCTGAAGCTGGAACGCTACCCCGAGCCCGCGTGGATCGTCGCCACCGCCGGCACCGGCGGCACCTCGGCCACGATCGCCCGCTACGTGCACTACATGCAGTACGACACCCGCATCTGCGTCGCCGACCCCGAGAACTCCTGTTTCTTCGACGGCTGGGTGCACGAGGACCCGGACGCGACCGCGGACTGCGGCTCGCGCATCGAGGGCATCGGCCGGCCCCGCATGGAGCCGAGCTTCGTGCCCGGCGCCGTCGACCGCATGATGAAGGTGCCCGACGCGGCGAGCGTGGCCGCCGTGCGCGCGCTGGAGGCGGCGATCGGCCGCAAGGCGGGCGGCTCCACCGGCACCGGTCTGTGGAGCGCCCTGAAGATCGTCGCCGAGATGGTCGCCGAGCGGCGCACCGGCAGCGTCGTCACGCTCATCTGCGACCCGGGCGAGCGTTACCTCGACAAGTACTACTCGGACGAGTGGCTGGCCGGCCAGGGGCTGGACGTCGCGCCGTACGGCGCGGCTATCGAGCACTTCCTGGCGACGGGTGTCTGGCCGGAGTGAGCCGCCGGTCCAGGCCGCGCATCGCGTCCCGGAAGGACTTGCCGACGCCCGGCCGGGCCAGTCGCAGGACCGTCCGGCAGGCCCCGCTGCCGTCGACCGCCATGGTCCACCGGACCCTGGTGCCGTCCGCGGCGGGGGAGAGCGCCCACTCCTCCAGGAGCGCGGTGACGCCCGGCGCGTTGGTCTCGTCGACCCGGTACGTGTAACGGACCGCCGGGTCGCTCGCCAGGATCGTCTCGCGGAACTCGATCCCGCCGCGCAGACGGACCGTCCTCCCGGCGCCGCCGTCGACCGGCGTCGCGGACGTGACCGCGGCGAACCACGCGGGCATGCTGCCCAGTTCGACCGCGAGCGAGCGGTAGACCGCGGCGGGCGGGGCGGTCAGATCGGCGGTGAACACCAGGCGCAGGGGTGCCGTCTCGGCGAAGTCGAGCTCCACCGGCCGGAGTCGGCGTGACATGGCCGTTCCTCCCGTCCAACGGGTGCGTGGGACCACACCGTAACTGACAACCCGTCAGTCGTGCATCAGTCCGTCGAGCACCCGACCGAACACGTACCGTCCCCCGGCCGCGAGCACCGGGTCCAGGGCCGCCGGCACGCCCCGCACCCGCAGCTCCTCGGCCCACACCACCCGGCTGCCGCCGGAGGCCGTCCCGGACACCTCGAACGAGGCCCGGCCGCGCACCACCCGGCCCCGCTTCACCAGTCGGCACACCCCCGTACGGCCCGGCCCGGGCGGCTCCATGCGCACGACCTCCATCGGGTCGTCGAAGCCGAACCGGCCGACTCCCGTGCGCGCCGTGAACACGGCACCCACCCCGTCCCGGCCCGGCGTCAGGACCGTCGTCCGGGTGAAGGGAACCCGCGCCCCGTGCGCCGGCCAGTCCGTGAGCCGCCGCCACGCCTCGGCGGGCGGCAGCGCCACGAGCCGCTCGATCCGGAACCGGCTCACTCCGCCGGATCCGCCGCGTCCGCCGTGCTCGGCGTGCCCGCCGTGCCCCCCGCCTTCGCCGTGCCGGCCGGTCCGGGGATCCCGAGGCGCCCGTCCGCCGCGACCACGGCGTCCGCGTCGTCCTCGCCCGCCACCACCAGGCCCGGCAGATGCTCCGCCATCTCCTCGCGCTCCCGCCCCGACAGACCCGCGTCCGTCACCAGCGTGTCCACCTCGTCCAGCGTCGCGAACGAACTCAGGCCCACCGTCCCCCACTTGGTGTGGTCGGCGACCACCACCACCCGGCGCGCCGAGCGCACCAGACGCCGGTTGGTCTCGGCCTCCGCCAGATTCGGCGTCGACAGACCCGCCTCCACCGAGACCCCGTGCACCCCGAGGAACAGTGCGTCGAAGTGCAGCGAACGGATCGCCTGGTCGGCCACCGGCCCCACCAGCGCGTCCGACGGCGTCCGCACCCCGCCCGTGAGCACCACCGTCGCCGCCCCGGCCCGCGTCTCCGCGCCCGAACCCGCCTGCTGCGCCTCGTGGAACACGTCCGCGACCCGCACCGAGTTCGTCACCACCGTCAGATCCGGCACGTCCAGCAGATGCCGCGCCAGCGCGTACGTCGTCGTACCGCCCGACAGCGCGATGGCCGTCCCCGGGCGCACCATCCGCGCCGCGGCCCGCGCGATCTGCTCCTTCGCGCCCAGCTCCAGCACCGACTTCGCCTCGAAGCCCGGCTCGTGCGTGCTCGCCTCGCCCACCGGCACCGCGCCGCCGTGCACCTTGGCCACCATGCCCTGCCGGGCCAGCGCGTCCAGGTCCCGGCGGACCGTCATGTCCGAGACGTTGAGGCGCCGGGTCAGCTCGTTGACCCGCACGCCTCCGCGACGGCGCACCTCGTCGAGAATCAGGGCGCGCCGCTGCTCCGCGAGGAGGTTCTGATTGTCACTCACCGCCGGGGCCGGTCCTTTCCGAGGGAAAACAAGGAAAACGGGTAATCAACGGGTAATCAGGTGGAGGGGGCGTCGGATTCGGTGAGAGAGGTCCCGCCGGGCGCCGCCTTCCGCGATCCTGGTGCCTGCCGTCGAATCCTCCCACCTCGATCCTCCCACTCAGGAAGCGAGTCCCCGAAGTGTCCCCTGCCACACCCGACCCGCGAAGCGGGGGTGCGGCGCTCGAACTGCTCGTCCACGGCGTGGGCGGAGCCACCGCGGCCGACATGCTGGACGACCCGCGTACGGTGCGGGTCACCGGCGACCGGACCGCGGCGATGCACCGCCGCAGGGACGACGTCGACGCCGAGAACCACCCCGAACGGTACGCGGACCGGCCGGTTCCGGAGGCGTACTGCTGGTCCAACCTCACCTCCGGGAACGGCGCCCGCGCCCTCTGGCTGCTGCTCCTGCCCTTCATGGTCGCCAACCTCGCGCACTGGATGCGCCCGCCCACCGAGGGCCGCGCCCGGCTCGTCCGCCTCTACGGCGTGCTGGTCCGGCTCGTCGCGCTCACCCTCACCGTGCTGCTCACCGCCGCGGCCTGCGAGGTCGCCCTCGACCTGACCGCCTGGCAGTGCGCGGGCTCCGGCGCCTGCGCCGGCCGGCGTTCCTGGCTCGGCTTCCTGTCCGCCGACCGCGCCGGCTGGTGGTCCCAGCCCGGCCGCCGCCTCGCGCTCGCCGCGCTCGTGCCCACGGCGCTCGTCGGCCTGCTCTGGTACCTGTCCAACCGGACCTGGAGCGCGTACGAGGCCCAGCGCCCGCCCACGGGCTACGACGCCGACCCCGACCTCGCCTCCTATCCCGACGCCGACACCGGCACTGGCGACGGCACCGCCCCCGGCAACGGCCCCGGCATCGACGCCGTCCCCGGCCGCGCCCCCGCCTCCGCCTCCGACACCGAAGCCGCCGACGCCGCCAGCCCGACCGCCGCCACCCCCGTCGAACTCCGGCCCGCCCTCGGCCGGCCCGGGTTCTGGTACGGCCGCCGGCTCGTCGCCCGGCTGCGTGCCGCCCACACCGCCGCCGGGTTCCTCACCGTCGCCGCCGTCCTCGCCGCGGCCACCGCCGGGCAGGACCACCGGTCCGACGACGGCGGCACGCGAGAGCTCCTCGGCCTGCTCCTCCAGGCCGCCGTCGCCGTCCTCGCCGCCCTCGTGCTCTGGGTGGTCTGCCGCCGCGGCCGCAGCGAGAACCGGCTCGACCTGCGCATCGAACGCGCCCTCGTGTCCTGGCTGCCCGCCACGGCCCTGCTGATCCTCGCGCTCACCGCGTTACACACCGGCTGGTCCCACCCCGGCTGGGTCTCCGCCGGCACGCTGCCCGGCAACACCGTCTTCGGCGTCCTCACCCTCGCGCAGGGCGGCCTGGTCGTCGCCCTCGGCGTCGTCGCCCTGCTCCTCCACCGCCCGCGCCGCGACCGCCGGACCGCCCTGTACGGCCTGGGCGGCCCCGCCACCGCCATGCTGGCCTGCGCCCTCGGCGGCGTCATGTCCGGCGGAGTCGCCCAGCGGGTCGCCGACTGGCTCGACGGCCCCGGCACGCCCGGAGCCGGCAACGGCCTCATCACCGGACCGCCCGTCCTGCTCAGCTGGCAGGCCTCCGTGATCCCCGTCCTGCTGCTGCTCCTCCTCGTGCCGGCCGCGCTGCTCGCCGCCCGCACCGTCCTCACCTCCCGCCGGCTCCGTACGGACGTCGAAGCCGACTACGGGGCCGCCGACCCCGACCGGCTGCGCACCGACCAGATCGCCGCGAGCCGGGCCCGCGCGGCGCTCACCGACTCCGCGCCCCTTCTCGTCGGCGTCGTCTCCGGGGCCACCCTGCTGCTCGGCGCGGCCTCCGTCGCCGGGGCCTGGGCCAGCGGGAACGTTCCCGGCCGGGCCTTCGACGGCGCCCACCCGGCGATCGCCTCGGCCGCCACCGCCGCCCAGGCACTCGGCTCCTGGATGATCGGCTTCGGCGCCCTCCTCTTCGTCACCTGGGGCCGTCGCGCCTACAAGGACGCCTCCGCGCGCCGCACCATCGGCATCCTGTGGGACGTCGGCACCTTCTGGCCGCGCGCCGCCCATCCCTTCGCCCCGCCCTGCTACGCCGAACGCGCCGTACCCGACCTCGCCTGGCGGATGAGCTCCTGGACCCGGCGGACCGGCGGCCGGCTCGTCATCTCCGGTCACTCCCAGGGCAGCGTGCTCGCCGCCGCCGCGGTCTGGCAACTGTCGCCCGCCACCCGCGGCCGGGTCGCACTGCTCACCTACGGCTCGCCGCTCGAACGTCTCTACGGACGCTGGTTCCCGGCCTACTTCGGCCCCGAGTCACTGCGCGGCCTCCACCGCACCGTGCACTGCTGGAGCAACCTCTACCGGGCCACCGACCCCATCGGCGGCCCCGTCCGGGTGCCCGCCGAGGACGGCAGGCCGGCCGTCGACCGGGCCGAGCTGCTCGACCCCGTCGCGTACGGCCGCACCCGCGAACACCCGCTGCCCGAACCGATCCTGGGACACTCCGACTACCAGGCCGACCCGTCCTTCGCCCAGGCCCGCACCGCGCTGCTCGACCTGCTGCCGCCCGCCCTGCCCCGGCAACGCGACAACGCCCCCGAAACTCAGGGAAGTTCGGGGAGATCCTCCGGATAGAGCAGGGTCAGGTCGTCCGTGCTCGGCTCCGCGAGCGCGGCGACCCGGCCCGCGTGCCGCTCCACCATCGCCTCGAACGTCTGGCGCGCGGTACGGCCGTTGCCGAAGGTGGGGCCCTTCGGCAGTTCGGCGAAGTACTTCAGCAACGCCTCACCGCTGCCCTCCGCCAGCCGGTACTCGTGCTCCTCTGCCTGCTGCTCGACGATCCGCAGCAGCTCCTCCGGCACGTAGTCGCAGAAGGTGATGGTCCGTGAGAAGCGGGACGCCACACCCGGGTTGACGGTCAGGAAGCGCTCCATCTCCGCCGTGTACCCGGCCGCGATCACCACGACCGCGTCCCGGTGGTCCTCCATCAGCTTCACCAGCGTGTCGATCGCCTCACGGCCGAAGTCCCGGCCCGAGTCCTCGGGAGCCAGCGCGTAGGCCTCGTCCACGAACAGTACGCCACCGCGCGCCCGGTCGAAGGCCTCCTGGGTACGGATGGCCGTCGACCCGATGTGCTCGCCCACCAGGTCCACCCGGGACACCTCGACCAGATGGCCGCGCTCCAGGACCCCCAGCGCGGCCAGCACCTCGCCGTACAGCCGGGCCACCGTCGTCTTGCCGGTCCCCGGGTTGCCGGTGAAGACCAGGTGCCGGCGCGCGGACACCGCCTTCAGGCCCGCCTCCTGTCGACGCCGCCCCACCTCGATCATGTTGGTGAGAGTCCGCACCTCGTGCTTCACGCTCTCCAGGCCCACCAGCGCGTCCAGTTCGCCGAGCACCTCCTGCGCGGAGCGGGCGGCGGCCGCCGTCGACGGCGACACCGGCGCCGCGGGCTCGGGACCGGGCGCCACGGCGGTGACCCGGGGCGCGGGGACCGCGCCCAGCAGCCCGCCCGACCGGGTCGCCGTCACCACACCGCCGGCCTCGGCCGCCGGACGGCCGCTCAGCCGGCTCTCGTCCCCGGTGCAGTCCTCGACGACGGGCCCGTCCTCCGGGAACTCGTAACCGCCGCGCGCGCACCGCTCCGTACGGCAGGTGCGCAGCGTGGTCCGGCAGCCGTCCATCACATGGAAGCCGTAGCCGCCGCTGCCGGTCACCCGGCAGCCCAGGAAGGAGCCGCGGCCCTCCGCCGACACGTAGAAACCGGCTTCCGCGGGCGAGGTGACCGTGCACCGCTCGATCGTCGGGTCCGCGCCCTTGGTGACGATGACCCCGGTCTGCACGGCGTCGATCGTGCAGCCCGCCAGGGTGCCGCCGCTGCCGTGGTCGCGGAACCACGCACCCGTGGACGCCTCCCGGATCCGGCAGTCGTCCAGCTGCGCGGTGGCCCCGTCGCTCACCGACACCGCCGTGTTCCGCACCTGCGACAGGTCGCTGTCGACGACGTCGGCGCGCGAGCCGCGGTCCAGCACGAACAGCGCGTCGGGCACGTCGTGCACCCGGCACGCGTCCAGGACCGCCGTCGCCCCGTCGCTCACCCAGACCGCCGGGTAGTCGCCCGTGCTGTCGTGGATCTCGCAGCGGTTCGCGTCCACCCGCGTGCCCGGGTCCCACACGGACAGGCCGTTGCGCCCGAAGCGCCGCACCGTCGACCGGGTCAGCGTGAGCACCGAACGGGACCGCAGGTCCACGGCGTTCTCGGGGATGTCGTGGATGTCGCAGTCGGACAGGGTGAGCACCGCGTCCGTGTCCAGGGTGATGCCGTCGGCGGAGGTCCGGTGCACCGAGGAGTCGCTGAGGTGCGCGGTGGCGCGGGAGGCGATCTGCAGCCCGGCGCCCTTGATCTCGTACACCTCGCAGCCGATGCCCTCCAGCGCGCTGCCCTCGCCGGTGACGGCGATCCCGGCGCCCGAGGCATGGTGGACCCGGCAGCGTTCGAGCCGTGGCTGCGCGCCGCCGCGCACCGAGACGCCGGACTGCCCGGCCGAGACGATCTCGCACTCCTCGAAGACTCCGCCCGCGCCGTCGAGCACGGCGATGCCGACGCCCGCCGGGTTGTCGACCGTCGTGCGCCGCACGGTGGGCCGCGCCGCGCCGCGCACCTCGATCCCGGCCGCGGAGCGGGTGACGATCCGCAGGTCGAGCAGCTCCGGGGTGCCGTCCTCGACCAGCAGCGCCGGGGCGGCGGCGTCCTGCCCCTCGATGTGCAGGTCCTGCAGGGTGGCCGAGGCCCGCACGGTCAGCGGCACGCCGTCGGCGGGCGCGATCCGCACCGAGCCGAGCGCGCCGTCCCCACCTCGCAGGGTGACGGCCTGCCGGATCACCAGGTTCTCCCGGTAGGTGCCCGGGGCCACGGTGAGGACGTCCCCGTCGCCCGCGGCCTCCAGGGCGGCGGCGAGAGAGGGGTACTCGCCCGTGCGGCGCCGCCACCGCGACGTGCCGGTGTGCGTCACCTGGACCGTGCCCTGTGCCATGGGTGTGTTCTGCCCCCACCTCGTGCGCCGTCGCTGAACCGATGCCCCACCGTAGCGCGCGCGGCGCCGTCGGGTAGCCGGGTCGCCCGCCTCTCCGCCCCCTGACGGGGGCGTCTGCCAGGGCCCCTGCGACCCTGATCCTCAGGAGGGCGTCTCCAGCGCGTGTCCGGAAAGCGGCGTCGCGCGCCAGGCGCTTTCCGGACGTCCCTCAGCTGCCCGTGCCCGTACGCCCCCAGTCCGGACCGACCTGGGCCCACGCGCGGTCCAGACGCGCGTACCGCCGCCGCACCAGACGGTGTACGACGAAGCGACGGGCGGTCTCCACCAGGAATCCGGCGAGAACCGCCACGGTGAGCCCGGCGATCAGCGCGTGCGCGCGGGCGGTCTCGGGGTGCATCGGCGGGGCCACGGCCCGCCCCGACCGGTCGGTCCACATCGGGAAGACGTCACCGGGATCCGCGTGCTCCCGCGCGGTGGTCACCGTGCCGGTGCGCGGGGTGCCGTCGGGCGCCGTCCAGTTCGCGACGACGGCGGGGCGCAGCCGCTGCTCCTCGCCCAGTTCGGCGTACCGCTCCGGGTCGCGCGGGGAGGCGGGGCGCACCACCTGGGCGACGGTCGGCACCCGCTGCTCGTGCTGGAGACGGACCGAGTGCTGCAGTGACGCGTTCGCGGAGACCCCGGCGAACCAGCCGGCCGCGGGCACGGCCAGGCACAGCAGCAGGGCGGCCGTCAGGGCCACCCAGGCCTCGACCAGGTCGGTGGTCCGGCGCAGGGGGTTGTGCCGCCAGCGCCAGACCCCGGTGGCTGCACGCACGTCCGCACCCCCTCGTCTCGTCGACGGCCCGGTGCGGGGCCGGGCCGTCCGGCGGTTTCCGCTCTTCCAACGAGTGTGCCCCGGGGGTGGGTTCCGCGCCTCTCGGGAGGGAACGCGGATTCAGGATCTCGGGGGAATCTCAGTCCAGGACCTTGACGGGATCGCCGACCCGGATGACGCCGCGGTGCTCGGGGACGAGGTTCTGGCCGAAGATGAGCCGGCTGCCGTCCCTGCGGTGCCGGGCGAGGGTGCGCAGCGGCTCCTTGCCGCGCTCGCCGGTCCCCTGGTCGGTGGTGGTGACCACGCACCGGCCGCAGTTCCTGGCGACCCGGAACACGACGTCGCCGATGGCGAGCCGCCGCCAGCCGTCCTCGGCCCAGGGTGCGGTGCCGTCGACGACGACGTTGGGCCGGAAGCGGTTCATGGGCAGCGGGCCCTCGTCGGCGTGATCGCCCTGGGCGATGAGGGAGTTGAGCGCGTCGAGGGAGGAGGACGAGGTCACGAGCAGCGGAAAGCCGTCGGCGAAACTGACCGTCTCGCCGGGCAGCGCGTAGTCGGGGTCGACGGGCCTGCGCCGGGACGGGTCGTCCATGTGGACGAGGCGGACCTCGGAGTCGAGATAGGCACGGAACCACGCGTCCGCCGCGGGACCGGCGGGCACCGCCTCGACCCGGGCGCCGAAGACGTCCACCGTGATCGTCCCGCGCGCCGCGGAGGGACGCGGCACCTCCACCGTCAGCGGTTCGAGACCGGGTCCGGACAGACGGATGCCGCCGTCCGGGAGCAGCGCCGCCGCGGCCAACGCCAGCCGTGCGTGCTGGCGTTGGGTGACGACCTTGCCCGCGGTGTCCACCACGGCCCAGCGGCGGTCGCCGGCCAGTCCCCATGGCTCGACCTCCGCCTCCGCGGGGGCGAACCCGCGCAGGGCCTTGACCGGGTGGACGTGGACGGAGCGAACGGCAGGATTCGGCATGCCCTCATCCTGCCAGTCGCCCCGCTGCCGTGGGTATCAGTAGCCGCGGCCCTGGTACGGGCGGTTGTACGGGTCCTCGTAGGGCCCGGGCGCGGCCGGTCGCGGGGCGGCGGGGCGCATCGCCTCGTACCCGGCGGCCGTCGGCCGAGGCTGCTGCGGTGCCTGCGGACCCGGGTAGCCGTAGCCGCGCGAGGCGGCGGTCTGCTGCGGGATGTAGGGGGTGGGCGCGGACTGCAGCGGCACGGGAGCCATCAGCTGGGTCGCCGGCGCCGGAGCGGCGGGCGCCATCTGCTGAGCGGGCTGCGGATAGCCGTAGCCGCCGTGGCCGCCGTATCCGGGCTGCGGGGTGGGCGCCGCCGGGAGGGCGGGCAGGGCCGCGGGCAGCGCCGGCAGGTAGCTGCTGCTTCCGGCGTAGCCGTTGCCGGTGTCGTACGCGGAGGGCACTCGGATCGGGGCGATCTGAGGCGTGCCCCGTTCTGCGACGAGGGAGTCGTAGATCGGGGTGTCGGGGAACGACGGCGCGGTGTAGTAACCGCCTCCGTAGGTGGAGCGCGGGGAGGTCATGGCCATAAGTTAAGCCCACGATGTGCCGGTTGGGGAGTCCCCAACTCCGGGTCATCCGATTTACGCTGTTTTTGGCTGGCTGACCTGCCAAAACGCGGTTAAAGGCAGCGTGAGTAAAGCGCCTCGGGAAACGCATGGCTATCGGTGGATTACCGGTAGTAATGGAAGTGTGCGGGGGCGTCCCGGCCGATCCGGCCCGTACTGCGGCGGCGCGGGCCGCGCGCCCCGTCCCGGCCCGCCGTCCACTGCGCCGGAGTCCACGAGGGCCGTGGGCCAGGCGCGCGGGTCCGCCACGCGCCGCGGATTCACGGGTCGCCGTATTCGCCCGGAGGGCCCGGTGAAGCGCCGAAACGAAGGCGACGCGGAATGTGAAGGACACCGCAGGCGGGTCAACTGGTTTCCGTGGTCTCGTCGTTGAACGTTTCCGCGCCTGATCGCCGGCGGCCTCGAAGGGGAAAGGGGAAGGCGGGAGCCGGCGCGGCTCGGCGTCCACCGGGTGGCGCCGGCGAGGTGGGGCCCGTTCGTGGTTCCGCCGGAATTCAGGACGAGCAGTCGGAATCGGCGATCACGTACGAGCCGGGCGACGTCTCGCGGAGCGTGTGGACGATGAAGGTGTTCCACAGACCCATGGTCTGTCCGGATCCTGTGGCGTAGGTGTATCCACCGGACTGGTAGGCGCGTCCGGCGACGGTGTGGTCGTAGTTGCTCGCCGTGTGGCACGTGGGCGGCGGGGGCGGGTCCCCGGGCGTCTCGCCGCCCTCCTCGCCGTCCCCGCCCTCCTCGCCGTCCCCGCGGGCCTCACGGTCGAGCCCCCAGAAGCGGGCCGTCTGGTAGCTGGAGCAGATGGTGTCGAGGTAGTAGGTGCCGGCCGCGCCGCACTGCTCGGTGCCGCTGCCCGGGTCGACGGCCAGGCCGTGCCTCATGCCGGAGACGGAGTACACCTGCACCGCGGGCCTGCCCGCGGCGTCCTCGTAGACGCTTACCGTGGTGCCGCCGCTCAGGCTCTCGGTGCGGGACGGCGTCTGGCCGACGCCCCACACGTTCGTCCACTGGTCGCGGAGCTCGGTGGCGTTGGCGGGCGAGACGGTGGTGTCCGCGGTTCCCTGCCAGACCGCCACCCGGGGCCACGATCCGGTGCCGGCGGGCGCCGCGGAGCGCACCAGGTCGCCCCACTGGGCGGGCGTCCTGTCCGGCGGGCTGTACATGCACGTGTACGCCGCCGCCACGCCGGTCGCGCAGATGGCGGGCAGGCCTGAGTCGACGGCGCCGCCGGCGAAGACGTCGGGATAGGCGGCGAGCATGTTCGCGGTCATGGCGCCGCCCGCCGACAGGCCGGTGATGTAGACGCGCCCGCGGTCGCTGCCGTACCTCGCGACGGCGGTGTCGACCATCTGCCGGATCGACAGCGCCTCGCCCTGCCCGCGGGTGCTGTCGCCCGGCTCGAACCAGTTGAAGCAGGAGTTCGCGTTGTTGGCGCCGCCGGTCTGGGGGAGGACGAGCGCGAAGCCGTAGCGGTCGGCGAACTTCGGCCAGCCCGAGTGCGCGTAGTAGTCCTGCGCGCTCTGTGTGCAGCCGTGCAGGGCGACCACGAGCGGCGCACCGACCGGCAGCCCGTCGGGCGCGTACGCGTAGAGGGACAGGTTGCCGGGGTTGGAACCGAATCCGGTGATCTGGGTCAGGCCCGCGGCGGAGGCCGTCGGAACGGTGACGAGGAGCCCGGCGGTGAGGGTCAGCGCACCGGTCGCGGCGGTGAGCCAACGGCGGACGCGTCCGAGGGGACGGCGGCTCTTCCCCGGGGGGCGGCTGCCTGCCGAACGAGGGCGACTGACCTTGGACGCAGGGATCTTCAGGGATCGGAACAGGGAATGCGGCTCTGTCATGACGACTGACTCCTGAATGAGACGGACACGCCCGCAGCCGTGGGGGATGGGGGATAGGGGATAGGGGATGGAGAGTTGAAGGACGAGGGACGAGGGACGAGGGACGAGGGACGCGGGACGCGGGCTCGGGTGACGGTGTGGCGAGCATCATCAGCGCGCCGTAGCCGTCGCGGACATGGGCCGGTCAACCAGGGTTGGTCGAGCCCGAATGTGACGGCCATCCATGGCTGGTGCCTCGTTCCCGCGTATATGCGGGAGAGGCGGGGGTGGGCTGATGGGCGGGGAAGGGAGCCGCCCGCGTGGGCGAGGATCTGCCTACAGGAGCGGGAAATTGCCTACAACGGCAGAGGGGTGTCTATGGGAGCGGGAAGTCGCCTACAACGGCAGGGAGTTGTCGACGGGATGGGGCGGGAAGTCGCCCACAGAGGAGGGGAGCCGCCCCCCTGGGTCCCCACGGCATGGCGGTCCGCCCCATGAACAGGCATCGGGCCATATGACGCGGAGCCATGTTCCGCTCACCCTCGTCGCCATAGCCTCCGGCGCATCCCCGCTCACGATCTCGGAGGCTTCACCTCATGCGTCTCTCCCGTGGCGTCGCACCACGACCCTGGAAAGGGCGGATACCCGCCGTTCTGGCCCTGGCCGCCCTCGCCTTCACCACCTCCACCCCCGTCGCGCCCGCCGCGCCGCCCCACGACCGCGACGGCGGCTGCGCGTCGCACCCGTCCCGCCCGCACGTACCGGGCGCCGCGTACCAGCAGTCGGCCTGTCTGGGCGAGCTCACGACGGCCGGGACCGTCGCCTCCGGGCACACCGACCCGGCCGACTGGGCCGGCCTGACGCCGAAGGACCTGGCCGTCCCCACCGGAGTGCCGGGCATCCAGATCGACGGCTACTTCCCGGACACCTCCGCCACCAACACCAACCACGGCTGGCGGCACGACGCCCAGTTCGTCATCCGTCTGCCCGACTGGTGGAACGGCGGCCTGGTCGTGGCCGGCACGCCCGGCAACCGCGAGCAGTACGCCAACGACCGGGCCATCGCCGACTGGGTGCTGGCCCGCGGATACGCGTACGCCGCCACCGACAAGGGCAACACGGGTCTCGCCTTCTACCGCGACGGAGAAGCGCCCGGTGACGCCATCGCCGAATGGAACGACCGCCTCACCGAACTGACCAGAGCGGCCCGCGCAACGGTCGCCCAGCGCTATCACCGAACGCCGTCGCGCACCCTCGTCACCGGCATGTCCAACGGCGGATACCTCGTGCGCTGGCAGCTGGAGAACCACCCGGAGCTCTACGACGGGGGCGTCGACTGGGAAGGCACGCTGTGGCGCGCGGACGGTCCCACCCTGCTGGACTTCCTGCCGAGGGCCCTGCGCGCCTATCCCGTGTACGCCGCGGGCGGCGACGGCGCGGAGCGGGCGGCGCGGGACCTGCACGCGGCCGGATTCCCGGCCGGCTCGGAGTTCCTCTGGCCGTACCACCACCAGGTCTACTGGGACCTGACCCAGCGCATCTACCGCGAGGAACTCGACCCCGGCTTCGACGGCGCGGTCGAGGCGGGCACCCCGTTCTGCGCCCCGGGCACTCCGGAGTGCGACACCGACTACGACTACGCGGCGCGCCCGGCCGAGGTCCGGCGAGCCGTCGGGAAGATCGCCCTCACCGGCCGGATCGGCAAGCCGCTGATCACCGTGCACGGCACGCTGGACACCCTGCTGCCGATCGGCCGGGACTCCGACGTCTACGCCCGGATGGTGCGCGAGGCGGGCCGGGGCGCGCTGCACCGCTACTACCGGATCGAGGGCGGAACCCACACCGACGCCCTGTTCGACGCCTTCCCGGACCGGCTGCGCCCACTCACCCCGTGCCACCGCAGCGCCTTCACCACCCTCGAACGCTGGCTCGCACGCGGCGACCGGCCCCCGGCCTCCCACACCGTCCCCCTGCCCGCCGGAGCGGACCCCGCGACGCTCCTGACCGACTGCCCGTTCGAAGGCCGCGCGCCCCGACGCGAGGGCACCTGACGGAGCTCGTCAGTCCGCCAGATGCCTCCCCCCAGGCCTTGGGCCCGACATGCGCGGCAGTCGTGATGGCCCCGGAAGCGCCGAGTGTCAGCACGCTCAGGGCCGCGATCGCCGCCACGCTCAGGGTCGTGATCGCCCGCCGGCTTCACCGCACGGCCCGGGCTCTCGCCGAGAACCCGGGGCTGCGACGGCGACGCGCACGCGATGGCGGGACCTCCCGGGCGACCCGGGTCAGGCGGCGAGAGCCTCGTGCAGGGCGTCGAGGCCGTCGGCGTAGATGCCGGTGAACAGGTCGACGACCTCCTGCTCGGTGGCGCCCGCGGGATGGAAGCGCCCGGACCACTGGACCTCGGCGGCGTCGTCCCGGCCGGGGACCGTGTGGACCCGGAGAGTGGAGACGTAGCCGTCGACGGGGAACGGCGCTTCGAGGATGGCGTAGCTGTAGTGCCGTGCCGCCTCGTCGAAGCCGATCAGGCGCTCGACGATGACGTCGCCTTCCGGGTTGGTCAGCCGGCGGACCCGGCCGCCCTCGAGCGCCGTGCTCTCGGGGATGTACGGAAGCCAGTCAGGCAGGGCGTCGAAGCCGCCGATGAGGTCCCAAACCCGCTGCGGGGAGGCGGGGACGACGCGTGAGACGGACGTGGAAGCCATGGTGGTGCTCCTGGTGCTGCGTGCGTGCGTGCGTGTGGGGGGAGTTGGGAGAAGAAGGGAGAAGGAGAAAGGGGGAGGGAGAAGGGGGGAGGGAGAAGGGGGGGAAGCAGGACGGAGGTCAGGCGTCGGCAGGAAGCGGGGCGGCCGGGCTGACCAGGCCGGCGGCGCGCAGATCGGTCCAGAACGCGGTCGGGACGGTCTCGTTGAGGGCCGCGGTGTCCTCGGCGATACGGCTCGGCCGGGTGGCGCCGGGGATGACGGCTGCGGACGCCGGGTGGGCGAGGGAGAACTGCAGGGCGGCGGCCTTGATGCTCACGCCATGCCGTTCGGCCAGGGCCTTGAGCCTGCCGACGCGCTCGACGATCGCGGCCGGGGCCTGCTGGTACTCGAAGTGGGTGCCGCCGGCGAGGATGCCGGAGCTGTAAGGGCCGCCGACCACCATGTCGACGCCCTGCTCCTGGGCCATCGGAAGCAGCCGGGTGAGGGCGTGCTCGTGGTCGAGGAGGGTGTAGCGGCCGGCGAGCAGGAACCCGTCGGGCTGCGGCTCATCGAGGGCGAGCGTCAGCTCGATGGGCTCGGTCTTGTTGACCCCGAGTCCCCACGCCTTGATGACGCCCTCGTCGCGCAGCCGGGACAGGACACGGAAGGCCCCGGTGCGTGCCTCCTCGAACTTGGCCAGCCAGGCGTCGCCGTGGAAGTCCTGGGCGATGTCGTGGACCCAGACGATGTCGAGCCGGTCGGTGCCCAGGCGCCTCAGGCTGCCCTCGATGGATCGCTCGGTGGCTTCGGCGGTCCACTCGTGGAGGATCCTGTTCGGATTGCCGTGCTCGAACAGGCCTCCCTTCTCGCCGAAGTCGGGCACGTCCGGGTCGTGCTCGTCGAGCACGACCCGGCCGACCTTGGTGGACAGCACGTACTGGTCGCGCGGCTTGCCGGCGAGCACCTCACCGAGCCGCTCCTCGGCGAGACCGGCGCCGTAGAAGGGGGCGGTGTCGTAGAAACGGATGCCGTGCTCCCAGGCAGCCTCGACGGTGGCGAGGGCCTCCTCGTGAGGGATGGCGCGGAACATGTTGCCGAGCGGTGCGGTGCCGAAGCCGAGGGGGCCGGGAAGGATCTTCTGGAGCGACATGGGGGTGCCTTCGCGTGATGGGGGGGGGAGGGAGAGGGCCGCAGCCCTTTGGCCGGCAACGCCGCACATGAATGCAGACGCGCCTTATGTATGAAGACAATAATTGCACACGCCGCCTAATGCAAGCGCGTGATGCGTGCGCGTGGTTGCGTCTCGTGTGAGGTTGTAGGGCGGCGGCACACCTCGACGTGTCGGACGAGGTGTGGGGGCTGCCGGCACTCTCGGGAAGCGAAGTATGGTGTCTCACCACATACGCGGCTGACCTGCGCTTTCCTACGGTGTGGCGACACGAACACCGTCCCCGTCACCCGCTCGGAAGTGGTGCACATGGCCGCCGCAACACACGCTCCCACGCCTCCCGGATCCCTGAAGCGGATCGTCGCCGCGAGTCTCATCGGGACCACCATCGAGTGGTACGACTTCTTCCTGTACGGCTCTGCCGCCGCGCTCGTCTTCAACACGCTGTTCTTCCCTGCGGCCGACCCGCTGGTGGGCACGCTCATCGCCTTTGTCACCTACGCCATCGGGTTCGCGGCGCGACCTCTCGGCGGTGTCGTGTTCGGTCACTTCGGGGACAAGATCGGGCGCAAGAAGCTGCTGGTGGTCAGCCTTCTGATGATGGGCGGCGCCACCTTCGCCATGGGTCTGCTGCCCACCTACGAGACCATCGGGGTCGGCGCGCCGATCCTGCTGACCGTGCTGCGGCTGGTCCAGGGCTTCGCGCTGGGCGGCGAGTGGGGCGGTGCCGTCCTCATCGTCTCCGAGCACGGCGACGACCGGCACCGCGGTTTCTGGGCCTCGTGGCCCCAGGCCGGTGCCCCCGGCGGTAACCTGCTCGCCACCGGAGTCCTGGCACTCCTGGCCGCCTTCCAGTCGGAGGCCGCCTTCCAGTCCTGGGGCTGGCGCGTCCCGTTCCTGCTGTCCGGTGTCCTCGTGGTGATCGGTCTCTGGATTCGGGTCACGGTGTCCGAGTCCCCGGTCTTCCTCGCCGCGCAGGCCAAGGCCGAGGCGGCGGCCGCGCAGGGCGTCAAGGAGCAGGCCCCGGTCGTCGAGGTGTTCCGGCGCAGCTGGCGCGAGGTCCTGGCGGCCATCGGCACCCGCTTCGGCGAGAACATCTCGTACTACATCCTCACCTCGTTCCTCCTGGTGTACGTCACCGCCCACCTGGAACTGCCCAAGAGCACCGCCCTGAACGCCGTCCTCATCGGCTCCGCAGTCCACTTCGTCACCATCCCCCTGTGGGGCGCGCTCTCCGACCGTGTCGGGCGCCGGCCCGTCACCCTCATCGGCTCCGTGGGCATGGCCGTCTGGGCGTTCGTCTTCTTCGGCCTCGTCGACTCCGAGTCCTTCCCCGTCATCACCCTGGCCGTCACCGCCGGCCTGCTCCTTCACGGCGCCATGTACGGGCCACAGGCCGCGTTCATCTCCGAGATGTTCGACACCAAGGTGCGCTACTCCGGCGCCTCGATGGGCTCGCAGCTCGCCTCCATCGTCGCCGGAGCCCTCGCCCCGATCATCGCCGTCGAACTCCTGAAGGACTACGACTCCTCCACCCCGGTCAGCCTCTACCTGTGCCTGGCCGCCGTCATCACCACCCTCACCGTGGCCGTCACCCGCGAAACCCGCGGCCGCGACCTCGCCCGCACCCGGCACGAACAGAAGAGCGGCGGAGCCTCCGCCACCGGCTCCGCGCACTCCACCGGCTCCGCGAACTCCGCCGACTCCGTGGCCGTCGCCGGCGACTCCGCCTGAGGGGCAGGGAATCGGCCGCCGCCTTCACCGCCGTCGTGCCGGGCATCGAACCCGATGCCCGGCACGACGGCGAGCGGCGCAGGGCCGGGCGGGCCGCGGGCGGGACCGAACGGCTCATTGCCGACGGGCGCCTCGACGGCCGGCGGAGGGGCGACACCGAGATAGAGACCCCGGCCGTATTCCCGGAGACCGCGGGGAAGCCCTGAGAGGGAGTCCTGAGCAGGAGCCCTGGGAGGGAGCCCTGAGAGGGGGACAGAAGCGGGCAGGCAGAGGCGGGGAGGCGAGGCGGGAGACATGAGCGACCTGCCATACGGATCGACCCTCGTGAGCTGTCCGTCCCGGGCCTGGTCCGGGCCGCCGACGAGGCCGTACGCAGCGGGCCGATTCCCCGCGGACACCCCCGTCGGCCGTCACCGGTCCGGCATCGTCTCCGGCCTGGTGTACGTGCGGCCCTTCCAGGCCGCGCCCCGGCCGCGGTAGTGCTGGACGGCCGAGTCCACCGTCATCAGCAGGTACAGCAGGGCGGTGAACGGGAGCAGGGGCGCGAGCCAGGGCGGCCGGCGGTAGTAGCGGAGCATCGGGAGGTACGTGCCCGTCATCACCGCCCAGGCAAGTCCGCCCGCCCATGCCGCCGTCCCGTCTCCGGTGAGCAGGCCCGCGAGCAGCGTCGCCGGCGGCGCCAGGTAGACGAGGGCCAGGCCCGCGACCGTGCCCGCGAGCAGGAACGGGTTGTGCCGCAGTTGCGCGTAGGCGCTGCGCGAGACCATCCGCCACAGCGGGGCGAGGCCCGGGTACGGCCGGACGCTGTCCACCCGGTCCGCGAGCCCCAGCCAGATCCGGCCGCCGCTCCGGCGTACCGCCCGGGCCAGCGACACGTCGTCGATGACGGCCTCCCGGATCGACTCCGGCACCCCGGCCCGCTCCGCCGTCTCCGCCCGCAGCAGCACACAGCCGCCGGCTGCCGCCGTCGCGAGGGGCCGGCGGCGGTTGATCCAGCGGAAGGGATAGAGCTGGCAGAAGAAGTAGACGAAGGCCGGCACGATCAGCCGCTCCCATCCGCTCGCCACCCGCAGCCGCGCCATCTGGGACACCAGGTCGAGCCGGTGCCCCGTCGCCGCGGCGACGAGCAGCCGCAGGCTGTCCGGTTCGTGGGCGATGTCCGCGTCCGTGAGGAGCAGGAATTCGGGTCCACGCGCGCGTGCGAGCGCCATGCCGTGCCGCAGCGCCCACAGTTTGCCCGTCCAGCCGGGCGCGGGCTCGCCGGGCGAGGTCACCGTCAACGGCAGCCCGACACCGCGCCGCACCGCCGCCCCGCCCTCCGGCCCGTCGCCGCGCCCCCCGGCCGGGGCGCCGGGAGAGTCGCCCTCCGGCCCGTCGCCGGCCCTTCCGCCGCCGCACCCCGCGGCCGTCGCGCCCGCCAGATCCTCGGCGAGCCGGCCCGTGCCGTCCGTGCTCCCGTCGTCGACCAGGATCACCTCCGCCCGCCCCGGATAGTCCTGGGCGAGCAGCGACGGCAGACTCAGCGGCAGCACCTCCGCCTCGTCCCTGGCCGGCACCACCACGACGACGTCGGGCCAGGTTCCGGGCTCCGGGGCGGCGGCGACCGGCGCGGGCAGGCGCTGGTCCGTGCGCCAGAAGAAGCCCTGGCCCAGGAGCAGCCACCCCCAGACGGCCAGAGCGGCGATCGCGATCCAGGCAAGCGTGCTCATTCGCCGCAGTCTGCCCCAGAACGACGGGGAAACAAGGGTGGTCGGATAGGGTGACCGGGTGAAGATCGCCCTCATGGACTCCGGAATCGGCCTGCTGCCGGCAGCGGCGGCGGTCCGCCGCATGCGGCCCGACGCGGATCTGGTGCTCTCCTCGGACCCCGACGGCATGCCGTGGGGCCCGCGCACCGTCGAGGACCTCACCGAGCGTGCCCTGGCCGTCGCCCGGGCCGCCGCCGCGCACGGGCCCGACGCCCTGATCGTCGGCTGCAACACCGCGAGCGTTCACACCCTGCCCGCGCTGCGCGCCGAGCTGGAGCCCCGCATCCCGGTGATCGGCACCGTCCCCGCGATCAAGCCCGCCGCGGTCGGCGGCGGCAAGGTCGCGATCTGGGCCACACCGGCCACCACCGGCAGCCCGTACCAGCGCGGCCTGATCCGCGACTTCGCCGACGGTGCCGAGGTCACCGAGGTGCCGTGCCCCGGTCTCGCCGACGCCGTCGAGCACGACGACGCCGAGGCCGTACGCAGGGCCGTCGCCGCCGCGGCCGCCCTCACGCCCCCGGACGTACGCGCCCTGGTCCTCGGCTGCACCCACTACGAGCTGGTCGCCGAACAGATCCGGGCGGCACTGCCCCGCACCGAAGGCCTGCCGCCCGTCGTTTTGCACGGTTCCGCCGGGGCAGTCGCCGCACAGGCACTGCGGCGGATCGGCGTCGAGGCGAACCCGGCGGCCGCTCCCACGGGCGGGCTGACCGTGCTCCTCAGCGGGCGTACGGGCGACCTCGGCCCCGCCGCGCTCAGCTACGCCGAAGGCCGCGTCCTCCGGGCGGCGACCGTCGCTCTCCCCGGGTGACCGGACGACTCCGCCGAGGCGCCGCAACAGCGGAACGTGCTTAGGCTGTCACCATGAGGGACCACTCCACGAACCCGGGTCCCGAGGGACCCGCACCCCCGGTCTGGACCGGCCGCGCGACCAACCGGATGCAATGGCTGCCGGCCGTCGGCGGTTTCGCCTGCATGGCGCTGGGCATCCTGCTCGCCGTCGAGTCGCCATGGACCTCCGGCATCGCACCGCTCCTGATGGCCGTCATCGGCTGTGTCGCCGCCGGTCTGCTGGTGCTCTTCGGCACGCTCGCCTTCGTCCACGTCGCCGTCCGGGTCGACGACCGCGCCTGCGAGGTGCGATGTGGGCACATCGGCGTGCCGCGCCGGCGCATCCCGCTGTCGCACGTGGTCGGCGCCGAGTTCGCGCCGTCCGTGACCCCGCGCCAGTGGGGCGGCTGGGGCTATCGCTGGCGCCCCGAGAAGGGCACCGCCGTGGTCGTCCGGCGCGGCGAGGGTCTGGTGCTGCGGCTCGGTGACGGGCGGACCTTCACCGTGACCGTGGACGACGCCGAGTCCGCCGTCCACGTCATCCGCGCCCTGTTGCACCGCACCACCCCTCCTCCCACGTCTCCGGCGCCGGCCGGACCCGTGTAACCGGCCGGACCCGTGGAGCCGGAGGGACGCTTTCCTCGTGTACGGCCCGACCGCGTGGAACCCGCCACCCACAGGGGCGCGCAGCGCCGACCGCACTCCTGCCGGGCGCGCCGCGCGCCGTAGACTCCGGCTCGTGAGCACCACGATCGCCCCCGCCGACGCGCCCGAGTCCGATGCCGCCCCCGAGCGGGCCCGTGGCCCCCGGCGGCTGCTGCGCCCCGGTGCGGCCCTGCTCTCCGGGCTGCTGCTCTACCTGAGCTTCCCGCCCCGGCCCCTGTGGTGGCTCGCGCTGCCCGCGTTCGCGCTGCTCGGCTGGACGCTGCGCGGCCGGCGGGCACGGGCCGGCTTCGGTCTCGGCTACCTGGCCGGGCTCGGTTTCCTGATGCCGTTGCTGATGTGGACCGGCGAGGAGGTCGGGCCGGTGCCGTGGCTGGCGCTCGCCGCCGTGTCGTCGCTGTTCGTCGGCGCGGTCGGCCTCGGCGTCGCGGTCGTCTCCCGGCTTCCCGCCTGGCCGGTGTTCGCCGCCGCCGTGTGGATCCTGGGCGAGGCGGCACGCGCGCGCGTGCCGTTCGGCGGCTTCCCCTGGGGCAAGATCGCCTTCGGTCAGGCGGACGGGATCTTCCTGCCGCTCGCGGCCGTCGGCGGCACCCCGGTGCTCGGCTTCGGCGTCGCGCTGTGCGGTTTCGGTCTGTACGAACTGCTCCGCCAGGTCCTCGCCCGGCGCGCCCGTACCGGCGACGCTCCCGAGCGGACGGGCGCCGGGAACGCCGTGGACGCCGCCGGGACGCCCGAGCCCGCCGTCGCGGCCGCGTCGTCCGGGTCCGCCCGTACGGGCGACGCCGGCGAGACGCCCGGGTCCTCCCGGACGGCCGGTTCCTCCTCGGAGGCGGCGCCGGCCGCGGCGCCCCCGCGCGGGCCTCGAGGCCCGCTGGTCGCCGCCGCACTGGCCGTCCTGGTGCCCGTCACCGGCGCCCTCGCCGCGCTGCCGCTGATCTCCGACGCGCCCGAGGACGGCACCGCGACCGTCGCCGCGGTCCAGGGCAACGTGCCCCGCCTCGGCCTCGACTTCAACTCCCAGCGGCGTGCCGTGCTCGACAACCACGTCAACCGCACCAGGGAGCTCGCCGACGAGGTGAAGGCGGGCCGCGCGCCGCAGCCCGACTTCGTGCTGTGGCCCGAGAACTCCTCCGACATCGACCCGTACGCCAACCCGGACGCGTACGCGATCATCGACGACGCCGTGCGCAAGGTGAACGCGCCCACCGTGATCGGCTCCGTCATCGCGCCGCCCACCGGAAAACTGCGCAACACCCTCATCCAGTGGGAGCCGGGGAAGGGACCGGTCGCCGAGTACGACAAGCGGCACGTCCAGCCCTTCGGCGAGTACATCCCCATGCGGTCCGTCGTCCGGCTCTTCAGCAGCGACGTCGACCGCGTCCGCCGCGACTTCGGACCCGGTGACGAGGTCGGCGTCTTCGACCTCGCCGGTACGAAGGTGGGCCTCGCCACCTGTTACGAGGCGGCCTTCGACTGGGCCGTCCGGGACACCGTCACCCACGGCGCACAGATGATCACCGTGCCCAGCAACAACGCCACCTTCGGCCGCAGCGAGATGACCTACCAGCAGCTCGCCATGTCGCGCGTGCGCGCCGTGGAGCACAGCCGCAGCGTGGTCGTGCCGGTCACCAGCGGTGTCAGCGCGGTCATCCGGCCCGACGGGACGATCGTCGCGGAGACCGGGATGTTCACGCCCGACGTGCTCGTGGAGAAGGTGCCGCTGCGCTCCTCGCTGACCCCGGCGACCCGCATGGGCACGCTGCCCGAGGCGCTCCTGGTGGCGGTCGCCGTGGCCGGCCTCGGCTGGTCGGCGGTGCGGTCCGGCCGTGCCCGCCGGGCACGCTCCGCCTGAGGCGGAGCCGGAGGCCTTGGCGGCGGGGGCCGGAGGCCCTGGCGGCGGGCGGCGTGCGCCGGCCGGGACGATCGGATGATGATCTAGGGTCGAGTCATGGGCACACCTGACTTCATCCGCGACATCCGGGCCTCCGCCGGCCACCAGCTGCTCTTCCTGCCGGGCGTCTCGGCGGTCGTCTTCGACGACCGGGGACGGGTGCTCCTGGGCCGTCGCGCGGACAACGGCATGTGGGCCATCGTCGGCGGCATCGTGGAGCCGGGCGAGCAGCCCGCCGCCTGCGCCGTCCGCGAGGTGTACGAGGAGACGGGCGTCCGGGCCGAGGTGGAGCGGGTCGTGCTGGTGCAGACCCTGCGCAAGCCCGTCGTGTACCCCAACGGGGACCGCTGCCAGTTCATGGACGTGTCCTTCCGCTGCCGGGCCGTCGGCGGCGAGGCCAGGGTCAACGACGAGGAGTCGACGGAGGTGGGCTGGTTCGCGCTCGACGAGCTGCCCGAGATGAAGCGTTTCTCGCACCTCCGCATCGAGCAGGCGCTCAAGGACGAACCCACATGGTTCGACCCCAGCCCCACAGGCTGAACTATGTGCTCAGCCCACATCGGTCGGGGCGGCACCGCTTCATAAGGTGCCGAGCATGAGCGCCTCCATCGCACCGGGACCCGTCCCGGCCCAGGCCGTCGCGCCCCGGCCCGCCACCGGGCCGGCCGCCGGGTCCGTCACCCTCGACCTCTCCGGGCGCACCGCGCTCGTCACCGGCGCCGCCGGCGGCATCGGCCGCGCCTGCGCGCTGCGGCTCGCCGCCGCAGGGGCCAGGGTCAGAGCCGTCGACCGGGCCGCCGAAGGACTCGACACGCTGACCGAGGCCGCACGGGACCTCCCGGGCGCCGTCGAACCCACACTGCTCGACCTCACCGACCTCGACGCCGCCGAGGCCTCGGCCGCCGGCGCCGACATCCTCGTGAACAACGCGGGACTCCAGCTCGTCCGACCCCTCCAGGACTTCCCGCCGGACGTCTTCCACACCGTCCTCACCGTGATGCTGGAGGCACCGTTCCGACTGATCAGAGGCGCGCTCCCGGAGATGTACGCGCGAGGCTGGGGCCGGATCGTGAACATCTCGTCCGTGCACGGACTGCGGGCCTCGCCCTTCAAGTCGGCCTACGTGGCCGCCAAGCACGGCCTGGAGGGCCTGTCCAAGACCGCGGCCCTCGAAGGCGCCCCGCACGGCGTCACCTCCAACTGCGTCAACCCCGGATACGTGCGCACGCCGCTCGTCGAGCGGCAGATCGCCGACCAGGCCGCCGCCCACGGCATCCCCGCCGGGCAGGTGCTCGCCGACGTCCTGCTGCGGGACTCCGCGCTCAAGCGGCTGATCGAGCCCGAGGAGGTCGCCGAGGCCGTCCTGTTCCTCTGCACCCCGCAGGCCTCCTTCGTCACCGGCACCTCGCTCGCCCTCGACGGAGGCTGGACGGCGCACTGACCGCCGCTCCCGTTGTCCACAGGCGGTTGTCCACAGGACTGGTGCGACCCCCCGTACGACAGGTATCCCTGTGACCATGACCCACGAACAGGCCGTCTACCTGGAGCTCCTCGCCCGCGGCGCCGCGACCGAGGCGTACGACCGCCCCGTGCTGCTCGCCCGCGCGACCGGCGCGGGGCCCGAGGAGCTGGCCGGGCTCGAGCAGGCCAAACAGCTCGCGCTGCGGGTCCGGGCCGAGCTGGAGGGCCGGCGGCGGCGCGAGGCCGAGCTGTCCGCGCTCTTCGAGACCGCCCACGACCTCGCGGGCCTGCGCGACCTCGACGACGTGCTGCGCGCCATCGTCCAGCGCGCCCGTTCCCTGCTCGGCACCGAGGTCGCCTACCTCAGCCTCAACGACCCGGTCAGGGGCGACACCTACATGCGGGTCACCGAGGGCTCGGTCTCGGCCCGGTTCCAGCAGGTCAGACTCGGCATGGGGGAGGGGCTCGGCGGGCTCGTCGCCCAGACCGCCCGGCCGTACGTCACCGACGACTACTTCCAGGACGCCCGCTTCCGGCACACCGAGGCCATCGACAGCGCGGTCGGCGACGAGGGCCTCGTCGCGATCCTCGGCGTGCCGCTCACCCTCGGCAGCCAGGTCATCGGCGTGCTGTTCGCCGCCGACCGGCGTGCCCGTGTCTTCGAACGCGAGCAGGTCGCCCTGCTCGGCTCCTTCGCCGCGCACGCCGCCGTCGCCATCGACACCGCGAACCTGCTCGCCGAGACCCGCTCCGCCCTCGCCGAGCTGGAACGGGCCAACGGCATCATCCGCGAGCACAGCGGCGTCATCGAGCGCGCCTCGGAGGTGCACGACCGGCTCACCGAGCTCGTGCTGCGCGGCGGCGGCGTCCACGACGTGGCCGCGGCCGTGTCCGAAGTCCTCGGCGGCACCGTCGACTTCGTCGAGGAGCCGCCCGGCCCCGCGAGAACCTCCGAAGGCCACGCCACCCGGCACGGCGACGACTGGATCGCCTCGGTCTCCGCGGGCGGCGAGACCCTCGGCGCCCTCGTACTCCACGACCGGCCCGGACTCGACCCCGTCGACCTGCGCACCCTGGAGCGGGCCGCCCTCGTGACCTCCCTGCTGCTGCTCGCCCGCCGCTCCGCGGGCGAGGCCGAACAGCGGGTCCGCGGCGAACTGCTCGACGACCTCCTCGACGCGCCCGACCGCGACCGCCGCCTGCTGCGCGAGCGCGCCGCGCGGCTGGGCGCCGACACCGACGCACCCCATGTGGTCCTCGCCGCCCGCATCGACCGGGCCGGAGCCGGCACCGCACCGGACGCCGAGGGACGGGAGAGCGCGGACCGGCAGCGGCTGCGCTCGGCGGCCTCGCACCTGGCCGCGACGCGCCACGGCCTGGCCTCGGCGCGCGACGGCGGCACCGTCCTGCTGCTGCCGCTCGGACCGGGGGAGAGCGCCGCCGAACTCGCCCGGCAGACAGCCAAGCACCTCGGCGGCGCGCTCCACGAGCCCGTCTCCGTCGGCGCCTCCGCACCCGTCCCCGGCCCGCTCGCCCACCCCGGCCGGGTCGCCCCGGCCTACCGGGAGGCGCGCCGCTGCCTGGAGGCGCTGCGGCTGCTGCACCGCCAGGGCGAAGGCGCCGCCGCCGAGGACCTCGGCTTCCTCGGCCTGCTGCTCGCCGACACCGGCGACATCGAGGGCTTCGTGGAGCGCACCATCGGCCAGGTCATCGCCTACGACCGGCGCCGCGGCACGGACCTCGTGCGCACCATGGACGCCTACTTCGCCAGCGGCATGAGCCCCGCCCGCACCAAGGACGACCTGCACGTCCACGTGAACACCGTGGCGCAGCGCGTCGAGCGGATCGGCCGGCTCCTCGGCCCCGACTGGCAGTCACCGGCCCGCGCCCTGGAGATCCAGCTGGCCCTGCGGCTGCACGCCCTCTCGGCGGCCGTCATACGCTGACCGCGCCCGCCGGCGTGCCCGCAGCGCACACCCGCACACCTGCTCGTACCGCACCCCGCCCACCCACGTACGCCCGCCGTACCGCACACCGTGCCGCATCCCGCGGCGCCAGGAGGACACCCCGATGACCGGACGTCCCGCAGACCTGCCGCTCTCCGGCATCACCGTCGTCAGTCTCGAACAGGCGGTGGCCGCGCCCTTCGCCACCCGTCAGCTGGCGGACCTCGGCGCCCGGGTGATCAAGGTCGAGCGACCGGGCGACGGCGACTTCGCACGCCGCTACGACACCACCGTGCACGGAGAGTCCAGCTACTTCGTCTGGCTCAACCGCTCGAAGGAGTCGATCACGCTCGACCTGAAGACGGACGCGGGACGAGAGGTACTGGAGCGGCTGCTCGCCGACGCGGACGTGTTCGTGCAGAACCTGGCGCCCGGCGCCGCCGCCCGCCTCGGTCTCGCCCCCGAGGCGCTCGCCGAGCGCTTCCCGCGGCTCATCGCGGCCGGCCTCTCCGGCTACGGCACCAGCGGCCCCTGGGCCGGCCGCAAGGCCTACGACCTGCTCGTCCAGTGCCAGGCCGGCCTGGTCTCGCTGACGGGCAACGAGCACGGCACCGCCCGGGCCGGGATATCCGTGGCCGACATCGCCGGCGGCATGTACCTCTACAGCGGCATCCTCACCGCCTTGTTCACCCGCGCCACCACCGGCACCGCCCGCCCCGTCGAGGTCTCCCTATTCGAAGCGCTCGCCGAATGGATGCACCAGCCCGCCTACTACACCCGGTTCGGCGGCGTGCAGCCCCCGCGCATCGGCACCCGCCACGCCACGATCGCGCCCTACGGCGCCTTCACCGCCGCCGACGGCAAGGACGTCCTGTTCTCGATCCAGAACGAGCGGGAATGGGCCGCCTTGTGCGAGCGGTTCCTGGAGCGGCCGGAACTGGTCACTGACCCGAGATTCGCCACCGGCTCCGACCGGGTCGCCCACCGCGCGGAGCTGGACGCGCTGGTGGCGGAGCGGTTCACCGAGCTCGACAGCGCGGCCGTCGGGAGGATCCTCGACGACGCCGGCATCGCCAACGCCGGGGTCAACGACATGGCGGAGTTCCTCGACCACCCGGTGCTCGATGCCCGCGACCGCTGGCGGGACGTGCGGCTCCCGGGCGGCACCGAGGTCCCGGCCCTGCTGCCGCCGGCCGACCTCGGCGGCATACGGCCGCGCATGGACGCCGTCCCCGGCGTCGGCGAGCACACCGAGCGCATCCTGACGGAACTGGGCTACGACACGGCTGCCGTCGCGGAGATGCGGGCGGCCCACGCGATCTGAGCCACGGTTCCGCGCTCCCTGCGGGCCAGCCGGCGTCCACGCGCTCCGATCCACGATCCGACGTCCGTGCGGTCCGACCCGACGTCGCCCGCACGGGCGCCGACGCGCGGCGAGACCGGCCCGCGCCGGAGCGTCACGGGGTGCGGTAGAGCGCGGTGAGCAGCTCGATCACCGCCGGGGCGGCGGGATGCGGGTCGTCCCGCCACCAGGCGAGGCGGACGGCCACCGGTTCGGCGTCGCGCACCGGACGGTGGACGACGCCGGGCCTGCGGTACTGGCTGGCCGTGGCCTCCGCGCTCATCCCGATCCGGCGGCCGGTGGAGATCGCCGTCAGCCAGTCGTCCACGTCGTACGTCTCCTCCGTCGCCGGCCGGGAGTCCGGCGGCCACAGCTCCGGCGTGGTGGTGCCGGTCCGCCGGTCGATCAGCAGCGTGTGCCCGCTGAGGTCCGCCAGCCGCACCGAGCGGCGCCTGGCCAGCGGATCGTCGGCGGCCATGGCGCACAGCCGCCGCTCGAGCCCCACGATCGCCGAGTCGAACCGCCGGTCGTCCAGAGGCCGGCGCAGCACCGCCAGGTCGCACGAGCCTTCGGCGAGGCCGGCGGTCGGCGAGTTCACCCGCACCAAGTGCAGCTCCGTACCGGGGTGCGCGGCGGCCCACCGGCGCTGGAAGGCGGGCGTGTGCCGGCCGAGGGCCGACCACGCGTAGCCGATCCGCAGCGCGCCCTCCGTCGACGCCGCCACCCGGAGCAGTTCCTCCGCCTCGGCCAGCACCCGGCGGGCGTGCGCCACCACCCGGGCACCGGTAGCCGTCGGCGTCACCGACCGCGAGGTGCGCCGCAACAGCCGGACGCCGAGGGCTCGTTCGAGCGAGGCGAGGGTGCGGGACACGGCGGCCTGGGAAACGCCGAGCGTGAGCGCGGCATCCGTGAAGCCGCCCTCGTCGACGATCGCCACCAGGCAGCGCAGCTGGCGCAGTTCCACATCCATACGCTCAGCGTATAGACTGGATGCGGTCATGCATTTTGCGCAACCATGCGCGGCGAGGACGATCGGGCCATGCCCGCAGCCGCGTCCCCCGCCTCCGCCGCCTCTCCGCCCTCGCCGACGTCGCGGCCGTCCTCTCAGCCGTCCGGGCCGGCGTCCGCGTCGCGCACCTCCGCGACCGGCGTGGCAGCCATGCTCGGCAGCGGTCTGTCCAACCAGATCGGTGCCGCCACCGGTTCGCTCGCCTTCCCCGTTCTCGGCCCCGTCGGCGTCGTCGCCGTCCGCCAGTACGTCGCCGCGCTCGTCCTCATCGCCGTCGATCGGCCCCGGCTGCGCACGTTCACCCGCCACCAGTGGTGGCCGGTGATCCTGCTCGCGGTCGTCTTCGGCACCATGAACCTGTCCCTTTACACGGCCATCGACCGGGTCGGCCTCGGGCTCGCCGTGACCCTGGAGTTCCTCGGCCCGCTCGCCATCGCGCTCGCCGCCACCCGCCGCCGCGTCGACGCCGCCTGCGCCGTGCTCGCCGCCGCCGGCGTGATCACCCTCATGCGCCCGCAGCCTTCCACCGACTACGCCGGCATGGGTTTCGGCCTGCTGGGCGCCGCCTGCTGGGCCGCGTACATCCTGCTCAACCGCATCGTCGGCAGCCGGATCCCCGGGGCCCAGGGCAGTGCCGCCGCGGCCGGATTGTCCGCGCTGACGTTCCTGCCCGTCGGCGTCCTCGTCGTGCTGCACCATCCGCCGACGACCGCGGCGTTCGGCTGCGCGGTCACCGCCGGGGTGCTCTCCTCGGCCGTCCCGTACCTCGTGGACCTCCTCACCCTGCGCCATGTGCCACCGGCGGCCTTCGGCCTCTTCATGAGCGTCAATCCCGTGCTCGCCGCCCTGGTCGGCTGGATCGGCCTCGGGCAGCGACTGGGCTGGGCCGACGCCGCCGCGATCACCGCCGTCGTCACCGCCAACGCCGTCAGCATCCTGACCTCACGCCCTCAGGGACCGTCCGGCGCGTCAGGGGCGGCCGCCGCGCCCTGAGCGCCCGGTCCCTCCTCCGCGAGGATCCGTTCCGTCTCGCGAGCCGCCCGCAGTGCCGTGTACGCCGACCACACCACAGACACCAGTGGCACCGCCACCACCGCGCCGACGAAGCCCGCGGCGATGGAACCCGCGACGACCGAGACCGCCACCACCAGCGGGTGAAGCCGGACGGCCCAGCTCATCACCAGCGGATGCAGCACATGCCCCTCGATCTGGCCGATCACCACGATCAGCGCGATCACGATCGCCGCCACCAGCGGCCCTTCGGCAGCCAGGGCGACCACCGCGGCGACCGCCAGCGCGATCGGCGAGCCGATCAGCGGGATGAAGGCGGCGGCGAACTCGAGCAGGGCGAGCGGCACGGCCAGTGGCACCCCGAGCAGCCACAGGGCGATCCCCACCAGGACGGCGTTCGTGGCCGCCACGAGGACGATCCCGTGGGTGTAGCCGGTGAACGTACGCCAGGCCGCCCGCCCGCCGACGTCCACCCGGCCCCGTACCGAAGCCGGCAACTGCTCCCGGAACCAGGCCCACTGGCGGTCGCCCGCGTGGATGAAGAGGACCGCCGAGAACAGCGCCAGCGCCAGCGTCGCCAGCACCGCCACGAGGTGGTGCGCACCGCTCACGGCCTCGCTGACCAGGGTGGAACGGTGGCTGGAGAGGAACTGGCCGATCCGCGACTGCAGGTCCGTCAGGGCCTCCGGATTCAGCCGGAACGGCGGCCGCTCCAACCAGTGCTCGATCCGGTCGATGCCGGTCCTGAACTCCCGCACCAGCGTCGTCCGGTCGTTCGCCACCGCCTCGCCGACCATCGCCAGCACGCCGAGGACCAGCGCGATGCTGCCCAGCATCGTCAGCGCCACGGCCACCCCGCGCGGCAGCCCCCGGGCGACGAGGTCCGCGACCGGCCGCAGCAGGGCGGTGATCACCAGCCCCAGGAAGAGCGCCACCCCGATCTCGTGGAACCGCCCGAGCAGTGCGAACACCGCATAGACGAGCGTGCCGACGACGAGCAGCCGCCACGCGTAGGCGGCGGCCGTACGAAGGAAGGGGGCGACCGCGGGAGACGAGCCTGGCTGCATGGCCATCGACGTACCACCCGCGCGCCGGGCGCCAACACCCGCGCCCCCACATTCGCCCGACCGGGGAGCCGTTTGCGCCGGCCTCGCCGGCACCCGGCCGGTGGCCGGAGGACCGGATCCCGGCCGGTGACCGGACCGGATCCCGGCCGGTTCAGGTCACGCGACCCGACCACCTGACGACCGACCACGCGACCACCCGGCCACCTGGCCATGCGAGCACCCGACCACGCGAGCACAGCACACAGCCACGCGGTCACGCGGTCACGGACGCCGTCCCAGCGGGCGGCGTGTGGCGCAGCGGCGGAGACTCGCCGGGCGCCGGGCGACGCAACGGCCGTACGGCAAAACGCCGGCCCGGCCGCTGGGCGAGGCGGCAGTCGACGCTCGTGACCACGCTTCCCGCAGGGGGCGTTCGCGATCCGGGTACGATCCGCAGGAGCGACCCGAAGATCCGCTTCCCGTCCGAGGACCTGCCGCTCTGACGAGGCGGCGTTGTGCGGCCGTCAGCCGCGTACCGCCCCATGAGGGCCTGCGGTCCGGTTCAGTCCCACCAGAGCGACCACACCGTCGAGCGTGCCATCGTGTCGCCGGTCTTCACCGCATCGTCCACCGTGTCGTGGCAGTAGGCGCGCAGCTCCGCGGCGGCCTGCGCGGCGCCCCGGGGGTCCAGGGGCGGCCGGTCGACGGCCAGCTCCAGGTAGGAGCCGTCGGCGAAGAAGAGCTCGGCTCCCCACCGCTCGTGCCAGCGGCGCAGGAGTGCGGAGGTGTCGAGGGGGGTCAGGCCGCGGTCGCCGTACCCGGCCCAGCCCCACGTCGTGTAGACACGCGGCAGAAGCACCGGAACCTCGTAGCCGCCTCGCGCGGCCACGAAATTCACCCACCGCCAGTCCTTCTCGAAGAAGTCCCGGGTGCCGGTCGCCCACTGCGACACTCCCTGCAGCGGCCGCTCCACGGCCGGTGCGAGTAGGGGTGCCAGCCGGTCGGGGTCGTAGTCGGACCGCCAGAGGTCGACATCGTCGTCCACGTCGGCGACTTCCTCCACCGCCCACCGGCAGGCCGACACCACTATGGACGCCGCCTTCGCGTCGTGGTCCTGAGACGCGGCTTCGCCGACCCACCGCTCCAGCACGCCGGCATCCCACGCCGCATGATCGTGCCACTCCGTCGCCTCACTCGGCGGGCTCAACGTGACGTACGGCCACCAACCGATCCGGTCATGCCTGCCGCGCCACTCCTCCCACACCGTACGAGCCTGCTCTCGCGGCACGCGGACGCCCAGGACCTCGACACCCGCGGCGGTCACAGACCGCTCGGTCTCGGCGGTGGGAAAGGACGTCCGCAAGCGGTGAAGGAGGTCATCGGAGGGAAGAAGCGGCCGGTGGAGGAACGACGTCATGAGATCAGGACCCTAGACGATCCCGGCACGGCGGGCCCCTCTCCGGAGACTGGCAGCCCCCTGTCGAAGGCAGCGAGGCGTCAAGGTGCCTCGCTCAACGCCTCGCTCAACGCCTCGCTCAACGTCTCGCTCAACGCCTCGCTCGACGTCTCCGTCAACGGCTCGCTCAAGGCCTCCCGCAGCGCCGCGAGTTCGCTCTCGCCGAGAGCGCGGACGAAGGCGGCGAGGGCGGCCGGCCGGTCCTCGCTGGCGTCGAGACCGTCCGCCATCAACGCCGCCGCGTAGGCCTCGCGGGTGCCGGCGGCCCGGTACACCCAGATCCGGCCGTCCCTTGCGCGGGTCAGATGGCCCTTGTGGAAGAGGATCGTCGTCACGGTCGTCACCGTCGTGTACGCGACCTCCCGCAGCAGGTTGATGTCGTCGACGATCTCGCGCACCGTGGCGGGCCGGTTCCACTTCCAGAAGCGGTCCATGATCTCCGCCTCGAGCTCACCCAGCCGACGCATGGGCACGTGTCCCCTCCGCTCTCCCGCACCTCTCGCCGGTCATAGTAGACGCGCGGATGCCCAGCTCACGGGCACGGAGCCCGGTCCTGCCGGCCGGGCCGCCCGATCGTCCCGCGCTGCCCGGTCATGCCTCCCCTCTCGCCCGGCCACGCCGCCCCCTCACCTTCACCCCGACCCTCCACGCGTCACGCAGGG
This sequence comes from Streptomyces roseicoloratus, assembly GCF_004117935.1. Taxonomy (GTDB): domain Bacteria; phylum Actinomycetota; class Actinomycetes; order Streptomycetales; family Streptomycetaceae; genus Streptomyces; species Streptomyces roseicoloratus. The sequence continues at coordinate 22,450 of NZ_SDOY01000092.1, read as the reverse complement.
AGGTCGTCGGCGGAGCCCGACGCCGTCCACGCCGTCGACAGCCCCTCCAGCCAGGCCGGCGGGAGTTCGGCGGCGTCCCACTCCTCACGGAGCGCGTCGGGCGTCGTGGTGAGCCGCTCCAGGACGGCGATGCTCGCGGGGGAGTGGAGCAGCGAGTAGCGGCCGTGGATGGCGATCGGGCTGCCCGGGCCGTACTCCGCGTACATCCGCTCCACCCGGTCGTGCCCGGCTGCGGCGAACCGTGTGAGCCGGTCCGCGTACCCTGCCCGCTCCCGTGCCGTCATCGTCCGGAGCACCGCCGTGAGCACCTGCTCGGAGACCTCGGGGTCGAGGTCGGAGACCGTGGAGAAGGACAGATAGAGCGGCAGGACGACCACCTTCGCCCGCTCCAGCTCCATCCGCCCCACCGGCGGCAGCGGCACCCGCCCTGCCCCGCTCCCCTCGGCCTCCTCCTCGTGGGCACCCACGGCCTGACGCAGGATCCGCTCGGCACGGACGCCGAGCCCGCCGACGACCGCCGCCGCGCCCTCGCCCCAGCCCGAGGTGTAGGGCTCCCCCTTCCCGGCCGGTACGTCACGGGCGAGGGCGTCGAGTTCCTCGCGGGCCAGCGCGAGGGCCCCGGCCTCGACGATCCCGATCAGCTCCTCGGCGTCACCGGAGTAGACCCCGGCGCGGGCGAGGAGCTGGACCAGTGTCGTCTTCGCGTTCCGGACGTCGGCCTCGGCCGGCCCGAGCCGGTCTTCCTCGGTGGCGTTCATGTCTCCTCCTCGTCGAACTGGCCGCGCCGCCGCGAGCCTACGTCCCCGGCCCCCCGACCCGCTGCCGGCCACACGCGACGAACGCGCCACCACGGCCGACCACACTCCATCACAGACCCGGCCCGCCTCCGTAACCGCTGTCTGCCATCGGTGAAGACGGCCCCGAGAGGGCGCAACGGTCATTACGGTCCCGTCGCATGACGACGGTCACCACCCGTACGGTCGCGTACCCGGCCGACGACCTGACGATGATCGGACACCTCGCGCTCCCGGCCGGCGCCGAACGCCGGCCGGCGGTCCTGATCGGGCCCGAGGGCATGGGGCTCGGCGACGTCGAGCGCCGACGGGCCGAGGCGCTGGCCGAGCTGGGGTACGTGGCACTGGCCTTCGACCTCCACGGCGGACGCTACTTGGACGACCCGGAGCAGATGCTGGCCCGTTGCCTGCCGCTGCTCGACGATCCCGACCGCATGCGAGGAATCGGCCACGCCGCCCTCGACGTGTTGCGCGCCGAACCACGCGCCGACCCCGCCCGGACCGCCGCCATCGGCTACGGCACCGGGGGCGCGGTCGCACTCGAACTCGGCCGCGACGGCGCCGACCTGCGCGCCATCGGAACGGTCAACGCACTGACCACGGGCCGGCCGGGCGAGGCGGCGCGCATTCGCTGCCCGGTGTGGGCCGGGGTCGGTTCGGAAGACCCGATCATGCCGCCCGCGCAACGGGAAGCCTTCGCCGCGGAGATGGAGGCCGCGGGCGTCGACTGGCGCCTCGTGGTCTACGGAGGAGCGCTTCACGCCTTCCACCACCCACCGGTCGACCACGCCGCGCCTCCCGGCGTCGGCCACCACCCACGGCACGCGCGGCGAGCCTGGCGTGACATCGTCGCCCTGCTCGCCGAGTGCCTGCCCGTCACGGAGTGATCCGATCGGGTCCTGGCGCTCACTCCCGGCCGAGACGGAGCGGCGCCACCGGCCGTGGCAGTCTCACGCGGCGCCGGTTCGTGGCGGGAGGAAACGGACGGGGACACCGGGGGAGTAGAGGACACTGACCGGCGGGTCCTGCGGTCGGGTGAGGCCCGCCGCCGCTGTCAGCGTCTCGTCGCACGAGAGCAGCCGGGCCCGGTGCAGCGGCCAGCGCGGGTGGACGTTCGGGAGGTAGCGCACGCGGCCCAGGAACGAGGCGTGCAGGGCCCAGCGGGCGGTGAGGAAGTGCTCGAGGGGCGTCGGCTCCTCGACGCGCGCACCGATCCGCACCGCGAGCGCGCTCCGGGCGTCCCGAGGGCCGGGCAGCCGGCGGCGGCTCCTGTACGTCACGACGTCGCCGTCCCGCCGGACCGCCATCCCGGACCAGACGTACGGCAGCCGGAACACCCACCGGCCGACCGCCACCGGCAGCAGGCGCGAGGCGTCGAGCGAGCGGAACACCACACCCCGGCGACCGTGCTCGTCGACCGAGTACAGCCGGACGTTCGTTTCCGGGAAGCTGCCGAGGTACGGGAGACCGGGGAGCCGGAACCAGCCGGCGCGGTGCATCCGGAAGGCGACGAGCCCGACGTGGGCGGCGCCGTCGAAGGTGTCGGGCACGGTACCCGGCGGCAGCAGCGGGGCCACCTCCGCCGGATCCACGGCCCAGTGCAGAAAGGTGACGTCGAGCCAGGACTGGGTGAGCAGGGTGACAGCCGGGCCGTGCGGCGGGTCGACCGACACGGGCTCCGGCACGGGCGCGGACACGGGGTCCGGCTCGCGTCCTGGCGGCTCGGTGGGCTGCTGCGGCGGCATCGGAGCAGTATGGCAAACCGGCACCCGGACTCGGCGGATCCAGCCGCACCCGCGCCGGCGGGGCCGCCCCGCCACTCGGCGGACCGGAGTGGCGGGCGGTGGGGTGCGTGGCCGGACTCAGGAGCAGGGTGACGCCCGGGCCGGCGGCAGGGCGACCGGGCGTGAAAGCCGGCGGTGCCGCCGACGGCACGACGGCACGGCGGCAAGTCGGCACGACAGCACGACGGCACCCCAACGTGCAGCTGTCCGCGCCCGCCCGCACGGCCGTCCCTCCGCCCCCACCGCCCCCTCCGGCCCCCTCCGCCCCTCCCGGTGACCTCCACCGCGCTGACCACCGGAAACGTGGTGAACGACAGCTCGAACACCTGGTAGATTGATCTCCGTCGCCGCGGCCGGAAAGCGCGCGGACGACGACACCCTGTCCGGGTGGCGGAATGGCAGACGCGCTAGCTTGAGGTGCTAGTGCCCTTTATCGGGCGTGGGGGTTCAAGTCCCCCCTCGGACACCAGAAGGACGCTTCGCGAGAACGTCCCGAATCATTCACGCCGTACCGGTCGAGGGCATGCCTCGACCGGTATTTCGGCTTTCCGGGGCCCTTCGGCGCATCCGGCGCCGGCGTCACGGGCCCTGGTACGCCGGCGCCGCCCCGCGCGTCCGCGACAAGCTCATTCGCGGCGACGCACGGCGATTACTTCCGGCCGTTCAGGCTCCGCGTCCGGCTTACCCGGACCGGGTGCCGCCCGTGCCACTCTGGTCGCGATTCCGGACCCCGGCCGGAATGCCCGGTGGTGGGGAAAGCGGTGTTCGAACGGCTGACCGGCGTCGCGTCGGCGGCGCCCGGCATGGGAGAGGACAACCCGATGAGCCTGGTGGACGTGTACACGGAGTGGGATCCGCTGGAGGAGATCGTCGTCGGCACCATCGGCGGCGCACGGGTGCCCGTCACCGACCGGAGCCTGCTGGCCGCGGAGTACGGCGACATCGACAACCCGGAGGAGATCGTCCCCGGGCCGTACCCCGCGCACGTCGTCGAGCAGACCGAGGCCGAGCTCGAAGAGCTCGTCGACATCCTCACCGGCCTCGGCGTGAAGGTGCGGCGGCCCGGCGGACGCGACCACAAGGCGGTCGTGTCCACGCCGGACTGGAGCACCGACGGATTCCACGACTACTGCCCCCGCGACGGATTCCTCGCGGTCGGCAAGACCCTCATCGAGTCGCCCATGGTGCTGCGTTCCCGGTGGCTCGAAGGGTTCGCCTACAAGGACCTGTTCATCGAGTACCTCGAGAGCGGCGCACGGTGGATCTCCGCGCCCAAGCCGCAGCTGGCCGACGACATGTACGAGCCGGCCGCGGCGCCCGGCGAACGGCTGAAGAACCTCGAGCCGGTCTTCGACGCGGCCAACGTGCTCAAGTTCGGCACCGACGTGCTGTACCAGGTCTCGGACAGCGGCAACATGCTCGGCGCCCGCTGGCTGCAGGCCGCGCTCGGGGACGAGTACACCGTGCACCCCTGCCCCGGCATCTACACCTCCACCCACATCGACTCCACCATCGCCCCGCTGCGCCCCGGACTCGTGCTGGTCAACCCGTCCCGGGTCAACGACGGCAACATGCCCGAGTTCCTGCGCGGCTGGGACCGGATCGAGTGCCCGGAGCTGGTGGACCAGGGCTTCGTCGGCCCCCACCCGCGCGGCTCGGTGTGGATCGGGATGAACTTCCTGACCGTCGGACCGAGCAAGGTCGTCATCGACAAGCGCCAGGTGGACCTCATCCGGGTGCTGGAACGCCACGGCGTCGAGTGCATCCCGGCGCAGCTCACCCACGCCCGCTCGCTGGGCGGCGGCTTCCACTGCGTGACCCTCGACGTGCGGCGCACCGGCGAGCTCGCCACCTACCGGTAGGACGGGCCGGGGGCCGGCCGGCCTCTCCCGGAGTTCCGCGTACGGGACCCCGGTCCCGCCGGAGTTCCCCGTACGAGCCCGTCGGCCGTCCCTCCGCCGAGACAGCCGTACGAGCCCGTCGGCCGTCCCTCCGCCCAGGCAGCCGTACGAGCCGCCGGCCGGCCCCGACGACGTCCTCCTCGGCGGCGGCCTGGCCGCGCCGCCGCCGGAACCCTCCGAACTCACAAGGGAAGCAAGGGAAACAGCCGATGGTGACCAGCTCCCCCACGGGTACGCGGCGCGTGGCGATCGTCGACGGGCGCTCGACAGGGCGCCATCTGCCGGCCGCGCTGGCCCGGCACGGCATCGAGTGCGTGCACATCCACTCGCCGCACCCCGACGTCCACATGCCCTACGACCCCGACGGCTACGTCGACCACGTCCGCCACGACGGAGACGTGGCCGCCACCGCGACGGCGCTGCGCGAGCACGGCGTCGTCGCCGTGCTCCCCGGCACCGAGTCGGGCGTCGAACTGGCCGACCGGCTCTCCGCCGAACTCGGCACTCCCGGCAACGGGATGAGCCGGCCGAGCGCCCGCCGCAACAAGTACGACATGGTCCAGGCCCTGCGTGACGCCGGACTCGACCACGCGGCCACGATCGTCTCCGCCGACGCCGACGAGATCGTCGCCTGGGCGGAGGCCACGGCGGGCTATCCGGTCGTCGTCAAGCCGGTCTCCAGCTCCAGCACCGACAACGTCGTGGCCTGCTCGACGCCGGAGCAGATACGCGCCGCCCACGCACGGATCCTCGGCGGCACCGACCGGCACGGCATGGTCAACGAGGTCGTGCTCGCGCAGGAGTTCCTGGACGGCGACGAGTACTACGTCAACAGCGTCAGCCGGGGTGGCCGGCACCACACCGTGGAGATCTGGCGCTATCACAAGCGCAGGGTGCCGGGCGGCGACTTCATCTACGACTACGACGAGCCGCTGGCCCCGGACGACCCCGTCGCCCGACGGCTGGAGTCCTACGCGCACCGCGTGCTCGACGCCCTGGAGATCCGCAACGGGGCCGGCCACACCGAGATCATGCTGACCGCCCGGGGACCGGTGCTCGTCGAGTGCGGCGCGCGCACCGGCGGCGGCCAGATCCCGGAGATCATCACGCGCTGCTTCGGCGTGAACCAGGTGGACCTCCTCGCCCTGTCCGTGGCGGACCCCGACGCGTTCGACCGGCTGCCCACCACCGCGTACCGGCTGCTGAAGCACCCGCGCTTCGTGGCCCTCATCAACCCGCGCGAGCGCGGCGTCGTGCCGTCCCGCGAACAGCTGGCGCCGGTCCGTGAACTGCCGTCGTACGCCCACACCGTGATGGCCCATCCGGCGGGCCACGTCCTTCCCCGGACCGTCGACGTCGCGACCTGGCCCGGCTACGTGTACCTGATCGCCGACGATCCCGCGGAGACGCTCGCCGACTACGAGAGGCTCCGCCGGATCGAGCACGAGCACCTGTACGACAACAGACCTTTCTAGGGGCGACCCGCCGCCTGCCGAAGGAGTGCCGACTTGACCACGCACGTGAGCTCCACCCAGGACTGCATAGCGCTCGCCGAGCGCTGGGGCGCCGACGACTACGTCCCGCTGCCCGTCGTGCTCACGCACGGGGAAGGCGCCTGGGTGACCGATCTGGACGGCCGGCGCCATCTCGACTTCCTCGCCGGGTACTCCGCGCTCAACTTCGGCCACCGGCACCCCGACATCATCGCCGCCGCCAAGGCGCAGCTGGACCGGCTGACGCTGACCAGCCGGATGTTCCACCACGACCGGTTCGCGCTGTTCTGCCGCGAACTCGCCGAACTGACCGGCACCGAGCGGGTCCTGCCCTCCAACTCCGGCGGCGAGGCCGTCGACTCGGCCGTGAAGATCGCCCGCAAGTGGGCCTACCGCGTCAAGGGCGTGCCGGACGGCGCCGCCGAGATCATCGTGGCCGGCTCCAACTTCCACGGCCGCACCACCACCATCGTCTCCTTCTCCACCGACGCGACCGTCCACGACGGCTTCGGCCCGTACACGCCGGGCTTCAGGGTCGTGCCGTACGGCGACATCGACGCGCTGCGCGCGGCGGTCACCGAGCACACGGCGGCGGTGCTCCTGGAGCCGATCCAGGCCGAGGCGGGTGTCGTCGTCCCGCCGAAGGGCTACTTCACCGAGGTCCGGCAGCTGTGCGACGAGACGCACACCCTGTTCATCGCCGACGAGGTGCAGTCCGGCCTCGCCCGCACCGGCGCGACGCTCGCCCTCGACCACGAGGGCGTCCGCGCCGACCTGTACACGCTCGGCAAGGCGCTGAGCGGCGGCACCATGCCGGTGTCCGCGGTGGTCGGCCGGGCCGACGTCATCGGCGTGCTCAGGCCCGGCGAGCACGGCTCCACCTTCGGCGGCAACCCGCTCGCCTGCGCCGTCGGCCGCGCCGCGGTGAAGCTGCTCGCGACCGGCGGGTTCCAGGAGCGCTCCCGCGAGCTCGGCACGTACCTGCACGCGCGGCTCGGCGAGCTCGACGGCGTCGCCGAGGTCCGCGGGCGCGGCCTGTGGGCCAACGTGCGGATCGCCGAAGGCCGTCCGACGGGCCGCCGGGTCTCCGAGGCGCTGCTCGAACGGGGCCTGCTGTGCAAGGTGGCCGACGAGAACCTGCGTGTCTCGCCGCCGCTGGTGATCACCCGCGAGGAGCTCGACCGCGGCATCGACGCCATCGCCGAAGTCCTGGGCTGACGAGGAGCCACGTTGTCCGAGAATGCCGGCACCACCGGCCAGGGTTCCCCGGCGGCCGCCGCCTCCGGCCGGCCTCGCGTCCTCGTCGTGGGCGGCAAGGTCAGACAGCTGCGCAAGGCCCGCGAGCTGGGCCTCGACGTGCTGCACGCCCAGTACCCGAACGCGTACGGGAGCGAGCACTGGCCGTACGTCGGCCAGGCGCTGCTGCTCGACTACTCCGACGTCGACCAGGTCCTGCCGATGGCCCGGGCGCTGCACGCGCGGTACCCGTTCCGTACGGCCGTGACGCTGACCGAGTTCGGGCTGCTGCCGGCGGCCCGGATCAACGAGGAGCTCGGTCTGGCCGGCGAGTCCGTCGAGACCGTGGAACTCCTGCTCGACAAGGCGCGGATGCGGCAGTGCCTCGCCGAGAAGGGCCTCAGTCCGGTCGCCTCCGCGGTCGGCCGGACCACCCAGGACGTCCGGGACTTCGTCGCCGCTCACGGACTGCCGATCATCGTCAAGCCGGTCCGCGAGTCGGGCAGCCTGGCGGTGTTCTGCGTCCGCGAGGAGGCCGAGGTGGACGCCGTCGCCGAGAAGTACCGGTCCCTGAACGACAAGGACTGGGCCCAGGGCGACGTGGCGTTCGCCGACACCTTCCAGGAGTTCCTCATGGAGGAGTACCTGGAGGGCCCGCTGTTCAGCGTGGAGACGCTGAGCTTCGACGGCCGGCACGTCGTCGTCGCGACGACCGGCCGTGAGCTCGGCGGTTCCGGCTTCGCGGACTTCGGCACGACGGGCTTCGCGGAGATCGGTCTGTCGATGCCCGCCCCCCATCCGCCCGAGGCGGTGCGTGAGGCGACCCGGCTGGTGTTCGACTTCCTGGACGCGGTGGGGCTGTGCAACGGCCCCGGGCACACCGAGGTCAAGCTGACGCCGCGCGGCCCGCGGATCCTCGAATCGCACAACCGCATCGGCGGGTACGCGATCAACGAGATGGCCGAGCACGTGTACGGCGTGGACATGGAGCGGTACGCGCTGGCCGCGGGGCTCGGCCTCCTGGAGCCCCTCGACGGGTCACCCGAGCCGCGCGGTGCGATGGCCCTCCGGTGCCTCCTGCCGGAGCCCGGCCGGGTCGTGGAGGTGACCGGCACCGAGGCCGTGCGCGCGGACCCGGCGTTCGTGGACCTCCACGTGATGGTGCGGCCCGGCGACGTCGTGAACCCGCTGACCTGGAACGAGGACATCGGAGGCTACGTGGTGGCGCGGGGCGCCGACGCCGCGGAGGCGATCGCCCACAGCAGGCGACTCGCCGACCTGGTCCGGGTGCGAACCGAACCGGTGGGCTGAGCCCGACAAGGCGGCACGGAAGGACAGGTGCGAGGGGGCGGTCGGGCATGCCCGACCGCCCCCTCGCGTGCCCGCGACCGCTCCGGACGCCTCGATGACTGTCAGGAACCTTTACTAACGTCTCCGGTGGCGGCAGCATGTCATGCGCCCATCACATCCCCACTCCCCACCGGAGGTGGCGCATGGCACGACGGCGCACGCTCCCGGCCGCCCTCGCGGCGGCCCTGACCGCGCTCTCCCTCACCCTGTTCGGCACCCTGTCCTCGCAGGCGACCGGCGCACCCGCCGCGGCCGCTCCCGTCGCGGACGCTCCTGCCAAGGCCGCTCCTGCCGGGGCGGCGGCCGGCTGGACCCTGCGCTGGGCGCCCGACGCCGCGACGCAGGGCCTGGGAGCCTTCGAGACCGTCGAGGACGACCGGGCCGGCTCCCATCCCGCCGCCCGGCCCCACATCAAGGTCGCCGGCGACGCCTACCGCTTCGACATGCACATGGTGGACCGGGACTCCCTCACCGACCGCCAGCGGCAGGAGGTGACGGGCAACCGCACCTCGTCGTCCTCCTACCTGTCCTGGAAGCCCGGCGAGACCTGGCGCGTGACGTACTCGATGTACATCCCCGGCTCCCTCATGGCGACCAAGACCTTCACCCACGTCATGCAGACCAAGCAGCCCGGCAGCGGCACCTCGCCCATCACCGTCACCTCCCTGCGCCGCGTGAACGGCCGGCAGACCATCGAGCACAAGGTCTTCGACGGAGACGTCCTCGTCGGGCGCACCGACCTCGAACCGCTGCAGAACAAGTGGATCGACATCGAGTACGAGATCACGATCGGCGACGGGACGGCCGGCGCCGTGCGCTGGGTGGTCAAGAGCGGAGGAACCACCGTCCTGGACGCGACCAAGACCGGCGTCGACACCTTCCTCGCCGACCGGGTGCGCCCCAAGTGGGGCATCTACCGGTCCCTCGGCGACACCTCGGGCTCCCTGCGCGACACCTACCTCCTCCTGAAGAACCTCCGCGCCTACCAGCTGACCGGCTCCGGCCCGGCTCCCGGCCCCGGCACCCTGCTCTCCCAGGGCAGGCCGGTCAGCGCCTCCTCCACCGAGGCGGCCGGACTCGACGCCGGCAAGGCCGTCGACGGCCGCTCCGACACCCGCTGGGCCTCCGCCGAGGGATCCGATCCGCAGTGGCTCCGCGTCGACCTCGGCGCACCCGCCGCCCTCTCGCGCGTCCGCCTCGACTGGGAGGCCGCCCACGCCCGCGCCTACCGCGTCCAGGGCTCGCTCGACGGCACCACCTGGACCGACCTCCACACCACCACGACCGGCGACGGCGGCACCGACGAGACGCCCGTGACCGGCACCGCCCGCTACGTCCGGGTGTACGGCACCCAGCGCGCGACCCCGTACGGATACTCCCTCTGGGAGATGAAGGTCTACGGCACACCGGCGACGGCCGCCGGCTCCTAGGAAGGTGTTCCGCGGACGTCCGCCCAGGCGTCGACGGGACGCGGCGCGGCGAGGAGCCGCGGGGTGACGGGCGGCGCGGCGGGACCCGGCGCGGACCTGCGACCGAGGTCGTAGGCCCGCCGTGGGCCCCGGATCGGACGGCCGACCGAGGCGGAGCCCGAACCCGCCCCGTACGGTGGCCACATGACCATGGATCTCGACGCCTACTTCGCCCGCATCGGCTGGTCCGGCGAGCGCCGGCCCACGCTGGACGTGCTGACGTCCGTGCACCGCGCCCACATCACCGGCATCCCGTTCGAGAACCTGGACCCGGTGCTCGGCAGAGCTCCCTCGCTCGCGCTGCCGGACCTGGAGGCCAAGCTCGTCCACGGCGACCGCGGCGGCTACTGCTACGAGCACAACACCCTGCTCGGCACGGTCCTCAGGGCGCTCGGCTTCGAGGTCACCCTGCTCACCGCCCGCGTCCTCGTCGGCGCGCGGCCCGGCGACGTCCGGCCCCGGACCCACATGCTGATGCTGACCCGGGTGCCCGGCGAGCCGGTGCCGTACGTCACCGACGTCGGCTTCGGCAGCATCGGCTCCCTCCTGGAACCGATCCCGCTGGCCGACGGTGCCGAGCTGCACGACGCCCCGCGCCACCACCGCCTGGTCCGCGCCGCGCACGACGGACCGCTGGAGACGTGGACGCTGCAGGCGCACGGCGCGGAGACCGAAGGCTGGGACGACCAGTACGCCTTCACCGTCGAGCCGTTCCGGCAGCCCGACTACGAGGTGATCAACTGGTACATCGCGACGCACCCGCGCTCGCCGTTCGCCCGCGCCGTCTACGCCCAGCGCACCACCGACGACGCCCATCTGGCCCTCTCCGGGCGGACGTTCACGCAGACCGGCGCCGACGGCACCCGCAAGGAGCGCGAACTCGCCGACGCGGACGAGGTGCTGACCGTCCTGGCCGAGGACTTCGGCATCCTGCTGCCCGACGGCACCCGCCTGCCGCGGTAGCGCCCGGCTCCGCGCCTCCCGGACCGCCCTGACCGGCGCGAAGTCTCCGCGGCTCTGGTCGGGGCCCCGGACCGCTGCGTACACTCCACCCTCGATGCGGGCACGGCGCGGTGATCCGCATCGAGAGGCGGGAGGGCATGCGTATGGCAGCGGAACCGGTTCCCCGGCGCGAAGTGGTCACGCGCCACCCCGGGAGCACGCCCGCGCACACCGCCTACCGGTCCACGCCGTACCGCCCCGCGACCGAGCCGCCCCGCGCACTCACCCCGGCCGCCCACGCGCACGTACGACGGCTCATCCGGCGCCAGCTGCGGGCCGGGCTCGCCACCGGCGCGGCGCTCGCGCTGCTCGTCGGCACCCTGCCCCTGGTCTTCCGGTACCTGCCCGGTACCGGTCTCGGACCGGTACCGGCGGTCGTCGTCTGGCTCGTGCTCGGCGTCGCCGTGTACCCGCTCCTCCTGCTCCTCGCCGGCCGCTACGTCCGGCGCGCCGAGCGCAACGAGCGGGACTACACCCGGGCCGTCGAAGGAGCCTGAGCGGTGTCCCGCACCGCGGCGGCCGGGGCCGCCGAGTGAACCAGCCCTACGGCGTCGCCGCGGTGTCCGCCGTGATCGTCGCCACGGTCGCGGTCGGCGCCCTCGGCCTGCGCATCTCCCGCACCACCTCCGACTTCTACGTGGCCTCGCGCAGCGTGCCCGCCCGCCTCAACGCCGCCGCCATCAGCGGCGAGTACCTGTCCGCCGCCTCGTTCCTCGGCATCGCCGGACTCGTGCTCGCCCAGGGCGTGGACATGCTGTGGTTCCCCGTCGGCTACACCGCCGGACACCTGGTCCTGCTCGCGTTCGTCGCGGCCCCGCTGCGCCGCTCCGGCGCGTACACGCTGCCCGACTTCGCCGAGGCGCGCCTGGAGTCCCGGGCCGTGCGGCGCGCGGCGGGACTGCTCGTCGTGGTCGTCGGCTGGCTGTACCTGCTGCCCCAGCTCCAGGGCGCCGGACTCACCCTCGGCACCCTCACCGGACTGCCCTCCTGGTCGGGCGGGATCGTGGTGGCCGTGGTGGTCGCCCTCTCCGTCGCCGCGGGCGGCATGCGCAGCATCACCTTCGTCCAGGCCTTCCAGTACTGGCTGAAACTGACGGCCCTGCTGGTGCCGCTGCTGTTCCTGCTGTTCGCCTGGTACGCGGACGGCCGGCCCGCCCCCGCCCTCGACGAACCGCCCGGATTCCGCGGGCACGCCGAGGTCCGCGTCGACGACGGCGTCACCCTCCGGATCGGCGAGCCGCTGCGCGTCACCGTCACCGGGACCGTCGACGGCCACCGCCACGACGGCGAGCCGGTCGAGCTGGCCCCCGGCCGCCACCGGGTCGACGCCGGCACCGTCCTCGGCTTCCCGCCCGGCAGCACCGTGCCCGAGCGCTCCACCGCCGGGGGAGACGGAGGCACCTCCACCGGCTGGGCCGAACCCCGCGGCCACGCGGGCGAGGAGCACCCGCTGTACGCCACCTACGGACTGATCCTCGCCACCTTCATGGGCGCCATGGGCCTGCCGCACGTCGTGGTCCGCTTCTACACCAACCCCGACGGCCGGGCCGCCCGCCGCACCACCGTCGTCGTCCTCGGCCTGGTCGGCGCCTTCTACCTGCTCGTCCCGCTCTACGGGGCCCTCGGCCGCGTCTACGCCCCGGACCTGCTGCTCACCGGGAACACCGACACGGCCGTGCTCATGCTGCCCGACCGGCTGATCGGCGGAACCGCGGGCGACCTCCTCGGCGCGCTGCTCGCCGCGGGCGCCTGCGCCGCCTTCCTGTCCACCGCCTCAGGGCTCACCATGGCCGTCGCCGGGGTCCTCACCCAGGACTTCCTGCCCTCGCCCCGCGGCGTACGGCACTTCCGGCTCGCGACCGCCCTCGCCGTGGCCGTACCCGCCGCCGGGCACGTCGTGGTCCAGGGCCTGTCCGTCGCCAACGCCGTCGGCCTTGCCTTCGCGGTGGCCGCCTCCTCCTTCTGCCCGCTGCTCCTCCTCGGCATCTGGTGGCGCCGGCTCACCGCCGCGGGCGCCCTCGCCGGCCTGGTCACCGGCGGCGGGGCCGCGCTCGCCGCCGTCTTCGCCACCGTCATGGGCGGCCCCGACTCCGGCTGGCCGCGCGCGCTGCTGGCCTGGCCCGCCGTGTGGAGCGTGCCCCTGGGCTTCCTCACCATGATCCTGGTCTCGCTGGCCACTCCGAAGCGCGTGCCCGCCGGCACCGACGCGATCATGGCGCGCCTCCACCTGCCCGAGGCCCCCGTGCCCGTACCGCCCGCCGGAGCCTGGAAGGCGCGCCGATGACCCTGCTGTTGCTGCTGCTGTGCTGCGCCGTCGTCGGCGCGGTCTGCTTCGCCGCGGGCGCCGCCTACGCACGGGGCGCCGGGCACGTCCTCGGCGCCGGGTTCGTCCGCGGAGCGGGGCGCCGGGGCCCGGCGCGCGGGGACGGACGGGACCCGGACGGCGTGGAACGCGCCACCTTCCAGACGCTGCACACCGCGTCGCTCGCCGCCCCGCCGCTGCGGGCCGGACTGACCGCCGACACGGCCCGCAAGGCGGTGCGCCGGCTGCGGCCCCTGCTCGGCACCCAGTCGCTGGCGCTCACCGGCCTGGACGGCGTCCTCGCCTGGGAGGGCGGCGGCGACCACCACGGCGAGCAGCTCGCCGCGCAGGTCACGAAGGCCGTGCAGGCGGGCCGTACCCGCAGCTTCTTTGTGGACTGCGACCGCGCCGACTGCGCCGTCCGCTTCGGGGTGGTCGCGCCGCTGACCGCGGGCGGGCGGCCCAAGGGCGCCCTCGCGGCCTTCGGCACCCACGACTCGGCCGCCGTCGCCCGGGCCACCGAGGAGGTGGCCCGCTGGGTCTCCGGCCAGCTGGAGCTGGCGGAACTCGACCGGGCGCGCAGCAGCCTCATCGAGGCGGAGATCCGCGCCCTGCGCGCGCAGATCTCCCCGCACTTCATCTACAACTCCCTCGCCGCCATCGCCTCGTTCGTCCGCACCGATCCGGAGCGGGCCCGCGAACTGCTCCTGGAGTTCGCCGACTTCACCCGCTACTCCTTCCGCAGGCACGGCGAGTTCACCACGCTCGCCGAGGAGCTGAACTCGATCGAGCAGTACCTGGAGCTGGTCCGCGCACGGTTCGGCCGGCGCCTCCAGGTCACCCTGCAGATCGCGCCCGAGGTGCTGCCGGTCGCGCTGCCGTTCCTGTGTCTCCAGCCGCTGGTCGAGAACGCCGTCAAGCACGGCCTGGAGGACTCCGTCGAACGCAGCCTCATCACCATCGTCGCCGTCGACGAGGGTGCGGTGGCCCGGGTCAGCATCGAGGACAACGGCGTCGGCATGGAACCCGGGCGACTGCGCCGCATCCTGAACGGCGAGGGCGGACCCACCACCGGAATCGGCCTGCGCAACGTCGACGAACGGCTGCGTCAGGTGTACGGCGAGAACGAGGGCCTGGTCATCGAGACCGCCGTCGGCGCCGGCATGAAGATCACCCTGCGCATCCCCAAGTACCACGCGGGCGTCCACGCCCACGCCCCGACCGGCCGCGAGGGCTGAGTCCGGTCGCGCGGCCGGGGCCCTCCCCGTGTCCCCTTCCGCACGGCACGGCACAGCACAGCACCGCACGGCACAGCACGGCACGGTGCCGGGTCGGTCCGGGCCCGGGTGACGCGCGAGCGCCGGGCTCGCTGTCGCCCCCCCCGCCAGGCCCGGCCGAGCCGAGCCGACCCGGCCTGCCTCGGCCGGGCCCGGCCGAGGACACGGGTCACCGCGTCTGGTACTCCCGGCGCAGCGACTCCAGGATCTCCGCCGCCTCCGGCAGGCCGGCGGTGCGGCAGCGGGCCGCCGCGACCGCCAGCCGGGCCGCGGCGTCGGCGTGGCGCTCCAGGCCGTTGCCCTCGATCAGGGCCGCTGTCCGCACCGCCTCGGCGCGCGGCACCTCGCCCTCCTCACCGCCCCGCTCGTGAGCGGCGACGGCGGACTCCGCCGACGCCAGCGCCTCGGTGAAGCGCTCGGCTTCGGCGAGCACGCGGGCGCGCTGGTAGTGCACCGAACCCTGCTCGTACCAGAGCGGGAAGTCCGCCGACTCCTCGGGCACGGCCGCGAGCAGCGCGTCGGCCCGCGCCAGGTGCTCCAGCGCCTCGTCGAGGCCCTCCTGACCGCGGGCGGCCATGGTGAGCCGGGCGAACTCGCGCATCATGTGGGCGAGCAGCGGCGGGTTCGGGGCCTCGGCGTGCGAGGCGACCGCGCGGTCGTACGCCGTGGCCGCCGCGTCCCAGCGGTCGGCGAGCACCAGCGTGACCGCCGCCTCCGCCGCCACCAGGGTGTGCACGGCGCGGTCGTCCTTCCACTCCGCGACGGCGTCCGCGAGCCGCAGGAACTCCTCGGCCGCCGGCAGGAACTCCTCCAGGTCCCGCAGGCCGCGGCCCAGCGTCAGCCGCGCCTGGGCGAGCATCCGCTCGTCGAGCGACGCGGCCGCCCCGTCGGACAGGACCGACTCCAGTACGGCGACGGCGTCGGCCTGCCGGCCGGCACGCGCCAGGACGTCGGCGAGCTGGAGCCGGATGTCCGTGGCCTCCTCCGCGTCCCCGGCCTGGTCGAACCGCGCGGCCGCCTCCGACAGATGGCGCACGGCGGCGTTGACGTCACCGAGGTGCGAGGCGGCGTGCCCGAGCAGCGCGTACGACGGGGCCATCGGGAAGTCCGCGTCGTCGTGGCGCACGGCGGCGCCGATCGCCTCGTGCAACAGCTCCACCGCCTCCGCCGGCTCCTGCCTGGCGAGCAGGAACTGCGCGAGCAGGCAGCGGGGACGGGTGCCGCGCCAGGGCCGGCCGGACGCTTCGACGTCGGCGAGCGCCGCGCGCAGCTCGGCCTCGGCCTCGGCGAAGTCGCCGCGCCGCCCGGCCAGGTCGGCGGCGTACTGCCGCGCGTTGGCAGCCTGGTGGAGCACGGAAAGCCGCTCGGCCTCCGACCGCAGTGTGCCGGCGAGCTCCTCGAACCGGGCGACGGCGGCGTCGGAGGGCTCCGGCATCTGCCGCAGCACCTCGCGATAGGCGCTGTACGCGGCGGAGTTCAGAACGATGGCGTACTGGAGGACACGTGCCCGGGCGACGTCGTGGCCGTCGTGCACGGACGCGGTCTCACCGGCACCGGGCCGCTCGCCCGTGAGCGGGGCCGCGGCCTTCAGCCGCTCGGCCTCGCGCAGCACCGCGTCGACCTCGGCCTGAACCGCCGCGGGGTCGTGCCGGGCCGTGTCCGGGGTGCCGGCCTCCGTGCCATGGCCGGCCGGGACACGATCCGCGTCCGCGCCCTTGGCGTCACCGCCGCCGCCACCGCCACTGCTGCCGCCGACCGCGCCGCTGTCGCTGTCCGCGCCGCTGTCGCTGTCCGCGCCGCCGTCGTCCAAGCCCCCGTGCGTGTCGCCGTCGTCCGCGCCGCCGCCGCCGTCCGCGCCCGGACCCGTCTGCGTCTCCCCGGCGGTCTCCCCGTCCTCCTCGCCGGCGGTGCCCCACGCGAGGACGCGGGCCCGGGCGGCGAGCGCGTGCCAGGGCATGCCGATGCCCGCGTACAGACCGGCCGCACGGTCGAGTCCGGCGGCGAACTCGGCGCGCCGGTCCGCGATCCCGGACCGGGCGGCGCGGTGGTCGGCGAGCTCGGCCTCCAGGAGCTCCGGCGGGCCGAGCCGGTCGTCGTGCGGGTCCGGTGCGGCGCCGTCCGCGAGGCGCTCGCCGATCCGCTCCCACAGCCGCCGCTCCGAAGGATGGCCCTCGGCGGCCAGCCGCCGCGCCTCCCGGACCAGGTCGGCGAAGTCCTCCGGGATCTCGACGACGGCCGCCGACGCGCGGGCGGCGGCCGCGGCCCCGCCGGCCGTGCCGCCGGGGGCCGTGGCCGGCCGGGTCACGGCGGTGCGCAGACCGAGCGGCAGGGGCTCGTCGAGCAGCGGAGCGCGGCCGAGCCGCTCCCGGCGCCGGTCGCCGACCGCCGTCGTGCCGTTGCGCGCGTCGAACGCGGCGGCCAGCGGGCCGGCCTCGGCGCGTACGTGGCCGAGGAGTTCGCCCGCCGTCCAGTTCCGGCCGGGCGGGCCCGCGACGGCGGTGTCGCCGAGACCGTCCGCCACGATCCGGGCCAGCAGCACCTCGGCGCCGGTGAGGAATTCCAGCCGGGCCAGCGGCGCGCCGCCCGCCTCGAACGGACCGCGGTTCTCCGCGAGGATCTCCAGGCCGCGCCCCTCGTTCCGGGACAGGGCGCAGAACTCCAGGTGCAGACCCAGCTCCTCCTGCATGCCGGTGTTGCCCCGGATCCGGCGGTAGCCGGTGAGGTGGTGCGAGCGGGCCTCGTCCAGGCGGCCGGTGCGCAGCAGGGGCAGCAGGGCGCGCGCCTGGCTGGACTGCGGCTCCTCGGAGCAGCCCTGGGACCCGTCGAGCACGGGGCGCCAGGCGTCCAGGGCGCCCTCGTCGTCACCGGCCGACAGAAGGTGGCCGGCGATGCCGCGGGTCTCGCAGGCCTCGCAGTCGCTCAGGTCCGTGCGCGGCCGGGTCACCCACAGGTCGTACGCGTCGGCGACGCCCACGCCGGTGTGCTCGGCGACGTGGTAGCCCATGGCCGCCACCGGCTGCATGCCGTGCCCGGCCGCCTCGTAGCGCTCGCGCATCCGGTCGATCCAGCCCAGGACCGTGGCCAGCGGCACCTCGGGCACCTGGAGCAGCGAGGTCGTCACCCACTTGAAGCGCCAGAAGACCTGGTGGGCCTCCCACTCGCTGAACGAACCGGGAGCGGTGTCCCACAGTTTCAGGAGCCGGGCGAACGCGACCGGCGACTTGCGGTGCTCACCGGTGAACTCGTAGGCCGTCATCAGCTCCAGGAGCGCGGTGACGAGCACGTCCGGCTTCTCGAAGACCTCGGCCGCCTCCACCAGTTCCTCGGCGGTGACGGTGCGCTGCAGGCCGTGCGGGCGGTCGTGGTTCTCCCGCAACGCCTCGAACACGGCCTCGGGGGTGTCCAGCATCTACAGTTCCTTCCGGGGCTCGGTGCCGGGGGTCCCCGGACCGCCGGGGGTGTCCGTGCCGGTGTGGTGCATGGCATGGCTGAGCAGACCCATGAAGGCCCGGTTGAGCAGGGCGCTCTCGCTCGCCTTGAGCGGGCGACGGCTCAGCAGCAGCGCCTGCCCGTACAGCGCCTCGGCCGTGGTCACGGCGAGGCCGCGCTCGGTGATCGTGACGGCCTGCCGGACCAGCGGGTTGAGGTGGTTCAGGACCAGCTGCGCGCGCGGTGTCTCGTTGCGCAGCGAGCCGAGGATGTCCGCCCACAGTCCGTCGCTGTCGGCGGCGAGGCTCGACCGGGTCCGCTCGTGCCGTGCCTCGCGGTTGTCGAGCAGCAGCGCGGGCGCGGTGACCGGCTGGAAGTCCCGCAGCACCACGTCGCAGTCGTGGACGCCGACGGTCTCCCGGGCCACGGCGAGGAAGCCGGCGGCGCGCAGCTCGGCGGTCGGGTCCACGGCGTCCAGGTGCGCGGTCACCGTGGCCGGGTCGAGGTCCGTGACCGTCGTGCCGGGCCGGATCTCCGGCAGCCGGAGCACCAGGTCCCGGTCGTAGGTGTAACCGCCGTTGACGACGCCGAGACCCGCCGCCGCGGCGATCGGCGCGACCTGACGGAACTCCTCGACGCTACGGGTGACGAGGAGCGTCGGATGGGTCCGGGCGAACTCCTCCAGGGTGACGTTGCCGTCGGTGGTCTCGAACGGCAGCCACGGCAGCACGATCCGCAGCAGTTCGTCGTCGTAGCGGGCCAGCGCCTTGACCGCGAGGTGGTGGGTGTCGATGAAGCGGTGCAGCAGCGCCGGGTCGCTCGCGGCGAGCCCGGTCAGCCAGTCGCGGATCCGCTCGCCGAGCGCGTCCCGCACGGCCGAGAGCGTGCCGTCCTCGTAGAGCGACTCGCGCGAGGCGGTCGGCCGCAGGCTGGTCGTGTCGACCACGCAGCGCACGAAGAACGCCCAGTCGGGCAGCAGTTCGGGCGCCTGGTCGGTCAGCAGCATGCCCTTGAGGTGCACCCGGTGACCGGCCCGCTGCGCCGGGCTCACCGCGGTCGGCAGCACATAGGCCACACCGCGCAGCCCGGCCGCCGGCAGATCCAGGTCGATGGTGTCGAGCGGCGTGAAGTCGAACAGGGTGCGGCAGTACGCGGTGAGCGCCTCCCGGCGGGCCAGCGGGGAGCGGTGCTGCCGCTCCCACGGCGGCGTGTCGTTGACCCGGTGGCTCTCGCCGCGCGGACCGACCACGGTCACCTCGTGCCGCAGCAGCCCGCCGTAGTGCCGGGCGAGCGCGACGACCTGCTCGGGGCTCGTCCACTCCGCGTTGTCGGCACGCGGAGTGAGGCGCACGGTGGTGCCCGGCTCGGGCACCGCCGACGCCGGCAGCGTACGGAGGGTGTAGCGGCCGTCGGAGTGGCCGCGCCACTCGACGGCGGGCGCCGCGGGGTCGACGGCCGACCGGCTGAGCACCGTGATCTCGTCGGCCACCACGAAACAGGCGAGCAGACCGATGCCGAACTGGCCGATGAACTCCCCGCGCGCCGCGTCCAGTCCGGCGCCGTCGAGGCCGCCGTCGGCGGTCCGCTTGGAGCTGCGCCCGATGGTCGCGAGGAAACGGTGCACGTCGGCTTCGGTCAGACCGATGCCGGTGTCCGTGACGGTGAGCGTGTCGCCGGTGCGCACGGTGATGCTGCCGGGCGCGCCGGGCACGGCCGCCTGACGCGCCGTGATCGCGTCGACGGCGTTCTGCAGCAGCTCGCGGAGGTAGACGCGCGGACTGGAGTAGAGGTGATGGGAGAGCAGGTCGACCAGGCCGCGCAGATCGACCTGGAAGGTGTGGGCGGTCTCGGCCCGGTTCGAGTGGGACACCTGGATGACGTCTTTCTGACGGTACGACGGTCGGTATGAGGTACGGAGGGATGACGGGGTACGGAAGATGTGCGAGGTGCGGAGGTGGAGACGAGGTGCGGAGGTGAAGGCGGGCTACGGAGGTGAAGACGGGCTACGGAGGTGCGGACGAGCGGCGAGGTGGGTACGGGGGCCGGGGGCGGAGCCATGCCGGCTCCTGGGCCCCGGACGCCTGGTTCGGGACGGGGGGCCACCATGCCGGAAGGCGGATCTCCGGCTCAGCGGCCGGCGGCGGAACGATGCTTGCGGTAGGCGGCGACCGGGTCACCGTCGAGATAGCTCCAGGGGAACTCCGTGACCAGGCCCCCGGACGCCTCGAAGCACTCGCGCGCGGCGGCCCGCTCGCCGGCCATCGAGAAGGCCATGGCGAAGCTGTTGAACACCTGGAGGCGGCCGGTGCGCGGCGCGAACTCCGGGTGCCGGTACGCGTGGTCGGCGGCCTGGTGCAGGGACGCCACCACGTCGGGGCGGCGCATGTACGCGACGCCCGGGTCGCCGTCGAGGGCGAGCCAGTGCTCGATGTGCGCGAGCGCGACGAGCTGGCCGAGCGGCGTGCCGACGGGCGCGCCGAACGCGGCTTCGCGCGCGAAGGCGTGCATCTCCTCGTGCGAGCCGTTCCACTTCTCGCAGACCTGCTGCAGCCGCTGCTGGTGCGCGCCCAGGTGGTACGGGTCGCGCCGCACGGCCGCCTCGAAGCGGCGCCGCGCCACGACCGGGCCGACTTCGAGGCCGCGGCCGCTCATCAGGAGGCCGTACCAGGGCGAGGTCCACGCCGGCTCGCGCTCGGCCGCCTCGTACAGCCACGTCTCCGCCGTGCGCAGCCGGTCGTGGAACACCTCGAACTGCTCGCGCGAGACGTACTCGGCCCGCATGCCGGTCCTGGCCTCCCAGCCCCAGCGGACCTGCCGGAACCCCGCGACCAGCCGCGGCAGCGCCGCGTCCGGCTCCGCTTCCAGCACGCCGGTGATCCAGCGCTCCACGCCGGCGGTGTTCGCGACGGCCATCAGCAGGTCCGCGCGGTCCGTGCTCTCGGGCCGCGCTTCGAGGACGGCCCGCAGGGACGTCCAGTCGCCCGCCTCGGCGGCCTCGCGGGCGCGCGTCACATCGGGATCGCCGGAGTCCCGCTCCAGCGTCGCCGCGGACCGGCCGGTCCATTTCCCGAGCGTGAGCCCCCACTCACGGAGCAATGCCATGTCCCACCCCTTGACTGTCGAACGGGCAGGTCAGAGAACACCTCCCCGATGGAGTAGTGACTATCACGCTCGGCCGACATTCGCCCAACGTTATCCACAGGCGCCGGCGGACCACCCCGACGGCGGACCCCGCCGGCCGTGGTCAGTCCACGGCGCGCCACGAACAGGGCCTTCTCGCCGGCCGACGCCGTACCGTCGTGGCCCATCGGCGGCCGCAGGAGCGGCGGCGGTCCGGGCGCCGTCCGTCGGGTTTCCGTCCTGCGGACTGCCGGTGGGTGGGCCCGCGGGCTAGACTCCGCGGCCGGAGCCCCGGGGAGGGGCGGTTTTCGGCCATCTCGAAAATTCCCCGGCGGTTTCCGTTATCCGGCGGGCCTGTCGTGGTCTCCCAGGTGTCGGGCATCGGCAACAGGCAGGACGACCAGGATGAGGCAAGGCATGGAAGCACCGCACGGGACCGAGCTGGTGAGGGCCGCGCAGGGTGGTGACCCCGAGGCGCGGGACCGGCTCGTCGCCGCGTATCTTCCGCTCGTCTACAACATCGTCGGGCGGGCGATGAACGGGCACCACGACGTGGACGACGTCGTCCAGGAGACGATGCTCCGGGCGCTCGACGGGCTCGGCGGCCTGCGGTCCCCGGACGGCTTCCGGTCCTGGCTGGTCGCCATCGCCATGAACACGCTCCGCACCCACTGGCACCGCCAGCAGGCCCGCCACGCCGCCGGCACCCTCGACGAGGCCCGTGACATGGCCAGGCCCGGTGCCGACTTCGTCGAGCTGACCGTGGTCCGGCTGCAGCTGTCCGGGCAGCGGCGCGAGACCGCGGAGGCCACCCGCTGGCTGGAGCCCGAGGACAACGCCCTGCTGTCCCTGTGGTGGCTGGAATGCGCCGGTGAACTGACCCGTCACGAGGTCGCCGCCGCCCTGGAAATTCCGACCGAGCACGCCGGGGTACGGATCCAGCGCATGAAGGAACGCCTGGAGAGCGCCCGGGTCGTCGTACGCGCCCTGTCCGCGACCCCGCTGTGTCCGACGCTGCGGGAGAGCCTCGGCATCTGGGACGGCCGGCCCTCCGCGCTGTGGCGCAAGCGCATAGCCCGCCACGCCCGGGGCTGCGCCCACTGCGCCGGCCTCTGGCACGGCCTCGTCCCCGCCGAGGGGCTGCTCGCCGGACTGCTGCTCGTCCCGCCGGCGGCCCTGCTGCTCGGCGCCGTCCGCGAGGCCGCCGGCCTCGGCCCGACCGCCCTCGCCGGGGCCACCACCGCGGCCACGGCGACGACCGCCCCCACGGCGACCGTCGCGCCGGCCGTGTCC
>NZ_SDOY01000091.1 GCF_004117935.1 Streptomyces roseicoloratus | reverse complement strand
TCGGTCGACTCGTACGTGCCGTCGGTTTCCATGAACCCCTGCCCCCTGACCAGCCAGGTCGCCGCAACTGTGCCACCGTCAATCTAGTGGCCCGGGCCCGCTCGGGAGAGGATTCGGCCACCCGTACGGCCCAGGGCCGCCGGGAAGCGCACCGGGCGCGCCGCGAGGGCGGCCGGGAAGCCGCCGGGGGCGGCCCGGCGGCGTGCGAGCCCTGCCACCGGGGCCGTGCCCGGGCCGGATCGGCGTACACGGCGCCGTCGCCATGTCCATCGCGGACAACGACACGCCCCCAACACTCCCGATCGGCGCATGCCTGAGCCCCTCCCCCGCGCCTAGCCTGCGGAGGAAACCCGCAAGTGCGTCCAGAACACCCCCAGGAGCCCCGCATGAACGCTGTCCCGCAGGAGCGGCGCGTCGTCACCGCCATTCCCGGTCCGAAGTCGCAGGAGCTCCAGGCTCGTCGGCTCGACACCGTCGCCGGTGGCGTGGGCTCCACGCTGCCCGTGTTCACCAAGCGCGCGGGCGGCGGCATCATCGAGGACGTCGACGGCAACCTGCTGATCGACTTCGGTTCCGGCATCGCCGTGACCTCCGTGGGCGCCTCCGCCGAGGCCGTGGTGCGCCGCGCCTCCGCGCAGCTCCAGGACTTCACCCACACCTGTTTCATGGTGACGCCGTACGAGGGTTACGTGGAGGTCTGCGAGGCGCTGGCCGAGCTGACCCCGGGCGACCACGCCAAGAAGTCGGCGCTGTTCAACTCGGGCGCCGAGGCGGTCGAGAACGCGGTCAAGATCGCCCGTTCGTACACCAAGCGCCAGGCCGTCGTCGTCTTCGACCACGGCTACCACGGCCGCACCAACCTCACCATGGGCATGACGGCGAAGAACATGCCGTACAAGCAGGGCTTCGGCCCGTTCGCCCCCGAGGTCTACCGCGTGCCGGTCGCCTACGGCTACCGCTGGCCCACCGGTGCCGAGAACTGCGGCCCCGAGGCCGCCGCGCAGGCGATCGACAACATCACCAAGCAGATCGGCGCCGAGAACGTCGCCGCGATCGTCATCGAGCCGGTGCTCGGCGAGGGCGGCTTCATCGAGCCGGCCAAGGGCTTCCTGCCGGCGATCGTGAAGTTCGCCAACGACAACGGCATCGTCTTCGTCGCGGACGAGATCCAGGCCGGCTTCTGCCGTACCGGCCAGTGGTTCGCCTGCGAGGACGAGGGCATCGTCCCGGACCTGATCACCACCGCCAAGGGCATCGCGGGCGGTCTGCCGCTGGCCGCCGTGACCGGCCGCGCCGAGATCATGGACTCCGTGCACGGCGGCGGCCTCGGCGGCACCTACGGCGGCAACCCGGTGGCCTGCGCCGGTGCCCTGGGTGCCATCGAGACCATGAAGGAGCTCGACCTCAACGGCAAGGCCAAGCGCATCGAGGAGGTCATGAAGGGCCGCCTCACCGCGATGCAGGAGAAGTTCCCGGTCATCGGTGACATCCGCGGCCGTGGCGCCATGATCGCCATCGAGCTGGTGAAGGACCCGGAGACGAAGGAGCCGTACGCCGAGGCGGCCGCCGCGCTCGCCAAGTACTGCCACGGCGAGGGCGTCCTGGTCCTCACCTGCGGCACGTACGGCAACGTGCTCCGCTTCCTCCCGCCGCTGGTCATCGGCGAGGACCTGCTGAACGAGGGCCTCGACGTCATCGAGGCGGCTCTCGCCCGGATCTGACGGCGGAACGGCGACTTCTGACACCCTGTGTGAAGAAGCTGTGGGGGGCCGATGGCGGGATGGAGTTCCGGCTGTCGGCCCCCCGTTTCGTGCCGTACGGTTTCTGCAGATGAGAGAAACACCCAGGGCGGAGCCTCCCCAGCCCCGCCCGAACCGTGCCTTCGCGCACACCACTGGAGCCCTGGGCTCCGGAACTCCTCACCGATCGGATGGCCGCCCGCCCCACACCCCCCGGGGCGCGCGGCAGCCCGGTCCCCCCCAAAGGGCAGAAGCCACCCCCCCCTGCTTCTGCCCTTTGGCTTGTTCTCTGCGCGTCTCAAGCCGCCCGGCGGCGGAACACCAGCCGCTCGCTCGCCGCTCCGGGCCGGCCGGGCGCCGACGACCGGGCGACGCGCACCTGCCCGAGCCTGTCAGAGGCGAAGAGGTAGGCGACTACCTCCACCTCGACCGGCGTCCGGAGCCAGCGCGTGAGGACGTTCCCTCCAGGAGGCGAAGTCGTCGCGGGGGCGAGTGGCATAGCGGGAGGCGCTGCCCCGGTCCTCGTATGCTGCGCCGAGGGTGATTCCTTCACGGTCCGCCGCGTTGCCGTCGTCGTCGTGCTGCTCGGGGATGGATCGGTTCCCCTTGGCAGAGACCCGGAGGTACTCGCGGCCGATCAGTCCTGTCAGGCTGGTCATCGTGCTTCCTCGTTTCCTGGCCCAGCTCCACACCAGCAGTAGTACGTCCCAGCGCGAGACACGACTCCCCGTTCCGAGAAGATCGACGATTTTCCTTGCACTTCTTCTCTCTGGTGTCGTAACATGGCAGGTTATCGCCCACGGCCCCCTGGCCCGCCTCGACGAACGTCTCTCCCGTGTCCTGGTGGACAGCGTGCCGCGCGCACTGAGCGAGGCGGCCTCGGATCTCGGCAACCTGACCGTCGCCCTGCCCATGCTGGTCTGCGCCATGGCGTACGCGGTGCGGCGGGGCCGGTGGGCCGCCGCCCTCTGGGCGGGCCTTGCCATGGCGCTGGTCCCGCTCCTGGTCGTCCCGCTGAAGCTCTGGACGGCCCGCCCCGGCCCGCTCGAGCCGTGGGCGCACGGCTACTTCCCGTCGGGGCACACGGCCACGGCGATGGTGGCGTACACCGGCGCGGCCCTCCTGGTGTCGCGGCGGCTGCTCCCGGTGGCCGTCCTGCTGACCGCCGTCACCGCCGCCGGACTCGTCCTGCGGGGCTTCCACTGGCCGCTGGACGTGCTGGCGTCCGTCGCCCTCTGCCTGCCCCTGCTGCGCTGGCCGGTGTTCGCCGCGCGATACGGTCGCGCTGCCGCCACCCGTACGGACGAACCGGAGCACTGATGACGATCCACCGGCCCGGACTGCCCTCCGACCTTCCCGAGCCCGCGCTGCTGTGGGCGCGCTGGGGCGTGAACGCGGTGGTGCGGGCGACCACCGCGAAGGAGGCCCGGGGGGCGCGCCGGACCGGCGTCTGGATCGACGACGAGGGGCTGCACCTCGACGACGCCGGCTGCACCTGGTGGGCCTTCTCCCGACTGGGCGAGGGCCGTTGGGTGCTGTACGGCGAGGACGAGTCCAGCGGCTGCAAGTGGCACAAGCCGCCCGTCGACGTGCTGGCCGGCGGGCCGGACTGGCTGCCGTACGACGAGCTGCGCGAGCTGCTCGACGGGTGGGAGCTGGGCTGTGTGTACTGGTACGAGGACGGCGCCTGGTCCCGGGCGGTGTACCCGGAGGACCTGGGGGACGACGGCCTCGACTGCGGGATGAGCCGGTTCACGGACCGGCAGGAGGCGCTGGACCTGCTGGTGGACCTCGTGGGGTACGACAAGGCGGCGGCGGAGGTCCTGCTCGCCGCCGCCGAGGAGCGGCGGCTGACGCCGGAGCTGCTGGCGGCGCACGTGGTCGCGGAGGACGGCGGCGCACCGGACCTTCCGGCGATGGTCCGGGCGCTCGAGCGGACGGGGCTGGGGCCGGCCCCCGGGGAGGGCCGGCTCCAGGAGGGTCAGTTCCAGGGGTAGGCGTCGAAGTTCCGGCTGAACTGCCAGTCGTTGTAGCGGTCCCAGTTGATCGACCAGGTCATCAGGCCGCGCAGGCCGGGCCAGGTGCCGTGGGTCCGATAGCTGCCGCAGCCGGTGTTCCTGGTCAGGCAGTCGAGGGCCTTGGCGACCTCGGCCGGTGCGGTGTGGCCGTTGCCGGCCTGGGGGGAGGCGGGGAGGCCGATGGCGACCTGGTCGGGGCGGAGGGCCGGGAAGAAGCGCTCGGTGTTGCCCGCGACCGGGAAGCCGGTGAGCAGCATGTCGGTCATGGCGATGTGGAAGTCGGCGCCGCCCATGGAGTGGTACTGGTTGTCGAGGCCCATGACGGGGCCCGAGTTGTAGTCCTGGACGTGCAGCAGGGTGAGGTCGTCGCGCAGGGCGTGGATGACCGGCAGGTAGGCGCCGGCGCGCGGGTCCTGGCCGCCCCAGGGGCCGGAGCCGTAGTACTGGTAGCCGAGCTGGACGAAGAAGGTCTCCGGGGCCATGGTGAGCACGAAGTCCTCGCCGTACCTGGCCTTGAGGGTCCTGACCGCCTGGATCAGGTGGACGATGACCGGGCTGGTCGGATTGCGGAAGTCGGTGTCGCCGGTCTGCAGCGAGAGCGAGTGGCCCTCGAAGTCGATGTCGAGGCCGTCGAGGCCGTACTCGTCGATGATCTCCGAGACGGAGGTGACGAAGGCGTCGCGGGCTGCCGTGGTGGAGAGCTGGACCTGGCCGTTCTGGCCGCCGATGGAGATGAGGACCTTCTTGCCGGCGGCCTGCTTGGCCTTGATGGCGGCCTTGAACTCCTCGGGCGACTCGACGTTCGGGCATTCGGCCGCCGGGCACAGGCGGAAGCGGATGTCGCCGGAGGTGACCGAGGTCGGCTCGCCGAAGGCGAGGTTGATGACGTCCCACGAGTCGGGGACGTCGGCCATCCGGGTGTAGCCGGAGCCGTTGGCGAAGCTCGCGTGGAGGTAGCCGACGAGGGCGTGGGCGGGCAGCCCGCCGCCCGGGGTTCCGCCGCCGCCGTCCGCGGTGGTGGCCCTGACGGTCGGTGACTTCGGGGACTCGCCCGCACTGTTGGCGGCGGAGACCTGGACGTCGTACGAGGTGGCGGGGGTGAGGCCGCCGATGGTGGCGCCGGTGCCGGCGGTGGTGGCCTTCCGCACTCCGTCGACGTAGACGTGGTAGGCGGTGGCGCCGGAGACCGGGTTCCAGCTCAGGGGGACGGTGGAGGCGGTGGGGGCGCCGGTGACCGTGAGGCCCGTGGGGGTGCCCGGGATCTGGACCGGGTCGCCGCCGGGGCCGAGCAGGGACAGGTCGTCGGCGTGGTAGGCGCCGGTGCCGTACCAGCCGTGGCTGTAGACGGTGACCGAGGTGGTGGAGGCGCCGGTGGTGAAGGTGGTGGCGAGCCGCTGCCAGTCGGGCGCCGACTGGGTCCAGGTGGAGACGTCGGTGGTGCCGGTGCCGGAGGCGCCGAGGTACACGTAGGAGCCGCGGACCCAGCCGCTCAGCGTGTAGGTGGAGTTCGGCTTGACGGTGACGGTCTGCGCGCACCGGGCGTTGTCGCTGCCGGCCGGTGTGGCCTGCAGGGCCTTCGTCCCGCCGTGTACGGGCGACGCGACGACGGCCCCGCTGCCGGCCGTGCAGTTCCAGCCGTCGAGGCCGGACTCGAAGCCGCCGTTGCGGGCGAGTTCGGTGTCGGCGGCCCGGGCCACGGGACTGGTGAGCGCCGCGATCCCGCCGGCGGCGAGGACGCCGGCCAGCAGGAGGGTCAGAGGTCTGGTGCGGTCCACAACTGCCTCCGGGGGTGGGGGAATCGAGTGGAGCGCGCCACAGCATGGTCCAGACCAATCATGTGGTCAAGACCTCTGGACGGGCGCCGCGCCCCTCACCGGATGCCCGTCCCCCCGTGCCCGCCGGCGAGTCGACCCGCCGCCTCGTGCATCGCGAGTTCGAGCACTGCCGGATCGGTGAGGGTGCCCGCCGCGTCCGGCGGCACCAGCCAGCGGGTCCGGCCGGCCATCCGCCCCGGGTACGGCACCACGATCCAGGAACCGGCCCCCGCGCCGCGCACGCCGGTGCCCAGCCAGCGGGCGGCGGTGCCCGGCGGCACGAAGAAGCCGACCCGGGCCCCGCCGAAGTCGGCGAGGACCGGGCCGGGCCGGTCCACCAGGCGGGTCAGCACGTCGAGCGCCGCACGACCGAGCCCGGCCGGCAGGATCAGCACGTCCCAGCGCCGGCCGGCGGGCAGCAGCGCGACCCCGTGCGGGCTGCGCTCCCACTCCCAGCGGCAGGCGTCGGGATCGGGCGCGGCCGAGGCCAGCCACTCCACGACGGCCCTGGCCTCCGTGGCCCCCGCACCCGTCCCCGTTCCAGTCATGACGAAGCCCTCTCTCTCCTCATGGACCCGCCGGTCGCGGAATCCACAGGGAGAGAGAGGGCCGCCCCGCGCCTATGACGCGGGTCCCGCACTCATCGCATGTGATCTAGGTCACACCACTCGACGGCTCAGCTGTCGAAGCCGAGACCCAGTCGGTCCATCGTCTTCAGCCACAGGTTCCGCCGGCCGCCGTTCTCGTCGGCGCGGGCCAGCGACCACTTGGTGATCCCGATGCCCGCCCACGCGATCGGCTCCGGCGGGAACGGCAGCGGCTTGGAGCGCACCATCCGCAGCTCCGTGCGCTCGGTCCGCTCCCCCGCCAGCAGGTCCAGCATCACGTCGGCGCCGAACCGGGTCGCGCCCACGCCGAGCCCCGTGTAGCCCTGCGCGTACGCCACCTTGCCGTGGTGCGCCGTGCCGAAGAAGGCCGAGAAGCGCGAGCAGGTGTCGATCGCCCCGCCCCAGGCGTGGCTGAAGCGCAGGCCCTCCAGCTGCGGGAAGCAGGTGAAGAAGTGCTGGGCCAGCTTCAGGTACGTCTCCGGGCGGTGGTCCATCTCGGCGGCCACCTTGCCGCCGAAGCGGTAGACCGCGTCGTAGCCGCCCCAGAGGATGCGGTGGTCGGCGGTGATCCGGAAGTAGTGGAACTGGTTGGCGGAGTCGCCGAGGCCCTGGCGGTTCTTCCAGCCCACCGACGCCAGCTGCTCGGGGCTCAGCGGCTCGGTCATCAGCGCGTAGTCGTACACCGGGACGGTGTAGTGCCGCAGCCGCTTGACCAGCGACGGGAAGACGTTGGTGCCGAGCGCCACCCGGCGGGCCGCGACCCTGCCGTACGGGGTGCGCACGGCCATTCCGCCGCCCGCCGGGACCAGGTCGAGCGCCGGCGTGTTCTCGAAGATCCGCACGCCGAGGTCCAGGCAGGCCCGCTTGAGGCCCCAGGCCAGTTTGGCCGGGTGCAGCATGGCGACTCCGCGGCGGTCCCACAGGCCGCCCTGGAACGTGGGCGAGTCGACCTCGGCGCGCAGCTGGTCGCGGTCGAGCAGCTCCAGGCCCCCGGCGAGCCCGAGCCGGTCGGCCTCCTCGTACCACTCGTGCAGCTCGTCGACCTGGTAGGCCTCGGTGGCCACGTCGATCTCGCCGGTGCGCTCGAAGTCGCAGTCGAGGGAGTAGCGGGCGACGGCCTCCTCGATGGCGTCGAGGTTCCGCTCGCCCATCCGCTCCAGCGTCGGCAGCTCCTCCGGCCAGCGGGCGAGGCCGTTGCCGAATCCGTGGGTGAGGGAGGCGGCGCAGAAGCCGCCGTTGCGGCCCGAGGCGGCCCAGCCCACCTCGCGGCCTTCGATGAGGACGACGTCCCGGGAGGGGTCGCGCTCCTTGGCGAGGAGCGCGGTCCACAGTCCGCTGTAGCCGCCGCCCACCACGAGCAGGTCGCACCGCTCGGGGCCGGCGAGGGCGGGCAGGGCTCCGGGCTTGCCGGGGTCTTCCAGCCAGAAGGGGACGGGCTGGGCGTCGGAGAGAGATTGTGCAGCGAGACGCATGGCGACTGGGGCCATGGTTTCCAACTCCTTCGGTGCCTGACCGGCTCGGCCGCCGGTCAGGCGCTGATGTCAGGCTGTTGCCGTTTTCCTGCGCCGGTTCGAGACGATCTGCCCGGCCACGACCACCAGCACCGCGATGACGAACATCGCCGTACCGATGACGTTGATCTGGACGGGGGTTCCGCGCTGTGCCGAGCCCCAGACGAACATGGGGAAGGTCACCGTGGAGCCCGCGTTGAAGTTGGTGATGATGAAGTCGTCGAACGAGAGCGCGAAGGCGAGCAGCGCGCCGGCCGCGATGCCGGGGGCGGCGATCGGCAGCGTCACCCTCAGGAAGGTCTGCACGGGCCCCGCGTACAGGTCGCGCGCCGCCTCCTCGAGCCGCGGGTCCATGGACATCACGCGCGCCTTGACCGCCGTGACGACGAACGACAGGCAGAACATGATGTGGGCGATGAGGACCGTCCAGAAGCCCAGCTCCGCGCCCATGTTGAGGAACAGGGTGAGCAGCGAGGCGGCCATGACGACCTCGGGCATCGCCATCGGCAGGAAGATCAGCGAGTTGATCGCGCCGCGTGCCCGGAAGCGGTAGCGGACCAGCGCGAAGGCGATCATGGTGCCGAGGACGACCGCGCCGGCCGTGGCCCACGCGGCGAGCTGGAGCGAGAGGGTGAGCGACTCGCACATGTCGGCGACGCCGCAGGGGTCCTTCCAGGCGTCCAGCGAGAACTGCTGCCAGGCGTAGTTGAAGCGCCCGTTCGGCTTGTTGAACGAGAACGCCATGACGACGACGTTCGGCAGGATCAGGTACGCGAGCGTGAGCAGGCCCGCGATGACGACGAGATTCTTCCGCAGCCACTGCATCAGACCAGGTCCTCCGTTCCCGCGCGGCGGATGTAGACGGTGACCATGAGCAGCACGACCGCCATGAGGATGAACGACAGGGCGGCGGCCGTCGGATAGTCCAGGACCCGCAGGAACTGCGACTGGATGACGTTGCCGACCATCTTGGTGTCGGTGGAGCCGAGCAGCTCGGCGTTGACGTAGTCGCCGCTCGCCGGGATGAAGGTGAGCAGCGTGCCGGAGACGACGCCCGGCATGGACAGCGGGAAGGTCACCTTGCGGAAGGTGGTGGCCGGGGAGGCGTAGAGGTCCTGCGCGGCCTCGTGCAGCCGGCCGTCGATGCGCTCCAGGGAGGTGTAGAGCGGCAGGATCATGAACGGCAGGAAGTTGTACGTGAGACCGGCGACGACGGCCATCGGGGTGGCGAGCACCCGGTCGCCCTCGGTCCAGCCGAGCCAGCTGGTCACGTCGAGCACGTGCAGCGTGTTCAGTGCGTCGACCACCAGGCTGTCGTCCGCGAGGATCGTCTTCCAGGCCAGCGTGCGGATCAGGAAGCTGGTGAAGAACGGCGCGATGACGAGGACGAGGAGCAGGTTGCGCCAGCGCCCGGCCTTGAAGGCGATGAGGTACGCCAGCGGGTAGCCGAGCAGCAGGCACAGCAGCGTCGCGGTGCCCGCGTAGAGCAGCGAGCGGACGAACTGCGGCCAGTACTCCTGGAAGGCGTCCCAGTAGGTCGCGAAGTGCCAGGTGACCTCGAAGCCCTGCTCCAGGGAGCCGGTCTGCACCGAGGTGGAGGCCTGGTAGACCATCGGCAGCGCGAAGAAGACCAGCAGCCAGACGATGCCGGGCAGCAGCAGCCAGTACGGCACGAGCCGACGGCGGGTGGAGAGCTTGCGGAGGACCGGTTCCTCTATGGGCGGGGTCTCCTTGACCAGGGTGGTGCTCATGCGGCGTCCTCCACCGTCTCCGCGCCCGCGTCGCCCACGGTCCCGGCGAGCAGGGACTGGGCCGCGTCGAGGCCGAAGGTGTGCGCCGGGTTCCAGTGCAGGACGACCTCGGTGCCGGGCACCAGACGGGAGTCCCGCTCGATGTTCTGCTCGTACACCTGGAGCTCGGCGCCGGCCGGGGAGTTCACCACGTACTGGGTGGAGACGCCGATGAACGAGGAGTCGGCGATCCGGCCGGTCACCCGGTTGCGGCCCGCGGCGATCTCGTCGGCGTCGTCGGCGTGCGTCAGCGAGATCTTCTCGGGCCGTACGCCGACGAGCACCTTGCCGCCCGCGCGCACGGCGGAGGTACAGCGCTCGCCGGGCACGCGGAGCTTGCCGCCGCCGGCGGTCACGAGGACGTCGCCGCCGGTCTCGACGACCTCGGCCTCGATCAGGTTCGAGGTGCCGAGGAAGTTGGCGACGAAGGTGGTCTGCGGGTTCTCGTACAGGTCGGCGGGAGCGCCCAGCTGCTCGACCCGGCCGCCGTTCATCACCGCGACCTGGTCGGCCATGGTCATGGCCTCCTCCTGGTCGTGGGTGACGTGGACGAAGGTGATGCCGACCTCGGTCTGGATGCGCTTGAGCTCCAGCTGCATCTGGCGGCGCAGCTTGAGGTCGAGGGCTCCGAGCGGCTCGTCGAGCAGCAGCACCTGCGGGTGGTTGATGAGCGCACGGGCCACGGCGACGCGCTGCTGCTGGCCGCCGGAGAGCTGGTGCGGCTTCTTGTGGGCGTGCTCGCCCAGCTGCACCAGCTCGATCATCTCGTCCACCTGCGGTTTCACCGACTTGATGCCGCGCCGGCGCAGACCGAAGGCGATGTTCTCGAAGATGTCCATGTGCGGGAAGAGCGCGTAGGACTGGAAGACCGTGTTCACCGGCCGCTTGTACGGCGGGAGGTCGGTGACGTCGCGGTCGCCGAGGAAGACGGTGCCCGTCGTGGGGTCCTCCAGGCCGGCGATCATCCGCAGCGTGGTGGTCTTGCCGCAGCCGGAGGCGCCGAGCAGGGCGAAGAACGAGCCCTGCGGGATCGTCAGGTCGAGCGGGTGCACGGCGGTGAACGAGCCGTAGGTCTTGCTGATGCCGGAGAGACGGACGTCGCCGCCGCCGGTGTTGCCAGTGTGAGCAGTCTTGTCAGTCATGGAGGGGATCCCGGGATTCGTGAAGGAACGGACGACGGCCTCAGGCGCCGATGAGCTTGGCGAACTTCTCCTCGTACGCCGTCTCCTCCGCGCTGCTGAGCGAGCGGAAGGCACGGGACTTCGCCGCCATCGCCTTGTCCGGGAGGATCAGCGTGTTGTTCGCGAGCTCGGGGTCGATCTTGGACAGCTCGTCCTTCACCCCGTCGACCGGGCAGACGTAGTTGATGTACGCGGCGAGCTGCGCGGCGACCGGGAGCTCGTAGTAGTAGTCGATGAGCTTCTCGGCGTTGGTCTTGTGCCGGGAGTTCGCCGGGACGAGCAGGTTGTCGCTGGAGGTGATGTAGCCCGCGGACGGGATGGCGAACTTGATGTCCGGGTTGTCGGCCTGGAGCTGGATGATGTCGCCGGCCCAGGCCAGGCAGGCCGCCAGGTCGCCCTTGTCCAGGTCGGAGGTGTAGTCGTTGCCGGTGAAGCGGCGGATCTGCTTCTTGTCGACGGCCTTCTGGAGCCGTCCGATCGCGCCGTCGAAGTCGGCGTCGGTGAACTTTCCGGGGTCCTTGCCCATGTCGATGAGCGTCATGCCGACCGAGTCGCGCATCTCGGTGAGGAAGCCGACCCGGCCCTTGAGCGCGGGGTCGTCAAGCAGCTGGGTGACGGAGTCGACCTTCCTGCCGCCGGTCGCCTTGGCGTTGTAGGCGATGACCGTGGAGATGCCGGTCCAGGGGTACGAGTACGCCCGGCCCGGGTCCCAGTCGGGCCGGCGGAACTGCGTGGACAGGTTGGCGTACGCGTGGGGCAGGTGCGACGGGTCCAGCTTCTGCACCCATCCCAGCCGGATCATGCGGGCGGCCAGCCAGTCGGTCACGCAGATCAGGTCGCGGCCGGTGTCCTGGCCGGCCGCGAGCTGCGGTTTGATCTTGCCGAAGAACTCGACGTTGTCGTTGATGTCCTCGGTGTACTTGACCTTGATGCCGGTCCGCCGGGTGAAGGCCTCCAGGGTCGGCCGGGACTTCTCGTCCTCGCTGACGTCCATGTACTCGGTCCAGTTGGAGAAGCTCAGCGTCATCTCCGTGGCCGAGAAGTCCGTGGACGCCGGTCCCTCGCCCTCCCGCTTGGCCGGCGGGATGCCGCAGGCACTCAGCCCGGCGAGGCCGCCGACGGTGAGCGCGCCGACGCCTCCGGCGCGCAGCAGCGAACGGCGGGTGAGGGCGCCCCGGCCGCTCGTCACGCTGCGCCGCATCGCCGCGATCTGCGCGGCGGACAGGCTGTCCGGCTGGTACTGCTCCATGCGCTGTGCCCTTTCGGGATGGGTTGGCCGCTGGTCGGGCGGCCGGCTGCTATCGGTCCCCGAAGATCGTGCGGTGCCAGTCCTTGGCCGCCACCGCCGTGTTGTCGTACATCACGTGCTTCACCTGCGTGTACTCCTCGAACGAGTACGCCGACATGTCCTTTCCGAAGCCCGAGGCCTTGTAGCCCCCGTGCGGCATCTCGCTGATGATCGGGATGTGGTCGTTGACCCACACGCAGCCCGCCTTGATCTCGCGCGTGGCCCGGTTCGCCCGGTAGACGTCACGGCTCCAGGCGGAGGCGGCGAGCCCGTAGGGGGTGTCGTTGGCGAGCCGGATGCCCTCGTCGTCCCCGTCGAAGGGCAGCGCCACGAGGACCGGGCCGAAGATCTCCGACTGCACGACCTCGCTGTCCTGCGCGGCCCCGGTGATGAGGGTGGGACGGTAGTATGCGCCGTCCTTCAGCTCGCCACCAGGGGCTTCGCCGCCGGTGACGACGGTCGCGTAGCCGCGGGCCCGCTCGACGAAGCCGGCGACCCGGTCGCGCTGGGCGTGGCTGACGAGCGGCCCGAGGTCGGTCGACGGGTCGAACGGGTCCCCCAGCCGCACGGTCTCCATGAGCTCGGCGACCCGGGCGACGAAGGCGTCGAACAGCGGCCGCTGGACGTAGGCGCGGGTGGCGGCGGTGCAGTCCTGGCCGCTGTTGATGAGGGAGGCGGCGACGGCGCCGTGGGCGGCGGCCTCCAGGTCGGCGTCGTCGAAGACGACGAACGGGGCCTTGCCGCCGAGTTCCAGGTGGAGCCGCTTGACGGTGGCGGTGGCGATCTCGGCGACCCGCTTGCCCACGCCGGTGGAGCCGGTGAAGGAGGTCATGGCGACGCCGGGGTGCCCGACCAGGTGCTCGCCGGCGACCCGTCCGGCGCCGGTGACCACGTTGACGACGCCGTCCGGGATGCCGGCCTCGGTGGCCGCCTGCGCGAACATCAGCGAGGTCAGCGGCGTCAGCTCGGCCGGCTTGAGGACGATCGTGTTGCCCGCGGCGATCGCCGGGAGGATCTTCCAGGCGGCCATCTGCAGCGGGTAGTTCCAGGGGGCGATCGAGCCGACGACGCCGATGGCCTCGCGCCGTACGTACGAGGTGTGGTCGCCGGAGTACTCGCCGGCGGACTGGCCCTGGAGGTGGCGGGCGGCGCCGGCGAAGAAGGCCGTGTTGTCCACGGTGCCGGGCACGTCGAACTCGCGGGTCAGCTTGACCGGCTTGCCGCACTGCAGCGACTCGGCCTGCGCGAACTCCTCCGCCCGCTCGGCCAGCACGCCGGCGAGCCGGTGCAGGGCGTCCGAGCGCTCGCCGGGCGTGGCGCCCGACCAGCCGGGAAAGGCCTCCCGGGCGGCGTCGACGGCCTCGTCCACGTCGGCCGTCGACGCCAGCCGGTAGGAGAGGACGTCCTTCCCGGTCGCCGGGTCGACGACGGCGTACTCGTCCTGTGAGGTCCCGGGGCGCAGCCGCCCCCCGATGTACTGCGCGCCGTCCGCGAAGCGGTCCGACACCTGGAAGCGGTTGCCCATGACGCTCTCCGTTGTTCCAGCTCGAGTTGAGTGCCGATCCTGACAGAGGGACTTCGGTCCAACAAGTGATTCCGTTGTTGCCTTTTGGTTACGCGACGGAATCGGTCGACCAAGTGTCGAGCACGGCCGGAAAATGCCGTACGGACTGTCCGTGGCAACTGAAACAGTGGCATGCATGAGTGAGCTGGAACGATTGAAACAGCAGGTCAGACGCGGCGAACGGGTGAAGTGGCTGCACTTCTGGGGCCACCGTCCGCACCCCGAGGGGCGGCTCTCGGCGAGCTGTCTGAGCCAGTGGTGGCCGTCGCCCTTCGCGGTGGACGGCGTGCGCTACGCGACCGCCGAGCACTGGATGATGGCGGAGAAGGCGCGGCTCTTCGGCGACGCCGAGGCCGAGCGCGCGGCGCTCACGGCCGCGTCACCGGCGGCGGCGAAGAAGGCGGGCCGCCTGGTCCGCGGCTTCGACGACGAGGTCTGGCAGCGGAAGCGCTTCGAGATCGTCGTGGCCGGCAGCGTGCACAAGTTCGGGTCCGACGAGGCCCTCAAGGCCTTCCTGCTCGGCACGGGCCGCCGCGTCCTCGTGGAGGCCAGCCCGCTGGACCGCGTCTGGGGCATCGGCCTGCCGGCGGACGACGCCCGGGCGTACGACCCCGAGCGCTGGCAGGGCCTGAACCTGCTGGGCTTCGCGCTGATGGAGGCGCGGGAACGACTGCGGTGAGGCCCGCGGGCGGTACCGCGGGGAGCAAGGAGAACGGGGGCCGCGCGGAGCGACCCCCGTACCCCCGGCCTGACGCGCCGTGACGGCGCGTCCTCCGGTGCGTGCGCCTCAGCGGCGCGTCTCGACGACCAGGCTGGTGCCCCAGGGGTCGTCCCTGCCGCTCTTCTCCCACTCGTCCACGTGCGTGGCGATGTAGATGATCAGCGCGATGCCGGCGACGCCGAGGACGAGGCCGATCGCGCCGAGGACGATGCCCGCGATGGCCTGGCCGCGGTGGCCGGCCTCACCGCGGTCCGCGCGCTTCTTCCCGAGGATGCCGAAGATCAGCGCGAGACCGCCGAGGATGAGCCCGAGGATGCCGTAGGAGCAGAAGGCGAGCACCACGCCCACGATGCCCAGGATCATGGCGGTGATCGCGAAGCCGTTGGTGGGCGGCTGCCCCCAGCCCTGCTGCGGGTAGCCGGAGCCGTAGGTGGGGTACGTGGCCGGCGGCGCGGCCGGGTACCCGTACGCGGGTGTCGCGCCCGTCGCCGCGGGGGGCGCGGTCGGGTAACCGAACGTCCCTCCGGTCGCTCCCGGTGCCGCGGGCGGCGGCGGAAGGTCGACGCCCGGCATGGCCGCCATGGTCGGCTGGTCGTGCACCGGCGGCGTGGACGCGCCGGGCGCTCCCGGGGCGCCGGTCGCGCCTCCCGCTCCCTTGCTCAGCTCGACGCCGTCCTGGTTCGGCGGAGCCCACGGGTCCGCGGGCTGGTCGTTGTTCTCGGACATGGGCCTCCCCCATCGTGGTCACGCCATGCTACGACCTCCGCCATCAGGGGGATGTGCCCGGCCTACGATGACCCGATGACCGACCTTCACTCCTTCATCGCGGGGCTCCCGAAGGCCGAGCTGCACGTGCACCACGTCGGCTCCGCCTCGCCCCGCATCGTCGCCGAACTGGCCGCCCGGCACCCGGACTCCAAGGTTCCGACGGATCCGGACGCCCTCGCCGACTACTTCACGTTCACGGACTTCGCCCACTTCATCGAGGTCTACCTCTCCGTCGTGGACCTGGTCCGCACCCCGGAGGACGTCCGGCTCCTCACGTACGAGGTCGCCCGGGACATGGCCCGGCAGAACATCCGCTACGCGGAGCTGACCATCACCCCGTACAGCTCCACGCGCCGCGGCATCGACGAGCGGGCGTTCATGGCGGCGATCGAGGACGCCCGCAAGGCGGCCGAGGCCGAACTCGGCGTGGTGCTGCGCTGGTGCTTCGACATCCCCGGCGAGGCCGG
This sequence comes from Streptomyces roseicoloratus, assembly GCF_004117935.1. Taxonomy (GTDB): domain Bacteria; phylum Actinomycetota; class Actinomycetes; order Streptomycetales; family Streptomycetaceae; genus Streptomyces; species Streptomyces roseicoloratus. The sequence continues at coordinate 134,446 of NZ_SDOY01000091.1, read as the reverse complement.
TCTGGAGGCGGCGGAGGAGACCGCGCGTCTCGCCGTCGAGCTGCACCCGGAGGGCCTGGTCTCCTTCGGCCTCGGCGGCCCGGAGATCGGCGTGCCGCGCCCGCAGTTCAAGCCGTACTTCGACCGGGCCCGCGCGGCCGGGCTGCGCAGCGTCCCGCACGCCGGCGAGACGACCGGCCCCGAGACGGTCTGGGACGCGCTGAACGAGCTGGGCGCGGAGCGCATCGGCCACGGCACCAGCTCGGTGAAGGACCCGGCGCTGCTCGCGCACCTCGCGGAGCACCGGATCGCGCTGGAGGTGTGCCCGACCTCGAACATCGCGACGCGCGCGGTGGAGCGCCTGGAGGACCACCCGATCAAGCGGATGGTGGAGGCCGGCGTCCTGGTCACGATCAACAGCGACGACCCGCCGATGTTCGGCACGGACCTGAACAACGAGTACGCCGTGGCCGCCCGGCTCCTGGACCTGGACGAGCGCGGTCTCGCCGCGCTCGCGAAGAACGCGGTGGAGGCCTCGTTCCTGGACGAGACGGGCAAGGCGCGGCTGCGCGAGGAGATCGACACGTACACGGAGCAGTGGCTGTCGGCGTGACCGTCGGGAGAATGGGGTCATGGACCCCGTCACTGTCGTAGGCCACCGCGGCGACCCCTATCGCGTTCGCGAGAACACCGTCCCTTCGATCGTCTCGGCGCTGGAGCGGGGGGCGGACGCGGTGGAGGTCGACGTGCGCCTGACCGAGGACGGCATGCCCGTCCTGCTGCACGACGACTCCCTGAAGCGGCTGTGGGGCTTCGACCGGCCGCTGGGCACGATGACGCTGGAGGAGCTGCGCGAGGTCACCGCCGACGGGGTGCCCACGCTCCGGGAGGCCCTGATCGCCGCGGGGCCGCACCGTCTGATGCTGGACCTGCCGGGCGGGGACGAGAGTTCGGTGCGCACGATCGTGGGCACGGTCCGCGAGTGCGGGGCCGGCGACCGGGTCTACTACTGCGCGGGCGGTACGGCGATGCTGCACGTGCGGGCCGCCGACCCGCACGCGGAGATCGCGCTGACCTGGAACACGCTGGCCCCGCCCCGCCCCGTACTGCTCGACGCGGTGCGCCCTCGGTGGCTCAACTACCGCTTCGGGCTGGCGAGCCGGGAGCTGGTGGAGCGGGTGCACCGGGCGGGTCTGCTGGTGTCGGTGTGGACCCCGGACACCGCCCGGAACATGCGCAAGCTGATCAGGAACGGTGTCGACTCGATCACGACCAATCGGATCGACACGCTGGCCGCCGTACTGCGAAAGGGCCGGGCATGAACGACCGGACGGACGCCCGGATCCGCACCGACATCGCGCACAACGCCCGCGTCTGGAACTACTGGCTGGGCGGCAAGGACAACTACCCGGTGGACCGGGCCGTCGGCGACCAGGTGACCTCGCTCCACCCGGGCATCGGCGAAGTGGCGCGCGCCGACCGGGCGTTCCTGGGCCGGGTGGTGACGCATCTGGCCGCGGAGGCCGGGGTGCGCCAGTTCCTCGACATCGGTACGGGGCTGCCGACCGCCGACAACACCCACGAGGTGGCGCAGCGGGTGGCCCCGGAGTCGCGGATCGTGTACGTCGACAACGACCCGATCGTCCTGACGCACGCCCGCGCCCTGCTCACCAGCTCGCCCGAGGGCGTCACGGAGTACGTGGACGCGGACGCGCACGACCCGGAGGCGATCCTGCGGGCGGCGGCGGGAACGCTGGACCTCGAGCGGCCGGTCGCCGTCCTGATGCTGGGCATCCTCAACTTCGTCCTCGACGGCGACGAGGCCCGCTCGATCGTCCGCACCCTCATGAACGCCGTTCCCTCCGGGTCGTACCTGGCCCTGACCCATCCGACGGACGACGCCGACCTCGGCGGGGAGGCGAACGTCGCGGCGATGGAGTTCTGGAACGCCCACGCCACCCCGCCGATCACGGCGCGCGGCCGGGCCGGGTTCGCCCGCTTCCTCGACGGACTCGACCTCCTGGAGCCGGGCATCGTGTCGTGCGCCCGCTGGCGCGCCCCGGAGGCGACCGAGGTCGCCCAGTTCGGCGCGGTGGGCCGCAAGCCGTAACCGGACCTCATGCCGGCGACGTACGGTCCGCCGTCGTCGTGACCGCCGTCGGCGCGTCCACGGTCCCCACCGCCTCCAGCCGCTTGATCAGCCGTCGGAGGACGAGCAGCGGGATGACGCCGAAGACCCCGAAGGACATGTCGATCACCGACCACCAGAAGGGGATGTCACGGATGGGTCCGCAGATCAGGGCGAGCGGGATGATGCCGGCGCAGGCGATCATGCCGAATTCGACGACCCAGACGTTGCGGACCGGGTCGCGGTGGACGCCGTAGAAGGCGACGGCGATGACGAGGTGGGCGAAGGCCAGCCAGTCGTTGCCGTAGAGGAGGAAGGGAGCTTCGGCGTCGGCGTCCTCGAGGCCGGCGCGGACCCGGTCGATCCACTCGGCGAGACCGGGCAGCGCCTCGGCCACCGGGGCCGCCCAGGACTCCAGCGCCGAGTCCAGCAGGCGCAGTTCGGTGACGAGCGGGAAGGCGGTGACCCCGCTGAGCACCAGACAGACGACGAAGACGACCAGCCAGACGCGGATGCGCTTGAGAAGGGCTCTGGGCCCGTTCGTGTCGCTCATGAGGCCACCCTACGCCCGACATGAACGCGTTCAAAAATGGGGGGCGCGGGGACGGTGGCCGCCCGCGGGTGCGTGCCGCCGCCGACCGTCGCCGGGTACGGCTCCCGCCCGTCGGCGTCACGGGCCACCACGTACGGGTCCGGCGCCTCCCGCACCACGGCCGGTCCGGGCGGCGCCGGCTCGCCCCGCTCGCACCGCGTCAGGAACACCTCGGAGCTCGTGTCGTCGTCCTTCCTCCCCTCACAGCCCGACGAGGGAGTTCCAGCGCCTGGCGAACTCGCCGCGTTCCTCCGCGGTGACGTCGCGGGCGAGGGCCAGCCGGGCGCGCATGGCGTCGTCGGGGAAGATCAGCGGGTCCTCGGCCAGGGCGGCCAGTTCCTCGTCGCCGGAGTCGGCGAGCACGTCGCGGGCGGCCGGCACGGGGCACACGTAGGCGACCCAGGCGGCGAGCTCCGCGGCGACCTCGGGCTCGTAGTAGTAGTCGACGAGCCGTTCGGCGCTGGTCTTGTGGCGCGCCCGGTTGGGGATCATCAGCGACTCGGCCCAGAGTTCGGCGCCCTCCTCGGGCACGACGAACACGATGTCCGGGTTGTCGGCCTGGAGCTGGACGACGTCGCCGGAGTACGCCTGGCAGGCGAGGACGTCGCCGTTCGACAGGTCCTTGATGTAGTCGTTGCCGGTGAAGCGCCGGATGTGCTTCTTCCGTACGAGCCGCTCGACCCGGTCGCAGACCGCGTGGAAGTCGTCGGCGGTCCAGCGGGTGACGTCGACGCCGTCGCCCTGCAGGAGCAGCGGGATCGCCTCGTCGAGTCCGGACAGCAGGGTGACCTTGCCGCGCAGGTCGTCGGCCCACAGCTCGCTGGTGGAGCGGATCTCCCGGCCGAGCCTCCGGCGGTCGTACGCGATGCCCGTGATGCCCGACTGCCAGGGCACGGCGTGCCTGCGGCCCTCGTCGAAGGCGGGCGAGCGCAGCAGCGGGTCCAGGTGCCGGCGTACGTTCGGCTGCTTCGAGCGGTCCATCTCCTGCACCCAGCCGAGGCGGACGAAGCGGGCGGCCATCCAGTCGCTGACGACGAGGAGGTCGCGGCCGGTGTCCTGGCGGTTCGTCAGGGCCGGGCTGATCTTGCCGAAGAACTCGTCGTTGTCGTTGATCTCCTCGGTGTAGCGGACGGAGATCCCGGTGCGCCGCGTGAAGGCGTCCAGGGTGGGCCGCTTCGAGGGGTCGTCGTCGTCGGTGTCGATGTAGAGCGGCCAGTTCGCGAAGTGCAGCACGCGTTCCCGGTCGGACAGGTCGCGGCCGGCGCGGTCCTCCGGCTCCACGAAGGCGGGCGGCACTCCGCAGCCGGCGAGCAGCGCCGCGGCGCCGGTGCCGCCGATGCCGCGCAGCACGGCCCGGCGGGAGAGGTTCTTCCTGGTGGTCGCTGTCACCCGGACAGCTTCGCGGCGGGGTCACGGCGGGGGCAATGGACGCTCCGTCGACCGGACGGGCGCGGCCCCGACACCCTGTCGATCATGCCGATCGGGGTGCCGGGGCCGCGTCGCACGGCGCCGTGGGCGCCGGGGCCGGAGGGGCCGGAGGGGCTCAGCCCAGCGAGGTCATCACGTGCTTGATGCGCGTGTAGTCCTCGAAGCCGTACGCCGACAGGTCCTTGCCGTAGCCGGACTTCTTGTAGCCGCCGTGCGGCATCTCGGCGACGAGCGGGATGTGGGTGTTGATCCACACGCAGCCGAAGTCGAGCGCCTTGGACATGCGCATCGCGCGGGCGTGGTCCTTCGTCCAGACCGAGGAGGCCAGGGCGTACTCCACGCCGTTGGCGTAGGCGACGGCCTGGTCCTCGTCGGTGAAGGACTGGACGGTGATGACCGGGCCGAAGACCTCGTTCTGGACGATCTCGTCGTCCTGCTTGAGGCCGGAGACGACGGTCGGGGCGTAGAAGTAGCCCTTGTCGCCGACCCGGTGGCCGCCGGCCTCGACCTTGGCGTGCGCCGGGAGGCGGTCGATGAAGCCGGAGACCTGCGTCAGCTGGTTGGCGTTGTTCAGCGGGCCGTAGAGCACGTCCTCGTCGTCCGGCTGACCGGTCTTGGTGTCGGCCGCGGCCTTGGCGAGCGCGGCCACGAACTCGTCGTGGATGGACTCGTGCACGAGCACGCGGGTGGCGGCGGTGCAGTCCTGGCCGGCGTTGAAGAAGCCCGCCACCGAGATGTCCTCGACGGCCTTGGCGATGTCGGTGTCCTCGAAGACCACGACCGGGGCCTTGCCGCCCAGCTCCAGGTGGACGCGCTTGACGTCCTTGGACGCCGACTCGGCGACCTGCATGCCGGCGCGCACGGAGCCGGTGATGGAGGCCATCGCCGGGGTCGGGTGCTCGACCATGGCGCGGCCCGTCTCGCGGTCGCCACAGAGGACGTTGAAGACGCCCTTGGGGACGATGGAGCCGATGATCTCGGCCATCAGGACGGTCGACGCCGGGGTGGTGTCCGAGGGCTTGAGGACGACCGTGTTGCCCGCGGCGAGGGCCGGGGCGAACTTCCACACGGCCATCATCATCGGGTAGTTCCACGGCGCGACCTGGGCACAGACACCCACCGGCTCGCGCCGGATGATCGAGGTCATGCCCTCCATGTACTCGCCGGCGGACTTGCCCTCGAGCATCCGGGCGGCACCCGCGAAGAAGCGGATCTGGTCCACCATCGGCGGGATCTCCTCGCTCGCGGTGAGGGCGACCGGCTTGCCGGTGTTCTCGACCTCGGCGGCGATCAGGTCCTCGGCGCGCTCCTCGAAGGCGTCCGCGATCTTCAGGAGGACCTTCTGACGCTCCGACGGCGTGGTGTCGCGCCAGGCGGGGAAGGCGGCCGCGGCGGCCTCCATGGCGGCGTCGACGTCGGCCTGGCCGGACAGCGGGGAGGTGGCGTACACCTCACCGGTGGCCGGGTTGATCACGTCGATCGTGCGGCCGTCGGCCGCGTCCCGGAACTCCCCGTTGATGTAGTTGCGCAGCCGGCGCAGCTCGGTGGTCACTTGCCACCCCTCCTGTCACGTTCTGTCTCCGCACTCCGTCGTGCGGTGTCCCGATGGGCGAGACACCCCAGCCTAACCGGGTGACCGACGCTTTCAACAGGGCCGACCCCCCGCAACTTCGGATTCAGTGAGATCAAGAGCCCTGAACAACGAATTTCATCACTCCGGGCTTGCCAGACCGACGAGGTTCGGTGCACAGTGAAGTCGTGGCCAGTCAAAGCACGCATCCCAGAACCGGAACCGGTTCGTCCCCGACGATCGATGCCGTCTCCCTGGCGATCATCGAGCAGCTCCAGCAGGACGGACGCCGCCCCTACGCCGCCATCGGCAAGGCCGTCGGCCTCTCCGAGGCCGCCGTACGGCAGCGCGTCCAGAAGCTGCTCGACCAGGGCGTCATGCAGATCGTCGCCGTCACCGACCCGCTCACCGTGGGCTTCCGGCGCCAGGCGATGGTCGGCATCAACGTCGAGGGTGACCTGGATCCGGTCGCGGACGCGCTGACGGCCATGGCCGAATGCGAGTACGTGGTGATGACCGCGGGCTCCTTCGACCTCATGGTGGAGGTCGTCTGCGAGGACGACGACCACCTCCTGGATGTGATCAACAAGCGCATCCGCACCCTCCCCGGGGTGCGCTCCACCGAGAGCTTCGTCTACCTGAAGCTCAAGAAGCAGACCTATATGTGGGGAACCCGATAGCCGTGAGCAACTCCCGCGACCTCTCCAAGTCCGCCTACGACCACCTGTGGATGCACTTCACCCGCATGTCGTCGTACGAGAACAACCCCGTCCCCACCATCGTCCGCGGTGAGGGCACCTACATCTGGGACGACAAGGGACGGAAGTACCTCGACGGCCTCGCCGGCCTCTTCGTGGTGCAGGCCGGTCACGGCCGCACCGAGCTCGCCGAGACCGCCGCCCGCCAGGCCAAGGAGCTCGCCTTCTTCCCGGTGTGGTCCTACGCCCACCCCAAGGCCGTCGAGCTGGCCGAGCGCCTCGCGAACGAGGCCCCGGGCGACCTCAACAAGGTCTTCTTCACCACCGGTGGCGGCGAGGCCGTCGAGACCGCGTGGAAGCTCGCCAAGCAGTACTTCAAGCTGGTCGGCAAGCCCACCAAGTACAAGGTCATCTCGCGTGCGGTCGCCTACCACGGCACCCCGCAGGGCGCCCTGTCCATCACCGGCCTGCCCGGCCTGAAGGCCCCCTTCGAGCCGCTGGTGCCCGGCGCGCACAAGGTGCCGAACACCAACATCTACCGCGCGCCCGATTTCCTCGACGAGGGTTCCGGCGTCTCCCCGGAGGCCTTCGGCCGCTGGGCCGCCGACCAGATCGAGCAGCAGATCCTCTTCGAGGGCCCCGACACCGTCGCCGCCGTCTTCCTCGAGCCGGTGCAGAACGCCGGCGGCTGCTTCCCGCCGCCGCCCGGCTACTTCCAGCGGGTCCGCGAGATCTGCGACAAGTACGACGTGCTGCTCGTCTCCGACGAGGTCATCTGCGCCTTCGGCCGCCTCGGCACCACCTTCGCCTGCGACAAGTTCGGCTACGTGCCGGACATGATCACCTGCGCGAAGGGCATGACCTCCGGCTACTCCCCGATCGGCGCCTGCATCATCTCCGACCGCCTCGCCGAGCCGTTCTACAAGGGCGACAACACCTTCCTGCACGGCTACACCTTCGGCGGCCACCCGGTCTCCGCGGCCGTCGGCCTCGCCAACCTCGACATCTTCGAGAAGGAGAAGCTCAACCAGCACGTGCTGGACAACGAGGGCAACTTCCTCTCCACGCTGCAGAAGCTGCACGACCTGCCGATCGTCGGCGACGTCCGCGGCAACGGCTTCTTCTACGGCATCGAGCTCGTCAAGGACAAGGCCACCAAGGAGTCCTTCAACGAGGAGGAGACCGAGCGCGTCCTCTACGGCTTCCTCTCCAAGGCCCTCTTCGACAACGGCCTGTACTGCCGCGCCGACGACCGTGGCGACCCGGTCATCCAGCTGGCCCCGCCGCTGATCTCGGACCAGTCCACGTTCGACGAGATCGAGCAGATCCTCCGCGCCACCCTCACCGAGGCGTGGACGAAGCTCTGACCGTTCCTGACGTCAGCGAGCCTCACGCCGCCCTCACGGCGTGACCCCGGCCCGGGCATGCCGCCATCCGAGTGGATGGCGGCGGCCCGGGCCGTGTGCTGTCCGTACAACCCGATCGGAATCCTTACGGTGCCGGGAAGACCCCAGTGACCGACCGGCCCGCCCATTCGTTCCCCCGGACGGGGGAACGCACACGGACTGGCTTCGACATCGAGGTGTACGCGATGGCCCCACCGGACAACGACGTGCTCTGGGCACGTTCCCTGCGCTGCTCCCTCGGCGGCTCGGACGTGCTGACCGGCGTCTCCGTCGGCGTCCGCGAAGGCGAGATCCTCGCCGTCGTCGGCCCCCGCGGCAGCGGCAAGACCACCCTGATGCGCTGCCTGTCCGGGCAGGCCGTCGCCCAGGAGGGCGAGGTCTGGTTCAACAGCGCACCCGTCCACACCATGAACACCGCCCAGCGCGAGCGGCTGCGCCGCGACCGCTTCGGCTGGATCGACCCCGAGCCGGGTCTCGTCCCCGAACTCAACGGCTGGGAGAACACCGCCCTGCCCCTGCTGCTGCGCGGCGTCTCCCACCGCGCGGCCAGGACCGCCGCCACCGAGTGGCTGGAACGCCTCGACATCGGCGCCGCGGCCCGCAAGCGCCCGGCGGCGCTCACCCAGTCGCAGCGCCAGCGCATCGCCATCGCCCGCGCCCTCGTCACCACGCCGTCGGTGCTCTTCGCCGACGAACCCACCGCGACGCTGCACCGCGCCGACGGCGCGCAGGTGCTGCGCACCCTCACCGCGGCGGCCCGCTCGCACGGCATCACCGTGCTGCTCGCGACCCACGACCCCGAGGTCGCCGCGCTCGCCGACCGCACGGTGGCACTGCTCGACGGCCGCCGCGTCGGCTCCGTCACACCGGCCGACGGGGCGGAGGGCGTCACCGCGTGCTCGCTCTCCGTCTAGTCCGCGGCACCCACCCCGTCGTCCAGCTGCGCAGGCTCCTCGTCGCCACGGCCTCCGCCGGGGTGGGCTTCCTCCTGCTGTGCGCCCTCGGCTACGCCGTCGGCCACCCCCGCGACTCCTCCGACGCCGTCCTGCGCCTGCTGTGGTGCGCGCTGCCGCTCGCCGCGACGGTGCAGTTCGCGGTCGCCGTGGCCCGCACCGACCCCAGCACCAGGCCGCGCCCCGGCCTGTCCGCGATCGGCCTCGGCCCCGGGCGGCTCACCGCCATCGCCGCGACCTCCACGGCCGTCGCCTGCACGCTCGGCTCCTCCGTCGCCCTGCTCTTCTACCTGCACCTGCGCGGCGACCTCACCGGCCTGCCGTTCGACGGCGCCGCGGCCGAGCTGCTCGCCGCCGGCCGGCCCATCCCGCTCGCCGCGGCCCTCACCCTCCTCGCGATCGTCCCCGTCACCGCCGCCACGGCCGCCGGCCTGGCCCTCCGCCCGCGCAAGCCCGCCGCCACCGACCCGTCGCCCACCGCCGGCCTCCCCTGGGGCGTGGCGCTGCTCGCCGTGGGCCTCGCCGTCGAGACGTACGCGGCCCGCGGCGACGGCGGCGGCGTCCTCGCCGGCTGGGCCCTCACCGCCGTCGGCCTCGCGATGGTCGGCCCGGGCCTCACCCACGGGTGCGGCCGGCTCCTCCAGATGGTCCGCCCCGGCGCCGTACGGCTCCTCGCCGGCCGGGTCCTCATGGACGAGTCCCGTCGCATCGGCCGCCCGCTGGGCGTCGTCTGCGCCGTCGGATCCGGCGCGGTCGCCGGCTACGCGGTCAACGGCGGCTCCCTCGGCCCGCTGACCTGGCTGGGCACCGCCCTCGTCGTCGGCTGCACCACCGCGACCCTGCTCTCGGCGGCCCTGGAGTCCAAGCAGGCCCGCACCCACACCACCGAGGCCCTGCTCCGCCTCGGCGCCCCACCGACTGTCCTGCGCACCACGGCCCTCCTGCGCGCGGGCATCCTGCTCGCCGTCTTCGTCCCCCTCACCTGGGCGGTGGGAGCCCTGGCGGCCGTCCCCCTGCGCGGCTGAACCGCCCGGCGGCGGGGCGGATACCTGGCCGGCCGTTGCCCTGCCGCGCCATCCCCTCCGCGGGCCGAGACCGCCCGGCGGCCGGGGCCGGGCGCCCGGCCCCGGCCTATCGTGGGCGCATGAGTCACGAGCGCGAGATCCACTCGGCCGCCGAGTTCGACGCGGTGCTCGCCGCCGGCGGCTCGCTGCGCGGCCGCCGGATCCAGTCCGTGGACCTCACCGACCGCACGTTCGCGCTGCTCTCCGCGTCCACCGCCGACGCCGTGTTCCTCGGCTGCCCCATGCAGCCCGAGGCCGCGGCGAAGGTCCGCGCCGACGGGGCGCTGGTCTTCCCGCCCGTGCCGGACCTGCCCTTCGACCCGTACCGGGCCCGGCTCTACTCGCCCGCCGAGCTGTACGAGGGGATCACGGCCCGCCCGTACGAGGAGACGCCGGACGCCCTCTCGTACGCCTGGTTCCTGCGGACCCGCGCCGACGGCGACATCTTCTCCTCGATGCTGCGCTCGCTGCACGACGACGCCATCTCGGACGCCCTCGACGAGGCGCTCGCGGGCAGGCGGGTGGTGGGCGTGATGGGCGGGCACGCCATGGTCCGCGGCGGCGCCCCGTACGCGGGCACGGCCCGCCTCGGCCGCGCCCTGACCCGGGCCGGTCTGACGGTGGCGACGGGCGGCGGCCCGGGCGCCATGGAAGCGGCCAACCTGGGCGCCTACACCGCGCCGCTGCCCGACGCGGTCCTCGACGAGGCCCTGGAACTCCTCGCGAAGGCCCCGTCCTTCGTCCCGTCGATCACCGACTGGGCGCGCGCCGCCTTCGAGGTACGGGCCCGCTGGCCGCGCGGCGGCGACTCGGCCGGCATCCCCACCTGGTTCTACGGGCACGAGCCGCCGAACGCGTTCGCGGCCCGGATCGGCAAGTACTTCGCCAACGCCACCCGCGAGGACGGCCTGCTGGCCCGCTCCACCGCGGGAGTCGTCTTCCTGCCGGGCGCGGCCGGCACCGTCCAGGAGATCTTCGACGACGCCACCCCGAACTACTACGCCGAGGGCACCGCCCCGACCCCGATGGTCCTGGTGGACCGCGCCCACTGGACCGACCGCCTGCCGGCCTGGCCGCTGCTCACCGCCCTCGCGGAGGGCCGGCCGATGGCGGCACGGATCGCCCTGGTCGACTCGGTCGACGAGGTCCCGCAGACCCTGGAACGTCTCACCGCCGCACCGTAGTCCGGCGGGGTCCGGGGGCGGGGCCGCGGCCGGACGGAAATCCGCTTGGCCCGGGACGGGCGGACGGGCACAATCCCCGGCGATGGACGTGTTCGTGTGCGCCGGCTGCGGCGCGGAACTGACGGTGCCGCTGACGCGGGTCCCGCTCCCGGTCGAGGCCCACCTGTCCTACGGGCACCAGCCGATGCCTCCGCTGATGGCACCCGGCACCTATGCGGTGGACCCCGAGCCGTCGGGGCCTCCGTTCCGGCCCTGGGAGGAGGTGCCGGAGGCGGAGACCACCGCCCGCGGGCTGTTCGTCCCCGTCTGGCCGCTGTCCTTCGGGGCGCGGAACCGGATCGTCGTCGCACCGGGCGACGTCCGCGGCACCCGGCTGATACCGGAGCACTCGGGCGACTCGTGCCTGGGCATGTGCGTGGGCGAGCTGCCCAGCATGGCGTGCGCGGGCTGCGGGGCACTCGTCGCCTCCCGGGTGGACGACTGCGGCCTGTGGCAGGCGGTGTGGATCGAACCGGACACCGTGCGCCGGGTGCCCACCGGACTCCCGGCGCCCGCCAGGGAGTTCGTGCCGCTGCCGCCGATCGACCCCTCGGGCGGCTGGAGTCACGTGTGGGAGGCGGCGACGGGGGCCGCGCTGGCCCGGATCGTGGCCGCCTCCGGCGGCGTCCGCCCGGTCCTTCCCGACGGCCTGCTCACCGAGGTGTTCGGTCCGGTCCTCGACCGGCTGCTGCCGGCCGGGCCGGCGGCGAGGACCGTGGGCCTGGCCGGTCCGGGGCTGCCCGGGGACGGCGCCGACATCGTCCTCGTACCGTACGGCCCGGAGACGGGCGGGTCCTGGCAGCCGGTGGGTGGCGCGCTGCCCGTCCCGCTGGCCGACGGCGTGTGGGCGTATCTGGCGCTGCCCGGCGAGACCTCGCCGCTGCCGTCGTCCGGGACCCTGCCGGAGGGCGTGCTGCGCGACGACTATCCGCTGCCCGACCACCCGTGGCACGTCTTCCGGCCCGACCACCACGCCTACCGGGAGACCCTGGCCCGCATCCCGGCCGTCCGCCCGTGGCTGCGCGCGCTGGCGGACCGGGGCTTCTCGGCGTCCTGATCACCCCGCGCGATGCGGAACGACGCGATCCGGATCACACTGGTCAGGGTGAGCAACCAACCGGCATCCGGTTCCGGACCCGGCGCCGCAGGGGCGGTACGGCCCGCACGGGCTGCGAACCACACCGTGGCACTGGCGGCGATGATGTTCGCGGTGGCGATGACCTTCATCGACCAGACGATCGTGTCCATCGCCGCTCCGGACATCGTCCGCGAGCTGGACCTCACGAGCTCGGGCATGCAGTGGGTCGTCAACGCCTACCTGCTCGCCCTCGCGGCGTTCTTCGCCCTCGGAGGGCGGCTGGCGGACCTGTACGGGCCACGGCGCGTCGTCGTGGCCGGCACCCTCGTCTTCGTCGTCGCGTCGGTCCTGTGCGGCTGTGTCCCCGACACCGGCGTCGCGCAGACGTGGCTCATCGTCTTCCGCGCCCTCCAGGGGCTCGGTGCCGCCCTGCTCTTCCCGGCCGCGCTGGCCGTGGTCGTCGCCGTCTTCCCCGTCGAGCGGCGCGGGCGCGCCCTCGCCCTGTTCTTCGGCGTGTCGGGCGCGCTCACGGCCGTCGGCCCGCTGCTCGGCGGCTGGCTCACGGCCTCGTGGACCTGGCGGGCCGTGTTCTGGGTCAACGTCCCCGTGGCCGTCGTCGCCCTCGTGCTCACCGCCCTCGCGCACATCGCGGACCGCCCGCGCCACGGGACGCTGGACGTGCCGGGGGCGGCGCTCATCGCCGTCGGCATGGGCCTGAGCGTCCTCGGCTTCCAGCAGGCGTGGGCCTGGGGCTGGGGCAGCGCGGCGACGTGGCTCTGCGTCCTGGGCGGGCTTGCCGTGCTCGGCGTCTTCGTGTGGTACGAGCGCCGGCCCGAGCACCCGCTGATCGATCTGCGGGTGTTCCGGGACAAGGCGTTCTCGATCGACGTGGCCGTGCTGTTCTTCGCCATGCTGGCCTTCGTCCCGGTGTTCTTCTTCTCCTCCGTGTACGCGCAGGTCTCCCTCAGCGCCTCCCCCAACCAGGCCGCGCTGTTCCTGCTGTACTTCTTCGCCGGCTTCGCCATCGCGTCGCAGTGGGGCGGACGGATCCTCGACAAGCGGGGCGCGCGCCCGGCGCTGAAGCTGGGCACGGTCGTCGGGGCCGTCGGCTTCGCCCTGTGGGCGGGTAACCTGACGAACCTCTCCATGCACGACCAGTGGCCCTACGCCGCCCTCGCCGGGGCCGGCATCGGCTTCATCCTCGCGCCCGCGTCCACGGACGCGGTGAACCGGGCCATCGGCCCGTCGTACGGGGAGGTCACGGGCATCACCCAGACGGTTCGCAACTACGCGGCCAGCGTCGGCATGGCCGTCTTCGGCACCCTCCTGACGCGGGTGATGACGGACAACGTCGTGGACACCCTCCGGGCACGCGGCGTGCCGTCCGCGCAGGCGGGCGACATCGCCCGCAGCATCAGCGAATCCGTCGCCGGCCACGGCGACTCCACCCCGCCGACGGGCTCGAGCCGGGCCGCGGAGGCCACGCGGGACGCCATGTCGGCCATCCGGACGGACTTCGCGCAGGCCAACCAGTGGGTCTTCTACGGCATGGCGATCGCCCTCGGCATCGGTTTCCTCTTCGCCGTACGCCACCCCGGCGACCGCGCCCCGGGAGAGGAACGGGCCGAACCGACGGACACCACCCCTCGGGCCCCGGCGCCCTGAAACCCGCCCTCGCGGTGCGGAAGGCCCGTCGACGTGCCTAGGCGTCCTCGCCGTCGAGGACGACGACGTCCTCCGCCCGGAACTCCACGTCCACCTCGGCGCCCGCCTCCGGTGCGTCCCGCAGCGGGAACTCCGCCTCCAGGAGGGGGCCTTCGGCGGGGCGGAGGGTGACGGCGACGTGCCCGCCACGGAAGGTGCGGGCGGCGACGTGACAGCCGAGGCCCTCGCCGGCGGCGGTGACGCGGACGCCGGCCGGGCGGATCAGGAGGAGCCGCTCGCCCTGCGGAGAGCCGTCGGGGACGGGAACCTTGCCCCAGACGGTGTCGGCGGCCGCGCCGGTGACCGTGGCCGGGACGATGTTGTCGAAGCCGAGGAAGCGGGCGACGAACGCGGAGGCCGGGGACCGCCACACGTCGAGAGGCGTACCGGACTGGGCGATCCGTCCGTCGTTCATGACCACGACCCGGTCGGCGAGCGCGAACGCCTCGCCCTGGTCGTGGGTGACGGCGAGCACGGTGGTGCCCAACTGCCGGAAGAGCCGGCGGAGTTCGGTGACGAGCCGCTCCCGCAGGCCGCGGTCGAGCTGGCCGAGCGGCTCGTCGAGCATCAGGAGCCGGGGCCGGGGCGCGAGCGCGCGGGCGAGCGCGACGCGCTGCTGCTCGCCGCCGGACAGGGAGGACACGGCCCGCCGCCCGGCACCGGGCAGACCCACCAGATCCAGCAGCTCCTCGACGCGGGCGCCCCGTTCGGCCGTGCCGACGCCGTGCATGCGCAGCCCGAAGGCGACGTTCCCGGCGACGTCCCGCTGCGGGAACAGCTGGTGGTCCTGGAACATCAGGCCGACGCCGCGCCGGTGCACCGGCACGCCCGTCTGGTCGGCGCCGTCGAGCAGCACCCGTCCGCCGTCCAGCGCCTGCAGACCCGCGACGGCCCGCAGCAGCGTCGACTTGCCGCTGCCGCTGGGCCCGAGCACGCACACGATCTCGTGGTCGGCGACCTCCAGGTCCACCGCGTCGAGGACGGCACGGGCCCCGAAGCGTACGGTCGCACCGGTCAGCGTCAGCATCAGAACTCCCCCGAGGTCCGGTCGGTGCGGAGCCGTTCCAGGAGCAGCAGGGACACCGCGCACACCACCATGAGAATCGTCGAAAGGGCCATCGCCTGGCCGTAGTTGAGCTCACCGGGCCGGCCGAGGAGCCGGGCGACGGCGACCGGCAGGGTCGGGTTGTCGGGGCGGGCGATGAACACGGTCGCCCCGAACTCGCCGAGGGACACCGCGAACGCGAACCCGGCGGCGACGAGCAGGGCACGCCGCACCAGCGGCAGGTCCACCTCGCGCCACGCCCGCCACGGCGAGGCGCCGAGCACGGCCGCCGCCTCGCGGAGCCGCTCGTCGACCGCGCGCAGCACCGGCAGCATGATGCGGACCACGAACGGCACGCCGACCAGCGCCTGGGCGAGCGGGACGAGGATCCAGCTGGCCCGCAGGTCCAGCGGCGGCTCGTCGAGGGTGATGAGGAAACCGAAGCCGACGGTGACGGCGGACACCCCCAGCGGCAGCATGAGCAGCGCGTCGAAGCCGCGCACCAGCCGTCCCGCCCGCCGGGTCAGGGCCGCCGCGGCGAGACCGCCGACGGTCACGGCCACGGCGGTCGCGGCGAGCGCGTACTCCAGCGAGTTGACGATGGTGTCCGTCATCGGCACGAGGAAGGTGCCGTTGTCGCCGACCTCCTGCAGCGCCCGGTAGTAGTCCAGGCCGTAGCCGTCCGGCGTGGCGAAGGAACGCTCGACGAGCACGCCGAGCGGGGCGAGGATCAGCAGCGCCACCGACAGCAGCACGCCGCCGAGGAGCGCCCACTGGCCGGCGCCGCGCGGCCGGCGGGCGGTGCGCTCCGCCGCCACCAGCCGCAGCGCGGTCTCCCGCCGCCGTACGGTCCGGGCGTGCACGGCGAGGATCACGCCGACGGCCACGAACTGCACCATCGTGAGGACCGCGGCCGTGGACAGCTGGAGCCGGTCGGCGGTCTGCCGGTAGATCTCGGTCTCCAGCGTGGAGTACGCGGGGCCGCCGAGGATCTGCACGATGCCGAAGGAGCTCGCCGTGAACAGGAACACCATCAGCGCGGCGGCCGCCACCGACGGCGCGAGCGCCGGCAGCGTCACCGTCCGCCAGGCACGGAACCGGGAGGCGCCGAGGACCCGGGCTGCCTCCTCCTGGCGCGGGTCGAGCTGCGCCCACAGGCCGCCGACCGTACGGACGACGACCGCGTAGTTGAAGAAGACATGGGCGAGGAGGATCGCCCACACGGACGTGTCGAGCCGCACGCCCCACCACGCGTCGAGCAGCCCCCGGCGCCCCACCAGCGCCAGGAACGCCGTGCCGACCATCACCGTCGGCAGCACGAACGGCACGGTCACCACGGCCCGCAGCACCCGCTTGCCGGGAAAGTCGAACCGGGCGAAGACGTACGCGCCGGGCAGCGCGACGAGCAGCGTCAGCGCCGTGGAGGCGAGCGCCTGCCACAGCGTGAACCACAGGACGTCCAGGATCTCCGGCCGGGTCAGCGTCTCGCCGAACCCGCCGAGCTCCCAGCGGCCGTCCGGCCTGAGCCCGCGCTCCACGATCGAGACCACGGGCCAGGCGAAGAACACGGCGAAGAAGCCGACGGGCAGGACCATCAGGCCCAGCCGCGCCGCGCTTCCCCGCCGGTCCGGGACGACTACTTCAGGACGAGCGAGGTCCACTGCTGGATCCACTGCTCACGGTTGTCGGCGATCTTCTTCGGCTCCATCGCGTACGGCTGGTCGATCACCACTCCGTGCCGGGTGAACAGCTCCGGGAGCGTCGCGTCGTTCGTGACGGGGTTGACGAACATCTGCAGCGGCAGGTCGTCCTGGAACTTCTTCGAGATCAGGAAGTCGATCAGCTTCTTGCCGCCCTCGGGGTTCTTCGCCCCGTCCAGCAGGCCCGCGAACTCGGTCTGCCGGAAGCAGGTGCCGGTGGACACGCCGGTCGGCGCCACCTTGGGCTGCGGCTTCGCGTACAGCACCTCGACCGGCGGGGACGAGGCGTAGGAGACGACGAGCGGACGGTCGCCCTTGGCCTTCCTGCCGCCGGCGGAGCCGGAGAACTCCTGGTCGTAGGCCAGCTCCCAGCTGTCGACCGTCTTCACCCCGTTGGCCTTGAGCTTCTTCCAGTAGTCCTGCCAGCCGTCGTCGCCGTACTTCGCGACGGTGCCGAGGAGGAAACCGAGGCCCGGGGAGGACCGCTCGGGGTTCTCGACGACGAGGAGGTCCTTGTACGCCGGCTTCGCCAGGTCGTCCAGGGTCTGCGGCGGCGCCAGCTTCTTGTCGGCGAAGTACTGCTTGTCGTAGTTGACGCAGATGTCGCCGGAGTCGATCGGCGTGACCCGGTGCTGCTCCTTGTCGAGCTGCAGCGCCGCCGGGATCCGGTCCAGGCCCTTCGCCTCGTACGGGACGAAGATGCCGTTGTCGAGGGCGCGGGACAGCAGCGTGTTGTCGATGCCGAAGAAGACGTCGCCCTGCGGGGAGCCCTTGGTCAGGATCTCCTTGTTGACGGCCTCGCCCGCGTCGCCGCTCTTCAGCACCTTGACCGTGAGACCGGTCTGCTTCGTGAACTCGGCGAGCACCTCCTCGGAGGCGTTGAACGAGTCGTGGCTGACGAGGGTGACGGTCTTGGGCGCGGGCGACGCGCCGTCGGCCTTGCCCTTGTCGCCGTTGCCGCCGCCGCACGCGGCGAGGCTGGTGACGCCGAGCGCCGCGACGAGCGCGACGGCAGCGGCCTTCTTGGTGTTCACGTGGATTCCTCCTGGGGGTGACCAGGAAGAGACGCGGCTCTGCCCGCGTCCGGGCGGCGGACGCGGGCAGAGCGCAACAGCTCGAGGTACGACCGAACTTCCTACCCAGAATGACCTGGGCG
Source organism: Streptomyces roseicoloratus (assembly GCF_004117935.1). Lineage (GTDB taxonomy): Bacteria > Actinomycetota > Actinomycetes > Streptomycetales > Streptomycetaceae > Streptomyces > Streptomyces roseicoloratus. The sequence continues at coordinate 116,722 of NZ_SDOY01000091.1, read as the reverse complement.
AGGTTCAGAGGGTCTGCGGCCTGACGGTGCCGCACTCTCAGCGCTGTGGCGCTCCCCTGTCGGAATATGCAGATGTGTTCGAGCTCAGAGTACTAGGTCAGCGTTCGGCGGCCGCCAGCTGTCCACAGGCACCGTCGATCTCCTGGCCGCGGGTGTCACGGACGGTGACCGGCACGCCATGGGCGGCGATGGCCTCGACGAACGCCTTCTCGTCCTCGGGACGCGACGCCGTCCACTTGGAGCCGGGCGTCGGGTTCAGCGGGATCAGGTTGACGTGCACCCGCTTGCCCTTCAGCAGCCGGCCCAGCAGGTCGCCACGCCACGCCTGGTCGTTGATGTCGCGGATCAGCGCGTACTCGATGGAGATCCGGCGCCCGGACTTCTCCGCGTACTCCCAGGCCGCGTCGAGGACCTCGCGGACCTTCCAGCGGGTGTTCACCGGCACCAGCGTGTCCCGCAGCTCGTCGTCCGGCGCGTGCAGCGACACCGCGAGCCGGCACTTGAAGCCCTCGTCCGCGAACCGCAGCATCGCCGGCACCAGACCGACCGTGGACACGGTGATGCCGCGCTGCGACAGGCCGAGACCGTCCGGCTCGGGGTCCGTCAGCCGGCGGATCGCACCGACGACCCGCTTGTAGTTCGCGAGCGGCTCGCCCATCCCCATGAACACGATGTTGCTCAGCCGCGCCGGCCCGCCCGGTACCTCACCGTCCCGCAGGGCCCGCATGCCGTCGACGATCTGGTGCACGATCTCCGCGGTCGACAGGTTCCGGTCGAGACCGGCCTGGCCCGTCGCACAGAACGGACAGTTCATGCCGCAGCCGGCCTGCGAGGAGATGCACATGGTCACCCGGTCCGGGTAGCGCATGAGCACCGACTCCACGAACGTGCCGTCGTGCAGCCGCCACAGCGTCTTGCGGGTGGTGTCGTCGTCGCACGAGACGTGCCGCACCACCGACATCAGATCGGGCAGCAGTTCCCCCGCGAGCTTCTCGCGCGAGGCGGCCGGGATGTCGGTCCACTCCGCCGGGTCGTGCGCGTACCGCGCGAAGTAGTGCGTGGACAGCTGCTTGGCGCGGAACGGCTTCTCGCCGATCGCGGCCACCGCCTCCTTGCGCTCGGCGGGCGAGAGGTCGGCGAGGTGCCGCGGGGGCTGCTTGGCTCCGCGCGGGGCGACGAAAGTGAGTTCTCCGGGAAGCGGGCGGGCCACGACGGCAGTCTCCTCAGGACGACGAGGTCTGGCGGCATCCCCACGGCGGCGGGGAGCACGGCACGACGATGCCGGGGCCAGGAGACCTCACGGGACCGTCCCCGCGGCGGCGAGGACGACGAAGGGCCCGCGGCGTCACGCCACGGGCCCTTCCAGGGTACCTGGTCGTTGTCAAGCACTGCCCACGAACAGCACCATCAGCAGCCACACCACGGGCGCCGTCGGCAGCAGCGAGTCCAGGCGGTCCATGATCCCGCCGTGACCGGGCAGCAGCGTGCCCATGTCCTTGATCCCGAGATCCCGCTTGATCATCGACTCGCCCAGATCACCGAGCGTCGCACTCGCCGCGACCGCGAGCCCCAGCAGCAGACCCTGCCACCAGCTGCCCCCGTCGATCAGGAACTCCATGCACAGCGCACCCGCCGCCATCGCGAACGCCACCGCCCCGAGCAGACCCTCCCGGGTCTTCCCCGGGCTGATCCGCGGCGCCAGCTTGTGCTTCCCGAACCGCCAGCCGACCGCGTACGCGCCCGTGTCGCTGACCACCGTGAGCAGCAGGAACGTCAGCACCCGCTGCGGACCGTCGTCCGCGGTCAGCAGCAGCGCCACGAACGTCGCCAGGAACGGCACGTAGAACGCCGCGAACACGCCCGCCGTGACGTCCTTCAGGTAGCCCTCCGGCGGCTCCGTCATCCGCCACACGAGGACGGCGAGCGCCGTGAGCGCCATCGCCACCCACGCGCCCTCCGCGCCCCGCACGTACCCGGCGACGACCATCGCCGCGCCGCCGACCGCGAGCGGAACCAGCGGTGCCCTGATGCCCTTGCGCTCCTGGAGACGGGAGGTCAGCTCCCACAGGCCGACCACCACGGCGACCGCTATCACCCCGACGAACGCCGGCTTCCAGATGAACAGCGACGCGATGATGACCGCGCCGAGCCCCACGCCGACCCCTATCGCCGCGCCCAGGTCACGGCCCGCGCTCTTCTTCTGCCGCGGCTGCTGCCGGGGCGAAGGAGCGTGCGGCGGCTGGGCGGGGCTGGACATGGGCTCCTGCGGGTGCTCGTGCGGCGGCTCGTCACGGAACAGGGGACCGCTCGGCAGAGCGGCCCCCCGGTCGTGATCGTCCTGGTTGTCGCCGGCGGGAACGTCGGACACGATGGGCATGGGCCGAGTCTGCGCCGCCTGCCGCCCGTCGTACGCGGGACCCGCCGGGGCAGGCCCCTGGTCGGGCCCCACGAAGCCGGATCCGGCCGGGGACCCCCAGGAAGAGTCGTTCATCAGACCTCGAGGAGCTCGGCTTCCTTGTGCTTGAGCAGCTCGTCCACCTGCGCCACGTACTTCGCGGTGGTGTCGTCCAGCTCCTTCTCCGCGCGGCGGCCCTCGTCCTCGCCGACCTCGCCGTCCTTGACGAGCTTGTCGATGGACTCCTTGGCCTTGCGGCGCACCGAACGGATCGAGATCTTCGAGTCCTCGGCCTTGCCCTTGGCGACCTTGATGTACTCCTTGCGGCGCTCCTCGGTCAGCTCGGGGAACACCACACGGATGATGTTGCCGTCGTTGCTCGGGTTGACGCCCAGGTCCGAGTCGCGGATGGCCTGCTCGATGTTGCGCAGCGCGCTCTTGTCGAACGGCGTCACCACGGCCATGCGCGGCTCCGGCACCGAGAACGACGCCAGCTGGTTGATGGGGGTGACAGCACCGTAGTAGTCGGCCACGATCTTGTTGAACATCGCCGGGTGCGCACGGCCGGTGCGGATCGCGGCGAAGTCCTCCTTGGCGACCACGACGGCCTTCTCCATCTTCTCCTCGGCCTCGAGGAGGGTCTCTTCGATCACCACTTGCTCCTGCGTGTCGTCGCGTTGTGTCCTGCACGGTGTACGACCGGCAGGGCTCTGTCCATCCCCCTCGCGGGGACCGTCCCCCCGACGGACGGGGTGGGGCCCCCTCGCGGGGCGGTTCCCGGTTCGGGTCAGGCCCGGGTGCCCTGGTCGCTCACGAGCGTGCCGATCTTCTCACCCTTCACCGCGCGAGCGATATTGCCCTCGGCGAGCAGCTCGAACACGAGGATCGGAAGGGTGTTGTCCCGGCACAGGGTGATGGCGGTGGCGTCGGCGACCTTCAGGTTGCGGGACAGCACCTCGCCGTACTCCAGCGCGTCGAACTTGACCGCGTCCGGGTTGGCCTTCGGGTCGGAGTCGTACACGCCGTCGACACCGTTCTTGCCCATGAGGAGTGCCTGGGCGTCGATCTCCAGGGCACGCTGGGCGGCGGTGGTGTCGGTGGAGAAGTACGGCATGCCCATGCCGGCGCCGAAGATGACCACGCGGCCCTTCTCCAGGTGGCGCACGGCCCGCAGCGGAATGTACGGCTCGGCGACCTGGCCCATGGTGATGGCGGTCTGGACGCGCGAGTCGATGCCTTCCTTCTCCAGGAAGTCCTGGAGGGCGAGGCAGTTCATCACGGTGCCGAGCATGCCCATGTAGTCGGAGCGGGCCCGGTCCATGCCGCGCTGCTGGAGCTCGGCGCCACGGAAGAAGTTGCCGCCGCCGATCACGATCGCGATCTGGGCGCCGTCGCGGACGACGGCCGCGATCTCGCGCGCGATGGCGTGCACGACATCCGGGTCGACCCCGAGGCCGGTGCCTCCGGAGAAAGCCTCACCGGACAGCTTCAGCATGAAGCGTCCGGCCATTTTGCCGTTGTTGTCGTCGCCCTGAGCGGCGCCCTGATTCATGGAGATCTCCTCGTGCACATACGAAGAAGGCCATTGCCTGGGGTCCTTGCGGTGTCCCGTACGGCAATGGCCTCCTCGTCAGATCTGCGGCCGTCCCGCGCGCGGGCGGGCGGCTGCTTCAGACCCTACCGGGGTCCGGTGTCCGTTGCGTACGGACTCAGATGCCGACCTTGATGCGGGTGAAGCGCTTCAGGGTGACGCCGGCCTCGTCCAGGATCTGCTTGACGGTCTTCTTGTTGTCAAGGGCGTACGGCTGACCGAGCAGCGTGGCGTCCTTGAAGAAGCCGTTGACGCGACCCTCGACGATCTTCGCGATCGCGGCCTCGGGCTTGCCCTCGGCGCGGGTGGTCTCCTCGGCGATGCGGCGCTCGGACTCGACGACGTCGGCCGGGACGTCGTCCTTGTCCAGGTACTTCGGGGCGAACGCGGCGATGTGCTGCGCGACACCCTTCGCGACCTCGGCGTTCTCCTTGTCGAGCTCGACGAGGACACCGATCTGCGGCGGCAGGTCGGGCATCGTGCGGTGCATGTACGCGGAGACGTAGCCGTCGGCGTACTGCGCGAAGCGGTCGAGGACGATCTTCTCGCCGAGGTTGGCGTTGGCCTCGTCGACGTACGCCTGGACGGTCTTGCCGGCCTCGATCTCGGAGGCGAGCAGGGCCTGGATGTCCGCCGGGGTGGTGGCGGCGACGTGCGCGGCGAGAGCGTTGGCGACGGCGAGGAACTTGTCACCCTTGGCGACGAAGTCCGTCTCGCACTTCAGCTCGACCAGCACGCCGGAGGTGTTGTCGTCGGCGATGATGGAGACCACGGCGCCGTTCTCGGCGGAGCGGCCCTCGCGCTTGGCGACGCCCTTCTGGCCCTTGATGCGCAGGGCCTCGACGGCCTTGTCGACGTCGCCGTCGGCCTCGTCCAGGGCCTTCTTGCAGTCCATCATGCCGGCGCCGGTGAGCTCGCGGAGCTTCTTGACGTCAGCGGCGGTGTAGTTCGCCATGAGTCTGTTTCTCTCTCGAAGTCTGAAAGATCGGGCGGGTCCACGGGTGGACGGCGGAGGCTTCGTGGGCCCCCGCCGTCGTCACCCGAAGGTCCTGAGGGACCGGAAGGGTCAGGCCTGCTCGGCGTCGGCGGCCGGAGCCTCGGCAGCCGGGGCCTCGGCGGCCGGCGCCTCGGCAGCGGGCGCCTCGGCGGCGGCCGGAGCCTCGTCGGCCTTCTTCTCGCCCTCGAGCAGGTCGCGCTCCCACTCGGCGAGCGGCTCGCCCGCGGCCTTCTCGCCCGGCTTCTGGTCACCGGCAGCGGCGCCGGAGCGGGCGATGAGGCCCTCGGCGACGGCGTCGGCGATCACGCGGGTGAGCAGGGTGACGGAACGGATCGCGTCGTCGTTGCCCGGGATCTTGTAGTCGACCTCGTCGGGGTCGCAGTTGGTGTCGAGGATAGCGACGACCGGGATGTGGAGCTTGCGCGCCTCACCGACGGCGATGTGCTCCTTCTTGGTGTCGACGATCCAGACGGCGCTCGGCACCTTCTGCATCTCGCGGATACCACCGAGGGTCTTCTCCAGCTTGGCCTTCTCGCGGGAGAGGACCAGGAGCTCCTTCTTGGTGAGGCCGGAGGCGGCCACGTCCTCGAAGTCGATCTGCTCGAGCTCCTTGAGGCGCTGCAGACGCTTGTAGACGGTCGAGAAGTTGGTGAGCATGCCACCCAGCCAGCGCTGGTTGACGTACGGCATGCCGACACGCGTCGCCTGCTCGGCGATGGCCTCCTGGGCCTGCTTCTTCGTACCGACGAACATGATGGAGCCGCCGTGCGCGACGGTCTCCTTGACGAACTCGTAGGCGCGGTCGATGTACGACAGCGACTGGAGCAGGTCGATGATGTAGATGCCGTTGCGCTCGGTGAAGATGAAGCGCTTCATCTTCGGGTTCCAGCGACGGGTCTGGTGACCGAAGTGGACGCCGCTCTCCAGCAGCTCCCGCATCGTGACGACGGCCATGGCCGTATCTCCTTGGGTTGATCGGTTGTGTCCTGACGCCCCGACGCGCCGTGCCACAAGGGACCGATCGGCGCTGCCACCCGCGGATGAGACCGATGGCGGGGCGTGCGAAGTCGACCCGGTGACCCGGGTCGCCATGGAAAGTGTACGGGACCCCGAAGGCACCGGGTGACGGCGTTGTCCACAACCCGGCAGTTGTCCACAGATGCCGCCGACCCCGCCCACACCCCCACCTCCCCGGGCAACCTACCCCCATGACCCTTCACCTCACCCCCCTCGCCACTCCCCTCACCACCCTCCTCCTCACCCTGGCCACCGCCGTCTGGCCCATCGGCCCACCCCGCCCCGACGTCCTCCGCGACTGGCAGCCACCCCCCGGCCCCTACGCCGCGGGCCACCGCGGCATCGACCTCGCCGCCCCACCCGGCACCCCCGTCCGCGCCCCCGCCACCGGCACGATCACCTTCGCCGGCCCCGTCGCCGGCCACGGCGTCCTCACCCTCACCCTCCCCGACACCGGCACCCCACCCCTGCGCACCACCTACACCCCGGTCGACCCCCTCGTCCGCCCGGGCACCACCGTCCGCGCGGGCGACGTCATCGCCCACGTGGCAGCCGAGAACCACCATTGCCCGCAGAGCTGCCTCCACTGGGGCCTGCTCCGCGGCGACACCTACCTGAACCCGCTGACCCTCCTCAGCGGAGGAACCCCCAGGCTGCTCCCGATCTGGCACGAACAGCCACCGGGGTAGAGCAGCCCGCCAGAGGCACGCGGAGGGCGGAGGGGGAGGGAGGGGAGGGANGGGAGGGGAGGGGGAGGGGGGAGGGAGGGGGTGGGCGCGGGGGAAGCGGGGCTCGGATCAGGCGCCGCGGACGCCGCCCAGGGCCATCGACACGGCTGCTTCGGCGATGGTGGCGGGGTCCTCGGCCGCGCCGAGTTCGATGCGGCGGACGGCGGCGTCGACGATGCCCTGGAGGAGCATGGCTTCCATGCGGGGCTGGGGGCGACCCAGGTCGGTGAGGGCTTCGACGATCATGGTGACGAGGCCGCCGTGTGCGGCGCGGATCTTCTCGCGGGCACGGTCGTCGAGCTCGCCGGCCGAGATCGCGACGACGGCGCGGTGGCGCCGGTCCCCCACCAGTTCCAGCTGGGTGCGGACGTACGCCTCGACCTTGCCCTCGGCGGTGTCGGCGGCGGCCATGGCGGTCTCGACCTCGGCGGCCCAGACGGGGAAGTCGACGGCGCAGAGTTCCTCGACCACGGCGGCCCGGGAGCGGAAGTACTCGTAGACCGAGGAGCGGGCCAGGCCCGTGCGTTCGGCGAGGGCGGGGAAGGTCAGCGCTTCCGTTCCGCCTTCGGACAGCAGGGAGCGCGCGGCGTCGAGCAGGGCGCCGCGCTGCATGGTCCGGTGCTCGGCCACGGAGGCCGCTCGAATCCTGGGCACGGCTCCACTGTACGGCGGGAGGGCCCCGCTCGGTCAGCGGCCCACGTCGGCCAGTTTGGCGCGCAGCTGGAGGACGGACTTGGTGTGGATCTGGCTGACCCGGCTCTCGGTGACGCCGAGGACGTGGCCGATCTCGGCGAGGGTGAGGCCTTCGTAGTAGTAGAGGGTGACGACGGTCTTCTCGCGCTCGGGGAGGGTGTTGATGGCGCGGGCGAGGAGTCGGCGCAGTTCGCGGTCCTCGGCGACTTCGACGGGGTTGTCGGCGGCGGTGTCCTCGAGGGTGTCCATGAGGGAGAGCCGGTCGCCGCCTTCGCCGCCGACGTGCAGGAGTTCTTCGAGGGCGACGACGTTGGCGAGGGACAACTGACTGAAGACGGAGTGGAGTTCTTCGAGGGTGACGCCCATTTCGTCGGCGACCTCGGCCTCGGTGGGGGTGCGTCGCAGCTGTGCTTCGAGGGTGGCGTAGGCGCGTTCGACGTTGCGGGCCTTCTGGCGGACGGAGCGGGGGATCCAGTCGAGGGCGCGGAGTTCGTCGATCATGGCGCCGCGGATGCGGGTGATGGCGTAGGTCTCGAACTTGATGGCTCGTTCGACGTCGAACTTCTCGATGGCGTCGATGAGTCCGAAGACTCCCGAGGAGACGAAGTCGGCTTGTTCGACGTTGGAGGGCAGGCCGACGCTGACGCGTCCGGCGACGTATTTGACGAGGGGCGAGTAGTGGAGGATCAGCTGTTCTCGCAGCCGTTCGTCGCCGGTGTCCTTGTAGGAGCGCCACAGTTCGTCGAGCGAGGTCGGTGCGGGCGGTCGCACGGTGCCCCGGGCTGCTGGGGGCACCGCAGCGCGGTCAGACCCGGAGGTGTGCTGGGGCATGCGTCGCCTTGAGCCGTTCTGCTGTCGGGGTCGAAGGGGTCGTTCCGGTCGTCGGGTGCGGGATCCTCGTGAGCGTAGCGTGAGTGGGCTGTCGCGGTGCGCGAACATTCGTGGATCGCGCCGGTCCGGGTGGCTGCCGTCGTCCACATCTTCGAACGGGGGCCGTGGCGCGGGTCGGCCCCTCGGGTGCGGCCGAGAGAACTCGATAGCTCATTGGCTTCACCTTTTCACCCGAATGCTCCGGGTCAAGGACCGCCATGCCGGGTGTTCGACGGCCGTGTCCGGCTGTTCGTCAACCGCCAGTCGTCCTGGTGCCGCTCCACGAACCCGAGGGAGTGGAGTTCGTACAGCTTGGCGAGGGTGTGGTCGGGGTGCGCGCCGGCGCGGGCGGCGATGTCGTCGAGGGGTGCGGCGTGGTGGCCGGGGAGGGCTTCGAGGATGCGGGCGGTGTCGGGGTCGAGGAGGTCGCGGGGAAGCACGGGGCCGTGGCGGGGTGGGGCGAACTGTCCGATGTCGCCGATGAGTTCGATGATCTCGGCGGCGTCGGTGACGAGGGTGGCCTCGCCGCGGAGGAGTTCGTGGACGCCGGCGGAGAGTCCGCTGGTGACGGGTCCGGGGACGCCCATGGTGTGGCGGCCGAGGCGGGCGGCGGCGCGGGCGGTGACGAGGGAGCCGCTGCGGTATTCGGCTTCGACGACGACGGTGCCGCGGGTGAGGGCGGCGATGACGCGGTTGCGGAGGATGAAGCGGCTGCGGGTGGGGTGGCCTCCTGGTGGGAGTTCACCGATGACGAGTCCTTGTTCGGCGATGCGGCGGATGAGGGCGGTGTGGCCGCGGGGGTAGGCCGCGTCGACGCCGCAGGCGAGGACGGCGATGGTGGCGCCGCCGGAGCCGAGGGCGCCGCGGTGGGCGGCGCCGTCGATGCCGAAGGCGGCTCCGGAGACGACGACCCAGCCGTGTTCGGCGAGGCCGGTGGCGAGGGTGGCGGCGGTGTGGGCGCCGTAGGGGGTGCAGGCGCGGGCGCCGACGAGGGCGACGGAGCGGAGGGCCCAGGTGCGGAGGTCGGCGGGGCCGCGGGCCCAGAGGCCGATGGGGCGGGCGTCGCCAAGGTCGTCGAGTTGGCTGGGCCATTCGGTGTCGCCGGGGATGAGGAAGCGTCCGCCGAGGCGGGTGATGCGGTCGAGGTCGCGTTGGGGTGCGGCGGTCCGGGCGCGGCGCCGCCAGCCGGCGATGCGTCTCTCGCCAGTGCCGGGGAAGTGGGTGCCGTCGTGTGGTGCGGGCCCTGGGTCGCGGGCGGGAGCGGTGGCAGGGTCCGCCGGCCTGCTGTCGGGGGTGGTGGGGAGCCGGTCGTTGTCGCCGTACGTCAGGAGTTCGAGGAGGCGGAGCGCACCGTGGTTGCGTAGGGCGCGGCCGGCGTGTTCGTCGCCGGGTTCGATGATGTGGGTGAGGGCGGCGCGGGCGAGGCGTTCGGTGTCGGACGGGCTGGTCATGTCCACTCCCCTGCGGTTCCGGCGGCGACGGGGACGCCTCGGGCGATGCCGGTGCGGAGTTCGAGGGCGAGGGCGAGGTCTTCGGCGTCGGGCCGGTCGTGGCCGGCGAGGTCGGCGACGGTCCAGGCGACGCGGAGGACGCGGTCGAGGCCGCGGGCGGTGAGCAGGCCGCGGTCGATGTCGCGTTCGGCGGCGGCGAGGGCGCCGGGCGCGGTGGTGAAGCGGGTGCGGAGTTCGTGGCCGGGGACTTCGCTGTTCACCGTCCAGGGGGTGTCGGTGAGGCGGGCGGCGGTGCGGGCGCGGGCTTCGCGGACGCGGTCGGCGACGGTGGTGCTGCGTTCGCCGCGGCCGCCTTGGCCGAGGAGGTCGCTGCGGGTGACGGGTTCGACTTCGATCCGGAGGTCGACACGGTCGAGGAGGGGTCCGGAGAGTCTGGCCTGGTAGCGGCGGATGACGGAGGCGGGGCATTCGCAGCCGGTGCCGTGGAGGGTGTGGCGGCCGCAGGGGCAGGGGTTGGCGGCGAGGTTATGGGGGTCCTTCGTTTCTGTCCGTTGTCCGCTCTGCAGCAATCTGGCTCACCCCCTCCGCCAGGCACGCGCGGACCCGCACCGATCTACAGTGCGGGTCCGCATCGATTCTTCTCTCTTCGATTGTCACGGGCCGTAACTACTACCTGAGGATGAGATCACCCGGCTTCCGAGCGACCCACGCACCCGACGCTCACTTGCCCCTCGTCCTCCGCGGCACCCTCCTCCTCACTGATCTCGTCAGGACCGCAGACGTGACAGGTGCCTTCGTCCTCTTGGCAGCGGCCGAGAGCCATGAGGATCTCGTGTGCGAAGTCGTGGGCGGAGATGACCCCTTCCTGCTTGTACGTTGCAGGGTCGAACGTGGCGATGGTGAAGCTCTCGCGATGGACGACGCGGGTATCGCGGAAGAGCGCGTACAGCAGGGAGTAGTCCTTGGTGCTCATGGACCTCTGATAGTGCACGGACGCCAGTACGCCGCTGATGGCGCGCAGCGCGTTCACCCGTGCGTGTGCGTGCGGGGGCTGGCCTTGAACTACTCCGTCTTGGCGACCGGCCGGTCATCCAGGACGATCGTCAGTTCGGCGCCTTGCGCCTCGCTGGCCGGTACGACGTGGGTGAGGGCCTCGGAGATGGCTGCCTCCACGCGACTGGCGATGGCCTTGTCGACGCTGCCGTAGTTCCCTGACGATGACGATGACCACGACCTGGCACGGATGACACAGCATCGGTCGAGCAAGGCCGCCAAGCTGCTGCCGGAGATCGGTACGGTGATCATGCCGTTCGTTTCCCGGACGATGTCCTCATTCGCAGGTGGGCGGAAGGCGGACGTGGGAACCTGGCCGGAAGTCCTCTCGAACTCCTGCAGAAAGTACGCCCAGGTGTCGGCGTGGCAGCGGATCTTCGCGATGCCGATGCCGGCCGCAGCTCGCAGCTTCAGCTCATAAGGCGATTCGTCGTCCTCCTCCGGATTCCTGAACAAGAGATCCAGCAGGCCCATATTCCGCTCCGTCCAGGTGGGCTGGAACCGTGTCCGCCCGCCGTCGCTGGTGTGATGGCCCGCAGATGTTATCGGCGACAGGTGGTTTAGCCGCTCCGTGGGAACCGCAGATGGCCGTAGGCAGGTCCTGAGGGGCAATCCAGCGACGGGAGAGGTAGTTGGCCAGAGCATGGACAGTATCGGGCTACCGGGCGTGGTTATCGGCCAAGCACCGTGAGGCGGCGGCGGCCCGGATCGCCAAGGCGCGGGAGGCGGTTCAGGAGCTTGGCGTCTCGGAGCCGGTGGATTGGGCGGATATCGAGGCGGTGCACGAGCGTGATGCTCCCCGGTTCGGCCCTGTTCTCGTATAGCTACGGCGAGGGGACAAGTAGCTCAGCGTGATTTCAGGGCCTCTGCTTGAGTGCGAGGCTCGGGGACCGCTCCGTTGTTCATGGCAGCGAAGTCGGCGTGCGCGGCCGCGATTGCTTCGGGGTACGCCTGGCGCTTGGCGTGCTCGGCGAGCGCCCGGTAGATGCTGGCGACGGAGGGGTTCTGTCCCTTGCGCTTGCCGGTGGGGATGATCAGGTCGGGCTGGATCTGCTCGATGGACTCGCCGCCCGCGCGGCGCCGCAGCACGGTGTGGAGCATGTCGTCGGAGATGACCGGTGGCCGGCCGCCGTGCTTGCCCTTGCGGGCCGCGGTGTCGAGCCCTTCGAGCGTGGACTCGCGGATGTTCTCCCGCTCGGTCTCCGCCATCGCCGCGAAGAACGCGAACAGCAGCTTGCCCGGGCCGGTGGGGTCGTAGATGCCGGGCAGAGGTCCGGCGAGCATCTCCAGGACCAGGCCGTGGGCGGTGAGGTGGTCGGCGAGCGCGGTGAGTTCGGCGGCGTCGCGGCCGAGCCGCTTCATCTCGTACACGGTGAAGATGACCCGGCAGTGCGGGGCGTGCGCCTTGACCTCCCGCGCCGTCCTCAGCGCCTCCTCGAACCGGGGGCGGACCCGGACGCGGGTGCTGATCTTCTCGCTGAAGATCTTGTCCCTCGGGATGCCGTGCTTGCTGAGCGCGTCGAGCTGGGAGTCGAGTTCCTGCCCAAGGGTCGAGCACCTCGCGTATCCGATGCGGATGTCCGCGCTCGGCAGGTCCGGGTCGATCGGCGCCGGCGGCGGGGTGCCCGGCCGCCACGGCCGGCCCGGACGCCGGTCGGCCGGGGTCGGCACCCGCAGCGCCTTCTTCAGCCGGGGCACCTTCGTGAAGCGGCGGGTGTGGTAGGCGGAGGCGACCGCGCCGCCACGTGAGCGGCACGGGGAACCGGGCTGTGCGTCGCACTTCGGACAGGCGTGCTGTTCGACGTGGTCGGCGTCCGACCGGTCGGCTGGGGAAGGGGGCTGAGGGTCCGTCATGGGCCCGGATTGTCGCACAATGCAAGTCTCAGAAGGGGGTCTGTCCCGCTTTTGAGTGAGAACGGGTTCTGCGAACGAATCCGGGCCCGGCGGGGCTCCGGCGGTCTCGGATTGATCTTGCTCGCGCAAAGGAACGTTTGTGAGAGTCCAGGCGTCGCGCCGACGGCCGTGGGGCTCTTGGGGTGTGGCGCCTGCCTGCCTACGATGAGCGGCATGTCGCCTGATGCCTCCCCGTCCTCCGTCTGGCCGGTCCTGCACTACGACGACACGAAGGCGGCGCTGCGCTTCCTGGTCGACGTGCTGGGGTTCGAGCAGGTGGTCGCTGTGCCGGATGAGCACGGCGGGATCGGGCACGCGGAGCTGCGCTGGCCTGGCTGTGGTGCGCTGGTGTTCGGCTCGACGAGGCACACGGACAGCGTGCACGGGCGGATGCGGGCGGGCACCAGCGCGGTCTACGTGGTGAGCGACGAGGTGGACGCGGTGCACCGGCGGGTGGTCGACGCCGGAGGCGAGGTCCTCGAAGCGCCGCACGAGACCCGGTTCGGGTCGGGCGCGGCGGCGTACGTGTGCACGGTGCAGGACCCGGAGGGCAACTTGTGGACCTTCGGCACCTACCGCGGGCCTTCGCCGGAGTAGGGCGCCGGGAAGAGACGAGAGGACCCCCGGCCGGTGGGGCCGGGGGTCCTGTGCTGTGGGCGTGCGGCGCCGGGGATCAGTGGCTGCCGGCGAGTTCGCCGGTGAGCTTGCCGTGAAGGTCGGCGCTCAGGTCGTTCAGACCGGTGATTTCCACGGTCTTGCCGCGCTGGGCGTACTTCGTCTCGATCGCGTCCAGGGCAGCCACGGAGGAGGCGTCCCAGACGTGGGCCTCGGACAGGTCGATGACGATCTTGTCCGGGTCGCCCGCGTAGTCGAACTGGCCGACGAGGTCGTTGGAGGAGGCGAAGAACAGCTCGCCGGTGACCCGGTAGACGACCGTGGTGCCGTCGGGGTCGAGGACGCTGTGCACGCGGGCGAGGTGAGCGACGCGCTTGGCGAAGATGACCATGGCGGTGATGGAGCCGACGACGACGCCGATGGCGAGGTTGTCGGTGGCGACCACCACGATCACGGTGATGGCCATGACGGCGATCTCCCCGGCGGGCATCCGCTTCAGCGTCTTCGGGGCGATGGAGTGCCAGTCGAAGGTCGCGAAGGCCACCATCACCATGACGGCGACGAGGGCGGCCATGGGGATGTCGGAGACGATCGGGCCGAAGACGATGCACAGCACCATCAGGAACACGCCCGCCAGGAAGGTCGAGACGCGGGTGCGGGCGCCGGAGACCTTCACGTTGATCATCGTCTGGCCGATCATGGCGCAGCCGCCCATGCCGCCGAAAAAGCCGGTGACGATGTTGGCGATGCCCTGCCCGATCGACTCCCGCGTCTTGGAGGAGTGGGTGTCGGTGATGTCGTCGACGAGCTTCGCGGTCATCAGCGACTCCATCAGGCCGACCAGCGCCATCGCGAACGCGTACGGTGCGATCGTCGTCAGGGTGTCCAGGGTGAACGGCACGTCCGGCAGGCCCGGCACCGGCAGGGAGGACGGCAGCTCGCCCTTGTCGCCCACGGTCGGCACCGCGATGCCGGCCGCGACCGTGATGACGGTCAGGATGACGATCGAGACGAGCGGGGCCGGGATCACCTTGGTGACCTTCGGGAAGAACACCATCAGCGCAAGTCCGCCGATGATCAGCGGGTAGACGGCCCAGGGCACGTCGTGCATCTCGGGCACCTGGGCCATGAAGATCAGGATCGCGAGGGCGTTGACGAAGCCGACCATCACGCTGCGCGGTACGAACCGCATCAGCTTCGCCACCCCGAGCGCGCCGAGCGCGACCTGGATGATGCCGGCGAGGATGACGGCGGCGATCAGGTAGCCCAGTCCGTACTCGTGGTTCAGGGGGGCGATGACGAGGGCGATGGCGCCGGTGGCGGCGGAGATCATCGCCCGCCGGCCGCCGACGATCGAGATGACCACGGCCATGGTGAACGAGGCGAACAGACCGACCGCCGGGTCGACCCCGGCGATGATCGAGAACGAGATCGCCTCGGGGATCAGCGCCAGGGCGACGACCAGGCCGGCCAGGATCTCGGTGCGCCAGACCTTGGGGTTGTTCAGCCAGTCGGGCTTGAGGCCACGCAGCCGCGCGGCGGGAGTCACAGCAGCAGAAGACAAGGAAATGCGTACCTGTCGTGCTCGGGCACACCGCGGGCAGGCCGGGGGTGTGCGGGAGGAGACGCGGGAGGCCGGCCGGCATCCCGCGGGCGGCCCGAGGCGGGCCGGGAAGTCGTGAAGGACGCGAGCCGGGGGCCTGGGCGGTGCCCGGCCGGGCGGTCAGGTCCGAAGGCGAAGGGTCACGGCGGGCAGGGGGCGGCGGTCGGCGTCATGGGCTCGCGCACGCTCTCTCCTGCAAGAATCGGATCTTCGCCGGGGGCGCCATCGGCCCCGGAACGGCAGTAGCGGGGCAGCCGGGCCGCCCTCGCCATCATCAACTCTACCCTAACGTTAGAGTAGAGGTCGGTGGGGTCGCACGGGACGCGACCCGCCACAACGGGAAGGGCCAGGGACACGGGCGTGAACGACAAGCACATGCAGATCGGCGAGGTCGCCGCGCGGACGGAGCTGTCGCTGCGCACCATCCGGCACTACGAGGAGACAGGCCTGGTCATCCCCTCCGCCCGGTCCCAGGGCGGGTTCCGCCTCTACACAGAGACCGACGTCGCCCGCCTCATGGTCATCCGCCGGATGAAGCCGCTCGGCTTCACCCTGGACCAGATGCGCGACCTCCTGGACGCCACCGACCGCCTGGACGCCACCGACCGCTCGGACGGCGACGGCGCCCTCGACGCCGCCGAGCGCGAGGCGCTGCTGGAGCGCGTACGGACCTACCGGCAGGCCGCCGCCGAGCAGGTGGAGAAGCTGCGCATCCAGCTGGCCCGCGCCGAGGACTTCGCCGACACTCTGGGCGCCCGCCTGGAGCAGAACGCTCCGGCCGCCCGCGTCTAGCTGCGGCGTCACCTCCCGGCCGGTGCCGCCTCGGCCTGCGGGCTGCGCGGGCCGGGCACAGCCGTGGCGGTCAGGTCCAGCTGAAGGCGGCTGTTCATGTCCAGCTCGAACCGGCCGTAGGGGTTCACGTGCGTCCAGAACAGTGGTGACAGGGCCCGCCGGTCGGCGTCGGTGAGCATGTCGGCCCACTTCTCGTCGGCGAGGACCTGCTGCATCAGCAGCGTGTTGACGTGCACCAGGGCGGACTGGAGCAGGTGCAGGGCGAGCATGGACACCTCCTGGGACTCCTTGTCCGCCCCGGCCAGGTCGCCGTCCTTGCCGTAGAAGAGGTCCTTGTTCGCGCTGTTCCAGTTCTCCACGACCTGCAAGCCCTCGTGGATCTCCTGGCGCAGCTCGACGTCGGCCAGGTAATCGCAGACGAACGCCGTGCGCACAGCCCGCCCGAGTTCCTCGATCGCCTGGTAGGTGGGGTGCTTGGGCCCGCCGCGGGTGAAGCGGCGCAGAACCTGCTCGGCCTCGGCGGTGCCCAGGCGCAGGGCGGTGGTGTACTTCACGATCTGGTCGTACTGCTGGCGGATCAGGTCCCAGTTGATCGTCTTGGTCGACAGCACCGGCGCGAGGTTCGGCCAGTTGTCGTCCTCGCCTGCGGCCGGACGGTACAGCCGGGCGGAGCCGATGTTCTTCAGCCTGGGCATGAGCTTGAAGTCGAGCATGTGGGCGAAGGCGAAGCCGACGATGGACGCGCCGTGGGTGTCGGTGTACTGCCGGTCGACCTCCATGTCGGTGCAGTGCCGCAGTACGCCCTCGATCATCGAGGCGACCTCGGAGGCCGAACAGCTCTTGAGCTGGGAGTAGATGCACACCGACTTCCGCTCGACGTGCCAGTAGATCATCACGCCGGGGCCGCGGTAGCGCTGGTGCCACTCGGTCATCAGGTTCGAGGACCAGGCGCCGAACTTGCGGCTGTCGGAGGCGCACGCGGTGCCGGTGCCCCACCACATCTCGTCGCGGGCGGCGAAGGTGGCGTTCACCAGCTTGCGCAAGGCGGCGCGCATGTTGGCCCGGTTGACGAACAGGTGCCGCACCCGGCGCAGCGTCGCCTCGGACTCGCCGTGCTTGCCGGTGACCGCGACACGCTTGATGCCCATGTTGGTGCCCAGGCCGAACAGGACCAGCAGCAGTCGGCGGCGCAGTACGTCCTTGGACAGGTTCTCTCTGGTGGCGACCGAGGTGAACTCGGCGATGAAGTCGGTGTCGAACTCGGCGTACTTCAGGATGTCCAGCAGGTCGATGGTGCCCCAGCGCCGCTCGATCTCCGCCTTGATGGCGACCAGGGACTCCGGTTCCTCCTGCTTGCCTCGCGGCGAGACACGGATCCACGGCTCGCCGTGCTTCCTGACGATCGCGACCCCGCCCGTGGTGCCCTCGGCCAGAGCCTGCTCGAAGCGGTCCAATGAGGTGCGGAGCTTGCTCTTCAGAGCGGTGATGAACTCGCCGGCGTCCTGCGGCTGGCCCAGGGCCGCGTAGTGCACGTCCCGGTTGTCCTCGAAGTCGGCGGGCAGGTCGTCCTCCGGGTTGCGCCACCGGTTCGCGCCCACCACCCAGATCTCCCGCCGGCGCAGCGCGTCCCGCAAGCTGACCAGCACGCACAGCTCGTACGGGATGCGCTCCACCCGGCCCTTGTCGTCCACTACTGCCGCCCGCCACTGCTCGGGCACCACACCCTCCAGCGGCACCGTCTCCGCCGGGTCGAAGAACGCGCCCTCCTTCAACGGCTGTTCCAGATACCGCTTCAGCAGGTCGATCGCGTCCATCACCGGCCGGTAGGCGGTGTTGTTGCACTTCAGCTCCAGCGCCCGCAGCAGCGGCGACAGCATCCGCCGCCAGTGCGCCGAGTACGAGGAGCGCAGCACGGTGCGAACCCGGGCCTTGTAGCGGGCCTCGTTCGCCGCGGCCTCCGCCGCCAGGGCCTTCAGCGTCTTCTCCCCGCCCACCACCGGGAAGATCACCCGCCGCACGGTGCCGGACGGCTCCGACAGGGCCGCCTCCGCGACCCGCAGCAGCATCGCCTCCTTGCCCCGGACCTTCTTCAGCTCCGCCCCCAGCTCCTTCTCGACCCGCCGCTCCGCACGCGTGTTGATCTTCAGTACGAGCTGGATAAACAGGTCCACCAGCGAGTCGGTGATCTCCGTCTGCCGCACGTGGCACAACGTGGCCAGCAGTGTCAGGCGCCGCGGTGGCTTCATCCGCTCCAGATTCGCCGGGTACTCCTTCGACGCCCGCGCCCGCCAGGCGTCCACCAGCTTCTCCGACACGTCCGCGAACAGGTCCGCGGGCAGCTCCTGGCACCGCACCCGCTCCAGCTTGTTCACTTCAGCCAGCAGGCTTTCCAGGCCCGGGGCACCCGGGTCAGTCTTCAGCTCGGTGAAGTGCGACCGCCCACCCCCGGCCGCCGCGCCGTCGCCGTCGGCGCCCTGCTCGGTTCCATCGCCCGCGATCAGGTCCTCCAGCCGCGAGCGGGTCGCGTGGCTGAGCCGGTCCAGCGTGCTGCGGCAGAACCGCTTCTCGAAGTCCTTGACCGCCTTGCCGACCAGCCGCCGCACCTGCCCGGGCGCCGGCGGTTCGACGTGGTCGTTGCGGCACCGGGCCACCACCGCGGCCGCCAGCCGGTCCCGCGACAACTCCACCGGACACAGCTCGGTCGCCAGCCACGCGGCCAGCCGGTCCTGGTCCTCCTCGGTGTTCGCACGGAACCCGTACGCCGCCCGGATCTCGCCCCGATGCCGCTGGATCGCCTTGCTCTGCCAGTCGTACTCCGCCCACGCCCCGGCCGGGACCTTCACCTGCTGGGCCACGTACTCCACCGCGGCGGCCGGCACCTCCCTGGCCGACTCCGGGAACCGGGCCTCCACCTCGAAGAACTTCAGCAAGAGCGCGAACCCGAGCCGGGTCGCCCCGGACTTGTTCCGCACCCGCTTCATGTCGTCTTCCAGCAGCGTCCAGACCTCGATCAGGTCCTCCGGCTCCCAGTCCTGCCGCACTCCGTCCCCCTCCACCCCGACCGAGATCACTCGTTCAGCTCAACGAGGCGCCCAGCCAGGAGAAACGAACACCAGGGCAATCACACAGCGCTACATGTCCGTTCGCCGTAGCTATACGAGAACAGGGCCGGTTCTTGAGGGCGGCGTTGTCGTACACCGGCCAGGCTCTGGGGCTGGCCTTCGGCGCCTTCGTCTTGTACAGGGCGGGGACGCTCTACTCCTTGAAAGACAAGCACGGACCGGTGATCCCCCCTGCGGAGGAGCTCGCCGTTTCCGCTGCGGCTGCAGCCATAGCGGGGATCGTCTTCCTGGGCTTATGGCTGGCGTCCTGGCTGATCAAGCACGAGAAGGTGACTCGCGGCCGGCCCCCGCGTCAGGCCGACGAGGTCGTCTCCGCTGCCCTTGACCTCTTGCCGAGGCTGGCCGCTCTGTCCGCGTCCGGGCCGGGCAGGTCCCGGCACGCGGCGATGGAGAAGGTTCTGGATGCGGTCACCGCCTTGCAGGCGCGGATCAGGTTCAGCGCGAGCAAGAGCGGGGGCCTGCGGCACTACTACGGCAGTCGGATCAAGCTGATGATGCACGGGCGCCGGGTCAACGCGGTGCTGACGGTGCAGACCACGCGGCTGATCGAGAGCCGGGACGAGGCGGTCAGGGAGCTGGCGCGGCTGGCTGTGCGGATAGCGTCCGCGCAGGCGCGCTGTGACTACGGCGCCCTGTTGCCTGAAAGAGATCTTGCCCGCGGGGTCGGTCCCGACGCGCTTGAGGGCCGGGTGGCGATCCGTGTGTTCGGGCCGGCCGCTGGCGTTGCGGCGGTCGTTCTGTTGCTGACGCTGGTGCTGGGCGGGACGGGGTCGACCCTGTTCTTCGTGCCCATCCTGGTCTTCGTCGTGTCCGCCGTTATCACTGCCACGATGACCGGCAACCTGGACCGGATCAGGCCATTCATGGCGTTCATCCGGGACAACGGCGTCGGCCCGGAGACGCTGACCGATGAGTTCGGCGCCCCTGGCCCCGCGGACCGCGACAACGGCAACTCACCTTCCGGGACGCGACCGCACGTTCCCGCCCCGCGTACGGCGGCCGCCCAGAACGCCAGCGGCCCGCCGGCCTGACGGCCATGGGAATCGGCGGCAGGGACCGTTGATCCGAGGTTCCAGCCGCCCACTTCGGCGCTACAGATGAATCGTGGGCCTCCGCCAGCGCGGAGGCCCACGTGTATTCATCCCCCCTACACCCTGCACGAGGGCTGCGGAGAGTTCAGGGATGGCGGGCGTCCGTCACTGGGTCAGGAGAGCGGTGGCGTCCTCGGTTGCGGTGGTGAGGGCCTGGTCGAGGTGTTCGGGGCGGCGTCCGCCCGCGCTGGCCAGGGCTCCGGTGCCGCCGCCTCCGCCGCCGACCGTCTTCGCGGCGCGGGCGATGACCTGGGCGGCCTGGATGCCGCGGTCGAGGAGGTGAGGTGTGATGGCAGCGACGAGCAGGGCCTTGCCGGAGTGTTCCAGGGCCAGGACCGTGACCGCGGGCCCGGAGGGCAGCTGGGCCAGGGTTTCGGAGGCCAGCTGTCGCAGCTCGTCGGGCGTGACGCCGGTGACCCTCTGGGCGACGAGCTGTCCGCCATCGGCGGGGCGGGCTGTACCGGCGAGCTGTACGGCCTGGGAACGCAGTTCGGCGGCCCGCAGTTGTCCCAGCTCGGCCTGGGCGGCGGCGAGGGCTTCCAGCCGCTTGTTCAAGGCCGCGGGGGCGTCGGCGGGGCGGGTGCCGAGGAGGCTAGCGAGTTCGTTCAGCAGGCGCCGTTCGGTGTCCTGGTGGCGGAGGGTGCCGTGGCCGGTGAGGGCTTCGACGCGGCGGAGGTTGGAGCCGATCGAGGATTCGGACAGGAGGCGGAAGGCGCCGACCTGGGAGCCGTGGGCGACGTGGGTGCCGCCGCAGAGCTCGCGTGAGAAGTCGCCGATGTCGACGATGCGGACGGTGTCGCCGTACTTCTCGCCGAACAGGGCGATGGCGCCGGCGGCCTCGGCTTCGGCGCGGTCGGCGTACCAGGCCCGCACGTTCGGGTCGTCGAGGACGTGGCCGTTGACGGCCTGCTCGATCTGGTGGAGCTGGTCGGGGGTGAGGGCGGTGAAGTGGGCGAAGTCGAAGCGGAGCCGGTCGGGCTCGACGAGGGAGCCCTGCTGGCGGGCGTGCTCGCCGAGGGTGGCCATGACGACAGCGTGCAGGATGTGGGTGGCCGAGTGCGACCGCATCAGACCGGCCCGGCGTTCGGCGTCCACAACGGCTTCGCCGACGGCGCCGGTGCGGAGTTCGCCTTCGAGGACGCGGGCGGTGTGGACGCGGAAGCCTTCCAGGCCGTAGCGGGTGTCGGTGATCTGCAGGCGGGTGCCGTCGCCCATGGTCAGGGTGCCGGTATCGCCGATCTGGCCGCCAGCCTCGGCGTAGAAGGGCGAGCGGTCCAGCACGAGCTCGACCTCGGTTCCTTGCCCGGCGGTGGTGACGACGCTGCCTCCGGACATGAGGCCGGTGACGGTGGCCTCGGCGTCCAAGTGCTCGTAGCCGAGGAACTCGGTGCGGGGCAGGCGGGAGGCCAGCTCGCGGTAGGTGTCCATCTTGCGCAGGGCCTCGGCGGTCTTGGCCTTGCCTCCGGCCTTAGCGCGCTTCTTCTGCTCGTCCAGGAGTGCGGCGAAGCGGTCCTCGTCGACGGTCAGTCCGGCGTCGCGGGCGGCCTCGACGGTCAGCTCGAGGGGGAAGCCGTAGGTGTCGGCGAGCTCGAACGCGGTCTCGCCGGGCAGGGCGGCCGAGCCGCTGTGCTGGGTGCGGCTGATCGCGGCGTCCAGCAGCCTCGTGCCCTGGGCGAGGGTGCGAGTGAAGGACTCTTCCTCGGCGGTGACGACCTGCTCGATCAGCGCGGCCTGGCCGGTCAGCTCGGGCCAGACGCTGCCGAGGTTGCCGATCACCGAGGCGGTAGCGGCGGGCAGGACGGGGCCGTCGATGCCGAGCAGACGCGCGTGGCGGATCGCGCGTCGCATCAGGCGCCGCAGGACGTAGCCGCGGCCGTCCTTGGCGGGCAGGACGCCGTCGGCGATGAGGAAGGCGATGGAGCGGGCGTGCTCGGTGACGACCTGGAAGGACACCTTCTCCTCGCCCTCGGCGGGGGCCTTGCGGCCGGCGAGGTCCTGGACGGTGTGGAAGGTGGGCAGGAGCAGGTCGGTGGTGCAGACGTTCTGGGCGTCCTGGAGGATCGCGGCGAGCCGGTCCAGGCCGAGGCCGGTGTCGACGCCCTTGCGGGCGAGCTCGCCGAGGATGGGGAAGTTGCCCTTCTTGTCGCCCTCGCCGCGCTGGAACTGCATGAAGACCAGGTTCCAGATCTCCACGTAGCGTTCGCCGTCGATGGCGGGGCCGCCCTCCTTGCCGAAGGCGGGGCCGCGGTCGTAGTTGACCTCCGAGCAGGGGCCGCAGGGGCCGGGGACGCCCATGGACCAGTAGTTGTCCTCCATGCCCAGGCGCTGGATGCGGGAGGCGGGGACGCCGATGCGGCGCCAGATGTGCTCGGCCTCGTCGTCGTCCTCGAAGACGGTGATCCAGAGCTTGTCCTTCTCCAGGTTGTAGCCCTTGGTGAGGAGTTCCCAGGCGAAGGCGATGGCGTCTTCCTTGAAGTAGTCGCCGAAGGAGAAGTTGCCCATCATCTCGAAGAACGTCGCGTGCCGGTTGGTACGGCCGACGTTGTCGATGTCGGAGGTGCGGGCGCACTTCTGGATGCTGGTCGCGCGGGAGAACGGCGGAGTCGTCTCACCCAGGAAGTAGGGCTTGAACTGGTTCATCCCGGCGTTGGCCAGCAGCAGGGTCGGGTCGTCCGGAACCAGCGGGCTGGAGGGCACCAGCTGGTGGCCACGGGAGGTGAAGAAGTCGGTGAAGGTCTGACGGATCTGCGTCGAGCGCATGGCTGGATGGCCTCACGGAAGAGTCACGGAAGGTGGGAGGGGAGATCACACGCCGAGCCGGGCCGAGAACAGGGACTGAGAGGGTTCTCAGTTCTCCAGCTCGACGCAGATAGCTCGCGCCCCCATGGGCCGCACCTTGACTCCAGATCCGTTGATCACATCGGTGGTGCAGCAGACCCCAGAGCTGCTGTCCTGGTCTGCTGCACCACCGACTGTAGCGGGTCCGGCGTCAAGATCGCTTAGCGTGTGCGTGTCGTCGCCGTGAGCCCGGCGGTCTGGCAGGACGTGAAGTCCAGCAGGCCCGGCCCGATGAGGGCCGGATCGTCCAGGACCGTGGCGGGCCCGGCCGCCTTGAGGGCGGCGGGTCCGGCGTAGCCCCATGCGGCCCCGAGCGGGGTGATGCCGGCCGCGCGGGCGGCCGCGATGTCCCCGACCGTGTCGCCGAGGAACACCGTCTCGTACGGGGAGGCGCCGAGCTTGCCCAGGGCGAGCAAGAGCCCGTCCGGGGCGGGTTTGGGTTCGGCGTCCTCCCGGCAGACGGTCACGTCCAGCAGCGCGAGGACGGCCGGCGGCAGCAGCCAGGGCAGCCGGGTGCGGGTCTGCAGGGTGACCAGGCCCGTCGCGATCCCGGCGGCCTTGATCGCCGTCAGCCCTTCCAGCACTCCCGGGAACAGGGCGGTGCCGGCGGCGGTGGCCAGGGCCGCATCCCACCAGAGGGCGCAGACCTCGTCCGGGTCGACGACCCCGAGTCCGGTCAGGACCTCCACCCGCGGGGTGGTGAGCGCGTCCGGCGGCAGGTCGGCGGCGGTGATGCGGCGTCCAAGGGCGGCGGTCGCGACCCCGGCGAGGGTAGCCAGCATCGCGGTCCGGCTGTCCAGCAGGACCCCGTCCATGTCGAACAGCGCAGCCCCCGTCACGACGCCACCCCCTTGGTGGTGGGCAGGTCGGCCTCGGTCAGCAGCGGGTGGAGGGCGACGCCATGCTCGTCCAGCAGGATCCTCCCGCCGAGCGGGCGCTCCAGTACGCACAGCGCGTGGGTGACCGGGGCTCCGGCGACCCGCAGTATCCGGGTCATGGCCAGCAGCTGGCCGCCGGAACGGACCACGTCGTCGACTAGGACGACCCGCCGCCCGGTGACGTCGGCGCCCTCGATCTGCCGCTTGGAGCCGTAGCGCTTGGGCAGCCGCCTGAGGAACGCGGCCGGCAGTCCAGTCGCGGCCGACAGGGCGATGACCAGGGGGACGCCGCCGAGCTCGATCCCGGCCAGCACCTCGGCGTCCTCAGGGACGAGGGCGGCCATCGCGTCGGCGACGTCGTGCAGCAACTGCGGGTAGGCGGCCAGGCGGTACTCGTCGAAGTACGCGTCCAGTACCTGTCCGTCGGCCAGGGTGAACGCGTCGGCGACGCAGGCCGTCTCGGCGACCCGGGCCGCCAGGGTGGCGGTGGTGGTGACGGTCATGCTCCGGCCTCCTTCTCGGCTGTCAGGGTGTGGAGCTGGGTGGCGAACGCGGCCGCCGACGCGATCGGGCTGATGAAGCCCAGCGGGCGGGTGGGCGTCTCGAACAGCCACTTCTCGCGCCGCAGGAAGGCCAGCAGCCCGAGCGCGGTGGGGCCGGTGATCCAGACGGGGACGGGGCGGATGTTGCCCGCGTAGTAGAGGGCGGCGGTCAGCTCGTGCAGGGTGCCGACTCCGCCGCCCATCGCGACCACCAGGTCCGCCGAGTCAAGGTAGTGGTTGAGGCGGGCGCCGAGGTCCGGCAGGTGAACCTCGTCGGTGACGTACGGGTTGAATTCGCCCCACTGGGTGTGCTTGTCGGCGAGGGTGACGGCGGTGACCGTGCCGCCCTTGGCCGTAGCCCCGCGGGCGGCTGCTTCCATCAGCCCGTTGTAGCCGCCGTGCAGCAGCGCGAACCCGGCTCCGGCCAGGGCCATGCCGACCTCTTCGGCGAGGCGTTCCTCGTCCGGTCCGACGGGGACCACGCCGCCGAAGAACACCGCCGTCTTCTGCCGGCCCTGGGCCCCGTCCCGGCCGGAGGCCGGGACGGGGAGGCGGCTGGCCTGGGGCTTCACGCCAGCTCCAGGTAGGTGCGGTAGGCGGTCAGCGCGTCCGCCAGGCCGTCCAGGGCGTTCGGGCAGGCCCGCTCGGTCAGCACGATCACCCGGTCCAGGGCGGCGTTGACGTCGGCGGCCGCGGGGACGGCCGGGGAGGTGATCGCGGCGTCCAGGTCGGCCAGGCAGGCCCGGCCGATCGGGGTGAGCACGAGCTCCTCCCGCAGCTGGTACCAGCCCCAGAACCGCGAGGTCGGCGCGAGCGCGGTCTTGATCAGGTCCTTCGTCGCAGTGTGCAGCAGGTGCCACTCGGCGTAGGCGACGAACCGCTGACCGCGCTGGATGCGCTTGTGCAGCAGCACCGCCAGGACCAGGTGCTCGATCAGCAGCTCAGTGCACGAGCGCGGCCGGGCCGTCAGCTCGGCCACGTGGGTCTGGGCCTGCTCGATCTGGGAGGTGGTGATCTCGGCCGGCGGGCGCTGAAGCAGCATCTTGCCGCCGACCTTGCGTCGCAGGGCGGTGATCTGGGAGGCGGGCGCGATGTAGAGGTCGACCTGCTGGAGCTTGCCCTCGTGCTGGACGAGGAAGACGAAGCCGATGCCGCCGAGGTCCGCGACGATGGTGTCGCGCCAGCCGGGCAGCAGGGCCCCGGCCGCGACCGTCATCAGGTCGTTCAGGGCCGAGGTGAAGGCGGGCAGGTCGCGGTCGTGGACGCCGACGACGAAGTCGACGTCGGAGAGGCGGTCGGCGGTGCCGGAGGCGAGCGAGCCGCGGACCAGCAGGTGGGTGACGGCCGGGGAGGCAGACAGCAGGCCGGCGATGCGGGTCAACAGCGGCAGCTGGGCGGGCCGGTTGGCCTCGGTGAGTTCGGCCAGGTGCAGTTCGGCCGGGGCCAGGGACAGTGCGGTGGGCATGAGCGGGAGTCCTTCCGGGCTGGTGGTGGCGCGGACAGGTGCGGGCCGGGTCACGGGACGAGGGCGAGGAGCTTGGACTTCGCGGCCGTCCAGCGGCGGTTGGCCTCGCTGTCGCCGAGCGCGGTGTGCAGGCCCGCGATCAGGTCGTAGGCGGTGCCCTCCGGCAGGGCGTAGGAGTAGAACAGCCGCAGCAGCAGTTGTTCGGCGGCCTCCACGTAGCCGAGGTCGGCGAGCCGCCGGGCGGCGGCGAGCCGTTCGGCCAGCTCCGCCTCCGACGCGGCCGGCAGGTGCTCGGCCTCGGCCGGCTCCTGAGCGCGTTCGGCGAGGCGGGCGTAGGCGTCATCCGCGTAGACGTCCGCGATCAGGTGGATCCGGTCCGGGCCGAGGAGGTTGCAGACCCCGTGCGCGTAGGTCGGGGTCAGCCGCCAGATCCGCCCGCCGCCCATGTGGACCTTGGTGCCGCCGGTGACCAGGAACGCGGAGGAGTTGGTGTGCAGCGGGATGTGCAGGCGGTGGCGTTCGACCTGGTCGAGCTCGTCGTAGTCGCGGTGTTCCCACAGGAACGCGTTCGGCTCCAGCCGGGCGAGCCGCACCCACATGTAGTTCAGGCCCAGCTCCGCGAGCAGGCCGGCGGTGGCGGGCATGTGCTCCAGCAGGGCGGTGGGGCGGGCGGCGCCGTCAGCGATCCTGACATCGGCGGCGTCGCCGGAGGCGTTCATCAGCGACGTGGTCCACCAGCCGCCGGACTGGAAGTCGCCGTACTCGGCCTTCCAGGGTGCCGGGGCAGTCAGGGCCTCGTGCCGCATCCGCTCGATCAGCGAACCGTCCAGACGGTCCAGCTGGACGATCTGCCCGGACAGGGCCGCGGTCGGTTGTGCGTCTTCCATGGAGTCCCTCTCGGTCTCTCGGCCTCAGGCCGGGGCCTGGGGCATGTGGACGGGGGTGGAGGGCGCGACGCGTCCGGCCGGATGCCCCTTGACGTGACCGCCGAAGGGGGGAGCCGGCCGATGTCGAAGGGTCCGTCGGCCGGACGCGGCGCCGGGATTCAGAGTGATCCGCCCGCGTCGTCGCAGGTAGTGAGAGGTGACCGCCCCTCGTGGGCGGTACGGCCGCACCCTGCGGGCGGCGAATCCACCTTCGCCAGGTGGTTTGATCTCCTGCCGGGGCAGGCAAGCAACCGTTGGCCAGCACCGGCGGCGCAACCGGCGCCCGCATCGTGCTCGCAGGGGAGGCAACCAGTGAGATCCCAGGCGAAGCCGCAGACCCAAGCGGTCCACGACGTCTCCTGCGGCAAAGCCTTACGTGAACGGGCCCTGGGCGAGGCCGGCTCCCCCGAGCCGGTGCCGCAGGTCCTCATCGCGCAGATCGCGGCCCAGATCGAGGACCACTGCGGCCACCGCCGCCTCAAGTGCCGCCGCCTCGCGGTGGGGTGGACCGTCGCCCAGGCCGTCGCCGCCGCCCACCAGTTCGTCGAGGACGAGAACCTGGCCAAGGTGGGACTGTCCGAACGGTCCTGGAAGGACTGGGAGGCCGGCGGCCTGCCCAGCCCCGACTACCAGGACCTGCTGTGCCGCCTGCTGGCAACCAACCCCGTCGAGCTGGGATTCGCCCGCGACTACTCACCCGCCCCCGCGCAGGATGACTCCGATCCGCTTTGGAACGGGGACGGCCTGGATGGAACACTTCTCCAAGGAAAAACGGAAGGCGCAGGTGCCGGTCTGCGGACCTTCACGGAGGTGGGGGCAACGAAGCGTCGCGACGCGGTCAAGCTCGCCGGACTGGCCATGGCCTCCCCGGCCGCCGCAGCCCAGATCCTCCAGCAGGCAGCAGCAGAGGCCATGGAGTTCACCCGGCAGGCCGAGGCGACCTCGCTCGGCTCGGGAACCCTGGACCACCTCGACCTCGCGGTCACCGAGTTCAACCGGGCGTACTCGCTCAAGCCGCCCAGGGCCGTCTTCGACGCGGTGATGGACTACCGGCGCAAGGTCGACGCCCTTCTCAAAGGCCGTCACACCCACCGCCAGGAACGCGAACTGCTGGCGTTCGCCGGCTGGCTGTCCGAGCTCTTGGCGTGGCTCGCCCACGACCTCGGCGAGGCCCGTACCGGCCTGGCGTTCGCCACCGACGCCTTCGTCCACGGCCAGCAGGCCGGACACGGCCAGCTGTGCGCGTGGGCCATGGACGCCTCCGCCTCCATCAACCTGTACGAGCAGCGGCCCGGCAAGGCCCGCGACGCCGCTCTCAAGGGCCTCATCGAGGCCCCGGCCACCCATCCGCTGACCGTGCGGCTGCACGCTCAGGCTGCCCGCGCGGCCGCGGCCGACGGCGACGCGGACGGCTTCACTACCGCCTACCGGGCAGCCGAGGACGCCTACCGGCTCCTGCCGCCGCGCTCGCCCCGCCGCTTCGGCATGGACGTGCTGCCGCTGGCCGACTACGCCCTCACCTCCTACCCGGCGACCTCGTACATCTGGCTCGGCCAGGCCGAAGAAGCCCGTCAGCACGCCGAACAGGCCCTGGCGACCTACGAGGCCGCTCCCGCGGCATCGAGGTCCCCCAGCCGGGAGGCCATCGCCCGCATCGACATGGCCCTCGCCCATGCCCTCCTCGGCGACCCCGACGACGCCGTGGCGCTGGGCCACCAGGCCCTCGACTCCGGCCGTGTCGTCGACTCCGTGCGCCACCGGGCCGGCGACCTCACCTCGTACCTCACCCGCCGCTACCCCCGCCAGGCCGCAGTCGAGGGCCTGTGCGAACGGCTGGCCGCCGCCGACGCGGCCGCCCGCCCGGCCCTGCCCGCAACCACCGGAGCCTGAACCCGAAGGAGATTCAACGTGACCGGCGACCAGCAGAGGGCGGAGCACTCCCTCAGCATCCGCAAGCCGTACTTCGACCTGATCGCCTCCGGCGCGAAGACCATCGAGGTCCGCGTCGGCTACCCCAAGATCCGCAAGATGGCCGCCGGGGACACCCTGACCATCGCCTGCGCGGACGAGAAGCTGACCACCCTCATCACCGCGGTGAAGGAGTACGGCTCGTTCGCCGCGATGCTGGACGCCGAGGACCCCGCCGCGATCGGCGGACCGGACATGACCCACGACCAGCTCGTCGCCGCGATCCGCGACATCTACCCGCCCGAGAAGGAAGCCCTGGGCGCATTCGCCCTCCACCTCACCCTCCTGTAGGCCGACGCCCAAGACGTACGTCCCCCTTCCTCGAGAAGGGGGACGCGCGGGCGTACGGCGTCGCCGTGCACCACCGCGTACGGAGCCGAGTGCTCAGGCCACCTCACCGCGGGGGCAGGTAGCCGCGCCAGCCTTCCAGAACGTTGATGGTCCGCTTGAGCTCGCTGATCACCTGGTCCAGCTCGGCGCCATTGTGGACGTCGAAGGACTTGGGGACAGCGTTCTTCTCGACGGCGCTGACCTCCAGCACTGTCGAGGTGCGATGCTGCGGGGTGTCGAAGCTGACCAGGTCGAACTGCATCCGTGGAAAGTCGCGGTTCAGCGGCATGTCCCACACCACCGCCTCGGAGGTGTGCATGATGCCGTCCTCGACGTTGTCGTCCGGCCCCGGGTGCACGCGGCTGCACCATGGCGGACACACGATCGGGCCGGGAATCATCTCCGGCCGCAGCGGATCGCTCATGCCCTCAGTGTCGGTCCGGCCGCTGTCTCTCGCAGCCCGGCGGCCTCTATGCGACGGGGGCCTGCTCGGCCTCGGTGGCGGCTGCGGAGCGGTTGGTGCGGCACGGGTCGCACAGGGTTCGGATCCAGGTGCCGTGCCGGTCACCGTGGAAGCGCGGACGGCCCGGTCCCCCGCAGGACTCGCATGTCTTCTCGGCCGCGAGTTCGGCGGCATCGGTCAGAGCGCCGGCGGCATCCGCCCAGTCGCCGTCGAACTCTCCGTCGGCATCGAACCGGTCGGCGACGTACAGGCGCAGGCCGCCGAGCTTCACCGTGAGCTCCTCCAGCCGATAGTCCGGCGCCAGGGCCGCGAGCTGATCGTGCAGACTCCGCAACAGCGGATGCCAGCCCGGCCCCACATCGCTCAGCCGGCCCGGGATCTGATCGCGGGAATCCGGGCTGCCGCTCGCACGCGTACTCATGCCGCCCAGCCTGCCGCACGCCACTGACAATGCACACCAAACGGAGATGTCAGTGCAGGTCAGTAGCCTGCGAGCATGATCAACAATGTCTTCGGTGGACCGTCGCAAACCAGTCTCGGTGACCTGCTCAACATCTTCGGGGACGACCCCGGCACCGAGTTCTTCGGCGGGCTGTTCGACCATCGCCCCCACGGGTTCGCAGCCGTACACCGCCAGAACCTGCAGAACATCCACACCAACGCGAACTGGATGGCCAGCCAGCTCGACACCGCCGCACGACGCGTGCTGCTGACCGCCCGCCACGAAGTATCCGTCCGCCACTTCGAGGTCTTGGCCGCCGAGATGGACACCGTGCGGCGCCTCAAGGAACGGACCGAGGCCCTCGCCCCGGACGCCACCGCGGCAGAGTCCAACGCGATCGCCACCAAGGTCAACGCCTGGACCCGGCGCGTCCAGGCCATGGTGGCGGCCTCAGACGACGAGCACACCCGCGGGGTGTGGGCGGAAGCCTTCACCCGCCTGTACGCGATGCATCACCGGACGTTCGAGCACCACATAGCCCACATGCTCACCTTCGACGGGTTCGTCGTGGAGCGCTGGAACGGCGGGGCCGGAGACCTGGCGGCCGATGTCATCGCCCGGCTCCCTGCCCCCGACGGCCGCCGTGTGGTGGTGCAGTGCAAGCACGTCCAGGACGCCGACACCACGATCGGTTCGGGTGTCATCCAGCAGGTCGCCGGGACTCGGCAGCTCCACGAGGCGGAGCTGGCGTTCGTGGTGACGACCGGGAAGTTCACCAAGCCGGCCACCGCGCTGGCCGGGAAGCTGGGTGTGCAGCTGGCCGACTGCAACACGATGGTGCAGTGGAGCCTGTGTGGCGAACGCCTGCTCGATCTGTTCGCCGAGACCGGCCAGCTTCCCAAGCGTCCTCCCGCTTCGCCGACGGCCGACCGCGAAGTACCGGTTCCCGGGGGTGACACCGGCGTTGATGCGGTCACCGGTGCGGCGGTGACGGCATGACCGCGGCCGGACGGGTCAGTCGGCCTGGGCGGTGAGCTTCTTCTCCAGGGCCTGGGCGAGCTCTCGTTGCCGGCCGCGGTTGGCCGGATGGTCGATGTGGCAGTCCGGGCAGCGCTGGTCCACCCCGTCGATGATCCGGTATCGGCGGGCGCTGGACTCGCACTTGCCGCACCACTCCATGAACGCCGCCAAGACGTCGCCGCGGTCCTGCTCGGTCCCGTCCGGGTGCACGAGGCTCACGTCGCCGTCACGCTCCACCTCGTTGACGCACCAGACGCCGTCCTCCTCACCGTGGGTGGGGGCCATGAGCGGCACGGTGGTGCCGTCGCTCAAGGTGTGCCAGGCGACGACGGGCTCGGTGTGGGTGTAGACGCCGTCGTTGTACTGCTGGTGGTAGCGCACCCGCCAGCCGCCGCCGGGCAGCACTCCGGTCACGACGGGGACCTGCTGCACCCGGGCGAGGGTGTAACCCTCGCTGATCAGCCCGATGGGGGTGACCAGTGCCCGGCCGAAGAGCACGAGCGGCTGGCCGTCCTCGTCCCAGGCCACAACCTCCTTGTCGACCGTGATGGTGCGGCCGTCCCTGGTGCGTGTGAACACGGCCCGGTATCCGCTCGGGTGGTGGCGCATCCAGCGCTGTCCCTTCTGTCGGCTCAAGTCAGTGGGCGGGGCCTTGCAATGGGCCCCGAGGGTGCGGCGGG
Organism: Streptomyces roseicoloratus; assembly: GCF_004117935.1. Lineage (GTDB taxonomy): Bacteria > Actinomycetota > Actinomycetes > Streptomycetales > Streptomycetaceae > Streptomyces > Streptomyces roseicoloratus. The sequence goes on along the minus strand of NZ_SDOY01000091.1, from coordinate 85,259 downwards.
GCGGCCCGCCGGGCGGGTCAGCGGGAGCGGACCTCGCGTGCGGCCTCGTGTGCGCGGCCGAGTTGGTTCTCGAGGCTGGTGGCGCTCGTGGCGGCTTCGCCGATGATGCGGGCGACCGTGGTGGCGTCGTCGCGGTCGCGGGCCATGCGGTCGATCGCCGAGGACGCCTGCAGGAGTGCCTGCGGCAGGGCTTGGGCGAGTTCGTGGAGCCGGCCCAGGGCCCGGGCGACGTCGCGGGGTTCCTCCCAGGCGGCTTTGCCGCTGGCAATGTCCTCGACGAGTTTGGTGATCGACCGGGCGGCGTCCCGGGGATGGTCACTCGGGTCGTACGGCACAGGCTGGCCCCTCCAGTTCGCGGACACGACGAGGGCTTCAGTGTCGCGTCCGGCAGGCGCCCGCACGGGTGACTTCGGTGATTTCGCGATCACCGCCATCAATCCGCGGCCCCTGGTCGCCGGGGCGGAACAGGGCCGGGAACGAGTGCGGAACGGGCCCGGAACGGCGGCGGTGTTCCGCAGCGGTTCCGGGCCCGTTCCGGCCTGTGTTCCGGCCCTGAAAGGGCCTGTGAGCTGGGCGTTACGGTGTTCCGGCGCGATCGGCGACGTCCTGGCGATAGACGCCTTTACGGCCGGTTCCCGCGACGCGGACGGTGGTGGTGCGGACCCCGGCGGAACGCAGGGCCTCGCCGACGTCGTCGCGGGTCCAGCCGCGGTAGCGGACCGGTTCGTAGGCGGCGAGGTCGGCGGCGAGCTGGTCGAGGTGGATGCGGTCCTCCGGGCTCTTGTCGATCACGTCGATCACGTCTTCGAGGAGCTGGCGCACGTCGCGGGTCAGCTCGGCCGGCTCCTCGGAGCCGACGCCGTCCAGGACGAGCGTGGTCATCCCGGCGTTGACGCGTTCGGCGGTGCGGCGGACGGCGTCGGCGGCGGTGATGTGGCGGGTCTTGCGCATGATGGGGGCCCGGTGCCGGGGCGCGAGGAGGTAGAACGTTCCGGCGTCGGCCGGGTCGTGTTCGCCGGGCGAGGGGATGAGGACGTGGGGCAGCCAGCCCTTGCCGATGGCGGTGCGGTCGCCGAGGACCACGGGGACGTCGGCTTCGCGGCAGGGCATCAGGACGCGGATGCCGAAGGAGTCGGCGACGGCGTCGCCCATGATGTCGGCGGTGGCGTCCTGGGTGCACAGGATGACGGTGACGCGGGCTTTGCGGCCGATCCTCAGCAGCTTGAGGACCAGCTGCTTGGCGCGGCGGGTGAGCTGGGGGTACTCGTCGACGGCGACGTGGAGGGACGGGGCGTCGGGGGTGGGGATCCAGTTGTCGATGTGCGGGGGCAGGTCGGCGATGCGGCGTTCGGCTTCGGCGACGAGTGCTTCGAGGGCCTGCTCGATGCTGTCGTCGTCGTAGGCCCGCAGCACGGCGGCGTCCCGCATGGGTCCGAGCCCGCGTCCGGTGGGGTCGATGTCGACGATGACCGCGTCGTCGCAGGCGGTGATGTGGTCGGCGAGTACGCGGACCATGGCGGACTTGCCGCCGCCGGTGACCGCCACGATGATCACGTGCTGGCCGGCGAGGATGACCTCGGTCGTCTCGCCGTCGATGGAGAGTCCGAGGTCGGCCGGGTTCAGGATCGACAGTGAGCGCGGCGCGTGGTGGACGGCTTCGGGCATGGCGGCGAACGGGTCGCTCATGAGGACCCGGATGCGGACGTTGGCCGAGGCGTTGGGGTCGCCCTGGGCGAGGGTGCGGCCCTCCCCGACCTTCAGCAGCGTGTCCAGGTCCCGCAGTGCCTTGACCACGGTGGCCGAGGTGCCGGACCGCAGGGTGGCGGTGGCCTGCCAGCCCCAAGGGGTGCGTTCGGGGCTGTGGACCTCTTCGACCTTGACGCCTTCGGCGACCAGAGCCCGCCGCAGGCATTCGGTCACCTCCTCGCCGGTAGTGGCGCGGGCGATGGGGAACGGGTCCGTACCCGGCGCCGCCTCGTTCGTCTCCGGCTCCGGCGCGGGCTCCTCTGCTGCCGGTTCCTGAGCGGCGGGGGTCTGTTCCAGGGCCGGGGCGTCGAGTTCGGGCAGCAGCAGGGCCTCGGGCACGGGCCGTTCGGTCAGCACGGGCTCGCTGCGGCCCAGCCACCACAGGGCGGCCGCGGACACCGGCAGGGCGAGCAGGAGGGCGCCGGGGGCCTGGACGGCGCCGTATAGGGCGCCGCAGGTGCAGGCCAGCAGGCCCGCGGCCCGCTTCCAGGTGGTGCGGGTGCGGGCGGAGGTGATCTGGTCGGCGGTGGGCTGGATGGGCGTGAACGGCCTCGTGGCGAGGCCGGTCTGGGCGCGTTCGCGTCCGGCGAGCTCCGCCCGCAGGTCCTTGGCCTGTTCCTGGTCGCTCTTGGTCCAGCCGTCGGCGGCGGCCCTGCGGTCCAGGCGCTGCAGCTGCTTGCGGACCTCCGCGGTCCGCTCGTCGGCCTCTTCGCGCAGCGACGTGTGGCGGGTGAGCTGCTTCTTGACCAGGAGCCTGCGCAGTTCCTCGTCCGAGACGCTGGCCGCGGTGGCGAAGTGGCGGGTGAGCTGGTGGGCGTGGCGGCAGCCGGTGCCGACCTGGCGGACCACCGAGCCGAGCACGCCGCGGGCGGCGGCCGCGATGCGGGCGGAGCGGCCCGGCCGGGGAGCCTCCGCGGCGTCTTCGTCGGTGCGGGGGCCGGGATGGTCGGGCGGCAGCAGCTCGGCATCGACGATCTCGTCTTCGTACGGGGTGGGCAGGTGTTCCATGACGGTGTGTTCCTCCGAGGGGGGGGGCGGGCGGGTGCTCGGTCGGCGGCGGTCGTCCGCGAACCCGGCGGGGTTCGCGGACGACCGTCACCGGCCGGGCCTCAGGCGCCGAGGAAGCCTGTGAGGACGCCGCCGATGGAGTTGGCCAGCGGGACGAGGGTGGCCCCGGCGATGCCGGCGACTCCGGCGGACAGCCCGATCGAGCAGCCGCAGACCACGCCGGTGGCCAGCGAGCCGCGGATCTTCTTCTTCGCCGAGCGCCACACGGCGATCAGGCCGACGGTGAACAGCAGCAGGATCACGCTGCCGCCAGGGTCGAGAGCGGTGATGCCGGCGCGGGTGACCAGCGGGGACTGTGCACCGGTCCCGGCCGACAGGGCATAGTCGCCGGCCTTGTTGGTCGCGCCGAGGATCCATCCGGCGATCTTGCCGAGGACGCCGCCGGCGGCCAGGACGGACAGCGTGCCCAGCGCCAGCCCGGAGCCGAAAGGCACGAGCTCCTTCCAGTCCCGGCTCTTGCGGTACCAGGGGATCAGGACCCAGGTGAGGATGCCGAGGCCGACGGCGACGCCTCCAAGGGTGGCGACGTTGGCGGTGGTGATCACGGGTTTCACGCTCCAGTCAGGATCGTCAGCAGGACGCGGGCGGCGGGCGAGAGGAAGGTGGCGACGACGGTGGCGAACAGCACCGCGCGGGTGAGCCACCAGCGGCGCCTGAGGTCGATGAGCAAGGCCGCGGCCATCAGCACCACGGCGATGGCGTACTCGTCGCCCGCGATGGCGAGGGCCTTGCGGAAGAACGGGGAGATCAGCACCCCGGCCGCCAGGGCGGAGCCGTTGTAGGCGGGCCGCACCCAGGCCCAGGACAGGCCGGGCTCGGCCTCGGGCATCGGGGTCTTGGCGTGCAGTGCCTCGGCCATCCGGTCGGCGAACTGGTCGGCGACGCGGTGCCAGTCCACCTCCCCCGCCGCCGGAGCGGGGGCCGGGGCGGGGGTGCCGGACGGTGGGTAGGCGGGCGGGGGCGGTATCAGCTTCGGGGGCGGGTCGGCGGTGTCGTCCGGAGTGCTCATGAGGGCGTCGTCCTTGACGGTTCAGGAGAGGGTGAAGGCGAGCGCGAGGCCCAGGGTGAAGGCGGCGGCCACCAGAAGGGGGCGGGCCAGGGGCAGGCGGTCGGCGGGGCGGGCCGCCAGAGCGACGGCGGCCGATGCGGCGGCGACAGGAAACGCGACTGCGAACGTCAGTTCTATCGCGTACACAGGGAGATTCCCTTCGGATTTTCGAGGCGGGCGGTGGTCAGCGGCCGGCGGCGTGCGCGGGTTCGTCGTCCGCGACGGGTTCGGACGTCTCGACCTCGGCCGTCTCGGCGCTGTCGACGACGTGCAGACGGCGAGTCCGGCGAGCGGCGCGCTGGTCCATGGCGTACTTGAACAGCGGGCCGCACCAGTTGCGGGAGATGCTCAGCGCCTCGCGCAGACCGTTGGCCGACGGTGTCTCGCCCTTGCCTTCGGCGGCGTCGATGTAGGCGTGGGCCTCGTCGAGACGGGCGAGGTAGCGCTCGGGCAGCGGCCCGTCCTCGGACGTCTCGGCCCGCTCGTCGCGGTCGGCGGGACCAGGTGTCTCGGCGGTGTCGGCGCCGGGGGGTTCAGCCGTCTCCGGCTCCGGTGTCTCGGGGGCATCGGCGCCAGCCGCTTCGACCGTCTCCGCCCTGGGTGTCTCGGGGGGCGTCCGGCCAGCGGGAGAGAAGGCGGAGACGGGTTCGGCGGGGGTCTCTTCGCCGGTGTCTCCGTCGCCCACGGGGCCGGGGCCCGCAGGGGTCTCCAGCCCGGGGTCGTCGGCGTGCGGACGGGCACTCTCGCCGGTCTCCGTCTTCGCCGTCTCCGGCCTCTGGGCGGCGGGGGCTTCGGGGGTGTCTCGGGACGCTTCGATGATCGGGGTGACGTCGGCGAACAGCAGCTTCGGGTGCGGCTGGTCGGGGCTCGCGTACGCCTTGGGGAGTTCGGCGCGGATGCGTGTCTCGGCGATCCGCATGGACTGGCGGGCGTGCTCGGTCAGGGCGGTCTCGGCCGGGGTCGCGGCCGCGGCGAGGGTCCAGGGGGAGGCGGGGGTGAGGTCGGCGAGCGCGTCGGCGTTGCGGGAGGCGGCGATGTCTTCGAGGAGGTAGCGGCGGTCGGCCGGGTTGTGGGCGGCCCCCGAGATCCGTACGGCCTTGCGCAGGCGGCGGCTGATGCGGCGGCCGCGCCATCCGTCGCGCTTGTCGCCCAGCGCCCGCAGCTTGTCGGAGAGGCGGGAGGCGCGGGCGGCGGCCCGGCGGCGGGCGATCTCGTCGGCGGATTCCTGACCGGCCCAGGACAGCAGGTGGGTGCGGACACGGGTGAAATAGGTGGCCAGGATGCCGGGGCCGGCCTGGCCTCGGGCGGCCCGGCGGGCGGGGGCGAGCGAGCGTTCCCACAGCCAGGCGGCGACCATGGCGGCGGCGATGCGGATGCAGGCGTCCAGCGGGCTGCCCGCGTCCATGGCCGACAGGGCGGCGGAGGTGCAGGTCAGGACCCAGACGGCGATGCCGTCGACGCCGCCGGAGACGTGGCCGCTCTCGCCGGACTCCTCCATCTCCTTGGCGGCGGCCTTGATGGTGTTCCCGGCGCGGAGGGCGGAGGCGAAGACGGCGACTTCGAAGATGGGGAAGACGATGACGAGCACGAGCGTGGGCAGCTTCATGCCGTGTTCCAAGGTCCGCCACATGCCGACGGCGGACAGGGAGTTGGCGAGCACGGCGCCGAGCCCGGTGAGCACGTTGGCGCCGCCGTAGCGGGTCACGGTTCGTTTCAGGCCCCACCCGGCCGCCGCGAGGGCGGCCAGGGTGAAGGCGGCGGCGGTGGCCGTGGCCCAGGGGTGGGCCTCGATCCAGGTCACCGCGGTGGTGAGGGTGTGGCTGTTCACGAGGGGGGTTCTCCGGTGGTCCAGGTGGCGGCGAGGCGGGTGGCGGCCTGCTCGGCTTCGTGTCGTGCGAGGGCGGCGCGGAGGCGGGCCTGGGTGGTCTCGGCCCGCAGCCGGGCCGGGCTGACGGCCTGTTCACGCTGGTCGGCGGGCTCGGTGGCGCTCACGCGACGTGGCCCAGGACGGGGGCGGTCAGGTGGATGGTGGAGCTGCCGCAGTTGCCGACCGCTTCAACCACCGGGCCGCTGGTACGCAGACCGGGGGCGTCGATGGCGCGGGCGAGGGTGCCGATGAGGTCGGCGGGCAGGGCCACGTCGAGGTGGATGGTGATGTCGGCGGCCAGCGCCGGGGTTCCGGCGATCAGGTCGAGCAGGCCGGCGCACAGGTCCTCGGCCTCGGCCCGCTCGCCGCCGGCCCGGGGGTCGGGCGGGGTCAGGGACCGGTCGGTGGCCGCCAGCAGCCGGGCCAGGACGGCCCGCAGCTGGATCAGCGCCAGCGCGGTCTCGTCGCCGGACATCTTGTCCAGCGGCAGGGCGATGGCCTCGGCGAGGAAGGTGCGGGCCGCGGCGACGGCCTCGGCCCGCCGGCCGGGGACGGTCGGCGAGGTCAGGCCGTTCCAGGCCAGGCGGGTGTACTCGGCGAGGCTGACCGGTAACGGCGCGGCACCGGGCCGGGCGGAGCCGGAGGTGTCGTCGGTGTGGCTACTACGCTGGGACACGAGCTCGTCCTCCTGGTTGCTGCATCGCGGACAGGGGTTGCGGGCCAGGCCCCGGTGCTCGTGTGTTCGCCCACACGTCCCGGGGCCGCTCGTTTTCAGGCATGGCGGTGCCGCAACACCCGAACAGGAATCCCCTCAGGTGATCCGGCACCCCCAGTAAAGACCCGACCACCTGACGAGGTCAACACATCACCTGAGGGGATTGCATGAGTGGCAGGGGAGAAATAACCTCTCCCTCATGAAGAAGTCCGATCCCCCCGTGAGCCCGGAGTACCTGCGGGTCGCAGAACTGATCCGAGGCCGGATCCGCGACGGCACCTGGGTGCCCGGCCAGCGCATTCCCGCAGCTCCCGCGCTTGCGGAGGAGCTGGGGAGCGACCGCAGTGCGTGCGAGCGGGCCGTGCGGGTGGTGGCCATGCAGGGCCTGCTGACCACCAAGCAGGGCTCGGGCGCGTACGTGTCGCGCATCCTGCACAAGATTCGCCGGGACGGCACCTCCCGCTACCAGAAGGCCAAGCGCGAGGAGGCCACCGCCGACGGCGGGCAGGCCCGCGGCGCGTTCGAGGCCGAGCTGCGGCGCATGGGCCTGATCCCGCGCAACATGCCCTCGGTCCGCAGAGCCGTCCCGCCGGCGGAGATCGCCGAGATCCTCGGCGTCGACCCGCAGGCGGAGTCGGTGCTCGTGCGGGACCGGCGGATGTACGCGGCGCCGGCCGACGCGGCACCGGAGGACCTGGGCACCCCGGTGCAGATAGCCACCACCTACATCCCGCTGGACATCGCGGGCGGCACGGTGCTGGAGAACTACGACACCGGCCCCGGCGGCATGATCAGCCGCCTCGCCGAGATGGGGCACGTGCAGGTCCGCATCGAGGAGACGATCGAGGACCGCGAGCCGACCCCGGACGAGGCCAAGTTCCTGATGCTCGACCAGCGCAACCGGGTCTTCGAGATCACCCACCTCGCCCGCACCGAGCAGGGCCGGATCGTCGAGGCCACCGTCCACGTGCTGCCCACCAGCATGTGGCAGCTCAGCTACGGCTGGGACATCGACGACAACTGACGCGGTATCCGGCCCTTCGGGGCCCACAGAATCCCAGGCCCCGGGGCATGCCACCGGGGATCTGGGCCATCAGGGGGAAAGGCAAGTAACCCCTGAGACACCACGAACCCGGCGCCCCGCTCACGCGGGGAGCTTGAGATGCAGACGAAGGGTTGGCACATGCCCAGCACCACGACCAGTGGCGGCGCGATCCTGCGCGACGCCACGTCCCGCTACCGCAAGGCCCGCCGCGAGGAGGACGGCGCCCACGGCGCGTACGACGCCGAGACCAAGCGGGCCGGCGCCGCACCGCGTGCCGAGGTGAACGTCTCGCGCGACTCCGCCCCGGCCGACATCGCTGCCGTTCTCGGCGTCGAGCCGGGCACCGAGGTGGCCGTCCGCGCCCGCAAGATGTTCCAGGACGACCAGCTCGTGCAGCTGGCCGACACCTACATCCCCGTGGATGTGGCCGAGGCCGCCGGCATCGAGCAGGTGGACACCGGCGTCGGCGGGATCATCTCGCGGATGGCCGAGGCCGGGTTCGCCCAGGCCGAGGTCACCGAGGACGTCTCCCAGATTGAGGCCGACGCCGACCAGGCCGCCGCCCTCGGCGTCCAGGCCGGTGACAAGCTGCTGCAGATCATCCACACCGGCCGCACCGACGCCGGCCGGGCGGTCGAGGTCACCCGTCACATCCTCGGCCCGAACTGGACCCTGCGTTTTTCGGTTCCCGTCGCCTAACTAGCGGCCCAGGCCGCAACGCTCGCGAAAGCAGCTGCTACTGCACTCGCCGAGCGGCGGGACACCAACTGAACACGAAGAAGCGGGCCCCATCCTTGGACAGATCCGGGCCCGCTTCTCCATAACGACGGCGCTTCAACGACAACGCGCACAGATACGGGAAGACGAGCTGCTACTCCGCTTCCCGCGGGCCGCACTGTCCTTGCCGCGCCGGGGAGACGCCATGCCCGACAAGCGCCAGCCTGCCCGTACACAACACTCCCGGCACCACGGTAGCAACCGCCCGGCCGCCCCCTGCACCTCTTGCCCGCTCCCGGCCTGCGGGGAGGGGGCGTGAGCTACGGCTACATCACGCGCGGCCCGATGGCCGCGGACGCCTTCGAGGCGCACTTCACCCGCATCGCCAACCAGCTCTTCCGCGACGCCCGCCTGTCGTTCAAGGCCAAGGGCATCTTCGGCCTGATCTCCACCCACAGGGACGGCTACGGCCTGTCGATGGAGTCCATCGCCGCCGCCTCCACCGACGGCGTCTCCGCCGTCCGCACCGGGCTGAAGGAGCTGGAGCGCTTCGGCTACCTCGTGCGCGAGCGCGACCGCAACGAGGCCGGCCGGCTCGGCCAGACGCGGTACTGGATCACCGACATGCCCGACGGATTGGTCATCACCCTCACCCCGGACACCGCCGCCGACCGGCAGAGGACACAACCGCCCAGGTCACAGCCTGGATGCGAAGACCGCACCCAGGGCAGCGGCGGGGAAAACCCCAGCTCACGGCCTGGATGCGATTTGCCACACGTGGCCGGTCCACCCGAGGAAGATCACCGGGGTAAGAAGACCATCTCCCAGAAGATCAACTCTCTCCCGGCCGCCGAGCGCGCTGACGCCGAGGAGAGAGAGGCGGCTTCGCCCGGGGATGAGCCCGCGGCCGCTGTGGCCGCCGCCTGGGCGGCCCGCCGCACGGAGCTGGGCCGACCGGTGCCGGTGATGGCCCCGGCGAAGATCGCCGCGGCTGCCGCCCGCCTACTCGCCCAGGGCCTGGACACCGGCCTGCTGACCGCCGCTGCCGCCGACATGGCCGCCCATGACGGGTGGCTGGACCTGGCCCGGCACCTGGAGCACTACACGCCCCCGGCCCTGCCCGCCCAGCGGGCCAAGGCCCCCGCCTGGTGCGGGACGTGCAACGACGGCCACGAGCCGCTCTCCCTCGCCGAGCGGACGCGCGAGATGCCCGACGGCCGCGTCGTGCGCTGTCCCGCCTGCCACCCCGCGGCCCTCGCCGCCTCCTGACCTTCCCGGCTGCACCCCGCGGCCACGAGTGCCGCACGCCCGGCAGCCGCCCCTCTTCGCCCTTCCCGGAGCCTTCCTCGTGACCTCTGCAGTCCCCGACGCCTTCCCCGGCGGCCTCGACCGCGTACCGCCCCAGGACCTGGACGCCGAGCGGTGTGTCCTGGGCGGCATGCTGCTGTCCGCCGACGCCATCGGCGACGTCGTCGGCCTGATCACCGCCCGCGATTTCTACCGGCCCGCCCACGCCACCGTCTTCACCGCCATCCTCGCGCTGTACGGACGCGGCGAGCCGGCAGACCCGATCACCGTGGGCGCCGAGCTCACCCGGTGCGGCGAGATCACCCGGATCGGCGGCGCGTCCTACCTCCACGTCCTCGTCCAGGCCGTGCCCACCGCGGCGAACGCCGCCTACTACGCCGAGATCGTCGCCGACCGGGCCCAGCTGCGGCGGATCTGCGAAGCCGGCACCCGCATCACGCAGCTGGCCTACGGCGCCGAGGGCGAGGCGGCCGAGATCGCCGACGCCGCCCAGGCCGCGCTGTTCGAGGCCGTCGACGTCCGCCGTGAGGACGAGCCCAAGGCGCCCGCCGACACCCTGGAAGCCACGTTCGACGAGCTGGACCGCATCACCCGCAACAAGGGCGCCATCACCGGCCTGTCCACCGGGTTCGCGGACCTGGACGCCCTGCTGCAGGGCCTGCACCCCGGGCAGCTCGTCGTGGTGGCCGGCCGCCCGGGGCTCGGGAAGTCCACCCTGGCCATGGACTTCGCCCGGGCCTGCACCGTCAGGGCCGGCAAGCCCGCACTGTTCTTCTCTCTCGAGATGGGCCGCGACGAGATCAACATGCGGCTGCTGTCCGCCGAGGCCCGCGTCGGTCTGCACCGGATGCGGGCGGGCACGCTCACCGAGGACGACTGGGACCGCCTGGCCAAGCACCGCGGCGCCCTCAGCGCGGCCCCGCTGTTCGTCGACGACGCCGCGAACCTGACGCTCATGGAGATCCGCGCCAAGGCCCGGCGCCTGAAGCAGACCCGCGGCCTGGCGCTCGTCGTCGTGGACTACCTGCAACTGCTGACCCACGGCGGCCGCCGGACCGAATCCCGACAGCAGGAGGTCGCCGACATCTCCCGGTCCCTCAAGCTGCTGGCCAAGGAACTCGCCGTGCCCGTCATCGCGCTCTCCCAGCTCAACCGCGGACCCGAACAGCGCGTCGACAAGAAGCCCGTGCTCTCCGACCTGCGCGAGTCCGGCGCGGTCGAGCAGGACGCCGACGTCGTCATCCTGCTGCACCGCGAGGACGCCTACGACAAGGAGTCGCCCCGCGCCGGAGAAGCCGACCTGATCATCGCCAAGCACCGCAGCGGCCCGACCGCCACCGTGACCGTGGCCGCACAACTGCACCTGTCCCGCTTCGCCTCCATGGGCTGACACACCACAGCCGACGAGCGCACATGAGTAAATCAGTCATTACCTGAGGGGACTTGTCGTTCACGTGAGGAGCCAGGTAACGTGAGCGCTCCAATCACCTGAGGGACTTTTCGGCAGGCGTGTTTGTTCACGCCTTGCCGCAGGTCAGGGAGTTGGACATCCCGGCGCTGAAGTCTCGGAACGGGTCCGTCAGATCGAACCGTTCCGGTGCGGTGTCGGGCCATGGACCGAGCGACAGGAGCTTGGATGAGCAGGAACAAGGACGCGGTCCGCCTGGCGGAGATCCGCGGCATCCGCTACGTGCACGCGCTGCGGGAGATCCGCGAGGAGTCCGGCCGCAGCGGTGAGAGCCTCGGCGCCGCCGGTCTCCGCCTGATCGGCGAGGCCGAGCGGGCCGCCCAGGTGCCGCAGCGGACGACCTGATCAGTCCTTCGACATGAACGAACCCCGGGACGGCCGTCTCGTCGCCAAACTCGCCGGCCGTCACCGGGGCCACCACCCCGCCTACACGGAAGTGGAGGGCACCATCATGCCCCGAACCCGCAAGACCCCCGCGCAGCTGGCCGTCGAGGCAGCTGTGACCGTCCGTGAACTCAACCACGTCACCACCCGGGTGAACGCCTACCCGTACCCCGGTGACGTCGACGACACCGTCCAGGGCCTGCGGATCCTGGCCGGCCGTCTGCCGCAGGCCATCAGCCAGGGCGGCACCGCGCTCGCCCGTCTCGCCGAGGGCGGGAACGTGCGCCTGGACGCCATGTCGCCGGGCGGCTCGCTGGACGAGCACATGAAGGACACCCTGGCCGCGGCCGCCGACGCCACGCAGGCCGCCGCCGAGCTGGAGAACGCGCTCAAGCGGCTCGGCGGCTACACCTGCCACCTGGCCTTCGCCGAGCCGCAGGAGACCGGCGCGTGAACGATCACGGCTGGCTTCCCGAAGCGCCGGACGGACACGAGTGGGTGCGGCCCCGGCCGGCCGACTGCCCCACCTGCCCGTGCCACACCGCGCGGGTGTGCGAGCAGAAGGATTGGCACCGGTCGGTGCCCCGGCACCAGGGCTGCCCGTGCGAGGCGGCGGCCGTCGCCGCCGACACCCCGCCCGCCACGCGGACGGTGACCCTCACGGTCGCCGGAGTCTCCCGCACGGTCATCGCCGAGGCGCCCGCGGTCGGCATCGGCGCCGGCCTGCTGATGACGCCCCGCGTCTTCCGCGCCGCCGGCCCCCACCTGGCCGCCGAGGCCGTGGTGCCGATGGTGCTGTCCCCGGCCGGCGAGCACACCCCCGCGGACCTGGTGGCCGTCGACGAGCTGGGCCAGCGGTGGACGATCCGGCTGACCGCCTTCCACGGCGGCGCCGAGGTCGCCATCACCGGATGGCACGACGCCTGACGGGCGAGCTCGCCACTTCCCGCTCTTCCTTCGCCGCCCGCTGCGGGCCCGGCCGCCGTTCCTCACGCGTGCCGGGCCCCGGGGCGGCCCTTCCCACCTTCCTTGCGCGGCCTGGTGGCCGCCCCCTTGCGAAAGGGCACCTTCATGTCTTCCAGCTCCGACCGGCCCCAGGACGGCCAGGCGGTGACCGTACGGTTCCGCCCGGCCCACGGCCCCGAGCGCGTCTACGACTTCACCGGCCTGCCCCGCCCCGAGTTGCACCCGGGCCTGGCCGCCGCCCTCACCGCCCGCGTCCAGCCCGTCGGCGGCACCGCGCGGACGGTCTCCACCGCCGACATGTACTTCGCTTCCATCCGCCGGTTCCTGGCCTTCCTCGGCGTGCTGGACGAGCCCCTGGCGTCGCTCGGCGACCTGCGGGGCAGGCACGTTCGCCAGTACACCGCCAGCGACCCCGGCTACTCGGCCTCTGCCATGAACCGCGAGATCGCCCAGCTGTGCCGACTGCTGCAGGACGCCCCGTACGGCTCGCTGGACGAGGACCTGTGGCAGATGGTGAAGAGCCCCGGCCACCTCATCCGGCCCGCTCCGGCATCCCACCGCACGCCGGTGTACTCCGGCGACGAGTTCACCGCCGTGCTCACGGCGGCACGCAGGGACGTCGTCCAGATCACGGAACGGATCGCGGCGGGCGAAAGGCTCCTGGCTGCCTTCCGCACGGCACCCGAGACCCTGAGGGGCAGCGACCAGGCCATCGCGCAAGCGCTGGACACGCTCGACCGCACCGGCGCCCTGCCCTTCGGCCAGCACCCGAAGGACGCCGCCCTGGCGGCTGGACGCCTGTGCCTGACCGGGGCGGATCTCGCGCCGCTGTTGGTCCTGGCCGCCAGCCTGACCGGCCTGCGGGCCCGGGTCGTTCACACGCTGCCCGCCGATCACACCGTCGACGGCGCCCGCGTCGTCGTCGCGGTCAACGATGGGCACGCCCGCGGCCCCGTGCCGGTTCACTGGTCGCTGACCAGCGGTGATCAGGCTCCGCTGCACAGCCCCGGCGCCTTCTACCTGCTGCTGCACCAGCTCACCGCCCGCAGCCGACGCTTCGCCCGCACGCCGTCGGTGTGGAGCGTGTGGACCCCCGCCGGTCACACCACCCCGTCCTTCCACGCCCCCTCGGCCCTGCTGACGGTGTGGGCCCGCCGCCACCAGCTCGCCGGGGACGACGAACGCCCGCTCACGGTCTCCATGCCCCGCATCACGAGGACGGCCCGCGGCCGCGTCCTGGGCTGACCGGCCCGAAGCCCGCCGGGCGGCCGCCCGCCGCCCGGCCCAGTGCTCCCTCTTGCCTTGGCACGACCCATGACAGGAACCATGACCGAACTGCACTGGCGGGTGTTCATCACCCGTCACGACCTGCCCCGGCCCCAGACCCCGGACCCACTGATGGACCTGCTGTGGGACCTGGACGAGTGGCTGGACGAGAACGGCATCGACGACGGCACGCCGTACCTGATCAGCCCCGAGGGCCGGTACGACGTCGAGCTGAACTCCTACTTCACCAGCGAGCTCGCCGCCTCGCCCGAGGACACCCAGCGGGCCCACGCCTACGACCTGAAGATGTGGCTGACCTTCCTGTGGATCAGCCGTGGCCGCAAGGACTGGCGGCACGCCGACACCGACGACCGCGCCGCGTACAAGCGGTGGCGTACGTCCGATCCGCGCGGCCCGCACGTGGACCCGGTGACCTGGGACCGCGAGGTCGCCACCGTCAACACCTTCTACAAGTGGGCCACCCACCCGAAGCGGACCTACGCCGCCGAGAACCCGATTGTGCAGCGCGAGGCCCGTGTCCACCCCTCGCGCGGCGGCCGCCACAGCACGGCCATGACCCCGGCGGAAACCTCGCACACCGGTCCGCGCAACGAGGTCGTGTGGCTGACGCCGCAGATGTACCGGGCCTGGCGGGACGTGGGCCTGCGCGGCTACACCCCGAAGGGGTTGGCGGACCGTTCCTTCCGGGGACGCTTCGGCTCCCGCAACGCGACCTACTCCGACATGATGATCCGCACCGGGCTGCGGCTGTGCGAGCAGACCTCGCTGTCCCTCTTCGAGCTGCCGCACCCGGTGGCGGGCAAGGCCAACGTCCGCACCTGGCTTCCGTGGCCGATCGCGAAGTACGGCTCCGCCCGCTGGGTCTACCTCCCCTCCTCGTCGCTGAAGGCGACGTGGGACTACGTCGAGGAAGATCGGGCCGAAGCCGTCGAGGACGCCCGCGACTCCGGCGTGTACGACCGCATCCGCAACCCGCTGATCATCTCCGACCCGGCGAACCCGTTCGTCGAGATCGACGGCCAGCGGATCACCGTCGACAAGCTCGGCCACGCCGAACGCCGGCGCCTACTGATCGACACCCCCGACGGCCTAGAGCCCGCCGCCCTGTGGCTCAACGAACAGGGCCTGCCCAGTGCCCGCTCGTGCTGGCAGGAGGTCTTCAAGGCCGCGAACCGGCGGTGCATCCGGCACCGGCTGAACCTGCGGGCCCACCCCCACGCCCTGCGGCACAGCTTCGCTGTCATCACCCTCGAACAGCTCTGGCGCGGCCACATCCAGGACATGGCCGCCATGAACCCCGGCCAGCGCCAGACCCACCAGATGATCTTCGGTGACCCGCTCAACTGGGTCCGCCTCCGCCTCGGCCACCGAAGCGTCGTCACCACCCTCCGGTACCTGCACGCCCTGCAGGAACTGGAGATGGAGACCCGCCTGGCGCTCATCCCCGCCGACTGGGAGCCCACCGCCGCCCCGGCCGAGCCCGAACCCGCCCTGGAGACGACACCCGCATGACCGAGACCGCCATGGACACCGTGACCGCCGTCCCGGCCGGACTGGCCCCCCTGGATGTGCGCTTCGTCGCCGCCGACGGCAGCGAGGCGATCTACCCCTTCGCCCACCTGCCCGCACCCACCTTCCACGCGGACATCGCGGCCGCGTTCAAGGACCACTGCGACAGCGGCGTGATGCGTACGGTCAAGACCGCCGGCAACCTGTACTCCGGCGCCCGCCGGTTCCTGGGCTTCCTCAGCCAGCTGGAGGCGGCCCCCGCCTCCGTCGGCGACCTGACGCCCGAACACATGCGGCAGTACCTGGACTACCGCAGCGCCACCACGACCCCCAGGAGCCGCCACGGCTGGTGGTCCTCCGCGTGCCGGCTGCTGCGGCACGTCAGCCCGGTCGAACGGCTCCGCCACGACCTGCGGGTGTACCTGTCCTACTCGCGGGCCGCCGCGACATGGGAGGGCGTCCCGGACGTCGTCCCCGCCGAGCGGCCCCCGCTCGAAGACGACCCCCGGGATCTGCGGCGGCTGGCGTTCACCACCGCCGACGGCCGCAAGCGGCTGTTCGACTTCACCGCCCTGCCGCTGCCCGTGCTGCACCCGCCGCTCGCCGCCGCCTTCCGCTCCGTCCTGTACGTCGACGGTCAGGCGGTGTCCCTTTCCACGGCGGAGAACAACTGGTTCGCGGTGCGGCGCTTTCTCCTCCACCTCGCCTCGACCGAGAACCCGCCCTCGTCGGTGTCCGAGCTGAGCCCGGAGCACTTCGGCTCCTTCCGCGTGCACCTCACCCAGACCGCGACTCCGTCCAGCGCCGACATCACCATCAACCAGGTCCGCGGCGTCCTGGGCAACGTTCGGCCGTACGAGCAGCTGACCGCGAAGCTACGTCACGACCTGGAGCACGCCGTCGGCGCCCCCGTCCCCGCCTCGCCCAAGCCGCCCAAGACGGTGCCCCGGCCCAGGAAGGGCCGCGCCACCCTCATGCCCGAGGGCCCCTACGAGCCCATCACCACCCGCGCCGAGGCAGCCGCGACGCTGAAGGTGCACTTCACCGGCGAGGACGGCCGCCAGAGCGCGTACGACTTCGCCGAACTGCCCTTCCCCGCTTTCCACGCCGAGCTCGCATCGGCCTGGGCCCAACGCACCGGCCCCACCGGCGCCCTGCGCACTCTGGCCAGCGCGAACACCGCCTTCGGCTGCCTGCGCCGCTTCCTCACCTTCATGGAGTCGCTCGCCCACCCGCCCAAGACCCTCGGCGAACTCACCGTCCGCCACCTGGAGCGGTTCCGGATGCACCGGCTGGAAGGCAACCAGGAGCGGACCGCGCTGCACGACCTGATGGAAGTCCGCGCCACCTTGCGCCTGGTCGTGCCCTTCGATGTCTTCTCCGAGGACCTGCGCGAGTTCCTGCAGCAGCCCGGGCTGCGACGCGGACACGCCCACCAGGGTGTGCCCGGCTACTCCGACCGCGAGTTCCGCGACCTGATGGCCGCCGCCCGCAGCGACGTCGTCGCCATCCGCGACCGCATCCGCAAGGGCGAACGCCTCCTTCAGACCTTCCGCACCGATCCCGGCTCCCTCACCCAGGACGAGCGGACGATGGGTGCCCACCTCGACCGGATGGACCGCACCGGCTTCGTCCCTGTGGCCCGCACCCACCTGCGCCGCCCCGTCCTGGAAGGCCGGGCCCACTTGGCCCGGCAGCTGTTCCTGGGCGATACCGACCTCGCCCCGCTGATGGTCCTGGCGGCCGGCGTGACCGGCCGCAACGCCGAGACCCTCAAGGACCTGCCCGCCGAGCACCGCGTCCTGGACGACCGCGCGGTCGCCGTCAACCTCACCAAGCGGCGCCGTGGCAAGAGCCACAGCCGCGAGACCGTGCACTGGGAGACCGGCGGCAGCGACAGCCGCCAGCTGCACACCCCGGGCGGGTTCTACCTGCTGCTGCACCAGCTCACCGAACGCAGCCGCCGCTTCTCCGGAACTTGGCGAGCGTGGAGCATCTGGGCAGGCACCAGCGGCCGCAAGGGCGCCGACTGGGAGGCCAAGTCCGCCTCCGCCGGCCACGTCGATCCCTTCGCCGCCCGGCTCGCCCGGGTGCTGTACCTTTCCCGGTTCGCCGAGCGTCATGACCTGACCGACGACAACGGCAACCGGCTGGAGGTCTCGCTCAACCGCATCAAGACCACGGTCGAGGTGCGGACCACCAAGGCGATGGGCGGCCACCTGCCCTCGGCCTCGCGGACGAACACCCTCGACGTCTCCTTCGCCCACTACCTGCAGGGCGACCCCGTCGTGCGCGAGTGGGCCGACGAGATCCTGACCACCGCCATCAACGACGCTGAAAGCCATGCCCGCGGCCTTCGGCCCAAGGTCGTGCCCACCGCCGAGGCCCACCGGCTGACCGAAGCCCCGCACCGGTCCGCGGCCGAGCTGGGCACCAGCCCCGAGACCTTGCACCAGGCCCTGGACGGGCAGCTCGACACCGTCGCCAGCTCCTGCCTGGACATCGACCACAGCCCGTTCAGCGCCGGGCGGTGCGACGTGTCGTTCCTGACCTGCCTGCGCTGCCCCAACGCGCTGATCACGCACCAGCACCTGCCCGCCCTGCTCGCGCTCGTCGACGAACTCGACCGCGCCCGGCAGGCCATGGCCCTGGACGCCTGGGTGCGGGAGCACGGTCGCACGTGGCTCGCCCTGACCCGACTGATCCTCCCCCAATTCACCGACGCCGAACGGGCCGAGGCCGCCCAGGCCAAGCCCGCCGCCCTCGGCCTGGACCTCATCGACGGCCCCAAGGAACTCGGATGACCACCTCCACCGCCCACGCCCTCGCTGGCCACCCCCTGGACGACGAGCTCGTCCTGGCCAACCGCCCCCTGGTCGACTCGGCCGACCTGGCCTCCACCTCCCGCTTCCGGGACGACATCTGGGACCTGGTCCCGGCCCTCCACATGCGCCACTACCGCACGCTGCGGCTGAACTTCACCGCCGTGCCCGCCCAGTTCCGGCAACCGGCCAAGGAGCTGTTCTTCGCCCTGCTGCGCCACGACCACCCCTACGGCCAGCCCCAGCAGAAGATCATCACCGTGCACGGCCGGTTCGGAAACGTGAAGGCTTTCCTGGTCTGGGCTGGCGAGCACGGCGCGAGGTCCCTGCGCGAGCTCGGCCTGGACGACTTCGAAGCCTACGACCGCCACGTCACCGCCCAGCGCTACGAGGGCACCACCGCATCGGCCAAGCGCGGCGCGGTCCGGATGCTGTGGATCTACCGCACGAAGCTGACCGGCGACGCGCTGTCGATGGACCCGCAGATCGCCTTCGACGCCTCACCGGCCGCGGGATCACGCACTACCAGCGCCCCGGCGACGGAAAACGCCACACTGCGCATCCCCGAGGAGGTCCTGGCCCCCCTGCTGACCTGGGCACTGCGCTTCGTCGAAGACTTCGCCGACGACATCCTCCGAGCCCAGCAGGAATGGCAGGACCTGCGGACACAGACCCGCACGCGTGACGGCCTGATCGACGGCACCATGCCCTTCGAACGGTTCACCCGCGTCCTGGACCGCTACCGGACCGAAGGCCGCCCTCTGCCCCGCCTGCCCGACGGCGTTCTCCGCTCCTTCGCCAACCGCCCGGGATACTCCGTCCCCGAGCAGCCAGTGAACCTGTCCCACCTCGCCCGCGAAGCCCGAATGCACCCCAGCAGCATGAGGGACCGGGCCAGCTACCAAAAACTCATCGCCACCGCGATCGAAGAGCTCGGCCTGGACGACACCACCTACCTGCACACGCAAGTCCGCGGCACGCTCGACGGCCGGCCCTGGCTGGACCGCCTGCGCTGGGACCACATCGAAACCTACGTCCGGGCCCTGCACAGCGCCTGCTACATCGTGATCGCCTACCTGTCCGGCATGCGCGAGAGCGAAGTCAAGCACATCCAGCGTGGATGCCTCAGCGTCTGGCAGGACGAGGAGGGCCGCCCCGTACGCCACAAGATCACCAGCCAGGCGTTCAAGGGCGAGGACACCCCCGAAGGGGTGGAAGCCACCTGGATCGTCAACGCGGCCGCCGCCAACGCCATCCGCGTCCTGGAAGCCCTGCAGCCCGACGATCAGCCGTACCTCTTCGCCCATCCGCCCACCTCGCGGCATTTCGTTCGCGCGAGGATCAACACCGTCCCGGTCAGCTCCTCCACCGTGGAAAATCTGGCCTTCTTCGCCGAATGGGTGAACGACTACTGCTCCGCCACCGGGCGCAACGACACAATTCCCAAGGTCAACGGCCGGGTATGGAAGCTCGACACCCGCCAGTTCCGCCGCACCCTCGCCTGGTCCATCGCCCGGCAACCCGGCGGCTCGATCGCCGGAGCCATCCAGTACCGCCACCACTCCATCCAGATGTTCGAGGGCTACGCCGGCACATCCACCTCCGGCTTCCGCCCCGAGGTCGAAGCGGAACAGGCCATCGCCCGCGGCGAAAAGCTCGGCGACATCATCCTCAACCCCGCACCCCAGCGGCTCACCGGCCCGGCCGCCGAAGAAGCCGAGGCCCGGCTCGCCGCAATGGAGAGCGAGGTCGAATTCCTCGGCAAGGTCATCACCGACCGCAAGCGCCTGCAGCGCTTCATGAAGCGCAACGACCCGCACATCTACCCCGGCGAGTTCGTCACCTGCGTCTACAACCCCGACCGCGCCCTGTGCCGCCGCGAGGCCGAAGCAGGGCCCTCCTTGCCCGACTGCCAGCCCACCAAGTGCCGCAACGTCGCCCTCACGGACGAGAACAAGGACGCCTTCCTCCTCTGGCTGCACCGCCTGGAACGGGCCCTGGCCGGCACCACCCTCGCCCCATACGTGCGGCACCGGATGGAGGAGCGGCGGGCCGACATCGCCCGCTTCCTCCAAGCCAACGACATCCACACCACTCAGAACCAGGAGCCCCACTGTGACGCGCCCGACGCTCACTGACGACGAAGTACAGCTCGCCATGAACCTCATCCTGCGCGAGGCCCGGGAATCCGGCCGCCGCCCCACCATCACCGCGGTCGAGAAGCGCCTCGACGTCCGGCACGCCACCTTCTACCGAAACTTCCCCCACCTCATCGACTGGTTCAGACGGGAGGCAGACGCCCAGCGCGAGGCGGCCGCCGCCGAGGCCCCCACCAAGCCCCAAACCGACCCGGCCGACATCATCACCGACCTCCGCCGCGAGAACACTCAGCTCCGCCGCACCGTCGCCGTGTACGCAGAGGCCCTGCGCCAGCTCACCCTGACGTACGAGGAAGCCACCAGCCACGTCCGCCAGAACGCCGGAGTCACCGACCTCGCTGCCCGACGCAACCAGAAACACTGAACCAACACGGGACGCCCCAGGCCGTCGCCAGTCGACAGTCCTGTGGGCCGGACAGACCAAAGCGGGGGTGCTCACATCACCCCCGCTTTTGGTTTCGGCAGCGCGCCCGTCACTCAGAAGGCACTGCCATCCACGCCTACCACGTTGACGCGCCAGCCCAATCGTCACTCAGAGCCATCACTGTGGGCGAGCGCTCCAGCCGCGGATCCACCACTCGCCATGCTCCGCGCAGCACTTCGGACAACCTCGTCACGCGCCTGTGGACATGTCCGCACCCGCATAAGCGAGGGCGAGGAGGAAGCGGGCGGGGAGGCGGACGACTCCGGCGGCGCGGGCGACGACGACGTGGCCGGATTCGAGGGGTTGGCGCAGTGCGTCGAGGGATTTCGCGGAGAATTCGGGCGCTTCGTCCAGAAAGAGGACGCCTTTGTGGGCGAGGGAGACGGCGCCGGGGCGGGGCAGTCCGTTGCCGCCGCCGATGAGGGACTGCATGGTCGCGGAGTGGTGGGGGGCGCAGTAGGGCGGGCGGCGGACGAGGGGTTCGCCGGGCGGGAGGATGCCGGCGACGGAGTGGACGGCGGTGACTTCGAGGGATTCCTGGCGGGTGAGGGGCGGGAGGATGCCGGGGAGTCGTTCGGCGAGCATGGTCTTCCCGGCGCCGGGTGGTCCGGTGAGGAGGATGTGGTGGCCTCCTGCGGCGGCGACTTCCAGGGCGCGGCGGGCGGTGGGCTGGCCCGCGACGTCGGCGAGGTCGGGTCCGTCGGTGGGGTCGGCGGAGAGTCCGGTGCCGACTCCCGCGCCGGGGACGAGGAGTCCCGCGAGCATGGGGTCGGGCCTGCCGTCCTGGTGGGGTTCTTCCTCGGGGACGGGTTCGTCGGCGAGGACGGCGATGAGCTGGCGCAGGGTGCGGACGCCGAGGACGGAGATCCCGGGGACGAGGGCGGCTTCGCCTGCGGTCTGTTCGGGGACGACGACCTGGGTGTATCCGGCTTCGGCGGCGGCGAGGACGGCGGGCAGGACGCCGCGGACGGGCCGGACGCGGCCGTCGAGCCCGAGTTCGCCGATGAGGACGAGGTCGGCGATGGTGCGGGGGTCGATGCGTTCGGCGGCGCCGAGGACGGCCGCCGCAACGGCCAGGTCGAAACCGGAGCCCCCTTTGGGGACGGAGGCGGGGCTGAGGCCGACGGTGAGTTTCTTCTGGGGCCATTCGGCGCCGGCGTTGACGATGGCGGCGCGGACGCGGTCGCGGCTTTCCGAGAGGCTTTTGTCGGGGAGGCCGACGAGGGTGAAGGCGGCGACTCCGGCTTCGAGGTCGGCCTGGACTTCGACGACGACGCCTTCGACGCCGACGAGGGCGACGGAGCAGGTGCGGGCGAATCCCATCAGGCCACCCCCTGCGCGTGGGTGATGACGGGGGCGCCGCGGCGGGGCAGGACGACGCCGATGAGGTCGATGCGGACGCCGCCGCCGGCGGGCGGTCCGCCGTGGGTGTCGAGCCAGCGGGCGGCGAGGTGTCGCAGCCGCTTGGCCTTGCGTGGGGTGACGGCTTCCATGGGGTGCTGGAAGTTGCCGTCGCGACGGGTCTTGACCTCGCAGAAGACGAGGGTGTCGCCGTCGCGGGCGACGATGTCGATCTCGCCGGACCGCCCGCAGCGCCAGTTCCTGGCGAGGATGTGCAGGCCGGTCGCGGCGAGTGTGCGGGCGGCGACGTCTTCGCCGTACCGCCCGAGTGCTCCGGTTGCGTTCATTCGGTACCACCTCCGGCACCGACTGTGACGCACCGCTACTCCGCGTGTGCGGGACTGTGGACGGCCGGGCGGTTGTGGATAACCGGGTCACTCGTGCGGGTGGATCCCCTGATACGTGGTTTTCCTCGGCAGGTGTTCTTCCCCGGCAGGCGGCCTGCCTGAACGAACGGCCTGCCCTGAACAGGCGGCTGGGCTGAACAGGCGGGCTTGACAGGCGGCTGGCCTGAACAGGCGGGCTTGAACAGGCGGCCGGCCTGAACAGGCGGCTGGCTTGACAGGTGGTGTTCCCGTGAGAGGTCCTCCGGACCTGCGCGCGGGCGGCGTCGTCGGGTCAGCTGCCGGGGAGTTCGAGGTCGCTCTTGTTGAGCTCCTCGATGTTCACGTCCTTGAACGTGAGAACCCGGACCTGCTTGACGAAGCGGGCCGGACGGTACATGTCCCAGACCCAGGCGTCTGCCATGGAGACCTCGAAGAACACCTCGCCCTGGACCGAGTGCACCTGCATCTCGTAGTCGTTGGTGAGGTAGAAGCGCCGCTCGGTCTCGATCACGTATTTGAACAGCCCGACGACGTCGCGGTACTCCCGGTAGAGCTTCAGCTCCATCTCGGTCTCGTACTTCTCGAGGTCCTCGGCGCTCATGGCATGTTCCCCTTCAGCCGTGCGTCCCCCTATTGTGCGCCAGCCGACCGGGCCCCTAAACGATTTCCGGGGCGAGATCGAGCGGCGTGCTCGGGGGTCCTTCGCCGAGCAGCGCGTCCAGCAGCTCGGCGAGTCTGTTGGGGTACACCGTCTCACGGGCCGCCGACAGTTCGGCGGAGGTCCACCATCTCAGGCCGGCGACGCTCCGGGACTCGAGCTCGGTGAGTCCGGCGGGGGCGGTGGCGGTCTGTGTGGTGCGGGCCAGGTAGTACCACTCGTCCTGGTCCCAGCGGCGTCCGGCGAAGGGGAACGAGCAGTGGCGGCGCCACAGCACCGGGCCGAGCCGCACGTCGGTGATGCCGGTCTCCTCGGCGAGTTCGCGCAGCGCGGCCTGTTCGCGGGTCTCGTCGCCCTCCAGACCGCCGCCGGGCGTGAACCACCAGGTCTGGGTGGGGTCGTCGGGCTCGTGGCCGTGGAGGAGGAGGATGCGGTCGTCCGGGTCGAGCAGGACCACGCGGGCCACCCGCCGCCGCTCGACGGCCTCGACGCCTTCAGCTGCCTCGACCGCTTCGGCTCCCTCGGCTCCCTCGACCGTCTCAACCACCTCAACGGCCACGACCGTCTCGACCGTCTCGACCGCCTCGACGGAATCAGCCGCATCAGCCGCATCAGCCGCACGCCGCCCGCGCCCTTCGGCCGCCGTGCGGTCGGTTTCCTCCACTGCCGTGTCCTCGTTCCGTGCCGTCGCCATCGTGCGCTCGTCCCCCGCCGTCACGCGCTCACCTTGTCCTCGGGCTTCCCCGCGGCTGCCGCCGTGGGCTTCCTCCTGCCGGGGCCGAGGCGACGGGCCAGTGGACCGTACGCGGCTCCGACAAGAATCAGTACACACCCGGCGGCCATCGCGGAGAAGAGCGGCACGATCGGGCCGGGGCGGGAGATGCCGCCGGGCAGCTCGGCGAAGCCGGCGGGCCGCTCCAGGACGCCCTTGGCGGGCCAGGCGACGGCGTCGACGCGGCCGACGACGGCCGAGCGCGGCACCGCGCCGTGACCGGCTTCCTGGAGGTGGGCGCGGGAGTCCATGGAGGTGTGCCGCTCGTCGCCGAGCAGGAAGAGGCTTCCCTCGGGCACGCTCGCGGTGAAGTTCTCCCGGGACACCATCTTCCCGGCCTGCAGATACGGTTCGTCGACCGGCGTGCCGTTGATGGTGAGACGCCCGCCGGCGCCGCAGCAGGCGACGGTGTCGCCGCCGACGCCGACCACCCGCTTGACCATGGGTACGTCGCCCCACAGCGGGTCCTGGAAGACGACGACGTCGCCGCGCTTGACGTCGGCGCCGTCGACGCGTTCCGCGAGGACCTTGGAGCCGACGTCGAGCGTCGGGGTCATCGAGTCGGTGGGCACCGAGAAGGGCTGGTAGAGGACGGCTCCGACGACGAAGCCACCGAGGAAGAGCACACAGCCGACGGCCACGGCGAGCCCCGACAGGACGCTGCCGAGGCGGCCGTGGCCGTCCTTCTTACGCGGTTCGACGCTCATGGGCACCTCGGGCTTCGGGAGATCGCCGGCCGTCCGTACGACGGTCCGGTTCGGCACCCTACCCGCGGCTTGCTACCGAGCGGTATGGGCGGAGGCCGCTCCCCCGTGATCGCCGGCCGCCGTCGCGGCGCGCTTCCGGCGCCGCCACAGCACCAGCGGAAGCGCACCGGCGAAGCCGAGCGTGCCGGGCGCAACGGCGAGCGCCTGGCTGAGGCCGGGCTGGTCGAAGGTCTCCGGGACGGGCAGGGTGGCCCAGCGGCTCACCGGCCAGGCGACGACGACGGCGCGGCCGACGACCTCGTCGGTGGAGACGGTGCCGCCGCCCGCGAGCTCCATGTGGAAGCGGGAGTCGAGCGAGTTCTGGCGGTTGTCGCCCATGACCCAGATGCGGCCCTCGGGAACCTTGACCGGGCCGAAGGCCGGGTCGCAGGGCACCGAGCCGGGGTGGAGGTAGGAGCTCTCGTCCAGTTCCTTGCCGTTGACGACGACCTTGCCGCCCTCCTTGCAGGAGACGGTGTCGCCGCCGACCGCGATGACCCGCTTGATCAGGTCCTTCTCCTCGGCGGACGGCATGAGGCCGATCCAGCTCAGGACGGTCTGCACCACGTTGGGCTCGGGGGTCTCGGTGTCCTCGAGCCAGCCGCCCGGGTCGTGGAAGACGACGACCTCGCCGCGTTCCGGCTCCGAGCCGAACCACGGGGTGAGCTTGTCGACGAGCACCCGGTCGCCCCGCTGGAGCGTGTTCATCATCGAGTCCGAGGGGATCGAGAACGCCTGCACCAGGAAGGTCTTGATCAGCAGCGCGAGCACGAGCGCGATGCCGACGAGCAGGGGCAGTTCCTTCCAGAAGGAACGCGGCTTCTTCGGGGCGCTGCCGTCGCGGTCCGAGGGATCGTCGCCCCCGTCGCCGCCGCTGTCGCCGCCCTCGCCGTCCCCGGGGCCGCCGTCATCGACCGGGCCTCCGGCGGGGCCGTGCGTCGGGACTCCGGCCGGGCCGTGCCCGGGAGCGTAGGACGGGCCGGAGCCCGGCCCGGCGTCGTGGACCGGGCGGTCGGCCGGACCGTCGCCCCGGTGGTCCGCCGGGTAGGGGCCGGAGCGTGGATCGGGGTCCGGGTGGCCCGTGGCGTCATCCGTCATGGCCGCCGCCGACGGGTCGGTCCGCTCCGGCCGCTTCTCGGGCTCGCCGTGTCCGGGTCGTGCGCCGACGGCCACATCCCCCACATCCACTCCTCAGTCCGTGCAATCGCCCGCCCCGGAACAGGGACAGGCCCACCACTCCCATAACGAGCAGAAGTTCCGCAGGGGTCGGGAGCCGGGGCAATCCGTTCAGATCATGCTGGGCAAGACTATGCGACACGCCCTGCGTCCCGGCCGTGTCCGGCCCGCCGCGCGGCGCCGCCGTGTCGGCCACATCGCGGCTCGCCGCCGCGCCCGCCCCACCGTCACGAGCCACCGCGTCCGCCTCGCCCGGACTCGCCGCCGCGCCCGCCTCGGCACCACGAGCCACCGCGTCCGCCCCGCCACCGCTCGCCGCCGCGCCCGCCCCACCGTCACGAGCCACCGCATCCGCCTCGCCCGGACTGGCCGCCGCGCCCGCCCCGCCATCACGAGCCACCGCGTCCGCCCCGCCACCGCTCGCCGCCGTTTCCGTCCCCCCGCCGCTCGCGCGCGGTTCCGGTACGGAGGCGAACGTCGCGCGTTCTTCGAGGCCTCGCCAGTGGCCGATCGGCCAGGCGATGACGACGGCCCGGCCGAGGATCCGGTCCTCCGAGACGGTTCCGTGCTCCGGCTCGTCGAGGTGGAAGCGGGAGTCGGCGGAGTCGGAGCGGTGGTCGCCCATGACGAAGACCCTCCCCTGCGGGACCTTCACCTCGAACGGGATCGTCGAGGGCGCGTTCCCCGGGTGCAGATACGGTTCGTCCAACGCTACGCCGTTGACGGTGATCCGCCCGTCGGCGCCGCAGCACTTCACCGTGTCGCCGCCGACCGCGACGACCCGCTTGATCAGGTCCCGTTCGTCGGCCGAGGGCAGCAGGCCGATGAAGGTCAGCGCCTGCTTGAGCTGCTTGAGGACGACCGGGTCGTCGGACGGCGGCTCGGCCTCCTGCTGGAGCCAGTTGCCGGGGTCCTCGAACACCACGACGTCGCCGCGCCGCGGCTTCGCGCCGAACCACGGGGTCAGCTTGTCGACGAGCACCCGGTCGTCGATCCGGATGGTCTGCTCCATCGAGCCGGACGGGATGACGAAGGCCTGCACCAGGAAGGTCTTCAGGACCAGGGCGATCAGCACGGCGACGGTGGCGAGGAGCGGGATCTCGGTGAGGGCGGAGCGCCGGCGCCGCCGCTTGACCCTACGGGCGAGTCTGCGCCGCTCGGCCCGCCCCGGAGGCGTACGGGACGCGCCGTCCGGCACGGTGCCGTCGGGGCCGCGTCGGCCGGCGGGGGCCTTGCCCCGCCTACCCATGTCCGGGTCCGTGCCCCGTCGCGTGGCCGCCGCCGGTCCATTGCGGTACGGCGGCGAAGGCGTCGGTCTCCGGCACGGTGGACCAGCGGCCGGAGGGCCAGCCGATCCAGTCGGCGCGGCCGATGACCTTGTCGACGGGGACCACGCCGCCGCCGGGCCGGCCCAGGTGGTCGCGGGAGTCGCTGGACTGGCTGCGGTGGTCGCCCATGACCCACAGGGTGCCGTCGGGTACGACGATGTCGAAGGGCACGCTGGACGGCTGGTCGCCCAGCATCACGTACTGCTCGCGCACGGGAACGCCGTTGACGGTGATCCGGCCGTCCTTGTCGCAGCAGACCACGCGGTCGCCGCCGGTGCCGATCACCCGCTTCACGAAGTCGGTCTCGTCGGGCTCGGCGAGGCCGAGGGCCGCGGCGGCGTCGTGGAGCAGGCCGGTGACCGGGTTGCCCGCGGGCTCTTCCTCCACGAAGGAGCCCGTGCCGTCGAAGACGACGACGTCACCGCGGCGCGGCTCGCTGCCGAAACGGTACGCCAGCTTGTTGACGAGGATCCGGTCGCCGACCTGGAGGGTGGGCTCCATCGAACTGCTCGGGACCAGGAAGGGCTGGAGCACGAAGTGGCTGAACAGCAGCAGGAAGGCGACGCAGGCGAGGCCGATCACGCCGGTGCGGCGCCAGGTGAGGAATCCGGACGGCTCGTCCGCCTCCACCCCGGGCCCTTGCGGGGTTTCCGCCTCGGGCCCCTGCGGGGTTTCCGCCCCGGAAACGCGCGCGGAGCGCGACCGCTCCTCCTCGCCGGAGGAGCGGTCGCGCTCCGTGTGCTGTGCTTCGGTGTCCATCGGGGGCGAGCCTATCCCGCCACCCTGTGGGCCGATGCTCAGTTGTCGCGCTTCTCCTTGATCTTCGCGGCCTTGCCGCGCAGCTCACGCAGGTAGTACAGCTTGGCGCGACGGACGTCACCGCGGGAGACGAGCTCGATCTTCTCGAAGATCGGGCTGTTCACCGGGAAGGTGCGCTCGACGCCGACGGAGAAGGAGACCTTGCGGACCGTGAAGGTCTCGGAGACGCCCGAGCCCTGACGGCGGATGACGACACCCTTGAACTGCTGGATACGGGAGCGGTTGCCCTCGATGACGCGAACGTGGACGTTCACGGTGTCACCCGGACGGAAGGCCGGGACGTCGGACCGCAGGGAAGCGGAGTTGACCTGGTCGAGCAGGGAGGCCATGGAGGTCTCTTTCCTCGCTGATGCCACAGGTCATCAGCGGTATGTACGAAGGATTGGTGATCGCCGTCCGTGCCTGGCGGGCGTCGTTCCCCCTGTGGCAGGGGCGCGCGCCGGACGCACGGCAGCGGCCTATTCTTCCACGCTCTCCGGCCTGCGCCAAAATCGGCCGCCGGGCTCGGGGGCCCAGCCCAGCATGGAGAGGATCTCCCGGTCCTTCTTGTCGAAGGCGGCGGGGTCGCAGCGTTCGATGAGGTCCGGGCGGTTGGCGGCGGTGCGGCGGAAGGCCTCGTCGCGGCGCCAGCGGGCGATCTTGCCGTGGTGTCCGCTGAGCAGGACGTCGGGGATGCCGCGGCCGCGCCACTCCGGCGGCTTGGTGTAGACGGGGCCTTCCAGGAGGTTGGCCATGGCGCCCGGGGCGAAGGAGTCGTCGCGGTGCGACTCGGCGTTGCCGAGGACGCCGGGGAGGAGCCGGGCCACGGCCTCGGTGATCACGAGGACGGCGGCCTCGCCGCCGGCCAGGACGTAGTCGCCGATGGAGACCTCGTAGACGGGCATGCGGGTGGCGTACTCGTCCATCACGCGGCGGTCGATGCCCTCGTAGCGCGCGGGCGTGAAGATCAGCCAGGGCCGCTCGCTCAGCTCGACGGCGAGTTCCTGGGTGAAGGCGCGGCCGCTGGGCGTGGGGACGACGAGGACGGGCTGGTGGGCGCCGGCCTCGAAGCCGTCCGCGAGGGTCTGGTCGAGGGCGTCGCCCCAGGGCTCGGTCTTCATGACCATGCCGGGGCCGCCGCCGTACGGGGTGTCGTCGACCGTGTTGTGCCGGTCGTAGGTCCAGTCGCGCAGGTGGTGGACGTGGACGTCGAGCACGCCGCGGGCGCGGGCCTTGCCGACGAGCGAGACGTTCAGCGGTTCGAGGTACTCGGGGAAGATCGTGACGACGTCGAGGCGCATCAGGAGGCGTCCTCGCCGGCGTCGGTCTTCTTCTCCGCTTCCTGTGCTGCGCCCTCGGCCTTCGTGCCCCCGGCCTTCTCGCCCCCGGCCTTCGTGCCGGCTTCCGCGTCCTGGCCCGCGGCCTCGGCCTCGGCCTCGCGCGCGGACGCGACGACGGCCTGGCTGTCGTCGATGAGGCCGGGCGGCGGGGCGATGACGGCGCGCTGGTTCTCCAGGTCGATCTCGGTGACGATCTCCGAGACGAAGGGGATCATCAGCTCGGTGCCGTCGGGCCGCTCGACGATGAAGAGGTCCTGCGACGGCAGGTGGGAGATCTCGGAGATGACGCCGATCTCGGTGCCGTCGGCGAGCACGACGTCGAGGTCGACGAGCTGGTGGTCGTAGTACTCGTCCTCCTCCTCGGGCAGCTCGTCCGGGTCGATGTCGGCGATGAGGAGGATGTTGCGCAGGGCCTCGGCCCCGTTGCGGTCCTTGACGCCCTCGAAACGCAGCAGCAGCCGGCCGCTGTGCACCCGGCCGGATTCGATGGTCAGCGGCCCGGCGGAGGCCGGGTCGGTGTGCAGGACGGCGCCGGGTCCGAGCCGGAGCTCGGGCTCGTCGGTCCGCACCTCGACGCTGACCTCGCCCTTGATGCCGTGGGCGCGGCCGATGCGCGCGACTACCAACTGCACTGGTGATCTCTCCTGTCGTACGGCAACGGGCCGGGGTGGGCGGTCAGCCCTCCCCGGCCCGTGCCGGTGTCAAACTTCAGCGGACCTGGTCCACGTCGACGAGGTCGACGCGGATGCCACGGCCGCCGATGGCGCCCACGACGGTGCGGAGCGCACGCGCGGTGCGGCCGTTGCGGCCGATCACCTTGCCGAGGTCGTCGGGGTGGACCCTGACCTCGAGGACGCGGCCGCGGCGCAGGTTACGCGAGGCGACCTGCACGTCGTCGGGGTTCTCGACGATGCCCTTCACGAGGTGCTCGAGAGCCTCCTCGAGCATGGTCAGGCCTCGGGAGACTCAGCGGCCTCGGCCGAGGAAGCAGCCTCGGCCTCGTCCGCCTTGGCCTTCTTGGCCTTCGGGGTGATGGCCTCACCCTTGGCGTCGTCGCCCTCGAGAGTCTTGGCGAACTCGTCGAAGGAGGCGCGCTTGGCTTCCTTGGTCGCCGGGGCGAGCAGCGGCTTCTCCGGGGCCGGGAGGCCCTTGTGCTTCTGCCAGTCACCGGTGAGCTTCAGGATGGCGAGAACCGGCTCGGTCGGCTGGGCGCCGACGGACAGCCAGTACTGCGCACGCTCGGAGTCGACCTCGATGCGCGACGGGTTGTACGTCGGGTGGTAGAGGCCGATCTCCTCGATCGCACGACCGTCCCGGCGGGTGCGGGAGTCGGCGACGACGATGCGGTAGTGCGGCTGGCGGATCTTGCCGAGGCGCTTGAGCTTGATCTTGACTGCCACTGGAGTGGTGTCTCCTGGTCTTGACGTGGTTGGGCACTTGAGATGCCACGTGGGGTTGCGGTACTCGGGTGCCCGATGGACGCGTCAGCCGGAGGAGAGAGGGGTCCTGTGCGACTGTCGAGTACAGCTAGCCATTGTGCCACACGCCGTGGGGTGGGCCGTCCGCGGTCCACCGGCTCCGGATCCCCCGTCACGGTCCCCGTCGCGGATCCACGCGCCCCGGACCACCGGCCCGCGTCCGCCGGCCCCGGGTCCCCCGTCCCGGGTGCGTCGCCGAGGCGGGTCAGTTCGCGGCGCCCACCGTCTCCGGGATGCGGAACGGCTTTCCGCAGCCGCCGCAGACGATCGGCGCCTGGGCGAGCACGGACGGCACCACGCGCACGTTGCGCCCGCAGTCGCAGACGGCCTTGACCCGGACGCCTCCGCCGGACGAGCCGTGCCGGGCGGCCGGGCCGCGGAAGGAGCGCTTGGTGTCGGCGGCGGTCGCGACGGTGTGGGCCTTCAGCGCGCGCTGGAGGCGCTCGATGGTGGGCCGGTAGCGTCGCCGGGCCTCCGGATTCAGGGTGACCAGGGAGAAGCCGCTGCTGGCATGCGGCTCCTCGGGGTGGTCCAGGCCCAACTCCTCGGCGATCGCGAGGAATCTCCGGTTGTGATAGCGGCCGGCCCGTGAGGTGTCGCGGACACCTCGGGCGGCGGCGATGCCGTGGACTGCCTCGTGAAGCAGTCGTTCGAAGGAGAGCTCGGCGCCACAGGCTGACGACGACTCTCCGATCAGGGACTCGGGCGCGGCAAGGTCCGGCAGCTCGGGGTGGTGCCGCTGAATGTCGGCCCACGCCTGTGCCAGCTCTGCGGCGAGAACAGGTGGTGTCGTGCTCACGTCGGGTACAACGAGCCGGATCCCCTCCGGGTTCCATTACGGGGCAACTCAAATATTTTGCACGTACCCGTCAGTCGGTACGGATGTGTGGGGAGCGCGCGTAGCGGCGCATACGCCCCGGCGCACGGGCAGGTCACGCGCGCCGGCGCGGTGTGTGGGAGGACAGTACCGGGCGTCTGCCCGAACTCGGGCATCACCCCCTCCTCCGGCGGGAGTTCATGGCCGGATTCCGCGCCCGGCGTCCGGCGCGGAAGCCCGTCGCGCCCCAGCACTGGACGACGGCGCGCTCGCGCTGTTCCCTGACTACGGGGGGTCGTCGTCCGAGTACGGATCCGAGTGACGGATTGGGGCGCTTTCCATGACACCTACGCTCGTCCCGCACCACCCCGCCCGCGACTGGGCCGAGATCCAGGAGCGGATGCTCGTCCCGCTGTACGAGGCGGTGTACGGCCGGCTCGGCGTGGGCGCCGGCTCGCGGGTGCTCGGCCTCGGCTGCGGCTCGGGCCTGGCCCTGCTGATGGCGGCCGGGCGCGGGGCGCGGGTGGCCGGCGTCGACCGGGACCACGCGCGCGTGGCACTGGCGCGGGAGCGGCTGCCCGAGGCTCCGCTCGTGGTGTCCGGTCCGCCCTGTGGCCCCGTGCCGGTGCCGCCGGAGGGCGGGACGCCCGGGCTGCGTGTCGTCGCGGAACTCCCGGAACCGTCGGAGCTCTCGGACCTCGGGCTCGCGGACCTCGGGCTCGCGGACTCCCGGCCCGCGGACTCCGGGCTGCGGGAGAGTGCCCCGTACGACGTGATCACGGCCTTCCACGGCACGGTGACCGCAGAAGGTACGGCCGGATCGGCCGGCTCGGCCGGACGTCTGGCGGCGGTCACTCCGATGGCCGAACCGGGTGCGGCGTTCGTGCTCGCCGGCTGGGGCCCCGCGGAGCGGTGTGCGACGAGCTCGGTGCTGCGGGTCGCGGCGCGGCTGACGGGCGGGTGCCCGGCGGGCCGGGACGCCCTGGAGGAGACGGCCGAGGCGGCGGGTCTGCGGCCGGACGGCTCGGGTCGGGTGGCGTGCCCGTTCGGCTACGCCGACCGGGACAGCGCGGTGCGCGGACTGCTGTCGACGGGCGAGTTCGACGCGGCCGTCCGGGCGACGGACCCGGACCAGGTCGAGAAGGAGCTCCTGGAGGCCCTGGAGCCGTACGTCCGCGCGGACGGGACGGTGTGGATGGCGAACGTCTTCCGGTACGTGATCGCCCGAATGGCCTGAAACCGTGCCGGAACCGCCGGCCTCCCCCGCCTCGCGCCCCCACCACCCGCCCCGATGACCCCGGCCCCGCCCAAGCTCCGGCCCGCCCCACCCGGCCCCGCCTACAGCCCTTCCCCTTCCCCTTCCGCTTCTCCCTCCTCCCTCCCCTCCTTCCCCAGGCGCGGAATGCCCGCCGCCCGGTAGGCCTCCGCCTCCTCCAGGGTCTCTTCGGCCAGGAGGGCCTCGGCCAGGGCATCGAGCTTCTCGCGGTGCTCGCGGAGTTGGTTCAGGGCGCTCTCGTAGCACTCCTCGACGATGCGGCGCATCTCCTCGTCGACGGTGTCGAGGGTGGCGGGTGCGGCGGAGAGGCCGTAGGCCTGCTGGGCGTCGCCGGGGATGGCGGTGAGGCGGCCGACGCGTTCGCTCATGCCCCAGCGCCCGGCCATGCCACGGGCGATGGTGGTGACCTGTTCCAGGTCGCTCTCGGCGCCGGTCGTGATGACGCCGAAGACGACCTGCTCGGCGGCCATGCCGCCGAGCGCGCCGATGATCCGGCCGCGCAGGTAGTCCTCCGTATAGGCATATTTATCCGACTCGGGTGTGGACAACGTGACGCCGAGGGCGCGGCCGCGCGGGACGATGGTGATCTTGCGGACGGGGTCGGCGCCGGGCTGGAGC
The DNA here is from genome assembly GCF_004117935.1 of Streptomyces roseicoloratus. Classification (GTDB taxonomy): domain Bacteria; phylum Actinomycetota; class Actinomycetes; order Streptomycetales; family Streptomycetaceae; genus Streptomyces; species Streptomyces roseicoloratus. The sequence continues at coordinate 51,992 of NZ_SDOY01000091.1, read as the reverse complement.
ATGCCGAGGAGGGCGTGGCCGCTCTCGTGGTAGGCGGTGCGGCGGCGCTCCTCCAGGGGCATGACGAGGGGGCGTTCGGCGCCGAGCTGGACCTTTTCGAGGGCGTCGGAGAGGTCGGACCGGGTGACGGTCTTCTGGCGGCGCTTCACGGCGAGGAGGGCGGCCTCGTTGGCGAGGTTGGCGAGTTCGGCGCCGGTCATGCCGGGGGTGGTCTTGGCGACGTGCTCGAGGTCGACGTCCTGGGCGAGCGGGATCTGCCGGGTGTGGATCCTGAGGATGGCCTCGCGGCCGCCGCGGTCCGGCGGGTTGACGTGGACGATCCGGTCGAAGCGGCCGGGGCGGGTGAGGGCCGGGTCGAGGACGTCGGCGCGGTTGGTGGCGGCGAGGACGATGACGCCTTCGGAGCCGGTGAAGCCGTCCATCTCGGTGAGGATCTGGTTGAGGGTCTGCTCGCGCTCGTCGTGGCCGCCCATGCCGGCTCCGCCGCCGCGGGCGCGGCCGATGGTGTCGATCTCGTCGATGAAGATGATCGCGGGCGCGACCTTGCGGGCCTCGTTGAACAGTTCGCGGACGCGGGAGGCGCCGACGCCGACGATCATCTCGATGAACTCGGAGGCGGAGGCGGAGAAGAAGGGCACGCCCGCCTCGCCGGCGACGGCCCGGGCGAGCAGGGTCTTGCCGGTTCCGGGCGGGCCGGCGAGCAGCACGCCGCGGGGCATCTTGGCGCCCATGTCGCGGTAGGCGCCGGGGTTCTTCAGGAAGTCGACGACGTCGTTGAGCTCGCCCTCGACCTCGTCGATGCCGGCGACGTCCTCGAAGGTGGTGCGCCGGCCGGCTTCGAGCTCGACGGGCTTGGGCGGGGCCTTGCGGCCGAGCATGCCGCCCGCGCCGCCCATGCCGGCGCTCATGCGGCGGGCGATGAACACCCACAGCAGGACGAGCAGCAGCATGGGGGCGAGCGAGATGAGCAGGTTGGCGAGGAAGCTGCGTTCCTGGACGACGGGTTCGGCCGTGACGGTGACGTTGTTCTTGGTGAGCTGGGCCCACAGGTCGTCGTCGGCGAAGGCGGGCCGCTGGGTGGTGAACTTGGTGTAGTCGCCGTCGCCGTTCGGGGCGGGCTGTTTGTTCTTCAGCTGGCCCTGGATGGCGTCGCCCTTGGAGTAGATCTTGGTGACGTTGCCGGCGGCGACCTGCTTGTCGAACTCGGTGTAGGAGATCGTCGGCCCGTCCTTCTCGTTGAAGAAGGACAGGACGAGGTTGGCGATCAGGTAGACGACGAGTGCGGTGAGGATGAGCCCGCCCCAGCCGCCGGGCATCTTCTTCCTGGCCGGCGGGGGCGGCGGTGCCCCTTCCGAGCGCCAGGGCTGGTCGGTCCGGTCGCGCGGGGGTACGGGGTTGGCCACGGGCTCTCCTCGGGGTGGCAGTGGCCCCAGTATCGAAGAGCGCCCTCTTCCCGGCATTCCGGATGATCCGGGCGAAGGAAAAGGGGCCCGGGGCGGTTTCCCACCACCCCGGACCCCTTCCCGGACGTCCTCACCGCCGGGCCCCGCCCGTACGGCATCACCTCTGGCCCCGCCCGTACGGCATCACCTCTGGCCCCGCCCGTACGGCGTGACGGTCGGCCCCGCCCGTACGGCCTCATCACCGCCGGGCCCCGCCCGTACGGCCGGAGCCGCAGGCGGTGCGTGCACCGCCCGGAGCAGATGGATCAGCCCATGAACTTCTTGAACTCGTCCGGCAGCTCGAAGTCGCCCGGGCCCTGGCCCGCCGCCGGCAGGCCGAAGGCGCCGCCGGCCTGCGCCTGCTCGCGCTTCGCCTGGGCGGCCTGTTCCTCGGCCTTGCGCTTCATCGGGTTGCCGCTCTTGCGCTTGCCCTTGGCCTGCTTGATCTGCTTCTTCTGCCGGCCGGGGCCGCCGCCCATGCCCGGGATCCCCGGCATGCCCGGCATGCCGCCGCCCTGGGCCATGCGCGACATCATCTTGCGGGCCTCGAAGAAGCGCTCCACGAGGCCCTTGACGGCGCTGACCTCGACGCCGGAACCCTTGGCGATACGGGCGCGGCGCGAGCCGTTGATGATGGTCGGGTCCTGGCGCTCGGCCGGGGTCATCGACTTGATGATGGCGCCGACGCGGTCGACCTCGCGCTCGTCGATGTTGGCGATCTGGTCCTTCATCTGGCCCATGCCGGGCAGCATGCCGAGGAGCTTGGAGATGGAGCCCATCTTGCGGACCTGCTCCATCTGGGCCAGGAAGTCGTCGAGGGTGAACTCCTGGCCCTTCTTGGACGCCAGCTTGGAGGCCATCTTGGCGGCCTCTTCCTGGCTGAAGGTCTGCTCGGCCTTCTCGATGAGCGACATGATGTCGCCCATGCCGAGGATGCGGGACGCCATGCGGTCCGGGTGGAACGCGTCGAAGTCGTCCAGCTTCTCGCCGTTGGAGGCGAACATGATCTGCTTGCCGGTGACGTGCGCGATGGACAGCGCGGCACCACCGCGGGCGTCGCCGTCGAGCTTCGAGAGCACCACGCCGTCGAAGCCGACGCCGTCGCGGAAGGCCTCGGCGGTGTTGACCGCGTCCTGACCGATCATGGCGTCGACGACGAAGAGGACCTCGTCGGGCGAGACGGCGTCGCGGATGTCCGCGGCCTGCTGCATCAGCTCCTGGTCGATGCCGAGGCGGCCGGCGGTGTCGACGATGACGACGTCGTGCATCTTCGACCGGGCGTACTCGATCGAGTCCTTGGCGACCTGGACCGGGTCGCCGACGCCGTTGCCGGGCTGGGGGCCGTAGAAGCCGACGCCGGCGCGGTCGGCGACGACGCCGAGCTGGGTGACGGCGTTGGGGCGCTGGAGGTCGCAGGCGACGAGCAGCGGGGTGTGGCCCTGGCCCTTGAGCCAGAGGCCGAGCTTTCCGGCGAGGGTGGTCTTACCGGCACCCTGGAGACCGGCCAGCATGATCACGGTCGGCGGGTTCTTGGCGAACCGCAGTCGGCGGGTCTCGCCGCCGAGGATGCCGATGAGCTCCTCGTTGACGATCTTGATGACCTGCTGCGAGGGGTTCAGCGCCTTGGAGACCTCGGCCCCGACGGCCCGCTCCTTGACGTTCTTGATGAACGCCCGGACGACCGGCAGCGCGACATCGGCTTCGAGCAGGGCGATACGGATCTCGCGCGCGGTGGCGTCGATGTCCGCCTCGGACAGGCGCCCCTTGCCGCGGAGGTTCTTGAAGGTCGCTGCAAGGCGGTCGGAGAGGGTATCGAACACGGCGGTCGCGGATCCTCGGTGTCGGGGGCGGGTGGACTGTCCTCCAGGGTATCCGGCCGTTCGGCGTGTGTGGCTTCGCCCGTCGGATCGAGGGCGAAGCGACGGAATCCCCGACGTGGGCGGGGAGTGCTCGCCGTGGGCGGGGAGTGCTCACCGCAGCGCCTCCTCCAGGGTCTTCGCCAGCCCCGCCGCCTCCTCCGGCGCGAGGAGGGAGCCGTCCGGCCGGGTCACGTAGAGGGTGTCGACGGCGTTGGCGCCGAGGGTGGAGACGTGGGCGCTGCGCAGCCGGACGTCGGCGCCTTCCAGGGCGCGGCCGATGCGGTGCAGCAGGCCGGGGGCGTCCTGGGCGCGGACCTCCAGGACGGTGGCGAGGCGGGAGCCGGCCTCGGCGACGGTGACCCGGGGCGGTGGGGCGGTGACGCCGCGGCGCCTGGGCTGGGCGGCGTCGCGTTCGGCGAGCCGGGCGGGGACGTCGAGGGAGCCGTCGAGGGCGCGGGCCAGGTCGGCGCGGAGCCGGTGGGCCTCGGGCAGGGAGCCGTACTCGGCGGCGACCCGCCAGTCGAGGATGAGGACGGGGCGGCCTTCGCCGAGTTCGCGGGGCAGGGCGACGGCGCGCAGTTCGGCGGCGCGGACGGTGAGGCGGTGGAGGGCGAGGACGCCGGCGACGGCGGGCAGGACGCCGGGGCGTTCGGGCACGGCGACGAGGAGTTCGACGCCGACCGGTTCGGGTTCCTCGCCGGCCTGGACGGGTTCGGTGTGGAGGGCGAGGACGGGTTCGCCGGTGCGCAGGGCCTCGATGCCGAGGCGTTCCTGTTCGGCGCTGGGCGCGGCGGCCTCGGGGTCGGGGAGTTCGTCGCCGGCCAGGACGGCGGCGACGCGTTTGACGAGGTCGGTGACGAGGGAGGCGCGCCAGGACGACCATGCGGCGGGTCCGGTGGCGAGGGCGTCGGCCTCGGTGAGGGCGTGGAGGAGTTCCAGGGTGCCGAGGGTGCCGACGGCGTCGGCGACGGTCCGTACGGTGGCGGGGTCGTCGAGGTCGCGTCGGGTGGCGGTGTCGACGAGGAGCAGGTGGTGGCGGACGGCGGTGGCGATGACGGCGGTGTCGGCGCGGTCGAAGCCGATGCGGGTGGCGACGTCGCGGGCGATGGTCTCGCCGGCGACGGAGTGGTCGCCGGGCCAGCCCTTGCCGATGTCGTGGAGGAGGGCGGCGACCAGCAGCAGGTCGGGCCGGTGGACGCGGCGGGTGAGGGAGGCGGCGCGGACGGCGGTCTCGACGAGGTGCCGGTCGACGGTCCAGGTGTGGACGGGGTTGCGCTGGGGGCGGCACCGGACGCGTTCCCAGTCGGGCAGGAGGCGGGTGACGATGCCTTCGGCTTCGAGGGCTTCCCAGACGGGGACGGTGGTCTCGCCGGCGCCGAGCAGGGTGACGAGGGCTTCGCGGGCTTCGGCGGGCCAGGGCACGGGGAGGGGTGCGGCGGTGGCGGCGAGCCGGCGGACGGCGTGCAGGGAGAGCGGGAGGCCGGCCTGGGCGGCGGCCGCGGCGGCCCGCAGGGGCAGGGCGGGGTCGCGTTCGGGCCTGGCGCCGAGGGCGAGGACGGCCTCGCCGTCCATCTCGACGACGCCTTCGGCGAGCGGGGTGCGGGGTGGTGGCGTCTTGGCGGCGCCGGAGCGGCCGAGGAGGGTGCGGAGCCTGGGCCGGGTGGTGCGGGCCTTGATGACGCGGTTCACCTCGCGCCAGGTGACGTCGGAGGCGTACGAGACGGTGCGGGCGGCCTCGTAGACCTGGCGGAGCAGGGTGTCGGCGTCGAGGAGGCCGAGTTCGGAGGCGACGGCGTCCTGGTCCTGGAGGGCGAGCCGGTCGGTGGTGCGGCCGGTGGCGAGGTGGAGGGCGTCGCGGGCGTCGAGGAGGCGGCGGCGGGCGTCGTCGAGGCCTTCGCGGGGGGCGTCGGCGAGCCAGGAGGCGGCGACGGCGCGCAGGGCCTGGGCGTCGCGGAGGCCGCCGCGGGCCTCCTTGAGGTCGGGTTCGAGGAGGTACGGGAGTTCGCCGGAGCGTTCGGCGCGCTCGCGGCACAGGGCGTCGAGTTCGGGGAGGCGGCGGACGGCCTGGTTGCGCCAGTCGGCGAGGACGGTGGTGCGCAGGGCGGCGACGAGGGCGGGGTCGCCGGCGACGGGCCGGGCGTCGAGGAGGCCGAGCTGGACCTTGAGGTCCTCGCCGGCGGTGCGGCGGGCCTCGGCGGTGGTGCGGACGGAGTGGTCGAGGGCGAGGCCGAGGTCCCATACGGGGTACCAGAGGCGGTCGGCGAGGGCGGCGATGGTGCGGGGGTCGGCGCTGCCGTCGTGGAGGAGGAGCAGGTCGAGGTCGCTGCGCGGGGAGAGTTCGCCGCGGCCGTAGCCGCCGACGGCGACGAGGGCGACGCCGCGGGGCGGTGCGGCGGCCTCGAACAGTCCGGCGAGCCAGTCGTCGGTGAGCCGGGCGAGGGCGGCACGGCGCGGCGGCCCGGACCGCGCCTTCTCGGTGAGAAGGCGCAGCCGGGCCGCCGCGTAACCGCTGGGTCCCGAATCGTCGGTTTCCTTGTGTGCGTCGAGGCTCGTCACCAGCGGCTCCTGTCCGTTTCCGGGGGTTACAGCGCGTCGGGTCCGCGTTCGCCGGTGCGGACGCGTACGGCGGTCTCGACCGGCACGCTCCACACCTTTCCGTCACCGATCTTGCCGGTGCGGGCGGCCTTCACGACGACCTCGATGAGCTGTTCGGCGTCGTCGTCCTCGACGAGGACCTCGATGCGGATCTTGGGGACGAGGTCGACGGTGTACTCGGCGCCCCGGTAGACCTCGGTGTGGCCGCGCTGGCGGCCGTATCCGCTGGCCTCGGTGACGGTGAGCCCGTGGACGCCGAAGGCCTGGAGGGCCTCCTTGATCTCGTCGAGCCGGTGCGGCTTCACGACCGCGGTGATGAGCTTCATGCGTCCACCTTCGTGTTCTGCGTCGGAGCGGCGGCGGGGACAGCGGTGCTGCGGGGGGCGATGCCTCCGCCGGCGCCGCTGAAGTCGTAAGCGGTCTCGGCGTGCTCGACCTGGTCGATGCCGGAGACCTCGTCGTCCTCGCTGACCCGCATCCCGATCGTCTTGTCGATGATCAGGGCGAGGATCGCGGAGGCGATCAGAGAGTAGGCGAGGACGGCGAAGACGCCGATGGCCTGCTTGCCCAGCTGCTCGAGGCCGCCGCCGTAGAAGAGGCCCTTGGCGTCGGACTGGACGCCGCCGGTGGCGAAGAAGCCGACGAGGAGGGAGCCGATGATGCCGCCGACGAGGTGGACGCCGACGACGTCGAGGGAGTCGTCGTAGCCGAACTTGAACTTGAGGCCGACGGCCATGGCGCAGAGCAGGCCGGCGATGGCGCCGATGGCGATGGCGCCGAGCGGGGAGCAGGAGCCGCCGGACGGGGTGATGGCGACGAGGCCGGCGACGGCGCCGGAGGCGGCGCCGAGGGTGGTGAAGGCGCCGTGGCGGATCTTCTCGTAGGCGAGCCAGGCGAGCATGGCGGCGGCGGTGGCGACCTGGGTGTTGACGAACATGACCGCGCCGACGCCGTCGTCGTTGCCGAGCCACGAGCCGGCGTTGAAGCCGAACCAGCCGAACCAGAGGAGGGCGGCGCCGAGCATGACGAGGGGGAGGCTGTGCGGGCGCATCGGGTCCTTCTTGAAGCCGACGCGCTTGCCGATGACGAGGATCACGCCGAGGGCCGCGGCGCCGGCGTTGATGTGGACGGCGGTGCCGCCGGCGAAGTCGATGACGCCCATCTCGAACAGCCAGCCGCCGGAGCCCCAGACCCAGTGGGCGACGGGGAAGTAGACGACGGTGGCCCACAGGGTGATGAACAGGGCCCAGGCGGTGAACTTGACGCGGTCGGCGAGGGCGCCGCTGATGAGGGCCGGGGTGATGACGGCGAACATCAGCTGGAAGACGGCGAAGACGTACACGGGGATGGTGTAGCCGTCCCACAGGTCGGTGATGCCGATGCCGCTGAGGCCGACGTACTCGGAGGACCAGCCGAAGAGGGAGGCGGAGTCGGTGCCGAAGGCGATGCTGAAGCCGTAGAGGACCCACAGGATCGTGACGATCCCGAGGCTGATGAAGCTCATCATCAGCATGTTGAGGGTGGACTTGACGCGGACCATGCCTCCGTAGAAGAAGGCGAGACCCGGGGTCATCAGCATGACCAGGGCGGAGCAGATGAGCATGAACCCGGTGTTCGCGGCGGACAGCGTGGGCGTGTCTGCCGCCAGGGTCGTGATGGCTGCTGCCATCGGCGTCTCCTCGTCGTCGGTACGGCCTGTGCGGGGGCGGGGCCGGAGAGCGGCTTCGGCCATGAGGGGTGGCCGGTTATGCGCCAGAGATTCGCGCAGGCCGGTTTCCGCCGATGCCGCTCGATGTTTCACGGCAGTGACGAAGCCGCGGGCCGTGTTACGCCGCCGTGAACGCGAGGGTCACGGACATGTAACGCCCCCGCCTCCGGGGGCCGCGACCATCGCCCGGGGAGCCCCCGGGCCGCCCGCCCCCGCGCCCCGCTCGGCCCCCTCGCTCCTGAGGCCCTCCGTGAGTGCGCGCGCCGGCTCGGGCGCACAAGGAGTCCGGCCGCGCCGTCCGTCCGTGTGTCCTTGCGGCGGGGGAGCCGAGTCGGGCTTACGGGACGGCCGGCGCGGCCGGGGTCTGCGGGGTGGTGCGGTGGTACGGGGCGGGGACCGCGGGGCTCAGACGGCTTCGGCGGTCTCGGGGAGCAGCGCGGTGAGCCGGTCGGTGAGCTGGACGACCTCGGCGACGTCGCCGTAGTCGCGGGCGGCGGTGTCGACGGTCTTGCGGAGCCGGGTGTTCACGCGTTCGGACCGGACCTTGCGGGCGATGCCCAGGGCCTTCTCGGCGAGGACGACGGACTGCTCGGGCTCGCGCTTGAGGAGGTGGACGGTGGCCATGCCGATGAGGTTGAGGGCGTACGAGCGCTGGTGTTCGGGGTCCTTCTCGAAGAGGTCGACGGCCCGCTCCATGACGGGTTCGGCCAGGGAGGCGTAGGTGGGCGAGCGGCCGGCGACGTAGGCGAGGTCGCGGTAGGAGTGGGAGTTCTCCCCGTTGAGCTCCGCCTCGGAGAAGAAGCGGATCCAGTCGGGCTCGGGCTCGCCGTCGAGGCCGACGTCGGCGAAGGTGTCCTCGGCCATCCGCACGGCCCGCTTGCACTTGGAGGGCTGGCCCATGTTGGCGTAGGCGCGGGCCTCCATCGCATACAGCATGGCCTGGGTGCGCGGGGTGGCGCAGTCCCGACTGCCGTACTGGGCGAGGTGGATGAGTTCGAGGGCGTCGTCGGGCCGGCCGAGGTGGATCATCTGGCGGCTCATCGAGGACAGGATGTACGAGCCGAGGGGCTTGTCGCCGGCTTCCTTCGCCGCGTGCAGGGCGAGGACGAAGTACTTCTGGGCGGTGGGCTGGAGGCCCACGTCGTAGCTCATCCAGCCGGCGAGCTCGGCGAGTTCGGCGGCGCACTTGAAGAGCCGCTGGGCGACGGCGGCCGGCTGGGGCTCCTGGAGCAGGTCGGTGACCTCGTGGAGCTGGCCGACGACGGCCTTGCGGCGCAGGCCTCCGCCGCACTGGGCGTCCCACTGGCGGAACATGGCGGTGGTGGACTCGAGCAGGTCGAGCTCGACGGGCGAGAGCCGGTGCGGGCGGCGTTCGTCGGCGGCCGCGGGCCGCTCGGGCTCGGCGACCGGGGTGGGCACCAGCCAGCGCTGCATGGGCTCGATGAGCGCGGGCCCGGCGGCGAGCTGGAGCGAGGAGCCGAGGAAGCCGCGGCGGGCGAGCATCAGGTCGCTGCGGGAGAACTCGCTGAGCAGGGAGACGGTCTGCGGTCCGGCCCAGGGCAGGTCGACCCCGGACACGGACGGCGACTGGTGGGCGGTGCGCAGTCCGAGGTCCTCGACGGCGACGACGGAGCCGAAGCGCTCGGAGAACAGCTCGGACAGGATCCGCGGGATGGGCTCGCGGGGCTGCTCGCCGTCGAGCCAGCGGCGCACCCGGGAGGTGTCGGTGGAGATGTGGTGCGCGCCCATCTGGCGTGCCCTGCGGTTCACCTGGCGCGCGAGCTCGCCCTTCGACCAGCCGCTGCGCACGAACCACGAGCTCAGCTGCTCGTTCGGGCGCTTGCCGGCAGTCGTACCGTCTGCGCCGTTGCCGCCCACTGGAACGCCCCCATCCACCTGATGTCGTCTGCGCGAACCCTTGCCAGAATGCCGTGTTCCGCGGCGCCCGTCCGGCGTTTTCGCTCCTTCGAACGGAAAAACGGCTTGCCTCCGGCATACCCGCTCGTGCGCTCCACCCCGGGGGGTTCGTGCACCGAAGGTAATCCTACGATCACCCGTCCGGGCATGGCGTTTCAAGAAACGCCACCATTCGCCACCCCTTCGAATGAACTCGCCGCGGGCGGAACGCGATTCACTTGACAGGTGAAGGATCGGGATCGGTGAACCGGGGCACGGGGAGGCGCGTGTCGCGGTCCGCACCACCGGCCGCACCACCGCACGCCCTGGGCAGCGGCGGACCGTGGCAGAACGTGACGGCGGATCCCGTTCCGTAACCACCAGCGCGTCCGACCCGTTGGAGGGGGCATGGGCTTCACGATCGGCGGCATTCGTGAGAAGCGGACCGGCTCACGGCGCCGCGTACGCACCACGGAGTGCACAGCGGTGGCCGAGTACACCGGACTGTGGGGCTGGGACGTCGTCCCGGGAGCGCGGGCGGCCGGCGGCCGGTGTTCCTGCGGCGATCCCTCCTGTACGGCCCCGGGCGCGCATCCTCTCTCCTTCGCCGAGCCGGTGCCGGCCGGGGCGGGTCTCGACGTCGCGACCAAGGCGTGGTCGGAGTACCCGGGAGCAACGATTCTGCTGCCGGTCGGCCGGTCCTTCGACGTGATCGAGGTGGCGGAGGCCGCGGGCCGGCGGGCGCTGGTCCGCCTGGAGCGGATGGGGCTGCCGCTCGGGCCGGTGTGCGCGACGCCGACGGGCCGGGCGCGGTTCTTCGTGGCCCCGGGCGCGGCGGCCGAGCTCCCGCAGCTGCTGTACCGGATGGGCTGGGACGACGCCGGCCTGGACCTGCACTGCCTGGGCGCGGGAGCGCACGTCACGGCCCCGCCGTCGGACCTGGGCGGTCTCGGCCCGGTCCGCTGGCTGCGGCCGCCGACCCTGGACACGGCCGGGGCGCCGCCGCAGGCCCGGCTGCTGCTGGGCACGCTCGCCTACATCTGCCACCGCACGCACTTCTGACGGACGCCGCCGGGCCGGCCGGCACGCGCCGCGAGGACGGGAAGGGCCCCTGCCGTTGAGCTGCGGCAGGGGCCCTTTCTCATACGCGGTGCGCGGTCCGGCGCGGTGCGCGGTCCTGGACGGGTGGCCGGTCCGGCGCGGTGCGCGGTCCGGACGGGATGCGCGGTCCTGGACGGGAAGCGCGCCGGGTCTGAGCCCCCCGAGGAGCGCGCCGGGTCTCAGTCCCCGATGAGGGCGTCGACGAACGCGCCCGGCTCGAAGGGGGCCAGGTCGTCCGGGCCCTCGCCCAGGCCGACGAGCTTGACCGGGACGCCCAGCTCGCGCTGGACGGCGACGACGATGCCGCCCTTGGCGGTGCCGTCGAGCTTGGTCAGGACGATGCCGGTGATGTCGACCACCTCGGCGAAGACCCGGGCCTGGATGAGGCCGTTCTGGCCGGTGGTGGCGTCGAGGACGAGGAGGACCTCGTCGAGCGGGCCGTGCTTCTCGACGACGCGCTTGACCTTGCCGAGCTCGTCCATGAGGCCGGTCTTGGTGTGCAGCCGGCCGGCGGTGTCGATGAGGACGACGTCGGCCTTCTCGGCGATGCCCTCCTTGACCGCGTCGAACGCGATCGACGCCGGGTCGCCGCCCTCGGGTCCGCGCACGGTGCGCGCGCCGACCCGCTCGCCCCAGGTCTGCAGCTGGTCGGCGGCGGCGGCGCGGAAGGTGTCGGCGGCGCCGAGGACGACGGACTTGCCGTCGGCGACCAGGACGCGGGCGAGCTTGCCGGTGGTGGTGGTCTTGCCGGTGCCGTTGACGCCGACGACCATGACGACGCCCGGGGTGTCCTCGGGGCTCTCGGTCTTGACCGTGCGGTCGAGGTCGGCGCCGAGGAGGGTGATCAGCTCCTCGCGGAGCAGACCGCGCAGCTCGTCGGGCGTGCGGGTGCCGAGCACCTTGACGCGCTCGCGCAGCCGCTCGACGAGCTCCTGGGTGGGGGCGACGCCGACGTCGGCGGTGAGGAGGGTCTCCTCGATCTCCTCCCAGGTGTCCTCGTCGAGGTGCTCGCGGGACAGCAGCGAGAGCAGCCCCTTGCCGAGCGAGTTCTGGGAGCGGGCGAGCCGGGTGCGGAGCCGGACGAGACGGCCGGCGGTCGGCTCGGGCACCTCGATCTCGGGAGCCGCGAGCTCCTCGGCGGCGGGCTCCTCGACGACGACCGGGGCCTCGGGGGCCTCGGCGGCGGGGAGCTCGACCTCCTCGACGGTGCGGCGTGGTTCTTCCCGCGGTGTCTCCGCCTCGTCGCCGACGTGCGGCTCGGCGGGCGGAGCGGTGATGGTCGGCGTGGTGGACGGCGGCTGGGCCGGCGGCAGCTGCTTCTTCTTGCGGCCGCTGACCACGAGCCCGCCGGTCACGACGACCGCGACGGCCAGAGCGATGACTACAGCAAGGATGAGTTCCATAACGTCGTCCAGTATCGGCCACGACGGCGGCGGGAGCGGAGTACGCCGTGAAGGGGTCGGGAGCGTTGCGCGTAAAGTGTGCGAGTTCCCCCACATCTGTACGACGGAGTACCCCTATGCCCCACGCGTCCGAGTCCGAAGACGCGCAGAGCGGCGGCGCCCTGGAGAGCCGCGGCCTCGAACCCGTGCCCGACGCCGAGCGGACCGGCCGGGTCCGCGAGCTGTTCCCGACGTGGGTCGCGGCGAACATCAGTGTGCTGCTGCTCACCATGGGCGCCGGCCTGATCGTGTCCAACGGCCTGAACTTCTGGCAGGTGCTGGTGGTGGCGGTGGCCGCGCCGGTCCTGTCGTACGGGATCGTCGGTCTGATCTCGATCGCGGGGAAGCGGGGCGGAGCGCCGGGCATGGCCTTGTCGCGGGCGGTCTTCGGTCAGCGCGGAAACCTTTTTCCCGGCGCGCTGATCTGGGTGGCGCGCTGGGGCTGGGAGACGATCAACGCGGTCACCGGCGCGTACGCGGTGCTGACGGTGCTGGATCTGCTGTTCGGCGTGCGGTCGAACACGTTCCTGATCGTGGTGACGCTGCTGGCCTTCGTGTCCTGCACGTTCCTGGTGTCGGGGCTCGGGATCACCGCGCTGCGGGTGTGCAGCACCTGGTCGACGTATCTCTTCGGCGCCTTCTCCGTGCTCGTCCTGGTCTACCTGGTGGCGGACACGGACTGGTCGGCGGTGTTCGCGAGGCCGGCCGGTTCGACGGCGATGCTGGTCGCGGGCGTCGGCACGATCGCGGCGGGCGGGATCAGCTGGGTGCCGTCGGGCCCGGACTTCACGCGCTACCTGCCGCGCACGGCCTCCTCGAAGGGCGTGGTCGGCTCGACGGTCGGCGGTGCGGGGATCGTGGTGCTGCCGATGGTGCTGATGGGCGCGGTGATGGCGGTGGCGACGCCGGACCTGGCCTCGGCGCAGGACCCGGTGTCCTTCATCGGCGAGCTGCTGCCGGCCTGGATCTCGGTGCCGTACCTGCTGATCGCGCTGATCGGGATGCTGCTGATCAACTCGATGTCGATGTACTCGGCGGGCTTCACGGCACAGACGCTGGGCATCCGGGTGTCGCGGGCGGCGGCGGTGAGCGTCAACGCGGTGATCAGCCTGGTCTTCGGTTTCCTGCTGATGGTGGTGGCGAGCAGCTTCATCGGTTCGTTCATCTCGTTCCTGACGCTGCTGGCGGTGGCGTTCTCGGCGTGGATCGGCGTTTTCGGCGTCGACATGCTGAGCCGTCGGACGTACGACGCGGAGGCGCTGATGGACACGACGCGGACGAGTGCGTACTGGTACCGGGGCGGTTTCGCCTGGCAGGCGATGACGGCGTGGGGCGTGGCCCTGGTGGCGGGCCTGCTGTTCACCCGGGTCGAGTGGTTCGCCGGCCCGCTGGCCTCGTCCTGGATCGGCGAGAACGGCCTGGGCTGGGCGGCGACGATCGTGGTGGCCGGCGTGCTGTACGCGGTGCTGCCGCGGGAGCGCGGGGCGGCACGGGCCGCGGCGGGCCCGGCCGAGGGGCGCGGGGACGCGGCCGGGGGCGTTTCCGGGGGCGTTTCCGGGGAGGGCGGGGCCCCGGCCGAGGGGTGCGAGACCGTTTCCATCTGACGCCGCGTCAGTTACCGTCCCCCTTCGCAGGCATTCCACCCGCGGAGGGGGACTTCCCATGCCGTTCACCGTCGTCCGCTTCAACCTCGTCGACCCGCACGCCGATCCGGAGTCCCTCTCGGCCCGCTACCGGGCGGCTCTGGAGATGGCGGCGTACGCGGACGCGCGGGGCGTGGACACCGTGCAGACCGAGGAGCACCACGGCGCCGCGAACAACTGGCTCCCCTCCCCCTTCGTCTTCGCGGGCGCGGTGTTCGGCGCGACGCGACGGATCGCGGTGACGGTCTCGGCGGTCATCGGGCCGCTGCACGACCCGCTGCGGCTCGCGGAGGAGATCGCCGTGCTGGACCTGCTGAGCGGCGGGCGGCTGGTGACGGTCGCCGGGATCGGCTACCGGCCGGAGGAGTACGAGGAGCGGGGCGTGGACTGGGGCCGCCGCGGCAGGCTCCAGGACCTGCTCCTGGAGACGCTGCTGGCGGCGTGGTCGGGCGAGCCGTTCACGTATCGGGGCCGTACGGTGCGGGTCACCCCGCGGCCCTTCACCCAGCCGCATCCGCTGCTGCTGGTCGGCGGCTCGTCGAAGGCGGCGGCGCGGCGGGCGGCACGGCTCGGGCTGCCGCTGTTCCCGAGCGCGCACCTGCCGGAGCTGGAGGCGTACTACCGGGAGCAGTGCGCCGCGTTCGGCACGGAGGGCTGGACGATGATGCCGGAGCGGGAGACGCCGCTGCTGCACGTCTCGGAGGATCCGGACCGGACCTGGGCGGAGTACGGGGAGCACTTCCTGCACGAGGCGCGGACCTATGCCTCCTGGCAGTCGAAGGACATCCGCTCGGCGGTGCGCTCGGCGGCCGTGACGGTGCCGGAGCTGCGGGCGGAGGGCGTGTACCGGGTGGTGACGCCGGAGGAGTGCGTGGCGCTCGGCGGGGAGCTGGGCAGTCTGGTGCTGCATCCGCTGTGCGGCGGGATGCCGGTCGAGGAGGGCTGGCGGAGCGTGCGGCTGTTCTGCGAACGCGTACTGCCCCGGCTCGGGGCGTAGGCCTCGGGCCGGGGCAGTTTCGTGGGCGAGGAGGGGGCAGCGGGGTTTAGCCCATCTCCTCCAACGCCTTGCCCTTGGTCTCCCTGACGTACCTGAGCACGAAGGGGATCGAGAGCACGGCGAAGACCGTGTAGATGACGTACGTGCCGGAGAGGTTCCAGTCGGCGAGGGACGGGAAGCTCGCGGTGATGGCCCAGTTGGCGATCCACTGCGCGGAGGCGGCGACGCCGAGGGCGGCGGCACGGATGCGGTTGGGGAACATCTCGCCGAGGAAGACCCAGACGACCACGCCCCACGAGAGGGCGAAGAAGAGCACGAAGACGTGGGCGGCGACGAGCGCCACGACGCCCTGGGTGGTGGGCAGCTTGCCGTCGACGAGGTCGGCCGAGAAGGCCCAGGCCTCGAAGGCGAGGGCGATCGCCATGCCGACGGAGCCGACGAGGGCGAGCGGCTTGCGGCCGACCCGGTCGACCAGGACCATCGCGATCACGGTGCCGACGATGTTGATGATCGACGTGGTGAACGAGTAGAAGAACGAGCTCGACGGGTCGACGCCGACGGACTGCCAGAGCGTGGCGGAGTAGTAGAAGGCGACGTTGATGCCGACGAGCTGCTGGAAGACGGAGAGTCCGATGCCGACCCAGACGATGGGCAGCAGCTTGAACCGGGAACCGGCCGCCATCAGGTCCCTGAAGGTGGACTTGTGCTCGCTGCGCATGGCCTGGTCGATCTCGGCGACCCGGCGGTCCAGGTCGACGCCGTGGCCCTCGACCTCGGCGAGGACCTCCTTGGCCCGGTCGACGCGGCCGACGGAGATGAGGAAGCGGGGGGACTCGGGGATGGCGAAGGAGAGCAGGCCGTAGAGGACGGCGGGGACGACCATCACGCCGAGCATCCACTGCCAGGCCTCGAGTCCGGCGATCTCGCCGCGCTGGTCGCCGTCGGCGATCTGGAGGATGCCGTAGTTGACCAGCTGGGAGATGGCGATGCCGATGACGATGGCGGCCTGCTGGAAGGAGCCGAGGCGGCCCCGGTACGCGGCGGGCGCGACCTCGGCGATGTAGGCGGGGCCGATCACGGAGGCCATGCCGATGGCGAAGCCGCCGACGATCCGCCAGAAGGCCAGGTCCCAGAGGGCGAAGGGCAGCGCGGATCCGACGGCGCTGACGGCGAAGAGCACCGCGGAGATCTGCATGCAGCGGATGCGGCCGATGCGGTCGGCGATCCGGCCGGCGGTGGCGGCGCCGATGGCGCAGCCGATCAGGGCGATGGCGATGACCTGGGCGAGGGTGCCGGAGCCGATGTCGTAGCGGTCGCGGATCGCCTCGACCGCGCCGTTGATGACGGAGCTGTCGTAGCCGAAGAGGAAGCCGCCCATCGCGGCGGAGGCCGTGATGAAGATGACGTGGCCGATGTGGTCCGGATGGGCCGAACGGCCTGACGAAGGCGGTGTGGGCGCCTGCGCGGTGCTGGTCACGGGGACTCCTCGGGGCTCCGGCAGCATCGCCGGTGCGGTGGGGGGCGAGCCCTTCCAGTGGGGCACAGGTTCACGCCGCGCACCACTTGAAGGTAAAAGCAACGTTGCAGAGACTATTCCTTCAGGTTTCGAAGTCAAGAGTTGATGTCGTATGACTTGAAACGCATCCTGGATCGCCTTGCGTTCACAAGTTGAATCGATCTTGGGGTGTGAAGGTGAGGCACCGGAAGAGGGAGCCGGCCGGGGCGGCAGGTCAGCGCAGCCGCTGGCTGATGACCTTCGAGACGCCGTCGCCCTGCATCGACACGCCGTACAGCGCGTCGGCGACCTCCATCGTCCGCTTCTGGTGCGTGATGACGATCAGCTGCGAGGACTCCTGGAGCTCCTGCATGATCCGGATCAGCCGCTGCAGGTTGGTGTCGTCCAGCGCCGCCTCGACCTCGTCCATCACGTAGAACGGGCTGGGACGCGCCTTGAAGATGGAGACCAGCAGCGCCACGGCCGTCAGCGAGCGCTCGCCGCCGGACAGCAGCGAGAGCCGCTTGACCTTCTTGCCCGGCGGCCGGGCCTCGACGTCGACGCCGGTGGTGAGCATGTCGTCCGGGTCGGTGAGCACGAGCCGTCCCTCGCCGCCGGGGAACAGCCGGGAGAAGACGCCTTCGAACTCCCGGGCGGTGTCCCGGTACGCCTCCGTGAAGACCTGCTCGACGCGCAGGTCCACCTCCTTCACGACCTGAAGGAGGTCCGCCCGGGTCTTCTTCAGGTCCTCGAGCTGCTCCGAGAGGAACTGGTGCCGCTCCTCCAGCGCCGCGAACTCCTCGAGTGCGAGCGGATTCACCTTCCCGAGTTGCTGGTACGCCCGTTCGGCGGCCTTGAGCCGCTTCTCCTGCTCCGCGCGGACGAAGGGCCGCGGCTGGTTGCGCGGGTGCCCGGGGTCGTCCGGAACGGTCTCGCCCTCGGCGGGCGGTGACGGCGGTACGGGCTGGTGGGGGCCGTACTCCTCGACGAGCACGGTCGGCTCCACGCCCAGCTCCTCCAGGGAGCGGGCCTCCAGCTGTTCGATCCGCAACCGCTTCTCCGCGCCGAGGACTTCGCCCCGGTGCACCGAGTCGGTGAGCTTGTCCAGCTCCGCCTTGAGGTCGCGGCCCCGGCCGCGGGCGGCGGCGACGTCCTGCTCGCGGGCGCGCCTGGCGGCGTCGGCGAGCGCCCGCTCCCGCTCGGCGCGGGTCAGCGAGACCTCGACGTGGGCGAGCAGCTGACGGGCGCCCGACGCGACCGCCGAGGCGACCTCCGCCTCGTGGCGCAGCCGTGCCCGGCGCTGCTGGGCGCGGGCCCGCGCCTCGCGTTCGGCGCGGGCCGCGCGGTCCAGGGAGTCGGCCCGGCCGGCGAGGCCCTTGACGCGTTCCTCGTGGGTACGGACCTGGAGCCGGGCCTCCATCTCGGTCTGGCGCGCGTTGGAGCCGTCGATCGCGAGCCGGTCGCGCACGGAGGTGTCGGGCTCGTCCGCCCCGCCCTCCCCCGCCGCGGCGCTCTCCTCCGCCACGAGCAGCCGCTCGGTCAGTTCCTCGGCCTCGGCCAGCGCCTTCTCCAGGGCCTCCGCGGCGCGCGCGGCCGCGGAGGCGGTGCGCTCGGCCTCCCCCGCCGCTCCCCTGGCCTGCCCCGCGAGCCGTCCGAGGCGCTGGGCCACGGCCGACTTCTCCCGGTCCGCGGCCCGTCGCCGCTCGCCCAGTTCCTCCACCAGGACGGCGGCGGCGCGGCGCCGCTCGGCGGCCGCCACCTTGGCCGCCTCCAGCTCTTCGCACCGCACGTCGAGGCCGGCGAGCTCGGCCGCCGCCTCGTCCACGGACGCCTGCACCTCCAGCAGGCTCGGCGCCCCGGCGGACCCGCCCTGTGCGAAGTGCGCCCCGAGCAGGTCGCCTTCGGCGGTGACCGCGACGAGGCCCGGGTGGGCCCGTACGACCTCGACGGCCCGGTCGAGACCGTCGACCACGACGACGTCCTTCAGCAACCGGCCGACCGCGCCCATGAGTTCGTCCGGTCCTTCGACCAGCCGGGCCGCCGGGACGGCGCCGTCGACGGCGGGCGGCGCGGGCGGCTCGGCGGCCCCGGCGAGCAGCAGGGAGGCACGGCCCGCGTCCTGCTTGCGCAGCAGGCGGAGGGCCTCGGCCGCCGTGGCCGGGTCGGTGACGGCGAGGGCGTCGGCGGCGGCGCCGAGGGCCGCGGCGACGGGGATCTCGTGGCCGGGGGCGACGGTCAGGAGTTCCGCCGCCGGGCCGAGGAGGCCGGTGAGGCCGGCGGTGAGCAGGGTGCCGGTGCCGTCCTTGCGGCGCAGACCGAGGGCGAGGGCGTCGCGGCGGGCGCGGGTCGCGGCGCGGGCGCGGTCGGCGTCGGCGGCGGCCTCGCGGGCGGTGGTGAGCGCGGCTTCGGCGTCGGCCAGCTCGCGGCGGGCGGTCTCGTGGCGTTCGGCGAGTTCGGTGTCGTCGGCTTCGAGGCCGTCGACCTCGGCCTTCAGCTGTTCGTACTCCTCCTGGGCGGCGACCGCGCGTTCCCGGGCCTCGTCGCGCGCGGCGGCGAGGCGGTCGATCTCGGCCTGGGCGGACGCGGCGCGCGAGCGGGCGGCGTTGACCTGGCCGTGCAGCCGGGCCAGGCCCTCGCGGCGGTCGGCGATGGCGCGGGCGGCGTCCTTGAGCCGGCGTTCCTCGACGGCGAGGGCGCGTTCGAGCTCGGCGCGGTGGGCGACGGTGTCCTCGAGGGCCCGCTGGGCGGCTTCGAGGGCGGCCTCCAGTTCGGCCTCCTGCTCGCGGATCCGGGCGGCCTCGCGTTCCATGTCCTCCGGGTCGCGGCCCCGCCGCTCCTCCGGCGGCTGTGCCGTGGCGCTCTTCACGCGCGCGTCGGCGAGCGAGACCGTGCCGCGCACCCGCTCGGCGAGCTGCGACAGCTCGTACCAGGTCTGCTGGGCGCGCTGGAGCCGCGGCGCCAGCCGGCGGACCTCGTCCTCCAGGGCGGCCTCCCGGGCGAGCGCCGTCTTCAGTTCGGCCTCGGTGGCCTCCTTGCGTGCGAGCAGGGCGGCCTCGTCGGCGACCTCGGCCGTCAGGGCTTCCCGGAGGCGTACGAGGTCGTCGGCGAGCAGCCGGAGGCGTGCGTCGCGCAGGTCGGCCTGGATGACGGCGGCGCGGCGGGCGACGGCGGCCTGCCGGCCGAGCGGTTTGAGCTGGCGGCGCAGCTCGTCGGTGAGGTCCTGGACGCGCGCCAGGTTGGCCTGCATCGCGTCGAGTTTCCGCAGCGCCTTCTCCTTGCGCTTGCGGTGCTTGAGGACGCCGGCGGCCTCCTCGATGAAGGCGCGGCGGCCCATGGGGTCGGCGTGCAGGACGGAGTCGAGCTGGCCCTGGCCGACGATGACGTGCATCTCGCGGCCGATGCCGGAGTCGGAGAGCAGGTCCTGGATGTCGAGCAGCCGGCAGGTGTCGCCGTTGATCTGGTACTCGCTGCTGCCGCCCCGGAACATGATCCGGGTGAGGGTGACCTCGGCGTAGTCGATGGGCAGCGCGCCGTCGGAGTTGTCGATGGTCAGCGACACCTCGGCACGGCCGAGCGGCGGCCGCCCGGTCGTGCCGGCGAAGATGACGTCCTCCATCTTGCCGCCGCGCAGCGACTTGGCGCCCTGTTCTCCCATGACCCAGGACAGGGCGTCCACGACGTTGGACTTGCCCGAGCCGTTGGGCCCGACGACGCAGGTGATTCCCGGTTCGAACCGCAGCGTGGTGGCGGAGGCGAACGACTTGAAACCGCGGAGCGTCAGGGCCTTGAGGTGCACGCCTGCGGACTCTACCCGGGGTCCCGGGTTTCACCCGTGAAGGTGCAGGGCACACCCTTGGCCAGGGAGGGTGGGACACCTGGGGGCAGGGCGCCCGCGCGAGAAAGAGGTGCGCAAGAAAGAAGGGACGCCGAAGCGCCCCTTGCATATCCAGTTGTGCGGCAAGAGTGTTTCTCACCTGGCCCCTCGGGTCGGGGACTCAGGTGAGCGCGGGCTCCGCCTTGGTGACGTCGAGATCGATGCTGTCCAGCAGCGACTCTCCCGTGTGCTGAGCGGCGGCAGCGTTGAGCGCGTCGTTCTCCGACTGGATCCGTACAAGCTCGGACTCCAGGTCCTGGACGCGCTGCTGAAGCCGTCGCATCTCGGAGAGGAGTCGCGGGTCGGAGCCGCCGACGTAACCGAGAAGCGCCTTTGCCATGATGGATGGTCCTCCACACTGAGTGACCGACCGAAGCGGTGTGGGTCGTGAGGGATTCGCACCCGCGGTGCTCGACCATGCTCTTTGTCGTGCCCGTTCTCACGGTCGAACAGCTAAGGTGCGCGGGGCTTCCAGAGTCTCACCAAAAAGTTTGACGGTCAACACGATCACGCCCGACATCAAGGGGTCACCGGGGGGCTGCGGCCGCGGAAAGGGCGGCGGCGCCTCGCAACTCGGTGCCCGAGGGGCGTGGAGATCATCCTTACTCGCGCAGCCTGGCACGGCAAGCCCTTCTTGGCAACCACCAGGCCGTTTTCGCTTCCGCGACCGTTCACCGCACCCCCGTCCGAGAGCGTTCGAGGCCGTCGGACAGGGGTGCGGGAGGGGTCGCGGGACGGGGCGTCAGCGGATGGCGAAGGTCTCGTAGCCGCCGCGCGGGGTGGCCCATATCTCAGTGACGCCGTCCACGCGCCCGGGCGTGTCGGCGGAGCGCAGCCAGTCCAGCAGTCGGTGGCAATTCTCACTCGGCCCCTCGGCCACGACCTGGACCCGGCCGTCGTCGAGGTTCAGGGCGAAGCCGACGAGCCCGCCGATCTCCAGGGCGTTTGCCCTGGTGAACCAGCGGAAGCCCACTCCCTGTACCCGGCCGCGCACCCAGGCGGTCATCCGTACGTCGTCAGTCATGCCTGCACGCTAACGGGCGAATTGCGGAAGGAGCACGTCAGCCCGGCGTGTCATGGCGTACAGTCCGTGCGGAACGGGGATCGCCCGATCGGCGGAGCCCTGTCCGGCGCTCCTCCGGGAGCCCCGCAAAAGCAAAGATCAGCAAAGATCGCAGTTCACGGGCCCGGATGCGCCGGGCCGGACGCGGCGGGCCGGTGCACCGGTCCGGTTCGAGGTTTCACAGGTCAGGAGGCGAGCGGATGGGACGGCATCGCGGCGAACGGCGCGGCGCGCCCGTACGCACCGGGCTGCTCGGCGTCTCCGCCGCGGTCGCGGTCGGTGCGATCGGCGTGGCCTCGGGTCTGCTGCCCGGCGGCGAGACGTTCTCGGTCGGCAACGCCGGCAAGGAGACGCCCCGGGTGGAGGCCGCCGACCGGCAGGCTCCGAGCCTGACCACCCAGGGCGGCTCCTCGGTGTCCCCGGCGGACCGGTCGGCGAACCCGGGCGGCGGTACGGGCGCGGGCAAGGGCACCGGCAAGGGCGCGGCGAACGGCAAGGCCGCCTCGCCGTCGGCGGCCCCGTCGCCGAAGCCCACCCCGTCGAAGACCGTGACCGCGCCCCCGGGCCCGAAGCACTCGACGGTGACGCCGGCGCCGAAGCCCGAGCCGAAGTCCGAGCCGGTGAAGACGGCCGCCCCGACCCGGGCCCCGGCCACCGTGGCCCCGGCCTCCCCGTCCGCCACCGTCCGCTCCGCCGCCGCGCGGGAGCGGGCCGCGGAGGCCGAGGTCGTGCGGCTGGTGAACCTGGAGCGCGCCAGGGTCGGCTGCGTCGCGGTCCGCCCGGACGCCGAGCTCGCCGCCCTGGCCGGTGCCTTCAGCGCGGACATGGCCGCGCGGAACTTCTTCGACCACACCGACCCCGACGGCGACTCGCCGTGGACCCGCGCGCAGCGGGCGGGCGTGATGAACCTCGGCGGCGAGAACATCGCCCGCGGCCAGGTCGACGCGGCCGCGGTCATGACGTCCTGGATGGCCAGCGACGGCCACCGGGCGAACATCCTGAACTGCGACTACAGGACGCTGGGCGTGGGCGTCAGCTTCGCGGACGGCGGTCCGTGGTGGACGCAGGACTTCGGCTTCTGAGGTCCGCGCCCCGCGTCCACGCGTGAAAGGGCCCCGTCACCTTGCCGGTGACGGGGCCCTTTCGCGTGCGGTGGATCAGGCGGCGGCCTTGCCGAGGGCGAAGGTGCGGGCCGTGCCGGCGACGCGGCGGCCGAGGTGCTCCGCGGTCGCGATGTCGGCCTTGTGGACGCCCTCCGGACCCAGGTCGTTGTGGGTCTGGGCGCCGGCGCCGGAGAAGAAGCCGAGGCGGTTGATGTCGTTCTCGGAGGCCTCGCTGGTGTTCCAGCCGGGCTTCAGGCCGAGGTTGACCCAGGTCATGCCGTGCTGGCCGGCGAGGGTCTGGAAGAACTGCAGGGTGTGCAGCTTGTCGCCGCTCTTCGAGGCGGAGTTGGTGAAGCCGGCGGCCAGCTTGTCCCGCCAGGTGTCGGTGAACCAGCGCTTCGAGGAGGCCTCGGCGAACTGGTGGAACGCGCCGGACGCCGTGCCCATGTAGGTCGGCGAGCCGAAGACGATCGCGTCGGAGCCGTCGAGGAGCTCCCACTGCGCCTCGGTGATCTCGTCGACCTTGATGAGGTGGACGGTCGCGCCGGCCTCGACGGCACCGTCACGGACGGCCTCGGCGAGGACGGCGGTGTGGCCGAAGCCGGAGTGGTAGGCGATGGAGACGACGGGCGTGGTCATGGAGGGACTCCTCGGCGAGGGGTGGGGGGACGCCAAGAAGTAGAGCACTAACTTTCCGAAAGCGCAATGCTGTGGTTAGCGCTGACTGACGCGCAGCGCTGCGTGCGCGTATGGTGGGAGGCATGAGTGACGCCCTCGCCTACGACGTGTTCGCGAAGACCTGCCCTTCGCGCGGCACGCTGGAGCACGTGACCGGCCGGTGGGGCGGCCTGATCCTGGGCGCCCTCCACGAGGGCACGTTCCGCTTCAACGAGCTGCGGCGCAGGGTCGACGGCGTGAGCGAGAAGATGCTGTCGCAGACGCTGCACGCGCTCGAACGCGACGGGCTCGTCCACCGCGACGCCCAGCCCACCAATCCCCCGCGCGTCGACTACCGGCTCACGCCGCTCGGCCACGAGGTCGCCGGGCAGCTGCTCGGCCTGATCCGCCTGGTCGAGGGCCGGATGGACCGGGTGCTCGCCGCCCGCGAGGCCTACGACGCGGAGCACGAGCCGGTCACCGGACGAACGGCGTGATCCGCCGCACCCCTCGTCGCGCCGTGCCCCGCCGCACCCCTCGTCGCGCCGTGCCCCGCCGCACCCCTCGTCGCGCCGTGCCCCGCCGGGCTCCGGTCCGGCCTACGCCGTGACGACCCGCGGCGGCCGCTGGCAGCGCGGGCAGAAGTAGCTGGAGCGGTTCATCCAGGGGCGCCTGCGCAGGGGCGTGCCGCACCTCCGGCACGGCTCGCCCTCCCGCCCGTACGCGTCCAGGGAGCGGTCGAAGTAGCCCGACTCGCCGTTCACGTTCACGTACAGGCTGTCGAAGCTCGTGCCGCCGGCCGCGAGGGCCGCGTTCATCACGTCCCGGACGTGGCCGAGGAGCTCGGCCGCCTTCGGCCGGGTCAGCGTCGCCGTCGGGCGGTCGTAGTGCAGCCGCGACCGCCACAGCGCCTCGTCCGCGTAGATGTTGCCGACCCCGCTGATCAGCGACTGGTCGAGCAGCGCCCGCTTGATCGTGGTCCTCCGCAGGCGCAGCGCACCGGCGAAGGCGGCGTCGTCGAAGGCGGGGTCCAGCGGGTCGCGGGCGATGTGCGCGATCACGTCGGGCAGTCCGTCGGCGCTGTCCGGGGCGGTGTCGTGCAGCGAGAGTCCGCCGAAGGTCCGCTGGTCGACGAAGCGCAGCTCGGTGCGGTCGGAGTCGGTGAAGCGGAGGCGGATCCGCAGGTGCTTCTCGTCCGGGGCGTCCTCGGGCTGGACGAGCAGCTGGCCGCTCATCCCGAGGTGGCCGAGCACGGACGCCTCGCCGCCTTCGAGCGGCAGCCACAGGTACTTGCCGCGCCGCCGGGCGATCCCGAAGCGCTGTCCCTTCAGCCGGGCCGCGAAGTCCGCCGCGCCCTCCGGGTGGCGCCGTACGGCCCGCGGGTGCAGGACCTCGGCCTCGGCGACGGTCCGGCCGGCGACCCACCGCTCAAGACCGCGCCGTACGACCTCGACCTCGGGCAACTCGGGCACGGGACGCACTCCTCGGGACGGCTTCCTGGACTGACGTCCGCAGCCTACAACCGCTCGGGAACACCGCTGCCCCCGTCCCCTGGAGCGGGGACGGGGGCAGCGGTGGAACGAAGGACGAAACGGACGATCAGGCCGTGGCCTGCTCGTCGGAGGCGTTCTCGGCCGCGGCCTTCGCCGCCGCCGCGCGCTGGTCCGCGGCGGCGCGGATCTCGCGCCACGCGGACTCGGCCGCCTGCTGCTCCGCCTCCTTCTTGCTGCGGCCGGTGCCGGTGCCGTACGAGACACCACCGACGCGGGCAGCAGCAGTGAAGGTCTTCTCGTGGTCCGGGCCCTCCTCGCTGACGAGGTACTCCGGAACGCCGAGACCCTCGGCCGCGGTCAGCTCCTGGAGGCTGGTCTTCCAGTCCAGGCCGGCGCCGAGGTTCGAGGACTTCTCGATCAGCGGGTCGAAGAGCCGGTGCACCAGCTCGGACGCCGCGTCGAGGCCCTGATCGAGATAGACCGCGCCGATCACCGCTTCGAGGGTGTCGGCGAGGATGGACGCCTTGTCCCGGCCGCCCGTGCCTTCCTCGCCCCGGCCGAGCCGGATGAACGAGCCAAGGTCGAGGCCGCGGCCCACGTCCGCCAGTGCGCGCGAGTTGACCACCGCGGCCCGCAGCTTGGCCAGCTGGCCTTCGGGCAGGTCGGGGTGGGTGCGGTACAGCGTGTCCGTGACCACCAGGCCGAGCACGGAGTCCCCGAGGAACTCCAGCCGCTCGTTGGTGGGCAGACCGCCGTTCTCGTACGCGTACGAACGGTGGGTGAGCGCACGCACCAGAAGGGCGGACTCGAGCTGATACCCGAGCCGCCCTTCCAGAAGCGTGTGGGACGAGGCCGAATTGACGTGGTCAGACATCGTGCCTCTCACCGGCCCCTCAGACGGAGAGGACCTGGCGCTTGTTGTAGGTGCCGCAGCTCGGGCACGCGATGTGCTGCTGCTTCGGCTCCTGGCAACGCTCGCACGAAACCAGGGGGGTGACCGCAGCCTTCCACTGCGACCGGCGGTGGCGCGTGTTGCTGCGCGACATCTTCCGCTTCGGAACAGCCACGGCTACTTCTCCTGCTTCTCGTCGACACCGGATGCGGCATCGCTCATGTTGTCCTTCTCGTCGGCTCCCAGTGAACCGGCGAGTCCCTGCAGTGCCGCCCAACGCATGTCGACGGCGTCATGGTGGTGGTCCGGGTTCTCGTTCAGGTTGGTTCCGCACTCGGAACACAGACCTTCACAGTCCTCCCGGCACACCGGCTGCATGGGCAGTGCGAGCACCACCGCATCGCGCAGCACGGGCTCGAGGTCGAACATGCCGTCCTCGAGGGGAATCATGTCCTCGTCGTCCTCGGCTTCGTCGTCCGCGACCGCCTTGCTGCGGCCCCGGTCGTCGGAGTCGGGGTACGAGAACATCTCCTGGAAGTCCGCGTCGACATCAAGCTCGACGGGCTCCAGACACCTTACGCACTCCCCCTCGGCCGATGCACGGGCGGTGCCTGTGACAAGCACCCCTTCCATGACCGACTCGAGACGGAGCTCGATCTCCACCGGGGCGCCCTCGGGCACCTCGACGACCCCCGCGATCCCCAGGTCCCTGGGGGCGTCGACCGTGCGGGAGAGCCGCTGCATGGCACCAGGACGCCGCCCCAGCTCGTGCGTGTCGAACACGAGGGGGTTGCGATGGTCGAGGCGCGTGCTCAGGGCTCTTCCTGCTTTCGGATCGTTCACCACGTGAGGGGGCTGCCTGGCGCGGGCAGCACGGATCGCGGACATACGCGCGACCGAACAGCCAGAATACTGGACGCTTCGCTCAGGGCCCAATCCGGGTCGTGAGCCCGCTCCCCGTACGGGTCGGCGAGCCCTCGCCGGCGACCGGGCACGGCCCGCGCCCGGTCCGCGTCAGTGACCCTGCTCGTACCGGCGCAGCTGCTCCAGGTCGATCATGCTCGTGTCGAAGAAGCTGGTCTCGTCGAGGGCCGCGGTCTGCGGCTGCTGCTGGACCTGGGGCTGCGGCTGCTGCTCGTAGCCGTACTGCTGCTGGTAGCCGTACGGGTCGGCCTGCTGCTGATAGGCGTACGGGTCCTGGACCGGCTGCTGGTAGCCGTAGGGGTCCTGGACGGGCTGCTGCGGGTACCCGTACGGGTCGGGCTGGACCTGCTGGGACGGGATCTGGACGGCGGGCCGCGGCTGCTCGGCGGCCGGCTCCGGGTCGGCCAGCTCCGCGAGCCCGGCGAGGTAGTCGGCGTCGCTGGTGTGGAGGGGGTTGCCCGCCGCGTCCTGGGCGGCCATGTGCTCGCCGAGGGCGTCGCTGGCGATCCGGCCGTGCAGCTTCTGCCGGCCGCGGCCGACCGCCTCCAGGGTCTTGCTCAGGACGGCCTCGAAGGCGCCCAGCTTGGCGTCCACGTAGCCGTCGGCCCGCTGGATCAGGGTCTGCGGGTCGGCGCTGTACTCGGGGGCGTCCTCGTCCGCGTACCCCTCGGCGTCGAGGCCCGGGCCGCGGCCGAGGAGCTTCTCGCGGCCGCGGTCGACGGAGGCGATGGTCTTGTTGAGGACGACCTCGAAGTTGGCGAGCTTGGAGTCGACGTAGTCGTCGGCCTCGGCGCGGATCTCCTCGGCCTCGCGGCGGGCCTCGGCGAGGATCCGCTCGGCCTCGTCCTGCGACTGGCGGGCGACCTGGGTGTCGGAGATCAGCGAACCGCGCTCGGCGTGGGCGGCCTCGATGATCCGCTCGGCCTCCCGGCGGGCCTGCTCGACCATCTGCTCGCGGCCGCCGAGCAGCTCCTGCGCCTGGGCGAGGGAGCCGGGCAGGGCCTCGCGGACCTCTTCGAGCAGCGCGAGCAGCTCGGCCCGGTTGACCACGCAGGACGCCGACATGGGCATGGAGCGGGCGCTCCGGACCGTATCGACGATCTCGTCGAGCTTCTTCTGCACGTCCACCGGTGCTCGCCACTCTCTACAGCTGGAT
Source organism: Streptomyces roseicoloratus (assembly GCF_004117935.1). Taxonomy (GTDB): domain Bacteria; phylum Actinomycetota; class Actinomycetes; order Streptomycetales; family Streptomycetaceae; genus Streptomyces; species Streptomyces roseicoloratus. The sequence continues at coordinate 24,652 of NZ_SDOY01000091.1, read as the reverse complement.
GGAGACGGACGGGACGACTGTAAGGCCAGTGGGGCCCTGTCCGGGACCAGGTGACGGAGCGTCAGTGGAGGTGGCCGGCGGTCACTGCCCGGAGCGCTTCTCGGCGAGCCGCTCGGTGAGCCGGTCGAGCACCGTGACCGGCACCAGGTGGGAGACGTCGCCGCCCCAGGCCGCGACCTCCTTGACCAGGGAGGACGACATGAAGCTGTACGTCGGGTTGGTGGGCATGAAGAGCGTCTCGACGCCGGAGAGGCCGTTGTTCATCTGGGCCATCTGCAGCTCGTAGTCGAAGTCGCTGACGGCCCGGAGTCCCTTGACGATGGCGGGGATCTCGCGCTGCTTGCAGAAGTCCACCAGCAGTCCGTGGAAGGACTCGACCTCGACGTTGCCGAAGTCGGCGGTGACCTCGCGGATCAGCTCGATCCGCTCGTCGACGGTGAACAGGCCCCGCTTCGCCGGGTTGATCATCACCGCGACGTGCACGATGTCGTACAGCTTGGAGGCGCGGGCGATGATGTCGAGGTGTCCCTTGTGAATCGGGTCGAACGACCCGGGACAGACGGCGCGGCGCAACTTGGTTCCCTCGCTCTCCGGTCCGGTCATCGTGCGTCTTCGCACGTAGAGGCGGCGCGACCGTACCAAAACGTGCCTTCGCCGTAGCGACGGGCCCGCAGGGGTGCGAAGCCGTCCGGCCAGCCGAACTCGCCGCCGCGGGTGCTGCGCTCCACGGTGACGAGGGCATCCTCGGCGATCCAGTCCCCCGCGCGCATTGTGAGGAGGATCTCTCGAAGATCGTCGTCGGGGACGGCGTAGGGCGGGTCGAGGAAGACCAGGTCGTACGGCTCGGCGGGCGCCGGTCCGGTCACGATCTGTTCCGCCTTGCCCGTACGGAGCTCGGCACCGGGCAGGCCGAGCGAGCGGATGTTCTCGCGCACGGTGCGGGCGGCGCGCTGGTCGGCCTCGACGAGGAGGGCGTGGGAGGCGCCGCGGGACAGCGCCTCCAGGCCGACGGCTCCGGAGCCCGCGTACAGGTCGGCGACGCGCGCGCCGGCGAGGCCGTGGAAGGACTCCCAGGTGGAGAAGAGGCCTTCCCTCGCCCGGTCGGAGGTGGGCCGGGTGCCGGTGCCCGGGGGCACGGCGAGTCGGCGTCCGCCGGCCGTGCCGGCGATCACGCGGGTCATCTGGGGTCCTCGGTCTCCGTCAGCGGTTGCGTACGCCTCAGCTTAGGTGGATCCGCCCGGCGGGGAGACGGGCGCGGGCCGGTCAGCCCTTCTCCAGGTATTCCTCCCGGTCCTTGTCGAGCAGGGCGTCGAGCGCGGTGCGCAGCGCCGGGTGGGCGGTGAGGTCGGGGTCGGCGAGGACGAGGGCGGTGGCCTCCTCGCGGGCGGCGGCGATGACCTCCTCGTCCTCGATGACGGCGAGGACCCGCAGCGAGGAGCGCACGCCGGACTGGGCCTGGCCGAGGACGTCGCCCTCGCGGCGCTGCTCGAGGTCGATCCGGGAGAGTTCGAAGCCGTCGAGGGTGCCGGCGACGGCGTCGAGCCGCCGGCGGGCGGGGCTCGCCTCGGGCATCTCGGAGACGAGCAGGCACAGTCCGGGGGCGGAGCCCCGGCCGACGCGGCCGCGGAGCTGGTGGAGCTGGGAGACGCCGAAGCGGTCGGCGTCCATGATCACCATGGCGGTGGCGTTGGGCACGTTCACGCCCACCTCGATGACGGTGGTGGCGACCAGCACGTCGGCCTCGCCCGCGGCGAAGCGGCGCATGACGTCGTCCTTGTCGTCGGGGTGCATCCTGCCGTGCAGCACCTCGACGCGCAGTCCGGCGAGCGGGCCGCCGCGCAGCTGTTCGGCGACGTCGAGGACGGCGAGCGGCGGCCGCTTCTCGGCCTCGTCCTCGGGGCTCGCCTTCTTCCCGGTCTTCCGGTCCTCCTCGTCGCCGATGCGCGGGCAGACCACGTACGCCTGGTGTCCGGCTTCGACCTCCTCGCGGACCCGCTCCCATGCGCGGGCGAGGAAGTGCGGCTTGTCGGCGGCGGGCACGACGTGGCTGGCGATCGGGGAGCGTCCGGCGGGCAGCTGGTCGAGGACGGAGGTCTCCAGGTCGCCGAAGACGGTCATCGCGACCGTACGGGGAATGGGCGTGGCCGTCATGACGAGCAGGTGCGGCGGCTGCTTGCCCTTGCCGCGCAGGGCGTCGCGCTGTTCGACGCCGAAGCGGTGCTGCTCGTCGACGACGACCAGGCCGAGGTCGTGGAACCGCACCTTGTCCTCGATCAGCGCGTGCGTGCCGATGACGATGCCGGCGTCGCCGCTGACCAGGTCGAGCAGGGCCTGGCGGCGTGCGGCGACGCCCATGGAGCCGGTGAGCAGCACGATCTTGGTGGCGTGTTCGGCGCCGCCGAGCATGCCTCCCTCGGCGAGGTCGCCCATCATCTCGGTGACCGACCGGTGGTGCTGCTGGGCGAGCACCTCGGTGGGGGCGAGCATCGCGGCCTGGCCTCCGGCGTCGACGACGGCGAGCATGGCGCGCAGCGCGACCATGGTGTTGTGCGTCACGGTGAAGTGGTCCGTCACGTACGCGTGGTCGGGGTGCGCGACGCTGATGCACTGGACGGGCTTCCGCGCCACGTACTCGACGGAGCGGACGGCCCGCCTGAGGGCGTGGTGCTTCGGTCGTGGACGTACTCGGGCCGCTTCGCGGGACAGCCTGAACGGGGCGTACTCGTCAGGGAGGCCGACGGAGACGTCGAACGCGGCCTTCCTCGGCAGGACGCGCGCCCGTCCCCCCAGTGAGCGCACGAGCCAGGCCACGTCCTCGGCGAGCCGCGGCGAGGCCGATGCGAAGGACGCGCTCATGCCGTCCCCGTGGAGGGTGCCGCCGGTGTCCATGAGGCCTTGGAGCAGGGCGAGCCTGTTCTTGATCGACGTGTTCTTGAACGCGGCGGGAACGCATGTGTCGTGGGATGACGCACCCCACGCGCCGAGGTCGCGGAGGGCCTGGACTACGGGGTTGCGTACGTCGCCTGCGCCGTGGGTCGGCCGGATCGTGTGGTCACCGGTGGAACCGGTCACGGGCACGAGGTGGCAGAAGGGCGCGACGGCCGCCGCCACCGCGTCGCGGATCTCCGGGTCGATCGCGGACAGCCGCAGGCCGTGCCGGAAGGAGCCGTTCCCGAGCAGCACCCCGAAGAGGTAGGGGTCCAGGGGCAGCGGCGCGTCACCACCGAGGTCGACGGGAGTCGCCACGGGCACGTACCACTTCGGCGATCCGTCCGCCTCGACGAGGTCGTCCCGGATCTCCCGGGTGGTCATCACCTCGGGTGCCCGGCCCCGGTGCCACCCGTCGCTCGTCCCCACGATCCAGAGGTGTTCGTCGTCGCATTCCACCGTGGTGTCGTCCGAGAGGACCAGTCGCCACACGTCACGCTCCCCCTGCGGAAACACCCCGTCGACCAGCGCGATCTCCGCGGATGGCGTGACCACCTCGTCCCCGGCCCGCAGGTCGCCGATGCGCCGGAAGCCTTCGGGCGTGAGCACGAGGGAGTCGAGCGGCTGGGCCTTCCCGCTGCCGACCTCGCCCTGGAGGAGGCGGTGCATGGGGTGGTCGGTGGCGAGGTCGTCGAAGATCTCCTTCGAGACCTTCCGCTGACCGTCGGTGAGGGTGAAGGGGAGCCGGGCGTCGAAGGCGGTGAGCAGGCCGGCCGCGGCGGGGCGGCGGGGGACGGCGGGCAGCTGGGTGTCGGCGTGCCGGCGGCGGGCGAGGGCGACCTGGAGGACGAAGGCCTCGTCCCACTTGAGGCGGTCGCGGGCGGCGGCGATGTCGGCCTTGGTGCGGGGCCGGTGGATGCGGGTGAGCGCGTCGGGCAGGTCGGTGAGGCCGCGGCCCTCGCGCAGGGCGGGCGGCAGCGGGTCGACGAGGCCTTCCCAGCCGGTGGCGGCCATGGAGTCGAGCGCGATGCCGACGGACTGCTCGATGGCCCAGGACTCCAGCTGCTTGCAGGCCGGGTAGAGGGGCAGCAGTTCGCTCGCGAAGGCCTTGACGGTCTCGGTGCCGCTGTCGGCGTCGAGGAGCTTGTACTCGGGGCGGGCGAGCTGGAGGCGGCGGTTGAAGACGCCGACCTTGCCGGCGAACATGGCGCGCCGGCCGGGCAGGAGTTCCTTCTGGTGGAAGTGGACGGCGCGGCCGAAGAAGACCAGCTGCATGCGGCCGCTGCCGTCGGTGATGGTGACCTCGAGGCGCAGGCCCTTGCCGCGGCCGCCCTTGTCGAAGGTGTGCACGCGCGCGTCGGCGACCTGGGCGACGACGGTGACGTGTTCGTCCAGCGGCAGGTCGGCGAGCGTGGTCAGCTCGCCGCGTTCGGCGTACCGCCGGGGGTAGTGGTGGAGCAGGTCGCCGACCGTGTGCAGGTCCATGTGCTCGGCCATCACCTTGGCGGTGGCGGCGCCGAGCAGCTTCTTGAGTGGTTCGTCGAGCGCGGGCACGCGGTCCATTGCACACCACGGCACCGACAGCCGTCGCGCAGCCGCGGCGGAACGCGCGGGCGGCGGGGTCCGCCCCGGCCCGGCGCCCGGACCTACTCGACGCCGATGAGCAGCGGCGGCGCGCCGTCACCGGCGTGGTAGACGGTGGTGTCGACGGCCAGGTACGTGGTGCGGACGTGCTGTTCGAGGGTGGTGGCGAGGGCGGCGGGCGTGTCGTCGGCGACGACGAGGGTGACCAGTTCGCCGCCCGCCGAGAGCATGCGGTCGAGCACGGTGACGGCGGTGGCGGTGAGGTCCTGGCCGATGACGGCGACGTCGCCCTCGATGAGGCCGAGGACGTCGCCGGCCTGGCAGACGCCGGCCGAGGTGAAGGACTGGCGTTCGGCGACGGCGAGTTCGGCGTAGCGGGTGGCGCCGGCGGCGGCCGTCATGGCGACGACGTCCTCGTCGAAGCGGCGGTCGGGTTCGTGGACGGCGAGGGCGGCGATGCCCTGGACGGCGGCGCGGGTGGGGATGAGGGCGACCCGGATGCCCTCGGCCCTGGCCTGTTCGGCGGCCGCGGCGGCGATCTGCCGCAGCTCGGTGTCGTTGGGCAGCAGGACGACCTCGCGGGCGTGGGCCCGGCGGATCGCCTCGGCGAGGTCGGTGCCGGTGGGGGTCTCGCCGGGGCGGGCGACGAGGGTGGTCGCGCCGGCCTCGGCGCACAGTCCGGCGAGTCCGTCGCCGGGCAGGACGGCAACGACGGCGCGTCCGGCGGGTTCCGGCCGGGCCTCGAAGTGGGTGACGCGGATGCGGTACGGGCGTCCCGCCTCGACGCCGGCCTCGACGGCCGCACCGGCGTCGTCGACGTGGACGTGGACGTTCCACAGCCCGTCGCCGCCGACGACGACCAGGGAGTCGCCGAGCGCGTCGAGCCGGGCCTTCAGGGTCTCCACGGCGGTGTCGTCGGCCTCCAGGAGGTAGATGACCTCGTACGCGGGTCCGCCGGGCCCTCCCTCGGGCGGGCAGTCGCCGAGGACGACCGGCGCGTGCGGGGGTTCGGCGGAGGGCGCCGGGGTCTCGCCGGTGAGGGCCTCCACGAGCGCGCCGAGCACCGCCACCAGGCCGCGTCCTCCGGCGTCCACGACGCCGGCGCGGCGCAGTACGTCCAGTTGGCCGGGGGTCGCGTCCAGGGCCGTCCGCGCCCCGTCGTGGGCGTTCCTGGCCACCGTCACGAGCTCGCCGCCGGCCGCGCAGGCGGCGGCCGCCGCGTCGGCGACGGTGAGGAGGGTGCCCTCGACGGGGTGGGCGACGGCCCGGCGGGCGGCTTCGGCGGCGCTCGCGAGGGCGCGGGCGAGGTGGTCGCCGTCACCGCCCTCGGCGAGGACCGCGGACATGCCGCGGAGCAGCTGGGAGAGGATGGTGCCGGAGTTGCCGCGGGCGCCGATCAGTGCGCCGTGCGCCATCGCCCGTATGATCTCCGCCACGTCGGGGGCCTGGGGGGAGCGCTTCGCGAAGGCCTCGTCGGCGGCCCGGGCGGCGGACTCGACGGTGAGGTACAGGTTGGTCCCGGTGTCGCCGTCCGCGACGGGGTAGACGTTGATGGCGTCGATCTCCTCGCGCTCCCTGCCGAGCGCCGCCAGCGCCCCTGCGCACCAGGATCGGACCGCTTCGGCGTCGAGGGTCTGCGGGACTCGCGGCAACGGGTGGTCCTCCTGTGCGTCGCGGTGGGTTCACCGCAGGGTAGACCCGCGTCCGTCCGGGGCCCGGGGCGGGGGCCGGGCGGCTCATGGTAGTTTCGTTCCACGGAAGCAGTCGTTGTATGCTGCTTCGGTTGCCCGGCATCGTCGGGCCATTCCCCCGGCAAACCACTTCAGATCCCTGATCCGATTCCGGTGCGCCGGATTTCACTGTAAATCTGAAGTCTTTGGAGTGACCCGTGGCTGCCAACTGCGACGTCTGCGGCAAGGGGCCGGGCTTCGGCAACAACATTTCGCACTCGCACCGCCGTACGTCTCGTCGCTGGAACCCCAACATCCAGCGCGTGCGTGCCGTGGTCGGTCGGACGCCGAAGCGGCTCAACGTCTGCACCTCGTGCATCAAGGCCGGCAAGGTCTCGCGCTAATTGGTGCTCCCCCGCGGAAGCGGGGACAGCCCCGCCGACGTCTCGTCGTAGCGCAGCCTCCCGGTTGCCTTGAAAGGCCGGTTCACCTCGGTGAACCGGCCTTTTGCCATGCCCGGGCGTTCTGCCGTGGTCGGCTCTTTGCCGTGCCCGGGCGTTCTGCCGTGCCCGGGCCCGGGCCGGTCGGCCCGGGCGCCGGTCGGTCAGCGCAGGCGCCAGGCGTGGTCGACCGGCCCGATGCCGCCGCCCAGCGCGAAGCCCGCGGCGATCGCTCCGGTCACGTACGCCTTCGCCTGGCGTACGGCCTCCGGCACCGTCAGTCCCTTCGCGAGTCCCGACGCCACCGCCGAGGCGAGCGTGCAGCCCGTCCCGTGGGTGTGCCGGTTGTCGTGGCGCGGGGCGCGCAGCCAGAGCTCCTCGGAGCCGTCCGTCAGCAGGTCCACGGCCTCCTCGCCGGAGGGCAGGTGGCCGCCCTTGATCAGGGCCCATCGCGGCCCGTACGCCAGGATCGCGCCGGCCGCGCGCCGCATCCCGTCCTCGTCCTCGACGACGACGCCCGTGAGCTGGGCCACCTCGTCCAGGTTCGGGGTGGCGACGGTGGCCGTCGGCAGCAGCCTGGTGCGGACGGCGTCGAGCGCGGAGGCCGCGAGCAGCGGGTCGCCGTGCTTGGAGACGCCCACCGGGTCCACCACGACGGGCACGCCGGTGGCGGCGGTCGTTCCGGCGAGCAGGTCGGCGACCGTCTCGACGAGCACCGCGGAGGCCAGCATGCCGGTCTTGACCGCCTGGACGCCGATGTCGTCGACGACGGCCCGGTACTGGGCGCGTACGGCATCCTCGGGCAGCTCCCAGGCGCCGTGGACGCCGCGCGAGTTCTGGGCGGTGACGGCGGTGAGCACGCTCATGCCGTGGACGCCGAGCGCGAGCATGGTCTTGAGGTCGGCCTGGATTCCGGCGCCGCCGCCGGAGTCGGATCCGGCGACGGTGAGGACCAGGGGCGGCCGGGCGGTCACTCGCCGCCGCCGAAGTGGTCCCAGCCGCCCTTGCTGTGCCAGGGCGCGCCGTCGACGGTCACCTGGGGCAGCGCGGAGGGATGGAGGACCTCGCCGATGACCTTCCAGCGGGCGGGGAGCTTCACGTCGGGCGGGAAGGTGGCGACGATCGCGTGGTCCTCTCCCCCGGTGAGGACCCACTGGAGCGGGTCGACGCCGACGGCCTGGCCGATGTCGTTCATCTGGCTGGGGATGTCGATGAGGCCGGAGCGCAGGTCGATGCGGACCTTGCTGGCCTCGGCGATGTGGCCGAGGTCGGCGATCAGGCCGTCGCTGACGTCGCACATGGCGGTGGCGCCGAGCCCCGCGGCCGCGGGACCGGCGTGGTACGGCGGTTCGGGGCGGCGGTGCGCCTCGACGAAGGCGCGCGGGGAGCGGAAGCCGCGGGAGAGCACCGCGTATCCGGCGGCGGACCAGCCGAGCCAGCCGGTGTAGGCGACCACGTCGCCGGGCTGGGCGCCGCCGCGGGTGACCGGGTCGTGGTTGCGCAGGTCGCCGAGGGCGGTGATGGAGACGGTGATGGTGTCGCCGCGGACCACGTCGCCGCCGACCACCGCGGCGCCGGCGACCTGACATTCGTCGCGCAGTCCGTCCATGAGTTCGACGGGCCAGGTGACGGGCAGTTCGGCGGGCACGACCAGGCCGAGCAGGAGCGCGGTGGGCACGGCGCCCATGGCGGCGATGTCGGCGAGGTTCTGGGCGGCGGCCTTGCGGCCGACGTCGTAGGCCGTGGACCAGTCGCGGCGGAAGTGGCGTCCTTCGAGCAGGATGTCCGTGCTGGCCACCACCCGCCGGTCCGGGGCGGAGACGACCGCGGCGTCGTCGCCGGGCCCGATCCGCACCGCGGGCGTGGAGGTGAGCCGGGAGGTGAGCTCCCTGATGAGCCCGAACTCGCCGAGCTCTCCGACTGTGCCCTTCACCGCGATTCACCTCGTGTCGTCGTGCCGGCCGCCGCGCCGCTCCGCCGCTCCTCGCCGTGCGGGTCGCGGGCCGTCACCGTGCCGGATACCGTCAAGTAGACCGTCAACTTCTCATGCGCGTACGCCACCCCGCGTGCGCCTCCGAGCTCGGAGGTCTCCCCGCGGCCCGCGGCGACGCGGTACCGTGGCGTCTCTTTCTCCCACAAGATCCTCGTGGTCGCCCTGGAGGTTCCGTGGTACAGGCGTACATCCTTATTCAGACCGAGGTGGGCAAGGCGTCGACCGTCGCCGAGACCATCGCGAAGATCACGGGGGTGATCCAGGCCGAGGACGTGACCGGTCCGTACGACGTCATCGTGCGTGCGGAGGCGGACACCGTGGACGCGCTGGGCCGCATGGTGGTCGCCAGGGTCCAGCAAGTGGAAGGCATCACGCGCACCCTCACCTGCCCGGTCGTGCATATCTAGCCCCCGTCTACCCTTGGCCGGTGACGTCTTCCCACCGGCCCTTCGGCCTGGCCGCTTCCGCCGCCGCCCTGCTGCTGGCCGCCACCGGCTGTTCCGCGTCGGACGCGGAGACGTCGGTGCCGGTTCCCGGCCCTCCGGCGGCCGAGGCCGCCCTCTGCCGTGCCCTCGCGAAGGAGCTGCCCGGCACCGTGGCGGGTCAGGAGCGGGCCGGCACCGAGCCGGAGTCCGAGCTGACCGCCGCGTGGGGGGATGCGGCGATCGTACTGCGCTGCGGCGTGCCCCGGCCCGAAAAGATGAACGATCCACAGGCCCAGGGCGTCGACGTCGACGGCGTGGGCTGGCTGGTCGAGCAGCGCGCCGGCGCCGGACCCCGCTTCACCACGACGTACCGCAGGACCTATGTCGAGGTGTCGCTGGACGCGCGGTACGCGCACGACATGGGCCCGCTCGTGGATCTCGCCGCCGCCGTGAAGAAGGCCGTCCCCCCGAGTCTGTGACCCGGGGGCACGGCCCGTGGCACCGCCGGGTCAGCGCAGTCCGGTGGAGCGGTTCAGCGCGGCCTGGATGAGCCGGTCGACGAGCTCCTGGTAGCCGACGCCGCTCTCCTGCCACATGCGCGGGTACATGGAGATGGGCGTGAAGCCGGGCATGGTGTTGATCTCGTTGATGACGAAGTCGCCGTCCTCGGTGAGGAAGAAGTCGGCGCGCACCAGGCCCTCGCAGGAGACGGACTCGTAGGCGAGGACCGCGAGCCGCTGGACCTCGGCGGTGGCCTCGTCGCCGATGGGCGCGGGCACCAGGCCGGAGGCGGAGTCGATGTACTTCGCCTCGAAGTCGTAGAAGTCGTGGTCGGTGACCGGCGGGATCTCGGCGGGCACGCTGGCGCGCGGGCCGTCCTCGAACTCCAGGACGCCGCACTCGATCTCGCGGCCGCGCACCAGCGCCTCCACGATGATCTTCGGGTCGAAGCGCCGGGCCTCCTCGATCGCCTCGTCGAGGCCGGAGAGGTCGTCGACCTTGGTGATGCCGACGGAGGAGCCGCCGCGGGCGGGCTTCACGAAGAGCGGCCAGCCGTGGTCGGCGGCGAACTCCACGATCTTCTTGCGGGCCGCGGCCGGGTTCTGCTCCCACTCGCGGGGGCGGACGACCTCGTACGGGCCGACCGGCAGGCCGAAGGAGACGAAGACCCGCTTCATGTACTCCTTGTCCTGGCCGACGGCGGAGGCGAGGACGCCCGCGCCGACGTACGGGATGCCGGAGAGCTCCAGGAGGCCCTGGAGGGTGCCGTCCTCGCCGTACGGGCCGTGCAGCATCGGGAAGACCACGTCGACCTCGCCGAGGGCCTTCGGCAGGGAGCCGGGCTCGTTGAGGACGACCTCGCGGCCGGCCGGGTCGACGGGGAGGACCACGTTGCCGGTGTCGGACTCGGCGAGCTCGGCGACGTCCGGGAGGGAGCGCTCGGTGATCGCCATCCGCTCGGGGGCGTCGGCGGTCAGCGCCCAGCGCCCCTCCCGGGTGATGCCGATGGGCAGCACGTCGTACTTGTCCCGGTCGATGGCGCGCAGGACGGCACCGGCGGTGACGACGGAGATGGCGTGCTCGGAGCTGCGTCCGCCGAAGACGACGGCCACGCGCGGCTTGCGGGGGCTCTGGGTGTTCTCGCTCATAACGCGTTGAGCGTACCCTGCGGCGTCCGAACTCCTGAGCGCCCCGCTTCCGCTTCGCGCGTCCGGCTCAGCGGCGTGTCACCGGCGTTCCGCCTTGGCGCTGCGCGACATCAGTTCCTTGAGCGCGACGACCGGCGGCTTGCCCTCGTGGACGATCGAGACGACGGTCTCGGTGATGGGCATGTCGACGCCGTGGCGGCGGGCCAGATCGAGCACGGACTCGCAGGACTTGACGCCCTCGGCGGTCTGCTTGGTGGCCGCGATGGTCTCCTGGAGGGTCATCCCGCGGCCCAGGTTGGTGCCGAAGGTGTGGTTGCGGGAGAGCGGCGAGGAGCAGGTGGCGACCAGGTCGCCGAGGCCCGCGAGGCCGGAGAAGGTGAGCGGGTCGGCGCCCATGGCGAGGCCGAGCCGGGTGGTCTCGGCGAGTCCGCGGGTGATGAGCGTGGCCTTGGAGTTGTCGCCGAGGCCCATGCCGTCGGCGATGCCGACGGCGAGGCCGATGACGTTCTTCACGGCGCCGCCGAGTTCGCAGCCGACGACGTCGGTGTTGGTGTACGGGCGGAAGTACGGGGTCATGCAGGCGGTCTGGAGCCGCTGGGCGACCGTCTCGTCGGCGCAGGCGACGACGGCGGCGGCCGGCTGCCGGGCGGCGATCTCCTTGGCCAGGTTGGGGCCGGTGAGCACGGCGACGCGCTCGGCCGGGACGTCCGCGACCTCGGTGATGACCTCGCTCATCCGCTTGGCGGTGCCGAGTTCGACGCCCTTCATGAGGGAGACGAGGACGGTGCCGGGGGCGAGCAGCGGCTTCCAGGCGGCCAGGTTGGCGCGCAGGGTCTGGGAGGGCACGACGAGGACGGTGAAGTCGGCGTCGCGGGCGGCCTCGGCGGCGTCCGCGGTGGCGGTGATGCCCTTGGGGAGTTCGACGCCGGGGAGGTAGTCGGGGTTGGTGCCGGTGCGGTTGACGGCCTCGGCGAGTTCGGCGCGGCGGCCCCAGAGGCTGACCTCGCAGCCCGCGTCGGCGAGCACCATGGCGAAGGCGGTGCCCCAGGATCCGTTGCCGAAGACGGCTGCCTTGGTCACTTCTTGCCTTCCTCGGCGGCCTTGCGGCGCTGCTGCAGCCGGGCCTTGCGGTGGTCGTACGGCTCGGCGGGGGCCTTCTCGCCGCGGATCTCCTCCAGGAGCCGGGTGATGGCCGCCATGATCTCCTCGGTGACCTCGCGGAGCACGTCGGGCGTGGGCTCGAGGTCGTGGAAGCGGGAGAGGTCGACCGGCGGGCCGGCCTGGACGACGAGCGTCTTGCGCGGCAGCAGCCGGAGCTTCTTCTCCTTGGCGTACGGCGGCATCGCGAGGTTGGCGCCCCACTGGGCGACCGGGATGACGGGGGCCTTGGTGAGCAGGGCGACGCGGGCGGCGCCGGTCTTGCCGGCCATGGGCCACATCTCGGGGTCGCGGGTGAGGGTGCCCTCGGGGTAGAAGGCGACGCACTCGCCGCGCTCGATGGCGGCGACGGCGGCCCGGAAGGCGTCGAGGGCGTTGGTGGTCTCGCGGTAGACCGGGATCTGGCCGGTGTTGCGCAGCATCATGCCGACGAACGAGCCCTTGAAGAGCCCGGCCTTGGCGAGGAAGCGGGGCACGCGCCCGGTGTTGTACTGGTAGTGCGCGTAGGACAGCGGGTCCAGGTACGAGTTGTGGTTGACCGCGGTGATGAAGCCGCCCTCGGCCGGGATGTGCTCCGTTCCGCGCCAGTCCCGCTTGAAGAGCACCACCAGCGGGGGTTTGGCGATGACCGCCGCCAGGCGGTACCAGAAGCCGATTCTGCGGCGGGACACTCGTGCACCTTTCTCCGGACTGCGCAAGGGGTCAAGTGTCGCCCCATGCTCCTGGCCTGTCGAGGACACCGTACGCCCCGGGGCTCCGGCCCCTCGCCCGGGCGGGACAGAATGGGCCGCGATGAAGACAAGCGCCGCCGGCGACGCCGGTCAAGACGCTGGCGACGGCTGGTCGCTGGTGGTGCCCCTGAAACCGCTGACCCGGGCCAAGAGCAGACTGGGCGCGGCGGTGGACGCCGGGCTGCGGCCCCGGCTCGCGCTGGCCTTCGCGGAGGACACCGTGGCGGCGGCGCTGGCCTGCGCCGCGGTACGGGATGTGGCGGTCGTCACGGACGATCGGACGGCAGGGGCCGCGCTGACGGCCCTGGGCGCGCGGATCGTGCCGGACCTGCCGGGCGCGGGGCTCAACGCGGCGCTGGCGCACGGGGCCCGCGCGGTGCGCGCGGTGCGGCCGGGGGCGCGGGTGGCGGCGCTGAACGCGGACCTTCCGGCGCTGCGGCCGGCCGAGCTGGCCCGGGTCCTGGCGGTGGCGGGGCAATTCCGGCGGGCTTTTCTCGCGGACGCCGCCGAAATAGGTACGACATTCCTCTCGGCGGGCCCCGGGGTGGAATTGGAACCGGCATTCGGAGGGGCTTCCCGACGTCGGCATTTGTCGTCGGGCGCGGCGGAAATCCGCCTTCCGGGGGTGGATTCCGTGCGCCGGGACGTGGACACGGGCGACGATCTGGCGGCCGCGCTGGAGCTGGGCGTGGGGCCGCGGACGGCTGCCCGCTGGGTGCGCGCGGCCGGATAGGCTGCGGCCATGCAGGCGACCGCGTACGCGTACGACTCCGAGACCCGCAGCGGCAGTGTGCTGCTCGACGACGGCACCCCGGTGGAGTTCGGGGCCGAGGCCTTCGAGGCGGGCGGGCTGCGGCTGCTGCGTCCGGGGCAGCGGGTGCGGATCGAGACGGAGGGCGAGGGCGCGGCCCTGCGGATCACGCTGGTGACGCTGCAGACGTTCTAGCAGGCCCTTCAGGGGGCTCGAGACGCGCCGCGGGCCGGGCTCCCCCAGGGGGGAGTCCGGCCCGGCGTGTGAGTACCCGCTGTCCTACTTCTTGGCGGCGGTCTTCTTCGCGGTGGTCTTGCGCGCCGTCGTCTTCTTGGCGGGCGCCTTCTTCGCGGTGGCCTTCTTCGCCGGCGCGGTCTTCTTCGCGGCGGTCTTCTTGGCCGCGGCGGCGGTGGTCTTCTTCGCCGGGGCCGCCTTCTTCGCGGCGGCGGCGGTGGTCTTCTTGGCCGTGGTGGCCTTCTTGGTGGCCGTGGTGGCCTTCTTCGCGGTCGCGGTGGTCTTCTTCGCGGCGGCGGTGGTCTTCTTCGCCGGGGTCGCCTTCTTCGCGGCGGCCTTCTTGGCGGTGGTGGCCTTCTTCGCGGCCGCCTTCTTCACGGTGGCGGAGGCGCCACCACCGCTCAGGCTGCCCTTCGGGGCCTTCTTGACGGAGACCTCGCCTCCCTTGGGGAGCTTCTTCGAGCCGCTGACCAGGTCCTTGAAGCCCTGACCCGCACGGAAACGCGGAACCGAGGTCTTCTTGACCCGGACCCGCTCACCCGTCTGCGGGTTGCGGGCGTAGCGGGCCGGACGGTCGACCTTCTCGAACGAGCCGAAGCCGGTGACCGAGACCCGGTCCCCGGCGACGACCGCGCGCACGATGGCGTCGAGCACGTGGTCGACGGCGTCGGCCGCCTGCTGGCGGCCGCCCATCTTGTCGGCAATCGCTTCTACGAGCTGCGCCTTGTTCACGTCTTCCCCTTCGGAGACATTGCCGGAACGAAAGTGTTCAAGCTTTTTCGCACGTTAGGCATGTATATACCGCAAATCAAACACGAAACGGGCTAATCACCCTAGTGCCGCAACGGAGAAGTGCCGTTGCGGAGTTCCTGGTGTCAGTCGTCTTCAGGGAATCGGCCCTCGTCGAGGTCCTTCATCAACCGGTCCAGACGCGTTGCCGCGTCCGTGAGATCGTGCTTCGCCGCGGCCGTGACGACCAGCAGCTTCCGGGACAGCGCCATCCTTACGCCCTCCGGGACTTGCAGTTCGCGCACCCTTCTGTGCGCTTCCTTCAATCGGGCGGCGACTGCCTCGTAGAGCTCGAGTTGGCTGTCGCGTTCCATGCACCGATTGTGCCATCTAGGGCGAGTTGTCGCCCGACAGGGTCTCAACAAGCGACTGCGCCCCCCACCGGACGGTGGGGGGCGCAGTACTGGAAAAGCGCTGCTCAGACGGCAATTGTACGGGGCTTGAAGGAGGGCCTGGCCGCCTCGTAGGCCGCGATGTCCGCTTCGTTCTGAAGGGTGAGGCTGATGTCGTCCAGACCGTTCAGCAGACGCCAGCGGGCGTTCTCGTCGAGCTCGAAGTCGGCGTCGATCCCGGGCGCGAGGACCTTGCGGGCCTCCAGGTCGACGGTGACCTCGACGGTCGGGTCGGCCTCGGTCGCCTCCCACAGCGCGTCGACGGTCTCCTGCGGCAGGACGACGGTCAGCAGGCCGTTCTTCAGCGAGTTGCCGCGGAAGATGTCGGCGAAGCGGGAGGAGATCACGGCCTTGAAGCCGTAGTTCTGGAGCGCCCAGACGGCGTGCTCACGGGAGGAGCCGGTGCCGAAGTCGGGACCCGCGACCAGGACCGTGGCGCCCTGCCGCTCGGGGCGGTTGAGGACGAACTGCTCGTCCTTGCGCCAGGCCTCGAACAGGCCGTCCTCGAAGCCGTCGCGGGTGACCTTCTTGAGCCAGTGCGCGGGGATGATCTGGTCGGTGTCGACGTTGCTGCGGCGCAGCGGAACGGCCCGGCCGGTGTGCGTGGTGAAAGCTTCCATGGTTCCTCAGACCCCCGCGGTGGTGGCGACGTCGGACAGATCGGCCGGGGAGGCCAGGTGACCCAGGACGGCGGTGGCGGCGGCGACCTGGGGGGAGACCAGGTGGGTGCGGCCGCCCTTGCCCTGCCGGCCCTCGAAGTTGCGGTTGGAGGTGGACGCGGAACGCTCACCGGGGGCCAGTTGGTCGGGGTTCATGCCCAGACACATCGAGCAGCCCGCGTGCCGCCATTCGGCGCCGGCCTCCTTGAAGACCTTGTCCAGGCCCTCCTCGACGGCCTGCAGGGCGACCCGGACCGAGCCCGGGACGACCAGCATGCGCACCCCGTCGGCGACCTTGCGGCCCTCCAGCAGGGAGGCCGCGTTGCGCAGGTCCTCGATGCGGCCGTTGGTGCAGGAACCTACGAAGACGGTGTCGACCCTGATGTCGCGCAGCGGCTGTCCGGCGGTCAACCCCATGTACTCCAGGGCCTTTTCGGCGGCCAGGCGCTCCGAAGCGTCTTCGTACGAAGCCGGGTCGGGGACGTTCGCCGAAAGCGGCGCACCCTGGCCGGGGTTGGTGCCCCAGGTGACGAACGGGGCCAGCTCGGCGGCCTCGATGACGACCTCGGCGTCGAAGACGGCGTCCTCGTCGGACTTCAGCGTCTTCCAGTACGCCACGGCGGCGTCCCAGTCCTCGCCCTCGGGGGCGTGGGCACGGCCCTTGAGGTAGGCGAAGGTGGTCTCGTCGGGGGCGATCATGCCCGCCCGGGCGCCGGCCTCGATCGACATGTTGCAGATGGTCATCCGGGCCTCCATCGAGAGCTTCTCGATGGCGCTGCCGCGGTACTCCAGGACGTAGCCCTGGCCGCCGCCGGTGCCGATCCTCGCGATGATCGCCAGGATCAGGTCCTTGGCGGTGACGTCCTCGGGCAGCTCGCCGTTCACCGTGATGGCCATGGTCTTGGGGCGGGCCATGGGCAGCGTCTGGGTGGCCAGGACGTGCTCGACCTGGCTGGTGCCGATGCCGAAGGCCAGACCGCCGAAGGCGCCGTGCGTCGAGGTGTGCGAGTCGCCGCAGACCACGGTCATGCCGGGCTGGGTCAGTCCCAGCTGCGGTCCCACGACGTGGACGACGCCCTGCTCGACGTCGCCCAGCGGGTGCAGGCGCACACCGAACTCGGCGCAGTTCTTCCGCAGGGTCTCCAACTGGGCGCGGGAGACCGGATCGGCGATCGGCTTGTCGATGTCGAGGGTCGGGGTGTTGTGGTCCTCGGTGGCGATGGTGAGGTCGAGGCGCCGCACCTGCCGGCCGTTCTGCCGGAGGCCGTCGAAGGCCTGGGGGCTGGTCACCTCGTGCAGCAGGTGCAGATCGATGAAGAGGAGGTCGGGCTCGCCCTCGGCGCGCCGGACGACGTGGTCGTCCCAGACCTTCTCCGCGAGTGTCCTACCCATCGCTTTCCCTCCGGCCGGCGGCTGCGCCGACACCACTAGAGACCCGTTTCGCGAGCCGTTGTGCGGCCGCCTCACCAGAGTGACGGGTTCCTCGGAAAATTGAACTTGCGTTTCACAGAGTGAGACGCGAATATCGTTGCATGGACAACTCTAGCGGCGTAGGCGTTCTCGACAAGGCAGCCCTTGTCCTGAGCGCCCTGGAGTCCGGTCCGGCCACCCTCGCAGGTCTGGTCGCGGCGACGGGACTCGCACGACCCACGGCACACCGACTGGCCGTGGCACTGGAACACCACCGGATGGTGGCCCGCGACATGCAGGGCCGGTTCATCCTCGGACCGCGGCTGGCGGAGCTCGCCGCCGCGGCCGGTGAGGACCGCCTGCTCGCGACCGCCGGGCCGGTGCTGACGCATCTGCGCGACGTGACGGGCGAGAGCGCCCAGCTCTACCGGCGCCAGGGCGACATGCGCATCTGCGTGGCGGCGGCCGAGCGGCTGTCCGGACTCCGGGACACCGTCCCGGTCGGTTCGACGCTCACGATGAAGGCCGGTTCGTCCGCGCAGATCCTCATGGCCTGGGAGGAGCCCGAGCGGCTGCACCGCGGCCTGCAGGGCGCCCGCTTCACGGCGACCGCCCTGTCGGGCGTACGGCGCCGCGGCTGGGCCCAGTCGATCGGCGAGCGGGAGCCGGGCGTCGCGTCCGTCTCCGCGCCCGTACGCGGCCCCTCGAACCGCGTGGTGGCCGCCGTGTCGGTCTCGGGCCCGATCGAGCGCCTGACCCGCCACCCGGGCCGCATGCACGCCCAGGCGGTCATCGACGCCGCCGCGCGGCTGACCGAGGCCCTGCGCCGCAACGGCTGATCCTCCGCCCCTCTCTCCACCTGTTCGTTTCCGGCCCACCGCTCCAACGCCGCAGCGGTGGGCCGGAGTTGTGTCCGTGATCACGTCCGCCGGCCCGCGGACGTGATCATGGTGGCAGGAAACGGCGAAGAAGCCCTCCCCCGAAGGGAAGGGCTTCCTCGTGTGGTACCCCCGACCGGATTCGAACCGGCGCTACCGCCTTGAGAGGGCGGCGTGCTAGGCCGCTACACAACGGGGGCAAGATCTGGAAAGATCCGCTGGCCTACCTGGACTCGAACCAAGACTAACTGAACCAGAATCAGTCGTGCTGCCAATTACACCATAGGCCACTGGTGGTATAGACCAGTTGGTACCCCCGACCGGATTCGAACCGGCGCTACCGCCTTGAGAGGGCGGCGTGCTAGGCCGCTACACAACGGGGGCCCTAGCGATCCTGCATCGGGATCACCTGGGAGCTACCCAAGTGATCCCGCGGGAAGGATCTGTACCCCCGACCGGATTCGAACCGGCGCTACCGCCTTGAGAGGGCGGCGTGCTAGGCCGCTACACAACGGGGGCTTCGTGGATGCCATCCACGGTTTGCAGATGAGCTCTGCGAGCTGGCCTACCTGGACTCGAACCAAGACTAACTGAACCAGAATCAGTCGTGCTGCCAATTACACCATAGGCCACCGGGGCGCGATCCCTCCGAGGAGAGGATCTTGCTCTGGCTTGCGCTTTCGGGTCTTTCCGGCCTTTCGGCCCGTTCCCCTCGGCGCAGGAAGAACATTACCCGAAGGAGGACGGTGCTCCAAAACGCGTATCCCCGCGCAGCACTCCGGGCAGCTGGTGGAGGTCGGTGATCCGGGTCAGCTCGGGCCTGCCGCCGCTGTCCGCGCGGTCCAGCCACACCCCGAGGAGCCCCGCCTCGACCGCGCCCCGCGCGTCGATGTCCGGCTGGTCGCCGACGTACGCCACCTGCTGCGGCGCGAGCCCCAGGGCCGTGCACGCCGCGTGGAAGGCCTCGGCGGCGGGCTTGGCCACGCCGAGTTCGGCGGCGCACACCACCGCCTCGAACCGCTCCCGTACGCCGAGCGTCCGCAGCTTGTGGTCCTGGGCGTGGATGCTGGAGTTCGACAGGACGCCGTGCCGGTAGTCGCCGGCGAGCAGGTCGAGGACGGGCACGGCGTCCGGGAAGAGCTCCCAGGCGGCCTCGTAGTGCGCCACGTACCGCTCGAACCAGGCGTCGGCCTCGCCCGCGGTCATCGCGGGCTCCGCCAGGAAGTCCCTGACCCGCGCCCGCCGCTGCTCCTGCCAGTCCCCGCCGCCGGCCTCGTAGCGCCGCCAGTGCAGCTCCGTGAGCTCCTTCCAGCGCCCGAGGGCCTGCTCCACGGACCCGTACCGCCCGAGCAGCCCCTCGACGGCCAGGTGTGCCCGCATCCCGGCCCGGTCGGCCCGGGCGTAGTCGAAGATCGTGTCGTCGACGTCCCAGAGCACCGCGCGGATGGTCATGGGACGAACGTACCCCCGTCCCGGGGCGGGACGGGGGTACTTCGGGCACGTCGGCCGGACGGCCCGGGCGGGGTGGCGCCCGGCGACCGGACGCGGGACTCAGCCGGCGAGCTTCGCCAGGGCCGCGTCGATGCGGGCCAGGGTCTTCTCCTGGCCCAGGATCTGGAGCGACTCGAAGAGCGGAAGGCCGACGGTGCGGCCGGTGACGGCGACGCGGACCGGGGCCTGGGCCTTGCCGAGCTTGAGGCCGTGGGCCTCGCCGGCGGCGAGGACGGCGTTCTTGAGGGACTCGGGGTCGTTCCAGTCGGCGGCCACGAGCTTCTCGCGGGCGGTGGTGAGGAGGGCGGCGGGCTCGCCCTTCATCGCCTTGTCCCACGAGGGCTGGTCGAAGACCGGCTCCTTGAGGAACAGGAAGTCGACGTTGGCCGTGATGTCCGACAGGACGGTCAGGCGGGTCTGGGCGTGCGGCGCGATGGCCTCCCAGGCGGCCCGGTCGAAGTCCTCCGGGGCCCAGTTGGCGTGCGGGGCCCGCAGCCACGGCTCGCACGCCGCGGCGAAGTCCTTCACGTCCAGCATGCGGATGTGGTCCGCGTTGATGGACTCGGCCTTCTTGAGGTCGAAGCGGGCCGGGTTGGCGTTGACGTCCGCGATGTCGAACTTCTCGACCATCTCCGGGATGGTGAAGATGTCCTGGTCGGCGGAGAACGACCAGCCCAGGAGCGAGAGGTAGTTCAGCAGGCCCTCGGGCAGGAAGCCGCGCTCCCGGTAGAGGTTGAGGGAGGCCTGCGGGTCGCGCTTGGAGAGCTTCTTGTTGCCCTCGCCCATCACGTACGGCAGGTGGCCGAACCGCGGGATCTCCCTGGCGACGCCCAGCTCGATCAGGGCCTTGTAGAGGGCGATCTGGCGCGGGGTGGAGCTCAGCAGGTCCTCGCCGCGCAGGACGTGGGTGATCTCCATCAGGGCGTCGTCGACCGGGTTGACCAGGGTGTACAGCGGGGCGCCGTTGGCGCGCACGATGCCGTAGTCCGGGACGTTCTCCGGGGTGAAGGTGAGCTCGCCGCGGACCAGGTCGGTGAAGGTGATCGCCTCGTCCGGCATCCGGAAGCGGACGATGGCCTCGCGGCCCTCGGCCTTGTAGAGCTCGATCCGCTCCGCGGTGAGCTCGCGGCAGTGGCCGTCGTAGCCGGAGGGCCGGCCGGCGGCGCGGGCGGCCTCACGGCGGTCGTCCAGCTCGGTCTGGGTGCAGTAGCAGTGGTAGGCGTGGCCGCCGGCGAGCAGCTTGTCGGCGACGTCCTTGTAGATGTCCATCCGCTGCGACTGGCGGTAGGGCGCGTGCGGGCCGCCGGTCTCGGGGCCCTCGTCCCAGTCGAGGCCGAGCCAGCGCAGCGAGTCGAGGAGCTGCTCGTAGGACTCCTCGGAGTCGCGGGCCGCGTCGGTGTCCTCGATGCGGAAGACCATGGTGCCCTGGTTGTGCCGGGCGAAGGCCCAGTTGAAGAGGGCGGTGCGGACCAGGCCCACGTGGGGGTTGCCGGTCGGGGACGGACAGAAACGGACGCGGATCGCGTTAGCCACGCTTGATCACCTTGTTGGTGAGAGTGCCGATGCCTTCGATGGTGACGGCGACCTCGTCGCCGACGGTGAGGGGGCCGACCCCGGCGGGGGTGCCGGTGAGGATGACGTCGCCCGGGAGCAGCGTCATGGCCTCGGTGATGTGGACGACCAGGTCCTCGATGGAGCGGATCATGTCGCTCGTACGGCCGAGCTGTCGCTGTTCGCCGTTGACCGTCGCCTGGACGGTCAGGTCGCTCGCGTCGGCGATGCTCAGGCCGGTCTCGATCCAGGGGCCCAGCGGGCAGGAGGTGTCGAAGCCCTTGGCGCGGGCCCACTGGGCCTCGCGCTTCTGGACGTCGCGGGCGGTGACGTCGTTGGCGCAGGTGTAGCCGAGGATGACGTCCTTCACGCGGTCGCGGGGCACCTCGCGGCACATACGGCCGATCACCACGGCCAGTTCGGCCTCGTGGTGCAGCTCGTCGGAGAAGGAGGGGTACTCGATGGCGTCGCCGGGGCCGACGACCGAGGTGGTGGGCTTGAAGAAGGCCACCGGGACCTCGGGCACCTCGTTGCCGAGCTCCTTGGCGTGCTCCGCGTAGTTGCGGCCGATGGCCACGACCTTGTTGGGGAGCACGGGCGGGAGGAGCCGTACCTTGCTCATCGGGACCTTGGTGCCGCTGAGCTCGAAGTCGGTGTACGGGATGCCCTTGATGATGTCGAGGACCAGGCCGCCGGACTCGACGGTCCCCTCGCCCTCGACCGCGCCGAAGGCGACGTTGCCGTCGATGGAGAATCTGGCGATGCGCACGAGTGCTGTCGCCCCTCACTTGCTACTGGCTGGAGTCTGACGCTCCAGGCTAACGCGCGGGGGCGGGCGCCTCGGGTTCTTATCGCGCGGGCTGCGGCTGCGGCTGGTACGGCGCCGGGGCGGTCATGAGGATGGTGCGGCGCGGGTTGGCCGTGACGCCCGGGAGCTCGGCGGCGTACTCGGGCCGGGCGCCCCGGCCGAGCTGTGCCGCGTCCTCGAGGTGGGCGAGGGTGGAGCGGCGGGGGTTGGCCGTGGTGCGGAGCACGAACGTCTTCATCGCGGTGTCGGACCCTTGTCTGGGGGGCGGGTGGGCTGCGGCACCCATTCTGTAAAGCGTCAGGCTAAACATGCAATTCCCTGCGAATGCACGGCGGATTCAACGAACTAGGTGTGAGTTTGCTCACCACGAGCGGAACATTCCGGGCATTACGCACCGCCATCCGGGGTAACCGAAACGGACATTCCTCCACTGAATGCGCCATTCCGCTCCTGATCATGGCGACTGGGACACCGGTGCGCTTCGGTCACTTCGTGGGGATGTGCCCGATTCCTCCGTGATCATCTTCTACATGGGGTGACGTATCGTGCACACGTTGTCATGCCCCTTCGGGTGCACCTCACGGCCCTTGTTGGAGATCCAGCACTGTGCTGGAATTCCACGCACCGCCGCGGGCTTGAGGCCGGCGCGCAGGGGGCGCAACGCAGCGCCGGCCGAGTGGCGGGAAAGGGGGGATCTGCGCCGGTCACCGACGACCACCACCGGGACGCACCTGCGTCCCCACACGCCGACACCGTCCTCTCCGTTCACCCGGAAGGACGCCTGGTCCAGAGGTTGCGACGCTAGTGCAGGGACGTTTCAAGAGGGATGGCACGGGCTCCTCCCAGGCCCGCAAGGGCCGAGGGGAAGCTTCGGCGGAGCAGGAGCCGCGTGCCGGGACCCAGCACGGTTCCCCGGCCCCGCAGCCCCAGAACCCCAGGAAGGGCGAGGGCGGTGACGGCGCCGCCCGCGGCACCGCCGCGGACGCCGCGACCGAGCACGCCCCGCTCCCCAAGCTCCAGTCCGAGAACTCCGTCGGGCCCCGAATAGCCCTGCGCAACTGGCGCATCTCCACCCGCCTCGTGGCGCTGCTGACCCTCCCCGTGGTCGCCGCGACCAGCCTCGGCGGCATCCGCATCAGCGAGTCGCTCCAGGACATGGAGCAGCTCGACCAGATGCAGCTGCTCACCAGGCTGACCAAGCAGGCCACCACCTTCGCGGAGGCCCTGCAGAAGGAGCGCGACCTCTCCGCCGGTCCGCTCGCCAACAAGAAGTCGGCCAGCGACTACCAGGTCGCCAACCCGCGCAAGGCGACCGACCGCGCCTACAAGGCCTTCCTCGACGCCACCAACGACATCCCGGCGGCCGAGGGCGACGAGTCGCTGCGCAGCATCCGGCAGAACGTCAGCCAGATCGCCTCGCAGGTCAGCCAGCTCGGTTCGATCCGCACCACCGCGTACGAGGAGGGCGTCGCCCACTCGGTGACGGTCGAGGCCTACAGCCGCCTCATCCGCTCGCTGCTCAGCCTGTCCCAGGACATGGCGCAGGCGACCAGCAACCCGGAGATGATCAAGCGGACCCGCGCGCTCGCCGCGTTCTCGTCCGCCAAGGAGTACGCCTCCATCCAGCAGGCGATCATCGCCTCCTCGCTGCCGCCGAACGACAGCCGGCCCGGGAAGATCGAGCAGGGCGACCGCCTGTACGGCGACGCCGCCCTCACCAGTGAGGGCGTCGAGCTCAAGTCCTTCAAGTCGATCTACGAGTCGACCGGCGGCGACGCCGAGGAGCTCACCGCCACGCTGAGCAACGGCAACCCGTCGATCGAGGCCGCCGACAACTACGCCCAGCGGATGCTGAAGTCGGACCGCGGGCTGCCCGGCGTCAAGCGCGGTCACCTCAACTTCACCGACGAGTACGGCACCAAGATGCGTGCCATGCAGACCATCGAGGCGACGCTGCTCGGCGAGATGGAGACCAAGGCCCGTGAGCTGCGCCAGGAGTCGCAGCGCGACGCCATCATCAACGGTGCCCTGATCCTCCTCGTCCTCGGCGTGTCGCTGGTCGGCGCCTTCGTCGTGGCCCGGTCCATGATCCGGTCGCTGCGACGGCTGCAGGACACCGCGACCAAGGTCGCCCAGGACCGTCTGCCCGAGCTGGTCAAGCAGCTCTCCGAGTCCGACCCGCAGGACGTCGACACCTCCGTCGAGTCCGTCGGTGTGCACTCCCGCGACGAGATCGGCCAGGTGGCCGCGGCCTTCGACGACGTGCACCGCGAGGCGGTCCGCCTCGCCGCCGAGCAGGCCCTCCTCCGGGGCAACGTCAACGCGATGTTCACCAACCTCTCGCGGCGTTCCCAGGGCCTCATCCAGCGTCAGCTGTCGCTCATCTCCGAGCTGGAGTCCCGCGAGGCCGACCCGGACCAGCTGTCCTCGCTGTTCAAGCTCGACCACCTCGCGACGCGCATGCGCCGTAACGGTGAGAACCTCCTCGTCCTCGCCGGTGAGGAGCCGGGCCGCCGCTGGACCCGCCCGGTCCCGCTGGTCGACGTCCTGCGTGCCGCCGCGTCCGAGGTGGAGCAGTACGAGCGCATCGAGCTGGCCGCGGTGCCGGCGACCGAGGTCGCCGGCCGGGTCGTCAACGACCTCGTGCACCTCCTCGCCGAGCTGCTCGAGAACGCCACCTCGTTCTCCTCGCCGCAGACCAAGGTCCGCGTCACCGGTCACGCCCTGCCCGACGGCCGGGTGCTCGTCGAGATCCACGACACCGGCATCGGCCTCTCCCCCGAGGACCTCGCCGCGATCAACGAGCGGCTCGCCTCGCCGCCCACCGTGGACGTCTCGGTCTCCCGCCGCATGGGTCTGTTCGTGGTCGGCCGCCTGTCCCTGCGGCACGGCATCCGGATCCAGCTGCGTCCGTCCGACTCGGGCGGCACCACCGCGCTCGTCATGCTCCCGGTCGACGTCGCCCACGGCGGCAAGAAGCCCGCGCCGAAGGCCGGCCAGGCCGGTCAGGGCGCCGTCCCGCAGGGCCAGGGTGCCCCGGGCGGCCGGCTCACCGGTGGTCCCGGCGCCGGCGGTCCCGGTGCCGGCGGCCGTCCGGGCGGTGCCCCGGGC